>NZ_OVCN01000075.1 GCF_900406815.1 Acinetobacter haemolyticus
CTGAACCTGAACCTGAACCTGAACCTGAACCTGAACCTGAACCTGAACCTGAACCTGAACCTGAACCTGAACCTGAACCTGAACCTGAACCTGAACCTGAACCTGAACCTGAACCTGAACCTGAACCT
>NZ_OVCN01000074.1 GCF_900406815.1 Acinetobacter haemolyticus
TTTTTTTTTTTTTTTTTTTTTTTTTTTTTTTTTTTTTTTTTTTTTTTTTTTTTTTTTTTTTTTTTTTTTTTTTTTTTTTTTTTTTTTTTTTTTTTTTTTTTTTTTTTTTTTTTTTTTTTTTTTTTTTT
>NZ_OVCN01000073.1 GCF_900406815.1 Acinetobacter haemolyticus
GGGGGGGGGGGGGGGGGGGGGGGGGGGGGGGGGGGGGGGGGGGGGGGGGGGGGGGGGGGGGGGGGGGGGGGGGGGGGGGGGGGGGGGGGGGGGGGGGGGGGGGGGGGGGGGGGGGGGGGGGGGGGGGG
>NZ_OVCN01000071.1 GCF_900406815.1 Acinetobacter haemolyticus
TTTTTTTTTTTTTTTTTTTTTTTTTTTTTTTTTTTTTTTTTTTTTTTTTTTTTTTTTTTTTTTTTTTTTTTTTTTTTTTTTTTTTTTTTTTTTTTTTTTTTTTTTTTTTTTTTTTTTTGTTTTTTTTTTTTTTTTTTTTTTTTTTTTTTTTTTTTTTTTTTTTTTTTTTTTTTTTTTTTTTTTTTTTTTTTTTTTTTTTTTTTTTTTTTTTTTTTTTTTTTTTTTTTTTTTTTTTTTGTTTTTTTT
>NZ_OVCN01000069.1 GCF_900406815.1 Acinetobacter haemolyticus
CGCCAGCAAACTGTTTATGGATACTTGCTTTGGTCTTATATATGCCAAGGCGTTTTCCAAATCTTGCGCTTATGCAAAGCAGTGCTTTACATATAGCTCATTAACGGATTAGTTAATTGGGTCTGTAATTGTAACTAGTTTTGACACTAAATCAAGTTATGTATTGAATTTATCTTGCATACAACAACTGTTTGGGTGTTGTATAGTCAAGCCTCACGAGCAATTAGTATTGGTCAGCTTCACACGTCACCGTG
>NZ_OVCN01000066.1 GCF_900406815.1 Acinetobacter haemolyticus
TATATCTTCTCTTCTGGCAGCTTGTGATTATTCATCACTTCGTCAGTAGTGGTGGGTCTGACAAGACTTGAACTTGTGACCCCACGCTTATCAAGCGTGTGCTCTAACCAACTGAGCTACAGACCCTCAGATACATCTTCGAAGAACAACTTGTTGTGGATTCTTACCAGTCACCAATCTTTCGTTAAGGAGGTGATCCAGCCGCAGGTTCCCCTACGGCTACCTTGTTACGACTTCACCCCAGTCATCGGCCACACCGTGGTAA
>NZ_OVCN01000065.1 GCF_900406815.1 Acinetobacter haemolyticus
TGGTTGAGTTTGATACCAAACTTCGAGCTGATCAAGTATTGCAAGATAAGTTAAACAGCTTATCCAATACGACGGTAATCATGAATGCATTGAGCACTGAAGTGCTGGGTGATGGTTCACAAGTCACGGGCTTGAAGTATAAAGATCGTGCCACAGATGAAGAACATGTGGTTGAGCTTGCGGGGATCTTTGTTCAGATTGGTTTATTGCCAAATACTGATTTCTTGAAAGACAGTGCTGTTGAACTGAGTAATCGTGGCGAGATTATGGTGAATGATCGCA
>NZ_OVCN01000064.1 GCF_900406815.1 Acinetobacter haemolyticus
AGGTTGGGTGTGGAAGCACGGTGACGTGTGAAGCTGACCAATACTAATTGCTCGTGAGGCTTGACTATACAACACCCAAACAGTTGTTGTATGCAAGATAAATTCAATACATAACTTGATTTAGTGTTAAAACTAGTTACAATTACAGACCCAATTAACTAATCCGTTAATGAGCTATATGTAAAGCACTGCTTTGCATAAGCGCAAGATTTGGAAAACGCCTTGGCATAGATAAGACCAAAGCAAGTATCCATAAACAGTTTGCTGGCGACAATAGCAAGAGTGAACCACCTGATCCCTTCCCGAACTCAGAAGTGAAACCTCTTCGCGCTGATGGTAGTGTGGCACTTGCCATGTG
>NZ_OVCN01000063.1 GCF_900406815.1 Acinetobacter haemolyticus
TATATCTTCTCTTCTGGCAGCTTGTGATTATTCATCACTTCGTCAGTAGTGGTGGGTCTGACAAGACTTGAACTTGTGACCCCACGCTTATCAAGCGTGTGCTCTAACCAACTGAGCTACAGACCCTGAGAAAGTTTTAAAGCAACGCTTTAAAAGTTTTGCAAGACAAACAGCTCCGCTGTGCGTAGTGTTTGAGTCTCGTTTTTTCTTAAAGGCTTAACTCTAAATCTTTAAAGACATATCTCGAAGAACAACTTGTTGTGGATTCTTACCAGTCACCAATCTTTCGTTAAGGAGGTGATCCAGCCGCAGGTTCCCCTACGGCTACCTTGTTACGACTTCACCCCAGTCATCGGCCACACCGTGGTAA
>NZ_OVCN01000061.1 GCF_900406815.1 Acinetobacter haemolyticus
GCACCGTTGAAGATCGCAACATGGTTATCCCACGTTGGTTGGCTCACCCAGACTTCTGAATTTGGGAAATAGGTTTTTAAGAAATCTGCACCCACTTTTAATGCACCTGAACCACCCAGTGTCTGAATGGTTGCAACACGACCTTGTTGAATTGCAGGGCTATTTGCACCAAACAACAACGCCTGAATCGCATCACGGTAAGGTTTAAAACCTTCCATTGGAAGATAAAGTTTAGTTTTATCATTTTTAGGTGCAATGCGTTTCTGCGCTTCGATAATGGTATCGAGCTGTGGAACGATGCTATCTTCGTTGTAGTACAAACCAATACTTAAATTAACCTTTTCAGCGCGTGAATCAGCATTAAACTGTTCCATTAAAGAGAGGATTGG
>NZ_OVCN01000057.1 GCF_900406815.1 Acinetobacter haemolyticus
GAAGATCCAGAGCCTGGAGGGCGGCATCCTCGACCGCCTGCTGGTGAAGGAGGGCGACCTGGTGGAAGTCGGCCAGCCGCTGGTGCGCCTCGACCAGACGCGCTTCCTCACCAACTTCCAGGAGTCGGCGAACCAGGCCAGCGTGCTGCGCGCGGCCATTGCCCGGCTCGACGCCGAGGTGCTAGGCAAGAAGAGCATCGAGTTCCCGCCGGACGTCGATCCCGAGGGGCCGCTGGCGCGTTCCGAACGCGAGCTGTTCAAGTCGCGCCGCGACAAACTGGTGGAGGGCACCCAGGCGATCCAGCGGCAGATTCACCTGGCGCAGAGCCAGCTCGACCTGGTTCGCCCGCTGGTGGCCAAGCGTGCGGTGAGCCAGATGGAGGCGCTCAAGCTGAG
>NZ_OVCN01000054.1 GCF_900406815.1 Acinetobacter haemolyticus
GTATATAGTTTTTGTGCTGATCATGTCATTGTTGAATGTGCAAAGAAAACCAAACTCACAGTGGCCTTAGATGGAGAAATCATAGAGATGAAACCTCCTTTAAATTTCACTGTAGAAAAAAATGCTTTAAATATTATGGTGCCGAATGTTACTACATCTGTCTGATTTACACTTTGGGACAGAAAAAAAAGAGTGTTTAGAGGCAATAAGAGATTTTTGTATTCAGCAACAGCCTGAAGTGATTGTTGTGAGCGGCGATATTACTCAACGCGCCAAATATGAACAATTTTTTAAATGTCGACAGTATTTAGATAGCCTCAATATTCCTTATCTTGTGGTGCCTGGTAACCACGATATACCTTTGTATCATGTCTGGAACCGTTTTTTTTCTCCATTTACC
>NZ_OVCN01000053.1 GCF_900406815.1 Acinetobacter haemolyticus
CATATAAACGAAAATGATCGACGGCCCGGCAAGGCTAATCGTTTTGCCAGACCCCATAAACAACCCCGTACCAATGGCACCGCCAATGGCAATAAGCTGAATATGTCGGTTTGTGAGATTGCGCCGTAGCGACTGTTCAGCCGGAGCCTGATCATCGGCAACGACTTTTACCTGATCTACCATGTTTTTTTCTTCCTGTACCTGTCTGTGTTGTTCAGGCTCTACGGCCTTTAGTCAGTCTATGATACGACGAATCTGTATCGGGACTCATCGATATTAGGTAACAATACGCGGGATGAATACTAAGATTTAGATCTAATGTTAATTTTATGTTTAAAGTGAGTGTCATATCACGGTGATAACGCGAAACAGCTCACAAAAATACACGCTTACGGGGTCTTTGC
>NZ_OVCN01000052.1 GCF_900406815.1 Acinetobacter haemolyticus
GTCCGAGTTTTGGTGTTGCCAAAGCAGGTGAACAACCTCGTGTGTTCTTTGCGGGTTTACCGATGGGACATGAGTTTACTTCTTTGATCTTGGCTTTGTTACAAGTCTCAGGTTATGCCCCTAAAGTCTCTGATGAAGTTTTAAATCAAATTAAAGGCTTAAATCTTAAAGCCAACTTTGATGTGTTTATTTCATTGAGCTGTCATAACTGCCCAGATGTGGTTCAAGCCTTGAACTTGATTGCGATCTATAACCCAAATACCACCACGACCATGATTGATGGTGCGTTCTTCCAAGATGAAGTGGAGCAACGCAAAATCCTGGCTGTGCCAATGGTGTTCCAAGATGAGCAACATATCGGTCAAGGTCGCATGACTTTGGAAGAAATCATTGCCAAGTTAGACACTAACTCAG
>NZ_OVCN01000051.1 GCF_900406815.1 Acinetobacter haemolyticus
GCAGTGCAGAGATCGCAGACGCATAACTCTCCCAGTTCGCTGAGCAGTAAAACGATGCCCAGACGGGTTTCATCAGCAAGAATTTTGAACAATTGGATGGGTAACAGAAATGACATATTGCGCTCCTGATTGTTGCAGGTAGTGTCTCTCTTCGAAGCGGATAAGTCAAAAACATATATGACTTAACGAATGTGTAAGTGCAGAGGAAGGTAATAGGTGTGAATTTTGAGTTGGCTATTCATTTGAAAAGAGGTCTGAATCAGGACGTAAAAAAACCGACTTTGCGTCGGTTTTTTACTTTCCAGCCCTGAGTTGGTGGCACTGGCTGGAGTGAGAATGCCATTATCTAACGCATCAATGCTAATACCATACTGAAACTATTGCAAGGACATGCTGGTTTTATAACCTGAATGTACTGTATGAT
>NZ_OVCN01000050.1 GCF_900406815.1 Acinetobacter haemolyticus
GCCGTAAAGCGGCGGACGGGATCCTCAACTACCTTGAAGTCTGATTAGGTCCGGAGCCTCACGCATAAAAGCCCGATGGTTAACGTCATCGGGCTTTTTTATTGCTCATTCGCCGGGCAAACCGCCGCTTTCAGCGCCGTATTATACCAGCCGCAGATATGCTCCAGGCGGGTAATCGCCGAGCCCACGAGACTCCTGAGCATCTCGTATGCCGTCTTCTGCTTGAAAAAAAAAAACGAGGCAGGATGTCAGCTCCCGGTTGTTTCATTTAATTATCAGACGGAGCCGACGCGCCAGACGCAGTTTTCGGTTTGGGGTCTTGCGTGGCGGACCCTGTTTGAATATCAATTTCAGGTCGGTGTTGTGGAGCGAACGGGGTAGGTAGATGTCGCCAGGGTGTTGATCGTGCTACTTTACCGTTTCTATAT
>NZ_OVCN01000058.1 GCF_900406815.1 Acinetobacter haemolyticus
CTGCAGAACGTCTCCGGACTGGGGCCAAAATTAGCGCTCGCCTCGTTGTCCGTGTTTGACCCAGGCGAGCTGTCCTCCCACATCGCAGCCGGAGATGCGAAGACGATCCAGTCCATTCCGGGTGTGGGCAAGAAGATGGCGGAACGGATCGCTCTCGAGCTCAAAGACAAGGTGGAGGCGTTTGTCCCGGCGGGCGATGCGCCGGCCGCTGCAGAGGCAACCGGGGCGAACAAGGGCTCGTCGCTCATTTCTGAGCAGGTGGTCGAGGCGTTGGTGGGGCTGGGTTTCCAGGAGCGTTCGGCGCGGCCGGTGGTCGACGCGTTGGTGGAGGAGCAGCCGGAGGAAGACGCTTCCGCACTGCTGCGTCAAGCGCTGAGCCAGCTGGGCAAAAAG
>NZ_OVCN01000049.1 GCF_900406815.1 Acinetobacter haemolyticus
ACTTTAGGGGCATAACCTGAGACTTGTAACAAAGCCAAGATCAAAGAAGTAAACTCATGTCCCATCGGTAAACCCGCAAAGAACACACGAGGTTGTTCACCTGCTTTGGCAACACCAAAACTCGGACGGCGAGCGTTTGAACCGTCAAAACGCGCCGTAACTTGATCAGAGAGTTCAGCAATTTCTGTCACGAGTTCTTTTACTTTTGCAGCTTTGTCTGAATCATCTAAAGCAGCTACCAACTCGATTGGACTTTCTAAACGTTCTAAATAAGCTTTTAATTGAGTTTTAATATTTTGATCTAACATGCAAATCTCCAAATTCTAAGCAGTTCAAGTCGGCTAAAATCATTTCATGGGGCTATAGTACGCAAAAGTACAGCATAGAGGAAACAGTATGTTTTTATGAGTTCGATCGGTTTTTTGAATTT
>NZ_OVCN01000047.1 GCF_900406815.1 Acinetobacter haemolyticus
ATCTCTACATGTTCAATCCTAAATTGTCAGAGATGTTAGATATAGAGAATGCCGTTATTGTCTCGCTCGATGTCACATATTCTGCACGTATGGCCAATGAAGATCAGGTGAACAAAGTCCTTGATTTTATGCGTAATGTTACAAGTAAGCACATCCGTAAATCAACCAAAGTTAGATGCTATGAGAATACAGTCTATTGGGGTTCAGAACGTTGCAAACGCTTGGCACGTAAGCTTTACGGCAAGTCTGTTGAATTTCATAAGCAGCTAAAAGAACAAATACTGCTGGCAAATAAAAATGATAAATGCGCTCAGCGTGTCGTTGCAGTCATGCAGGAACAACGTTTACAGGACTGGCTGAAAGGGCTGTTACGTCTTGAAACGGGGATGAAAGCCTACTGGCTGGATGAACAGGGTTTACCTTTACGGTTATTTG
>NZ_OVCN01000019.1 GCF_900406815.1 Acinetobacter haemolyticus
GTTTAATGGAGGGCATTAAAACAATATAGGGAGCTTTTAATTTATTTTTTGGGGGGTGCAGGATGCTTTTTTTATTTGTTTTTTAAAAGTCGAATTCTGGATTTAAACGTTTTGTTTATAGATTTTGTATTTTAAAACTGTTTATAAAAAAGCCAGAATAATAGATATTCTGGCTTTTAATATTTTAACTGAAGTGGTTTTATTTAAAATTTAAACTCAAGACCAGTTCCGACGACAGGTTGTTTGTCTTTCGCATCCGCTTGTTTAAATGTTGCATAACCGGTGTACCCATAAGCTTTAACTTGTTTGTTAAAAGAGTAATCTACACCTGCCATGATTTGCTGGGCATCATAGTCTGCATCATTGTTCTTAAAGCTTGTGGTATTTTGGCTGTATTGCGCCTTAATATTCCATTTGTCATGGTCTGGAATGCGATATTCTGCACCGATCAGCCAGCCGATAGAGTCATCAATGTTGGCTGCACTTAGTGGATTGCCTTTGGCTTCCTCAATTTCAGATTTTTGAATCAATGCTTTGAGGGATAAAGCTTCCACGGGTTTGATACGTGCAGTTAATCGCAACGTATTGGCGGCAGCAAAAACTTTGTCTATATCTATATGGGTGTCTGATGCATTGAGAAAACCTCGACCGAGGAGATTGCTTGGAATGGCTTTGTCATAAGCAATTGCGGCGAGAAACATGGGATCTGAATAGGTCAAAGAAGTTGACCAAGCATCGCCTAAGCCACCACCATCAACAGTTACACCGCCTTGATTGCTTTTAATACCTTGCGCTTCACCTGTTGCTAAGAGTGCGCTAAATTCAAGATTTGCTTGTTCTCCAATAGAGAATTTTGGGGAGTCGTATACAACTGAGTTATTGATACGGTTTTCACCTGGCATAATGCTGGTAATATCTGCGGTGTTGCGAACATAGTTATTAAAGCTATCAACCGCAGTAGATAGTTTTTTTAACGGAGAATTGTTCTTACCGATCTTTAGAGTCCCTAATTTTTGATCCTTCAGTCCTATAAAACGATCTCGTTGTGACCAATCGGTTCCATCACCATCCGCATTAAATGACCATTCGATTTGGTAAATAGCACTGAGACGTTCTGTTAATTTTTCTTCACCTTTAATGCCGAGAAACGAGCTATTGCTGTTGACTTTCCATACGTCACGATCAGACTTGGTTGCATTATTTTCAGGTAAATAGTCGAGACTTGCATCAATCTCACCATAGATTTTTGGAGCAGCGATTGCTGAACTGGTAATAACCGTTAATAT
The DNA here is from genome assembly GCF_900406815.1 of Acinetobacter haemolyticus. Taxonomy (GTDB): domain Bacteria; phylum Pseudomonadota; class Gammaproteobacteria; order Pseudomonadales; family Moraxellaceae; genus Acinetobacter; species Acinetobacter haemolyticus_A. The sequence goes on from NZ_OVCN01000019.1 coordinate 1,287, forward strand.
GCTGGCAATTAAAAAATTAACTTTCATTCATGTCATCCTAACAATTTAAAATTATGAATAAGCAACCGTCATTTCATTTAAATAAACAAAATATAAAATAGGCCATGCATTTGAAATAAAATATATTTCTTAAAGAATAGAAATATAAATTAGCTGAGCATAAGCCTTAAGCTGTATTTTCATAATTAAACATCTAAACTTGGATATGGCGTTTAAGTGTTTAAGCAATCCTTCGCTAAAGAATAGATTAATGCACGAGGCATGGCCTGTGAACTTATTCAATGCCGATTTTATGGTATTTAAATAGTTGTGGATATTTAATTTGATTATGAGGTGGTGCAGGGTATTTAATTTGATTATAAAAGCTGTTGCTAAATTTGTTTTTTAATATACACAATTAGACTTTAGTCTTAAATAAATCAGGGCTGAATAGAATATTTAATTATGAAAAGGATAAAAAAATATAGAGAAGGCAGATTCAGTATTTAAAACCCTTTTTTGAGCTTCAATAAAAAAACCGCTGACTATTGTCAGCGGTTTTTTATAGGGAGAGCAAGCCTTAGAAAAGGTTATTACTTTCAAAAAGCTGTTCAGTTAGGTTTAAGCTTGGAGTATTAAAGCTCTCAGTAAAGTTCGAATTAAAGACAGTTACCGAGACACTTTGAGACGATGAAGAGGTTGCACCAACTACAGAGTCTAAAATGTTCTCTACAACACTATTGCTATCGCCATTGATAGAAATAAAGCCACCTACATTACCGTTTATACAGCCACTTATGATCTCAGTAATTGAATCAAGAGGACTACCATTACCGCCTCCGATACCACCAATCATGCCACCACCAAGTAGATCATCACCCACGATATGTTGGATAATATCTGCAGCAGTAGAGCCATTAGTGATCAGTGTATCGATGACGCCTGTTGCATTACCGAACGCACCACTGAAGTCAGCACCTGCGAGATCAGAGATTGCTTCAAGAGTACCGTTGACCGTATCACGAGAAGTTTCAAAGGTAAGCGTACCAAGATTTGCGAGATCACTAATAGGGTGTTCACCTTGAGGGAAAACGCCAAGGATTGCATCAGCAACGGTGTTAATGCCTGTATTGATAAGATCAGTTTTCAGGCTTTCCACGCCTTGAAGGATATCAATACCTGTTTGAATCACACCTGTTACAGGGTTATTGCCAAGATCACCACCAGTAATGCCACCAATGATGCCTGTTAAGATATCAAGTGGGCTGCCGCCATCACCACCGCCGATACCGCCAATAATGCCAGTGATCAGATCAAGTGGACTACCATCACCACCAATGCCGCCGATACCACCAATGATGCCAGTGATTAGATCGAGTGGACTACCATCACCGCCACCGATACCGCCACCGATACCGCCAATGATGCCAGTGATTAGATCAAGTGGACTACCGTCGCCTCCAATGCCACCGATGCTTCCAAGGATACCGCCGCCAAGAAGATCATCACCCACGATATGTTGGATGATATCTGAGGCAGTTGAACCATTATTGATAAGTGTGCCAATTACACCCGTTGCATTGCCAAGCGCACCACCGAAGTCAGCACCTGCGAGATCAGAGATCGCTTCAAGGGTACCGTTGACTGTATCACGGGAAGTTTCAAAGGTAAGCGTGCCAAGATTTGCGAGATCACTGATAGGGTGTTCACCTTGAGGGAAAACGCCAAGGATTGCATTAGCCACGGTATTGATACCAGTATTGATAAGATCAGTTTTCAGGCTTTCCACGCCTTGAAGGATATCAATACCTGTTTGAATCACACCTGTTACAGGGTTATTACCAAGATCACCACCAGTAATGCCACCAATGATGCCTGTTAAGATATCAAGTGGACTACCGCCATCACCACCGCCGATACCACCAATGATGCCAGTGATCAGATCAAGCGGATTACCGTCACCGCCAATGCCACCGATACCACCAATGATGCCAGTGATCAGATCAAGCGGGTTACCGTCACCGCCAATGCCACTGATACCACCAATGATGCCTGTGATCAGATCGAGTGGACTACCATCACCACCAATGCCGCCGATACCACCAATGATGCCAGTGATCAGATCAAGTGGACTACCATCACCACCAATGCCGCCGATACCACCAATGATGCCAGTAATCAGATCAAGCGGACTACCATCGCCACCAATGCCACCACCGATGCTTTCAAGGATACCGCCACCCAAAAGATCATCACCCACGATATGTTGGATAATATCTGCGGCAGTTGAACCATTATTGATAAGTGTACCAATTACACCCGTTGCATTGCCAAGCGCACCACCGAAATTAGCACCTGCGAGATCAGAGATCGCTTCAAGGGTGCCATTGACTGTATCACGGGAAGTTTCGAAGGTGAGTGTACCAAGATTTGCGAGATCGCTGACAGGATGTTCAGCTTGAGGGAATACACCAGTGATTGCGTCAGCAACGGTGTTAATACCTGTATTGATAAGATCAGTTTTCAGGCTTTCCACGCCTTGAAGGATATCAATACCTGTTTGAATCACACCTGTTACAGGGTTATTGCCAATATCACCACCCGTAATGCCACCGATAATTCCAGTGATTGGACCGAGAGGACCACCGTCACCACCAGCAATACCGCCAATAATGCCCGTGATTGGATCAAGTAGACCAATATCACCGCTACCAATACCGCCAATGATTCCAGTGATTGGACTTAATAGACCACCGTCACCACCACCGCTGATGCCACCAATAATGCCAGTAATTGGGCTTAATAGACCACTATCACCACCAATGATTCCAGTAATTGGACTTAATAAGCCACCACTACCACCACCAATAATGCTGGTTACGGTATTTAAAGGGTTACTGTCGATATCATTGGTAATACTGCTAATTGTATTTGTAACCGTAGTTGGGGAAAGAATATTTGTAATTGTTGAAAGTGAAAGAGGTGCTAGAGCAGAACTGCTAGCCGACGAGGTATTACTGTCAATTAAGCTTGAGGTAATACTTTTTATGGGTGAAAGAAGACTTTTGAAGAGCATAATTTTACCTATATTTTTAAAGTTGTGTTGTTGTGATGCGATTATTTAATGATTACGTGTATTTTGTGATATGTGTCGCATTAGTCTTATTTAGTGTTATTCTTTTCAATAAATTTGTCAATCTGTGTGAAAATTAGCACTTAATTGTTAAATGTGGTTTAATATTAAGTAAGTCTTTGTATTTTAATAATTAATATTTTTATTTTAGTTAATCATCATATTCGCTATATTGGCCAAAGTGCTAATTTGTATAATAAATAATCTATATTTAACATTATAAATCAAATAATTGCAGTGTTTTGCAATAATTTTATTAAAATGTCCCTTAGCTGAAAACACTAATTTGTTAAATTTGTTATTCGTTTGAAATTAAATATTTCATCTGAAAGGTTTTTTATTTTTATATATAAAAATCATATGTTTGGGTGTGTTTATTTTTTTAAGAAAAAATAACGGAACTGCTTTTTTTAAGTTCTTTATGAGGTTTTTTTAATAAAACTTATTAATGTCATGGGGCTGTTAAGTCTGAAACAATAAAAGTAAGGATTACATGATAAAAAAACCGCCAACTACTGTCAGCGGTTTTTATCATTTGGAAGCGATTAGAAAAGACTACCATTCCCAAAGAGTTGTTCGTTTAAGTTCAAGCTTGGGAAAGATAGATTGTCTGTGAAGTTGGTTGATGTTCCACTCATTGAGAAGATTTGAGATGCAGATGTGGCACCGAGAACAGAGTCTAGAATATTGTCTACGCCACCATTCGAGCTGGTGCAACCACAGTTATCACCGACGTTGATTGCTAGTAAACCTGTAAGGTTACCGACAACATCTCCACTGAGAATACCTGTGATAGGAGCTAATACGCCGCCATCACCGCCACCGATACCACCACCAATAATGCCAGTGATTAGATCAAGCGGACTACCGTCGCCTCCAATGCCACCGATGCTTCCAAGGATACCGCCGCCAAGAAGATCATCACCCACGATATGCTGGATGATATCTGCGGCAGTTGAACCATTATTGATAAGTGTACCCATTACACCCGTTGCATTGCCAAGCGCACCACTGAAGTCAGCACCTGCGAGATCAGAGATCGCTTCAAGGGTGCCGTTGACTGTATCACGGGAAGTTTCGAAGGTGAGTGTACCAAGATTTGCGAGATCGCTGACAGGATGTTCAGCTTGAGGGAATACACCAGTGATTGCGTCAGCAACGGTGTTAATGCCTGTATTGATAAGATCAGTTTTCAGACTTTCCACGCCTTGAAGGATATCAATACCTGTTTGAATCACACCTGTTACAGGGTTATTGCCAAGATCACCACCAGTAATGCCACCAATGATGCCTGTTAAGATATCAAGTGGGCTGCCGCCATCACCACCGCCGATACCACCAATGATGCCAGTGACTAGATCAAGTGGGCTGCCGCCATCACCGCCGCCGATACCGCCAATAATGCCCGTGATCAGATCAAGTGGACTACCACCATCACCACCGCCGATACCACCAATGATGCCAGTGATGAGATCAAGTGGGCTACCACCATCACCGCCGCCGATACCACCAATGACACCCGTGATCAGATCAAGTGGACTACCACCATCATCACCGCCAATAATACTTGTGAGACCGCCAATTACGTTTGTAATTGGATTAAGCAAGCCACCACCCACATTTGGATCACCAATAATACCGCCAGCAATTCCTGTAATTGTACCGACAATACCAGTGCCACCATTGCCATCACCAGCAATGATACCGACAATATTGGTGACAGGGCTAAGTATATCTCCTTCACTGAGGCTATTTAGATCTAATACAGAAATTGCATTACCTGTGAAGTTAATTGGAATAGTGATTGGTGCAACGACACTTGCATCATCTCCGTTGCCATTTCCGATACCGTAGTTGTGTTCACCATTGCCAGCACCAATACCATTGAGCAAACCACCTAACAGGCCAGCGCCTGTACCGAAGCCATTGCCCGCACCATTACTGTTGTTAGTTGTGTCGTTATCTTCAACATGGTTGTTGGTGGTGGTTGATGAGTTATTGTTTGAGTTCGACGTCGCAGTGCCAAAGACAGAGATCGCATTGCCTGAGAGGTTAATTGGAACTGCTACTGGCATAACAATGCTGGCATCGTCGCCATTTCCATTGCCAATACCATAGTTATGTTCACCATTGCCCGCACCAATACCATTGAGCAAGCCACCTAGACCGAGTAATCCACCTGAACCACCGCCTGTGCCATTACCACCACCATTACTATTGTTGGTGCTATCGTTATCTTGAACGTAGTTGTTGGTTGTAGTCGATGAGTTGTTAGTTGAGTTTGAAGTTGCATTACCGAAGATTGAGAAGGCATTACCATTCGCACTGATTGGTACTGTGATTGGTGCGACAATACTTGCATCATCAGCAATACCATTACCGATGCCGTAGTTGTGTTCGCCATTTCCAGCAGCAATACCATTACCTATACCACCACCAGTACCATTGCCTGATCCATCGCCACCGCTATTGCTGTTATTCGTGGTGTCATTGTCTTGGAAATAGTTGTGGGTTGTGGTTGATGAGTCATTGGTTGAGTTAGAGGTGGCATTACCAAAGATCGAGAAGGCATTCCCGTTGGCACTGATTGGGGTGGTGATTGGGGTAACGACGGCAGCATCATCCGCTATCCCATTGCCAATACCATAGTTATGTTCGCCATTACCTGCGCCAATACCATTGAGCAACCCGCCTAGGCCATTGCCAGATGAACCACCGACACCGCCGCCGCTATTACTATTGTCGATGCTGTCATTGTCTTGGAAATAGTTTGAGGTTGTGGTGGAGGAGTTGTTGACGGAATTGGAAGTAGCATCACCAAAGATTGAGAAGGCATTCCCGTTGGCACTGATTGGGGTGGTAATCGGTGCAACTACAGCAGCATCATTGGCAATCCCATTACCAATACCATAGTTTTTGTCACCATTCCCAGCTGCTGCGCCATTGCCCCAACCACCAATACCGTTACCTGCACTGCCATCACCAACTAAGCCACTACCACTGTTGCTATTGTTGGTAGTGTCGTTATCTTCAAAATGGTTGATTGCTGTTGTAGATGAGTCATTAACTGAGTTAGAAGTTGAGTTCCCGAAGATAGAGAAGGAGTTACCTAAAGCGTTAACTGGACTTGTAATCGGCATAACCACACTCGCATCGTCACCATTACCATTGCCGATACCATAGTTTTGTTCGCCATTACCCGAGCCTACGCCATTGAGTAAGCCACCACCAATACCATTGCCAGAAGCGCCATCTATACCTGCACTACTGTTGCTATTGTCAGTACTGTCATTGTCTTCAATATAATTGACCGTCGTGGTTGAACCATTATTAACGGAGTTGTTAGTCGAGTCACCAAAAACTGCAAAGGAGTTGCCTAGACCGTTGATTGGCATAGTGATCGGCGCAACAACACTCGCATCATCGCCGTTTCCATTACCAATACCGTAGTTGTGCTCGCCATTACCTGCACTGACGCCATTTAATAAGCCACCGCCGATACCGTTGCCAGCACTGCCATTAACGCCACTACCACTATTGCTGTTATCGGTGCTGTCATTATCAAATACATAGTTTGAGGTTGTTGTTGAAGCGTCATTGGTTGAAGCATTATGCGAGTTGCCAAAGAATGAGAAGTCGTTGCCTAGACCATTGAGTGGGGTAGTAATTGGCATCACAATACCTACATCATCGCCATTACCATTGCCGATACCATAGTTCTGTTCGCCATTGCCTGAGGCTGGGCCATTGCCCCAGCCGCCAATACCATTGCCTGCATTACCTGTGCCGCTATTGCTGTTGTTGATTGTGTCATTGTCTTCAACAATATTGGTGGTGTTGGTCGATGCAATATTGGTCGAACTGTTAGTGGGTTGATCTGGATCTGAATTGCCGAACCAAGAAACATTATTGCCCATTACATTGACAGGCGTAACGATCGGCGAAGTCCAATCTGCATCTGTACCATTGCCATTGCCAATACCGTAATTTTTATCGCCATTACCTGCACTGACACCATTCAGCAATCCACCAATACCATTGCCAGTTGCACCATCTAGACCTGTGCCGTTATTACTATTGTTGGTGGTATCGTTGTCTTGGACATGATTGAGTGTGTTGGTTGGAGCTGTATTTGTCGATGAAACACCGCCGCCGCTAGTACCACCAAATGAGTTGCCGAGAACATTGAATGGTGTTGTAACTGGTGTGGTTATACCAACATCATCGCCATTTCCGTTACCAATGCCGTAGTTTTGTTCGCCATTGCCTGATGCAGGTCCATTGCCCCAACCACCCATACCATTGCCTGTACTACCATCTGCACCAATACCATTATTGCTATTATTGGTGGTGTCATTGTCTTGAACGATATTTGAAGTTGTGGTTGGTGCTGTATTCACAGAGTTGACTTCACCACCGCCAATTCCTGCGAATGAGTTACCTAATACTTGGAAGGGTGTTGACCATGGTGCAACGACACTGGCATCATCGCCGTTACCATTACCGATGCCATAGTTATGTTCGCCATTTCCAGCAGATACACCATTTAACAACCCACCAGCGTTGCCATTGCCTACGGCACCAGCGCCATTGTTACTGTTGTTGGTGGTATCGTTGTCTTCGATGACATTGGAGGTCGTGGTTGGTGCAGTATTGACTGAGTTAACGTCACCACCACCAATGCCTGCGACTGAATTACCCAGAGCTTGAAATGGTGCAGTGACAGGTATGGTGATATCAGCGTCATCGCCGTTGCCATTACCGATACCATAGTTTTGTTCACCGTTACCTGCACCAATCCCATTTAACCAGCCGCCACCATTACCATTGCCTGCAGTACCAGTTCCATTGTTATTGTTGTTGGTGGTGTCATTGTCTTGAATATGCGTGGATGAGGTAGTTGGTGCAGTATTGATAGAATTCACTTCACCACCGCCAATCCCAGCAATTGAATTACCCACGGCTTGAACAGGCGTTGTCCAAGGTACAGTGACATTTACATCATCACCGTTACCATTCCCAATCCCATAATTATGCTCGCCATTGCCAGCTGCAACACCATTGAGTATGCCACCGCCATTTCCATTACCCGCAGCACCTACACCACTATTACTGTTGTTGTTGGTATCGTTGTCTTCAATTACTGTAGTGGAGCTAGTGGGAGTGGTATTGACTGAGTTAACATCTCCGCCCCCAATTGCAGCGAAAGAGTTGCCTAATGCTTCAAATGGCACAGTGACAGGTGTGGTGACATTGACGTCATCTCCATTGCCATTACCGATGCCGTAGTTGTGTTCACCATTGCCAGCTGCAACTCCATTAAGGAAGCCGCCATTACTACCATTGCCCGCAGAGATACCTGAATTGCTATTGTCTGTGCTGTCGTTGTCCGTAATATGGACTGAAGAAGAGGTGGTTGAAGTATTGACTGAGGTGACAGGTGAGGCTTCACCTAGCCAAGAATAAGAATTACCAAGAGAGTGAAATGCCGTTGTAAATGGATAAGTAAAGTTCAGACCATCACCATTACCCACACCAATACCATAGTTCTGATCGCCATTACCTGCTGCAATGCCATTGAATAGACCATCATCAACTTGAGTACCACTATTACTATTGTTTGTCGTGGTACTTTCCTCGACATGAACTTGTTTTACCGTCGATACAGTATTGACAGAAGATGATGATGTTCCTTGGCTATTGCTACTCGCAAGAGACAGTATATTTGTAATGGGTGATAAAATACTTTTAAATAACATGTCGGTATACCTATATATAATTATTGAAGTTTTGTTTTTAATTTACCTTAATAATTATGTGACTCCTGTCTCATAATCCATGTAATAGTATTTATTGGTTATCCTTGTTATGTCAATATTGTTATGTGTATCATATTTTTAACGCAATTAAATTTAATATAAATCAATAGACTAGCTTTCTACTTTTGTTTTTTTATTAGAAATTCTACATATATTGAGTGAATCAACTCAAATTATTTATAAAAATTATATAATATGAATTCCAATGTGCTGACATATCCCCGATTAATTCAATTTAATCTTAATAATAATGCTGGAATTTGAATGCTTATTAAAAAATACTCTAACTAATGTTTAATGGAATTATAAGGTTAGGAAGTTTTGGTATAGAAGTCTCTTTCTTCTGGAGATCGTTAACATGTGCAAAAAGAGCAATCTCTAGCCAGTTGATCATGATCTAGTGAAAAAGAGCTTATCAATTGAGAAAAAATACGTATAATGCCCAACATCAAATATGCGCTCATAGCTCAGCTGGATAGAGCACTTGGCTACGAACTAAGGGGTCGGGAGTTCGAATCTCTCTGAGCGCACCAATTTGAAAAAAAGAAACCGCTTCAATGCGGTTTTTTTTGTGCCTGTGGTTTTTAGTGTTTGGTTCGTATTTTTTGTACAAACACGGTATTCCCACCAACGGCAGGTAAAGTATCGTGATAAGGAAGACTGCGCATTGCTCTTAATAAAAATGGAGCTTTTTCGTCGATTTTCATGGCTGTCGTCATTTTAAACAAAGCACCTTGATCCACTGTATTTATCTGCATTCGCCCTTTGATATAGCGTAAATCTCCGCCATTAGCATGGAAATTATTTTCAGTTTTTTCTGGATAGTTAAATTGCAATTTAAAAGCGAATGGAATATTAATCACACCTAAACCAACATTGACCTGTATATCGGCATCCTGACTTTGATTTTGAATGGGTGTAGTGCTCACTTTTTTAATTTGACGTGGAAATAACTCCTTATAAGTTGTTGGGGCAAGCCATTTTTGTAGCTGTTGAGGAGTTTGCTTATAGAACTGGAATGTTGTGGTAAAGCGCATGGGTTCCCGACCATGTGTATAAGCAATCGTGGTTGGAGAATGTAGGAAACTTACGGGTTGTTGAGCAGCTTGACTCAGTTGTGCAATTTTAACTAATTGGGCAGGCGTAAGTTGTGGAGATGGCATTTGACCCGCGGGGAGTGCTGCTGGGATGAGTGGATTAAAACGCGTTCTTAATGACTCCAAGATAAAAGCGTTGCCGCTGCTGGGAATGCCAAGCCTCACTTCGGGAATCGCACCCAGAATTTTTTTAACTAAAAAACCTTGAGGCTGATTTAAATCCCCCCATTGCGTTAGGGTGATTAAAGTTCGATTTTCATCTAAAGCAAACCATTCAAATTTACCCACACCATAGGGAATAGGGGCATCAATCACCAGGGTTGAAATACTATTTTCAGTCAATTGGTGTTGCATGATGATATTTTCATTAAAGTTTAAAACAGGGATGGGGGTTGGTATCGAAACACGATATTTCATCTGTGTGATATTGCCAGATTGAGCTAATGTTTTCGCAGATTTCAGTGTGGGGAACAGACCAACATATTGATTAAAGTCGGTCAGTGTTTTTTCAACCTGTTGTGCATTCACAGGAACAATCATCGCAGCTGTCGTAAAGTTTGCGGTTGGCTGAGGATTATTCTTTAGGGTCGGAACTGAGGTCTTTACTGCTGGATGCCCGTAGATAAAAATGTCATTTTGTGTATAGCTTGCCAGAATTTTTGGCTGATTTTGAAATGGTTGCAAAGCACTCGGAATATTATCCGTCCATGTAATGAGCTGTGCAAAGCTGTACTGTGCTGAACAACATAAAAAAATTGTAAATAGAGCAATAAAACGAGACATCACATTCCTTTGATTTTTTTCTGGTGATTTCAACTACAACAATTTATAACTTTTTTCTGCTGAGGAAATAGCCCTATTATGTAAAAGGAGTCTGAATGATGACAAACTGGTGTAATATCTATGCCTGTCTATGATCACCCGAATTGAAGTGTTATATGTCTGAACAGCGTCCAACCATATCCGCACGTTTTTATCTTAATTTAGAAGAATCTCAAGATGGCTTTGCTTTAGTCACTTTTGGCAAAAAACCGATCACTCGTTTTCTTACACCCGCAATTAGTATCGCCATTATCCTTTGGGGGATTTATTTGGGTTTCACTGGGGTAGGTCGTTACTATGTGGCGCTGGGAGTTTTCTTCTTGATCATGCAAGCGATTATGCGTTTTTGGTTGTTGCCGTTGTTATTTAAGCGTCAGTTTGTACGTTATCAATTTGGAAAAAGCGAGCAAGGTATTGATTTATATCAAGACTATTTTGAGTTGTATGCCGCTGGTAAGAAACAGAAAGCACAATATAGCGAAGTACAATCTTTTGTAATTGGTAAATTAACTTATATGTTGGAACTTAAAAATCAGACAGTCGTGATCGTACCTAAACGTATTTTTACCGATCCAGCAGATCAAAATAAGTTTGAAAATAGCTTTAAAAAATAGTTGTAAAGATAAATAACGGTTCAAAGCAACAAGGAGTTTTCATGAGTACGCAGCCTTCAAAAATTGTTTGTGTTGGCAGAAATTATGCTGAACATGCGAAAGAGTTGGGGAATGCTGTCCCAGATCGTCCAATTTTATTTATGAAACCACCGAGCAGTCTTGCTACCCTCGCACAGGGCGTCGCTTGGAATCAGGCATTGGGTGAGTGTCACTACGAATGTGAAATTTGTTTGCAAATTGCACATCCTTTATCGCAAGAAACCGATAAGGCCAAAGCTTTAGAAGCGATTGGTGCGATTACGTTGGGTTTGGATTTAACTTTGCGTGATTTGCAAAGTGAATTGAAAAACAAAGGACAGCCTTGGGAACGTGCTAAGGCTTTTGATGGTGCTTGCATATTGGCAGATTGGATTGAGGCAGATGAAATCGGTGATCTACAAGAATTAGAATTAGTTCTAATGATCAATGGTGAACAGCGCCAGCATGGTTTTACTCGGGATATGTTGTTTGATATCGGGGCACTGTTGGTCGAAATTAATCAGTCATTTAGTTTGCAAACAGGTGATGTGATTATGACGGGAACACCTGCAGGAGTAGGTGCCTTAAAACCCAATGATCAACTTACGATGAAATTAATTACTCAATCTGGAGAATATGATTGGGATACCTTTGTTAAAGCATAAGAATGAGTAATATGACGCTGGTATTAAGGTATCAGCGTTTTTTAAGTTAAAAAACGAGAAAAAAGAATGAAAATAGGGCTGTATCTAACACTGTTTTTGATCACCAGTTTTGTTCATGCCAAGCAACTTGCGTTGAGTTTCGATGATGGAGTAAATCCCGATTTAAATATTCAAGCCTTAGCGATTAATCAGCATATTTTAGAGCAACTTCATCAACATCAACTCAAAAGTATTATTTATCCGAGTGTGATCAAGATTGGTGATTATGCGGGTTTACAGTTGGTTGCTGAATGGGGAAAACAAGGGCATCAAATTGGTAACCATAGTGAACTTCATCTTAATTTAAATAAAGACAGTATCAGCAGCCAGCAATACATTGATGGAATTCGGCGAGCAGAGCAAGTGTTTCAACCTTTACAAGGTTGGGTCGCGAGATATCGTTATCCTTTTCTAAAAGAAGGTGATACCCGAGAGAAAAGAGATACGGTTATTGAATATCTCAAACAGCATAATTACCAGTCGGGTGCAGTGAGTATAGATGCCAGTGATTGGTTTTATAATCAAAAATACCTGTTTTATCAAAAGCATCATCAGAATGAGCAGCTTGAAAAATTAAAACAAGCATACTTACATCATTTGCTCAGTCGGGCTGCTTATTATGATCAATTGGCAATTGATACAATTGGATATTCACCAAAACATGTGCTGTTATTACATGTAAATGCCATTAATGCTGCTTTTCTGGATGATGTGATGATTGCATTTCAACAACAGGGTTGGCAGTGGATTGACAGTCAGAAAGCTTATACCGATCCTTTGTACCAACAATCGTCAATGGTTTTACCTGCTGGAGAAAGCATTATTTGGTCATTGGCAAAACAGCAAGGTCGTGCCGATCTACGTTATCCAGCAGAAGATGCGCCTTATGAACAAGAAAATTTAAAGCGGTTTGGCTTATTGTAAGGAACTTCCCTGATACAATTTCCGAAATTGATCTGGGGTAAAATTCATCCAACGTTTAAACATATAAATAAAGGCCGATGAACTTGCATAGCCTAAATCTAATGCAATACTTTCAATCGTTCTACCTTGATTGAGCATTGACATTGCTTTCATCACCTTGAGACGTTGCCGCCATTCATGTAACGACATGCCAAGCTCCTTTTGACTATAACGTGCCAAGGTTCTTTCCGTCATATTTATCATTTCTGCAAGCTGCTGCAGCGTACTATTATCGGCTGGATGCGCATGTAAATGACTTAATATTTTGGATAAGGCAGGGTGTTGTGTGGTGGGTAAATAACTTCCTACCAGTTCAGCATGTGTCAAAGCATCTAGTAGGACTTGGAGTAAGCGTAAATATTCTGGATCCTGTTCTGAAAATGGGTATTTACGAATGTGTTCGAGCAAAGCTGGCACCAAAGGCGCAGTCAGTAGGATACCCGCTTGTTGTGGCATGTTTTGGCACAAGCTTTCGTGGACATACAAAGTACAGTGCGTGACCTCATTACGATTGATCCCGCTATGCTGTAAATGAGGAGGTAGCCAAATCCCATAAGGTGGAGGCGTAAGATAATGAATCTGATCAATACTCACCTCAAGCACCCCATCAAAAGTATAGATAAATTCGCCCCAGGCATGGGCATGTTTGGGATAAAAGGTTTCAGCAGGCGCATCGCGGATACGTAGCCACAAAGAAGCAGGGATATCGTCGTAGGCAGGAAGCTCCTGAAAATCTTGGATGCGATGTGCTGATTTTTTCATAATATGAGAATTGCCTGAAAACATGCATGCATTGTCTGAATCTCACTATATCATCAAAATATGACAGCTTTATATTGACTTTCTAATTATAAAATTGGGAGCGAGCAATGGATGAGCGTAAAACATTAGATGCACGAGCATCTGGTCTTATGATCGGACTCTGCATGATTTGGGGATTACAACAAGTCATTCTAAAAATGGCAGCTCCTGATATTTCTCCTCTTATGCAAATCGCGCTACGTTCGGGCTTAGCTGCAATTTTGTTATTGCCTTTATTGTATTTGGATAAAGCCGCTAAATTATTCAATCGACAAAATCTTCAAGCGGGTGCTTTGGTTGCCTTTTTATTCTCTTTAGAGTTCTTTTTGTTGGCTCAGGCATTGCAATGGACCTCGGCTTCACATGCGGTGGTGTTGCTATATACCGCTCCGATTTTTGTGGCATTGGGTCTACATTGGAAATTACCCTCTGAACGTTTAAGTTGGTTGCAATGGAGTGGTATTGCTCTGGCTTTTATTGGCATTGTCGTGACATTTATACGAGGACAATCAGGGGCATCATCGGCGATTGAGCAACAAATGCTTTGGGGAGATTTGTTGGCATTGGCTGCTGGTATTGCTTGGGCGGCAACCACGGTTACCGTACGTTTATCTTCTTTGGCTCAAGCCGCAGTAACTCAGACGTTATTCTATCAACTGGCGGGGAGTTTCATTTTATTATTTGGGCTGGCTGTGTTTCTGGGACAGGCAAGTATTCATTTTACCCCGTTAGTGATTGGCAGTTTGGCCTTCCATACTCTCGTGGTGTCTTTTGCAAGTTTTTTAGCTTGGTTCTGGTTACTCAGAAATTATTTAGCTTCACGTTTAGGCGTATTCTCTTTTTTAACCCCCTTGTTTGGGATCATTTTTGGAGTATGGTTGCTCGATGAGCGAATTGAACCTAACTTTGTGCTCGGCTCAATTCTGGTGTTAGCGGGAATTGTGGTAGTGAGCTTACAGGGTTGGTTGAAAAAATAGCCCCAATATGAGGGGCTATCAAATCATTTTTGTTCAAAAATAGTGGATAACGGAATAGAAAGTTTAGCCGCTAAATAGTCATTGCTTTCAATGAGTGCAGGTCCAATTTTTTCCATCCATTCATCATCCGCATGAATATTGCCGACATCATCCCGTAATGGCAGTGGATATGGCAGTGCGGTGAAGAAACTCCAAAAATCAACTTGAGCTAAATTGCGCACTAAAACATATTCATCATTGTCTGTACGTTTAATCAGATTCTGTGTTTCTAATTGCAGAATATAGGACGGCAAACGCCCAAGCTCACCACGACCTACAATATCCAGCAGTTCAAGCTCATTTACACTATTTCCAACTTGTTGCTTTTTATAAAACAGCTCTAAGATATCTAATAACATCACGATTGGATGACGCTTTTGCTCCTTACCTGAGTGAAATGCAGTGAGTGCATAACTGATTTCCACACCGAGTAAAATAATATTCCAAGACAAAAAGATCCAAAGTAGAAAAATAGGAACGGCAGCAAAAGCACCGTAAACGATTTCATAGCTGGTAAAGTTACTCATAATCCAGCCAAATAAACGTTTTAAAACTTCAAACACTGTCGCACTAAAACAAGCTGCGATGATAGCTGAGTAAATCGGGACATTACGGTTAGGAATGGTCCAATACAAAATGAAAAAACCAACAATGGTTAATAGAAATGAAATTAACCATAAAAGGAAAGCGCCATTTAGCTGATAGCCTGCAAAGTTATTACTCAGAATATTCATTGAAGCGACCGTAGAGGAGAGCGCAAATGCACTCCCTAATAGAATCGGACCCAAAGAAATAATCGTCCAATAACGCATAAAACCGACTAAGCCCGTACGTGTTTCTTTGACACGCCAAATACGATTAAAAACGTTCTCAATTGATGAAAGCATTAATACGGTTGTGACAAATAGAAATAAGATACCAATAATGGTCAAATTGCTAGATTTATCAGTAAAGGCACTTAAAGCCTTATCAAAAGCTATGGTGCTTTTAGGTAAAAAATTACTATAAATCAATTGCTGCAGTTGTTGTCGTGCCGGTTCTAATGCTTTGATGGAAGAAATAATAACCAAAAACACAGTCAGCATTGGGACAACTGCAAACAGAGTGGTATAAGTCAGGGAGCCTGCTTGTTCTCGACAACGGTCAGCTTCAAAACGGCGCAATACAAAGACGATAAATTGAAACCAAGTTTTCTCTAAAAAAGACAGTTTTTTGAGATAACGGTTTAAGATCATAGGTTCTATCCTAGTTATTTTTCATTAAGATCTTGTAAAGTGCACAAGATCAACAACAACTCAAAAGGTAAAAATGTCGTATAGTGTTCTTAACTTAGCAAAATTTTGAAAAGTGATGCAACCTTACGTTCTTGTGCTTTATTACAGCAAATATGGTTCTACTCAGCAAATGGCGCACTTGATCGCCGATGGCATCGAGTCAGCTGGGATGAATGTTCGGATTCGAACGGTACCGAATCTTTCAACCGTGGTGACAGAGACGCAACCAAGTATACCTGCAGAAGGTGACATATATTGTAGCTTAGATGATCTTGCACAGTGTTCAGGCTTAGCTTTGGGGTCGCCTACTCGATTTGGCAATATGGCCAGCGAAATGAAATATTTTTGGGATCAGACCACCAGTTTATGGCTCAATGGTGCTTTGCATAATAAACCTGCTTGTGTCTTCACCTCTTCGGGTTCGATGCATGGTGGGCAAGAAAGTACATTACTGACGATGTTACCACCTCTATTTCACCATGGCATGATGATCCTAGGTTTACCAAATTCTATTCCTGCATTATCGAATACCAAAACGGGTGGTACGCCGTATGGTGCCAGCCATGTCAGTGGGCCACGTCATGATCAAAGTCTGAGTCAGGATGAAAAAACCTTGTGTGAAGCTCAAGGTAAACGCTTAGGCGAACTGGTTAAAAAGCTAATTTGAAAATAAAAAATGGGAGCTTATGCTCCCATTTGTTTTACTTTTTCAACTGCCAGTCATAAATATTTTTACGATAAGCGTACCAAATCATCCAAAGGCCAATAATGATCATTGGGAAACTTAGAATTTGCCCTTTGGTCATCCAACCAAATAAGATAAACCCTTGATCTGCATCGGGTTGACGGAAAAATTCCATAAAGAAACGTGCCACACCATATCCAGTCAAGAAGACCGCTGATACAGCCATGCGTGGGCGAGGTTTCGAGCTAAACCACCATAAAATGATGAAGAGTAATAAACCTTCACACAGTGCTTGGTAGATCTGGGATGGATGACGGACCAAGCCTAGCGGGTCAGTGGGGAAAATCATACCAAATGGATAACTAGGGTCTTGAACTTGACGACCATACAGTTCACCCCCAATAAAGTTTCCGATGCGACCAAACATTAGACCCGTGGGTACGCAAGGTGCGATAAAGTCCAGTGTTTGGAACCAGGTTTTTTGGTATTTCTTACACCAAAATAACATGGCGATTATTACACCAAGAAAACCTCCATGAAAGCTCATGCCACCTGTCCAAACTTGGAATAGCCATAATGGGTCTTCGATAAATTTTCCAAACTCATAAAACAAGACATAGCCGACACGACCACCCAGCACCACACCGAGTGCCCCATAAAATACGAGATCTGAAACCATGTCTCCTGTCCAACCATCACGCTGTTTTGCGCGATAAGAGGCAAGACCCCATGCAAATAGGAATGCCAATAAATACATGAGTCCATACCAATGCACTTGTACTGGTCCCAAGCTTAGTGCAACTGGGTCTATATTTGGATAGGTCAGCATTGCTGTTCCTCAATTTAGAATTTGAAATTAAGTTTTGAACAGATTGTAGCGGAAAGATGTGAAAAATGTTGTACATTCAATGTGTAAAGATGTGAGAACAAAATCAATGTGTATTGTCGCTTTTGCATGGCATGTTCTTGAGGAAATGCCACTTTGCTTAATTTCAAATCGAGATGAATTTTATCATCGCCCTAGCGCGCGCTTACATGCATGGGAAAATAGCGCCATTATTGCTGGACAGGATTTACAGTCAGGTGGGACATGGATGGGGGTGACGGCATCTGGACGCTGGGCGATTGTAACTAACTTTCGCAATGGACGAGATAAAAATCAATATCAAACTTCAAGAGGTCATTTGATTCAGACCTTTTTAGAAAGTGAATTAACGCCCATCCGTTTTGCACAACAGTTAGAGTTAAAACAACAAGAATATGCGGGTTTTAACTTATTTGTAGGTGATCGTGATCAAGCTGTTTATATGAGTAATCGCGGAGAAGCCCCGCAAGTTCTCGCCAATGGTGTTTATGTTGTTTCAAATGGTTTGATGTCAGAAGATTGGGAAAAAACCAAGCATTTGCGTAAGCGCTTTACCCAAGAGTTTTTACCGATGTTACAACAGCCGAATCTTGCTGAAGTGGCACTAGATCATGCAGTTTGGGACATTTTGGAAGATGAGCGTAAAGTCATACCTGATCTGCTCCCTGATACGGGGATTAATGCTGAGATGGAGGCTTTATTGTCCTCGACATTTATTCAAAGTCCAATCTATGGCACACGCTGTTCCAACTTTTTACGTATGAACCAGCAGCAATGGCGATGGGTAGAGAAAACCCAACAAGGCGAACAATACGGGGAAGTTGTAGAACAAAAGGTGAGTTTATTGTAATGAAAAAAAACCATGCTATCCGAAAATAGCATGGTTTGAATGGATTCTTTTAAGCGTGGCATTTAGCCAGCAATTACACCGCCATCTTTACGGGTAATTACAACCGTTGCAGAGCGTGGACGGGCAGTGGTGTTATTTGGGTCAGTTTGAGTCGCAGGCCAGTTACTAGTTGGTGCTGCATAACTCTTAGCATCTTCACCTGGATGCTGAACGTTGATAAAGATCGCTTTATAATCTGGAGTCATGGTTACGCCAGTGATCTCGCATTCTTTTGGACCTGTGAGGAAGCGACGAAGATTTTCATCATTCACTTTCGCCCCAACAATGGTTTCAGTTCCGCTTGAAGTCGTTGCTTTGTTACCATCGTTGACTTGACCTGGTAATGCTGCAAGCATCATACAGTTCGTGACGTCCGTATATGCGCCGTCGTCAGTTTGAATCCACAATACACCACGTGGGTCAAACCACATGCCATCTGGTGATGAGAAATCATTGCTATCAGTTAAACCAGAAAGGTTAATGTTTGAAGCCATTGCTGCTTCAGCACCAAATAAGTAGATATCCCATTTGAAGCTTTCAGCTGTGGTTTTATCCTCAGCTTCACGGAAGCGAATGATGTGGCCATTCACATTACCTTTTTGTACTTTTTCATTGTTATATAGATCTTCATAATTTCGCGGATTCGCTGCGTCAGTCGGATAGCTTGAACCACGATTCGAGTTATTGGTGAGAGTAACATACACTTCACCATTAACAGGATTGACTGCACACCATTCAGGACGGTCCATTTTAGTTGCACCAACAGAATCTGCTGCCAAGCGTGCGAAAGTTACGACATCTGCTTGAGATTTAAATGGGTAAGCAGGATTGCTTTCAGTTAAACCGTTTTTACCGTAGCTCAATTCTACCCATTGACCCGTACCGTCAGCGTTGAATTTGGCAACATAGAATTTACCGTTGTTCATATATTTATCGCCAGCGCGATAACCACCGTTGATATCTTTAGGATCCCACTTAGCATCGGATACAAACTTATAGATATACTCACCACGTGAGTCATCACCCATATAGAAGGCTAAGTTTTCACCTTCAATGGCACGGCTAGTACGACAGTCTTCATGAGCAAAACGACCAAGAGCAGTACGCTTTACAGGTGCCTGACGACTGTCAAACGGATCGATTTCAACCATCCAACCAAAGGTATTTGGCGCATTGCGGTAGTCTTGTCCTGCTTGTTCAGCTTTTACATCGGCATTCCAGCGGTCATAAAGGTCTTGAGGTTCAACTTGACCTTGTGCAGTTTCCCAGCCATAACGAGTGCTAGAGCCTTGCTTTAAACCATAACGCTGAAGCGCCACAATTTCTTCAGGACGACGTGCTGCATCATCGGTTGCACTACGTGCAAAATAACCAATGAAGTTTTCTTCTGTAGTCAGGTAAGTTCCCCACGGTGTATAACCATTACCACAGTTATTATGTGTACCACGTGTTTGTACACCAGATGGTGAAAACTTGGTTGCGAGTAAGGCATTGCCTGCTGCAGGACCAGCAAATTCCATCACAGTTGAACCTGTGATACGACGGTTATAAACAGAGTTTTTGACCAATTCAACTTTTTGAGTTTTGGTATCTTTCTTCACATGAATGATCGAGACGCCGTGAGCATTTACCTCACGGATTACTTCATCTTCTGGACGGCGGCCATCGACTTTAGTTGGTCCTTTAGGATGCAAGAATGTTGGATTGATATATTCATGATTTAGAACCAACAAACCATCATTTGACTGCTGTTCATCATAACGACCTGTTGCAGTATTTAGACCAAAATAACTCATGCCGTCATGGCAGTCACCTGAACGGAATTGGAAACTTGGACCTGATGGAATATTGTTGTCATCCCATTCTGCATATGATGGATTGATTGAATCCCCTAAAGCATATAAAACATGAGCTTCATAACCTTCAGGTACAGTCACGATATCATTTAGATTTTTAGGTACCGTAGTGAAGTTTAATTTTTCAGGTTTTTTATTTGGGTCAACAGGAGGTTTGGTTCCACCGCTATTATTATTCGACTTATTATCGTTGTCATTACAGCCTGATAAAGTTGATGCCAAGGTCAGTGCAACAGCACCGCTGGCAGTTTTGGTGATAAGGCTACGGCGGTTAATATGTTGTTCTAAAATGTCACGGAAGTGAACATTTGTAGAGGTGTTATTATCCAGTTCTTGGTCTTCATGATATGGCGTCAGCTGTGTCATGGAATCATCCTAAGTTTATATGTGCGATAAAAAATTCCCGCCTTTAACTTAGATTTTAATTGTGACGCTGCCTTGACAGTTATGTGACAAATACATTAAAAATCAATAAATAATAAAACGTTTAGTCAAAAAAACAGGTGCTAGACCTGTTTTTTTAAAATTGAATTATTTAAGTTGTTGCTTTTGATTTTTCTAGAAATTTTCCGAGTAATAGACCAAGTTCAAACAATAGCCACATTGGAACGGCAAGCATAATCATTGAAATAGCATCGGGTGGGGTGACGAACATCGAAATGAAAAAACATCCCACGATAATAAAACGCCGTTTCTCAACCAAACTTTGCGTGCTGACCACACCGATTAAGATCAGTAATAAGGTAATGATTGGGATCTCAAAGGTCAGACCAAAGACTAGGAAAAGCTTTAAGCAGAAAGCCAAATAACTATTGATATCGGTCATCGGTGCCACAGTTTCAGGTGAGACACTGATGAAAAAATGCAGAATTGAGGGCAGCGCAATAAAATACGCAAATGCAATTCCTAAATAAAATAAGCAAATACTGCTCACTAGGATAGGGAGAGCTAAAGACTTCTCTTTTTCATATAGGGCAGGTTTGGCGAAAGACCAAATCTGATAAATGATATAAGGCATAACCAGCATTAATGCCACGAAGAAATTTAGCTTGAAAGGTGCCATAAATGTTGCTGTAACATCCGTTGCAATCATGGATGAACTTACAGGCAACTGAGCTCGTAATGGCTCAGATAGGATTTGATAAGTACGATTGGCAAAGGGCAATAAACAGAAAAAAAGTAATAGAATGGCAGCAACGATTTTAAATAAATGCTGTCGTAGGATCATCAAATGCTTGGTGATCGGCATTTCCTCAAGCTTAACGTCTTGTTCTTGCTCACCCAAAGAAGACTGAGGGAGTTGAGAGCTAGAGGGTGAACTCATACTGCTACCTTTAATTCTGGAACCGAAGTTATTTTTTCTAATGATGAAGCTGATACCGATGCATGCAATAGGGCAATTTTCGGAAGGTAAATCACAGGCAATGGGTGAAGAATAAAGTGGTAGACCACCTGAATCTGACATTTTTGTGTAGCAGCTTTTTGAGGATCTTCTTGAAGCGAGACCTTTTGCTGCTCAAATGCTGTCATTTGCGCCTGCATTTTTTGTTCAAGCTCAGCAATGCGTTGCATTTCTTGCTGCATTTGCTCTCGTAGTTCGGACAGACGTAATTCACGGTCTATGTCATTTTGAACATTACTGACTGTACGTTTGATTTTTGCGTACCACTTCCCTACGAATCGAGCAGCTTCAGGTAATTTATCAGGCCCTAGTACAAGTAAGGCGATAATGCCGAACGCTAGGAGTTCGGACATCCCTAAATTCAGCATAATGGTGCTCGCTTAGCTTTTTATTGAGCTTTCAGTATTTTTTACTTGAGCGTCGATGGTACGTGGTTCATTTAGAGAAGCCGTAGTTTCTTCTTCATCTTTCATCGACTTTTTGAAATCTTTAACGGCACCACCAACATCTTTACCCAGATTTTTTAGTTTTGATGTACCGAATAGTAAAATAACCACGATTGCAAAAATGAGCACGTGCCAAATAGATAAACCAGCCATAACCGTATCCTCTTAAAATTTAGCTCTATCTCAACAGGTTGGCGTGACAAAGATGTGACATTTATATTGCAATTTTAAGACAATGAGGATGGGGCATAGCTTTTCAGAAAGGAAAGAAACCTGAATAGATGCTTCAGGTTTCTATAAATATTAACGTAGACTTGCTTTAAAAAGTTGCATCGCTTGACCACGATGGCTGATTTTATTTTTATCTGTTTTGCTTAATTCGGCACTGGATAGATTAAGTTCTGGCAACCAAAATAGTGGATCGTAACCAAAACCATTTTCCCCTCGTGCAGCTTCTAAAATCTCACCTTTCCAAATGCCTTGGAAAATCTGCGGCAGTGGATCTTCTGCATGTGTCACAAGTGCAAGCACGCAAACGAACATACCTTCTATGCTTTCGCCATTTTTGCGGAAGGGAGTGAGATCAGCCAAAAGTTTTTCATTATTCGCTGTATCATTGCCATGCTCACCTGCATATCGTGCAGAATAGATCCCAGGTGCACCACCTAAAATTGGAACGCATAGACCTGAGTCATCCGCAATCGCAGGTTTTCCTGAAAGTTTAGATGCATGGCGCGCTTTGATAATCGCATTTTCAACAAAACTTAGACCATCTTCGATGGCATCTTCAATATCCAGTTTACCTTGAGGAATGATTTCGACGGGTAGATTGAGCTGTTGAAATAGATGATCAAATTCAGCAATTTTACCTTTGTTATTACTTGCAAGCACAAGTTTGCCTTGGGTGAGCCATGAAGGAGTAGACATATAAATTTTGTATTACAGAAGAATAGGCAAATTATAAGGGAGATTCCGAAGAGGTGATATAGATATATTTAGAGATAAGGATTTTCACTTTCCCATGGTTTACTTGAGAAAATGATATTGCCATCTTCAACACAAAGTACCCAAGTATATAAAAATTCTTCACCTAAACCACGGCATTCGATATTGGCATTAGGAAATAGTGCAATAATCTGTGCAGTTAATTGGAAACAATAAATAGGATCAACATTGATACTTGATTTGCCATCAGTAAATGCTGTAATTAAATCTTGATAGGTATCCTCATGTATAGCGTCCTGAGCGAGTATTCTAAAAATATTTTGTTTTTGAGTTGAAAGATCAATCTCATCGAATTGAGTGTATCTGATTTGTAGTTCTGTATAGAAGCTCATATCTATTCTATTGATTATATGAATTATAAAACCGATTCAACATTTTATTTAATCTGCTAAATCGGTTTTATATCATTGAAAATATTTTAGACTGGCTTTTACTGCGCTTGAATCCATTTATCAGCACGGTCACGTGCAGTACGGATTTGCTCTTGAGTTAAGTTTGCAGCCAAAGCGGTTTTCTTACCTTCTGACAAGCTAATCACTTTAGTATCGAGCATGCCATCACGTGTTGAAAGCTCATACCATTGATAAGCACCAATATAATTTTTCTTTTGTTCTTCCATCACAGCAAGATTAAAGCTGGCACGGTTATCACCATTACTTGCAGCCTTTTCAAAATACTTGCGCGCTAACACTTCATCTTTTTTAATCCCAATGCCATCAGCGTACATACGACCAACATTGAGCTGTGCAGCGGAAATACCTTTGTCTGCAGCAGCTTTAAATAAAGCAAACGCTTGTTTCTCATCTTTTGCAACGTCCTTACCATGTTGGTAACGGGTTGCTAAATAAAACTGTGCCCCTGCCTGACCTGCTTTTGCAGCATTTTGCAATTCACCAATACTCATCACTGAATATCGTGCAGCTTGTGCAGCAACCGATTGCGGTTGAGCAACATAGTCAGCATGCGCTTGTATGCTGATCAGACCAAATAAAAATGTGCTGATTAATGTCTTTTTCATAGAGCGCTCACTCGATAAATTGCGACTTCACCAAATAGGTTCGGCATATGCTTACTGAGCAAACTACCTTGTTGGTCACCATTAACGGCAAGTCGATTAATAATTTTAATCCGATTCTCAGCACATAAGGCTTCAAAGTCACGGAATGTACATAAATGAATATTCGGAGTGTTATACCACATATAGGGTAAAGCTTCCGAAACAGGCATTTTCCCTTTTAATGCAAGAAAAGAACGCGTCTTCCAATATGCAAAGTTTGGAAAAGTAATAATTGCTTGCTTACCGACACGCACCATATCACGAAGTAATACATCGGGTGCATCTACAGCTTGCAAAGCTTGTGCCATCACGACAGAGTCAAAAGATTGATCGGCAAAACGGCTTAAACCCAAGTTTAAGTCCTGTTGGATAATATTTAACCCTCGACTGATGGCAATTGCAATCTTTTCTTGATCAATTTCTAAGCCATAAGCACGAATATTGTGCTGTTTGCTCATATGAGCCAATAATTCGCCATCACCGCAACCTAAGTCTAGCACGCTAGAGTTTGGATTAATCCATTTTTCAGCGAGTCGTTGATCTATACGCATTAGTTCGGCTCCTGCGATGTCGATTGCAACTGTTGTTCTCCACCTAAAAATGCGCGTAAGGTTTTCACATACAGCGGAATTGGAAATAAGAAAGAGTCATGACCCTGTTCAGCGTCAATTTCTAAGTAACTCACCGGCTTATGGTTGTCAATCAAAGCATCTACCAATTCTTGAGAACGGCTTGGACTAAAACGCCAATCCGTGGTAAATGAAATGACCAAAAATTGGCATTTCGGTTGACTCATTGCTCTTGTCAATGAATGCTGATATTCACGAGAAGGGTCAAAATAATCCAATGCCTTGGTCATAATCAAGTAAGTATTTGCATCAAAATTACGACTAAACTGTTCGCCTTGGTAACGCAAATAGCTTTCAACTTGGAACTCAACATCAAAACCATACATAAACTTGCCAGATTTTAGATCTCGTCCAAATTTTTGTTTCATGGCTTCTTCTGATAGGTAAGTGATATGACCAACCATTCGCGCCAAAATCAAGCCCCGTTTTGGATAGCTATCATTCTCTAAATAACGGCCATGATGAAAGTCTGGATCGGACAGAATAGATTGGCGTGCGACCTCATTGAACGCAATATTTTGAGCAGAAAGCTTTGGTGCACTCGCAATAATCGCACATTTCTTTAAACGATCTGGATAATCCAACGACCATTGCAAAGCTTGCATGCCTCCCAATGAACCACCGATGACAGCGTACCATACATCAATACCAAGACGATCAGAAAGCATGGCTTGGGTCTTTACCCAGTCTCGTACAGTCACGAGAGGGAAGTCAGGGCCATAGGGACGATTTTCATTTTCAGGATTAGGTGAAATTGGTCCCGTAGAGCCACTACAACCACCGATATTATTCAGTGCAACTACGAAAAAGTGATTGGTATCAATTGCTTTGCCAGGACCGATACAACTGTCCCACCAACCTGCTTTTTTATCATCTTCATGATGATAACCTGCGGCATGATGGTGACCTGATAGGGCATGACAAATTAAGATGGCATTGGAATGATCTGCGTTGAGTGTTCCATAGGTTTCAACCATTAAATCAAAGCGAGGTAAGACTCTCCCACACTCAAGTTCTAATGGTGCTTCAAATGAAAATTTTTGTGGTGTGACTAAACCCACTGAATCCGATGGAAAAGACACTGGAATCGTTCGTCCTATAAACCTTTTATCAATAATAAAAAGGATACCAACTCTGGTATCCTTTTTAAACGATTGTTTTTGTTAAACTGCAGCGGCAACCACTTGATCCGTTGTTAACACACCTTGTTCAATCAATCGGTTGGTACATGCAATAATAGCTTCGATTGATGACGTGACGATATTGTCATGTACACCTGCACCAAATGCGCTCTTGCCTGTACCTTTCACTTGAAGTTCAATTAAAGCAAGGGCTTTGGCATTTGCACCAGAACTGATACTACGCTCTTCATAGTTCACAACATCGATTGGCAACTGTAAAGCATTCAACATTGCAGAGATTGGGCCATTACCTTCACCACGTAAACGTTGAATTTCACCTTCAATTTCAATATCTAATTCAATGATTTGTGTACCATTGATATCAGACAACTGATAATGTTTAGTTTGATAGTGGTGGTTTTTGATATCCACATAAGTCTTTTCGAACAATGTCCAAATCTCATGCGCACTGATTTCTGTACCATTTTCATCAGTGTGTTGTTGAACGATCTGACTAAACTCAATCTGAACACGACGTGGCAAGGCAACGTTGTAATTTGATTCTAATAAGTATGCAATACCGCCTTTACCTGATTGGCTATTCACACGAATTACCGCATCGTAGTCACGACCCAAGTCTTTCGGATCGATTGGCAAGTAAGGCATATCCCAGATTTCTTCATTTTTCTGGAATTCAAAGCCTTTTTTGATTGCATCTTGGTGCGAACCTGAGAATGCAGTAAAGACCAAATCACCAGCATATGGATGACGAGGATGTACTGGCAAGCCTGTACATTCTTCAACTGTAGCGATGATTTCATTGATATTTGAGAAATCCAAATTCGGTGCAACACCTTGGGTATACATATTTAAGGCAATTGCGGCAACATCAACGTTACCTGTACGTTCACCATTTCCAAACACACAACCTTCAACGCGGTCAGCACCAGCCATAATCGCCAATTCAGACGCTGCAATACCACAACCACGGTCATTATGACAGTGAACAGAAATGATCACACCATCACGACGCGCCAAGTTGCGATGCATCCATTCGATTTGATCGGCATAAACATTTGGCGTTGAAACTTCGACAGTTGCAGGTAAATTCAAAATGACTTTATTGGTCGGCGATGCTTCCCAAATTTCTGTGACCGCATCACAAACATCTTTGGCAACTTCTAATTCTGTTGCAGTGAAGCATTCAGGGCTGTATTGGAAAATCCACTCAGTTGTAGGGTACTGCGCGGCATATTCTTTGACTTTATTTGCAGCATTGATGGCAAGTTGTTTTGCACCATTAACATCAACGTTCAAGACTTTTTGACGGAATGTCGGTGAGTTTGAATTATAGATATGCACGATGGCACGTTTTGCGCCCACCAAGGATTCAAAAGTACGCTCAATCAAATGATCACGTGCTTGCACTAAGACTTCAATATATACATCTTCTGGGATCAAATCTTCTTCGATCAATTTACGCGCAAAGTCAAAGTCGATTTGTGATGCAGAAGGAAAGCCAATTTCAATATGCTTAAAACCAATTTTTACCAACATATGGAACATTTTTAATTTTTGTTCCATATTCATCGGTTCAAAAATCGCTTGGTTACCGTCACGAAGATCGGTACTCATCCAAATCGGTGCTTGGTTGATTTCGTTATTTGGCCATTGACGGTCTGGTAAGTCCACACGTTGATACATACGGCGGTATTTTTTACTTGGATCTGCCAACATTTTGCTAACTCCTTGTCATAGCAGGGGTTGCAAACTTGGCGTAAATGCAACGTGCTACTTTATATATGGTGTCTATTCGAAATAATTTAAAGAGAATCTGTGTCGAGTACCTAATAATTTAGGCCAAAAAAGTTATGTGCGCGCGAGGCGCAGCATCAGGAGAGCAGCGAGATGTTTTTTATGAGACGGATGGATAAAGCCGCGATTTGTTTTCATCATCTACCATTCAACGCAGTTATTCGGTTGTGTTGCTATATTAATCACGTAATAGAAAACAGTCTAGGTGAAAATACAGGCAACTGCAAAGGTCTATCTAATCTATAAGGCATTTTAATTTGAATGATTAAGAAATAATTTCCTATTTTTGCGTTAGAACGAGAAATAATGAAAATATTTCCCGAGATATTGATTAATATTGGTAAATAAAATCTTGGTTAATCTCGTTTATGCTCGCTGTTCCCATAAGTGCCATGGTAACCTCGAACTCTTCTTTTAAAATTTTCAAGACATGTGCGACGCCTAAAGCCCCCGCCGTTGCTAAACCATAGATATATGGACGGCCAACCAATACTGCATTGGCCCCTAAAGCAATCGCTTTAAAAATATCAGAACCACGACGAATGCCACCATCGATTAATAAAGGATAATGTTCAGGAACTACACTCCTGATTTTTTGTAATGCAAGGAGTGGGGAGATGGTACCGTCCAAAACTCGTCCTCCGTGATTAGAGATCACTAAGCCTGCAACGCCATATTCCATAGCTTTTCTCGCATCGGCAGGATGTAGCACTCCTTTGAGCAGTACAGGTAAATGTGTATTTTCAACCACCCAAGCGATATCTTCCCAGATGGGAGCAAGTCGCATCAATGTTTGAAAAATTGAGTGTTGCTGTGTACTGAAATCGTGTTGGTCAGGAGGAGAGTGAGGGTGTACTAAGTCGGTTGGTAGATAAAAATTTGCTTTGCGCTCTCGATCTCGAATTCCGGTATGAGGAGCGTCGACAGTGATCACAATGGCTTTATAGTCATGTTGTTCCGCAGTTTTGATCAAATTTAAGGATTGTGCTCGGTCACCTTGCCAATACAGCTGAAACCATTTAAACGGATTTTGATGATTTAGTTCAGCCATGTGGGTATTGGTGAGATGGCTTAAGATTAAATTACTTTGCATCACTTGTGCGGCAAGTGCAGATGCTTGTTCGGCTTGAGGATGGAACAGGGCTTGATGACCAACGGGCGCTAAAAAAATCGGATGTGGATAGTCCAATCCGAATAAATGTAATTGGGTATTTGCTTGTGTTAAATCATTTAAATGACGAGGAATAAGTCGAATATTTCTGAACTGTTGTTGATTTTCTTGAAGGCTTTGTTCATACATTGCACCGCCTTGTAAATAGTGCCATGTCGGCTCAGCGATATGATGTTGTGCTTGTAATTCATAATCTACGACACTTTGTAAGTGTGCAGGAATCTCAGTGAAAGGGGGTAAAAGGGAGGTAGGTGTCATTATAAGTCTCCCCATTGTCTCAACAAATTATGATAATGATTTGTGAGAGCAACCACTTCCTCTGAATCTCCGAGTTGTTGTCTTAATTTTAAAATGGTCATGTCTAAATTAAACAGCATGCTTCTTTGCCAATCATCTTTGACCATACTTTGAATCCAAGTGAATGCAGCAATACGGCTTCCTTGGGTAACGGGTTCAACACGATGTAAGCTGGTAGCGGGATATAGAATCGCGTCACCTGCATCTAATTTAACTTCATGGCTACCATACGTATCTTCAACAATCAGTTCGCCACCCTCATATTCATCGGGTTCCGATAAAAAAACTGTGATTGAAACATCCGTTCGAATGGCTTGTCCTGTGATTGCTGAGTGTTGAATGGCACTGTCTACATGATTGCCGTAATGTCCTTGGTTTTGATAGCAGTTGAACATTGGCAGTAAAATCTGTTTTGGAAGTGCGGCAGAGCGTAATAACAGACTGTGTTGTAAAGCTTTATGTACAGATTGACTTATTAAAGAATAAAGGTCGCTGTGTATATCAATTTGTAAATTATTTTTTGTTTGTTGCGCCTGTGCACCAGCACTTTGTGCGCCATTCACCCATGAAGATGATTGCTGAATTTGCTGGCGAATGTCTAAAACCTGTTGTTTATTTAATAATTCAGGAATATGCAGCATCATATTTAATTTATCCAAAAAATACAGCCTGTCGAAAAAGTATAACTTCTTTGACAGGCTGATCGCATCTATTCAAATCTAATTTTCGAAATCAATCGCTTAGAATTTATAGTTGAATGTTAAGGCCGCTGAACGTGGTTGACCTAGAACAAAACGGCTACCACCATTATTTAATGCACTGATGTATTCCTTGTCAGCCAAGTTGTATACATTGAGGTTTACAGAGGCATGTTTGTTAAAGGCATAACCCGCCATCGCATCAAATACGACATAAGATGGAACTTTTGGCATATTCGCTGGCGCAGTGCTGTCAGTCACCACACGTTTTTGTTCATCGACATAACGTGCACCTAAACCAACTTTAAAGCCTGCAATATCATAGGTAGTCCATAGTGAAGCAGTCCACTCTGGTGACCAACGTACAGAATCAGTCACTGTTTTTTCGCCACTCGTTGCATTGAAGCCAACTTGATCTTTTTGTTTGGCTTTCATGTGAGCAACACCAGCAGAAATATTCCATGCATCGGTTATTTGCCCCACGACACCAAGTTCAACACCTTTAACTTGAGTTTTTCCTTCTTGAAGGGATTCTTTTGTAATAGGGTCTTGAGTAAATTGGTTTTCATTTTCAGTGTGATAAACCGCACCAGTCAATGCCAATTTATTCTTTAACACATCCCATTTTCCACCAATTTCATAGTGATGTGTTTCCTGTGGTTTTCCGCGAGGATTATTAGCAGCTTGTGTGCCTGATGTTGCATCAGAAAGGCTGAAGTTGGCACTTCCTGGAGGCGTTAAAGATTTTGCATAAGATGCATACACGCTACTATTCACAGTCGGTTTAAACAAACTTCCAAGTTTCCAGCTCACCAAGGTATCGTGTGCTTTCAAATCAACAGGTACCAATTCTTTTGCGCCACTTGGGAGCGTTAAAGCATTGTATTCAGTGTGATAATAATCTACACGTACACCACCATTAAACTGTAGACGGTTATCTAGCAATTTAACTGTGTCAAACAAATATGCTGCCGCTGTTTGAGTCTTACCATCGCCATAAGCACCTGTGTACACAAGCTTTGGCATAACATCATAGTAATTTGGACGGTATAAGTTCGCTGGCGGTGGAGTTACGGTAGCTTGCCCAGGCATTTGAGTTGCTAAAGTACGAGATATCTGTTGCTCTTGTAAAAACTCTAAACCTGCAACAAGATCATGCTCGATGATCCCTGTTTTAAAGTTAAAATTTAATGCTGAAATATTGGCCAAGATTTTATTTTCTTGATCAACACCTTGATGCGAGCGCGCAATGGTCCAGTCTTTTGGATTGCTAGAACCATTTTTATTGATCGCGTTTATTCCTGTTAAGGCACGATTCATTTGTGATTTTGCATAACGCGTGGTGTTAGTAAATTTGATATTTTCACCAAAATCACTCTCAATTTTTGCAGAGATCATATCGGCTTCTATATCTTCGAAGTCATTAACGCTACCATAGTAGTTTGAGCGTTTCACAGTAGGCGCTTTATTGATGTCAGCATCAGCATTGAAAAAGCCTTTCATGCCTACAGTTGTAATACCGCCATCTGGAATATTGTTTTGACGGATATGCTGAGAATATAAATAAAAACGGGTGTCAGAGTCTAAACCGAATGCAATCGATGGAGCCACAGCCCAACCATTATTTTCAACTACATCACGACCTTCAACACCACCATCTTGCCCCATAGCATTGAAGCGAATCGCAATACTGTCATTAATAACTTGATTGATATCTGCTGTTAGGCGTGCATTTTCGGCTGTATTGTAACGTGCAGAAACTTCACTGCTATTTTCGGCTTTAGGTAATTTACTAACGAGGTTGATATACCCAGACGCTGAACCACGACCTGCTTCAGCACCAGAAGGACCTTTCACTACTTCAATCTGTTCGAGATTAAAAACGTCACGGCTAACCGCACCGAGATCACGTATTCCATCTACATAAGTTGAAGTTTGAGTTGAGAATCCACGCATCTGGAACGTATCACCCGCGCTTGTATTGCCATTTTCGCCCATTTGCAAGGTGATACCAGGGGTATTACGCAGTGCTTCTACTAAAGATGCAGCACCTTGTTCTTGTAATAATTCTTTTTTAATCACTTGGATTGTTTGTGGAGTATCCACTAAAGGTTGCGTATATTTTGGCGAGCTGACGGCTTCTGCTTTATAGTTATTTTCAGCATTCACTTTAATAATAGGAAGTTGGGTCGTATTTTCATTTGCGTTGGCTGTATGAGTAGCAAAAGGTAGACTCGCAGCGAGTGCAACTAAAGGCGTGGTACGAAGGTGTTTACGACTTTTTATCTTAGCCATTGAGAGAACCCCTAAGGAAGTAGTGAATGACTGAACGTTCGGCTGAGTAATGCTCTTACGAACAATGCGTTAAAAGTGAAGAAATTGTTAAACTATGTAACAAGTTGCGCGAAGTTTAGTGATAATTATTATCGTTATCAATAGCTTTAATTTACATATAAAGAGCTGTATATGTTTAATGGGTTGAAAATTATAAATATTTTTTTAAATTGGTATTAGTGATTAATAAACATATAAAATGATAATGTAGTGATAGTTAAATATAGTTGCTTGATATATAAGGTTTAATTTTATTTGATTGTGAGTTGTAAAGGGGCAGCTAGATGAGTTTCTGTGAAATTTTGACACTGTAATTCAAGCTTATCAGGCGCCCTAAATTAAAAAAACCTGCAAATGCAGGTTCTTTTAAATCTAAGTTAATGATTTTATTAGAAATCATAAGAAATGGATAACCAGTAGTTGCGTCCTGCTAGATATGTACCTGACATCCCTGAGCTGATTTGCATATAGTCATAATAAGAAGCTGGTTTGCCCTGAGAATCTATATATGAACCATTACTGCTAAAGTCCTTATCAAGGAGGTTGTTGATAGAACCATTAAAACGTAATTGATCATTAACGCTATAGCTCGCTCCTAAATTAAATAAGTTATAACCTTTCAACTTATTGTTAGTTGCATTGTAAATAATAGCGGCATCACCCGTAGTTTGCTCAGTATCATAACGCTTACGATCTGACTTATATTCATGTTGCAACCATAAATCAAATGCATCATTGATATGCCAAGTTGAGGTCATATTAAATGCATTCTTCGGTACGTTACTCAGGTATGAACCTTTATTTTTACCTTTGGTAATTTCTGATTCCATGTAGGTATATGCAGCTTTAATATCCCATTCTGGAATAATGCTATATTTCAGGCTCAGTTCAATACCTTTGGTTTCTGCTTCATCTGCATTAATTTTTTGGTTAAAGCTATTCTGGGTAATATGTGAACCATAACTCACACAACCTGGTTGATTTGGATTTGTTATTGAAGAGCAATTTAATAATTCTGGGCCATCTGTAATCAGATTCTTAATCTTATTAAAAAATGCCGTAGTGGTGAGATCTAAATTGCCATTGTTATAATTAAAACCGAGTTCATAGTTGGTTGATTCTTCTGGTTTTAAGTTTGGAGACCCCACATTAAAAGAGGTTCCTTGTCCGGTGATACTGATAATACCATTATGAAGATCTTTGGCTGAAGGAGCCTTGTAACCTGTGCTGACACCGCCTTTCAGTGTCAAATTATCAGTTGTTTTCCAGACTAAGTACGCACGTGGACTAAATTGACCACCGAAACCAGAATGATCTTCATAGCGACCACCAAGAGTGAAGCCAAGATTTTCTAAAATACGCCATTCATCTTCAGCATAGACAGAGAAAGAATCTTTTTTGAATGTAGAACCAAAGCCCGCTATATCATCTGCAATTTTAGCTTCTTTATATTCAGCACCCACTGTTAACTTATGATCAGCAATTGGTAAAACCACATGCGAGTCAGCAACTAAATCAGTATTTTTTAGTGTACGATCCTGACCTGCTGAGGCATTTCCAGGGAAAGTATTATGTGGGATTGTACGTCCAACTGTTTCAGTTTGGGTTTGGCTAACATAGGAAGTCCATTGACCAAAACTATAGTCACCGTCATGACCTAAAGCAATCTGATCACGTTTAAATTCTAATTTATCTTTGTACCCTGTCGCAGCAAGTTCGGTTGCGCCTCTCGGTATGGTCGTCCAATCTTGCGTACCTAAACGGTTATCATCATTTTTATAAGTTTGACTTGAGTGAAAGCCATCTATCCAAAAACTATTTTGATCATTTAATTTAAATGATAATTTTCCACCAACATCATAAATGTCTGCTTCGCTTGGGCGTGGATCACGACCTGACGTGCCTGGAACACGTTCCGACTTTTGGCGATCTAAATAAGAACCACGTAGTTGTACGCCAAGTTTATCCTGAATAATTGGACCATTTACAACTAAGCTGGTTTTCCATGAGTCGGCTTCACCGCCATGTTCCATCACATTGCCACTTACTGTGACATTGCCATTCCATTCATCACTAATTTTCTTGGTAATAATATTAATTACACCACCCATTGCTTCTGAACCATAGCGCGTTGCCATTGGTCCCCGAATCACTTCAATTCGTTCAATAGAAGCTAACGGAGGTAAAAAACCATTAGCGGATTCACCAAAACCATTTGGTGTCACGTCTATAGAGGTGGTTTGGCGACGGCCATCGATCAGAATCAGACTGTATTCATTGTCCAAACCACGCATTTTAATATTTAAGCCAGAGGTCTTGCCAATACCATCACGGATATCAATGCCAGGTATGTCCGATAGTAGATCTGCAATGCTGGTCGCATTTTTCTTTTCAATATCTTCTTTTGTTACGACACTAATAGAAGCGGGTGCATTTTTAATATCTTGCTCATAACCTGCAGCAGACACCACAATGGTTGAGAGCTGATGGGTGGTTGGCTCATTGTTATTGGCATATACAGTACTTGATGCAAGCGCGAGCAAAGCGGCGGAGAGAGGATGAGGATTAAACCTTGCCATAATTAAAAATATCCCTAAACAAAAATAAAAATCACGAGAAAATGGTCTATTAAAAGCACAGTAATGATAATGATAAAATTTATCATTAACAACAAAAAGAAACATTGTTTTAAGTTTGATTTAAGAATTCTAATAAATTAGGGTGAATCGACAGATAAAAGGACTTTTTTATCATCTAATTTTGTATATCTGAAAAGTTGTCATATAATGTGGCACTTTAAAAAATTGTTACTACTAACTAAATATCGAGGAAGCCATGCAAGTAACGACTGAAGCGGTTTCGGGCGTTGCCCGTCGTTTAAATGTTTCTGTACCGACGAGCCGTGTTAACGAGCAATTTGAAGCTCGCTTAAAACGCACTGCCAAAACTGTGAAGATCAACGGCTTCCGTCCAGGTAAGGTGCCTTTAAATGTTGTTCGCCGTGAATATGGAGCGAGCATTTATCAAGAAGTTGTGAATGACGTCATTCGTGACACTGTTTTTGAAGCAATTCAACAAGAGAAAATCAATGCTGTCGGTATGCCGAACATTGAGAAAGTTGAAAACAAAGATGATGCTTTAGTGTATGAAGCGACTGTTGAAGTTTATCCAGAAGTTGAAGTAAAAGCTTTTGCTGACTTAGAAGTTGAGCGTAAGTCATCAGAAATCAACGATAAAGACGTTGATGTAATGATCGAAAACTTACAAAAGCAACGTGCTTCTTGGACTGAAACTAAGGGCATGGCGAAAAAAGACATGCAAGTAACTTTCGACTTTGAAGGTACAGTTGATGGTGAGAAGTTTGAAGGCGGTGCTGCTGAAGACTTTAAACTTGTTCTTGGTTCAGGTCGTATGATTCCAGGTTTTGAAGACGGTATCGTTGGCATGAAGAAAGGCGAAGAGAAAGTGATTGATGTTACTTTCCCTGAAGACTATCAAGCTGAAAACTTGGCTGGTAAAGCAGCTCAATTCAAAATCACTGTAAAGCTTGTTGAAAAACAAAAGCTTCCAGAAATTGATGCTGAGTTCTTAAAAATCTTTGGTTTATCTGAAGAAGAAGGCCTAGACAAGTTAAAAGCTGACGTACGTAAGAACATGGAACGTGAAGTTCGCAATGGTCTTCGTAACCAAGTTAAGCAAGCTGCATTTGATGCACTTGTTGCTGCAAACGAAATCGAAGTTCCAGCATCTATGGTTGCTCAAGAAATTGACCGTCAACGTCAACAAATGATCCAACAATTCACTCAACAGTTTGGTGCTCAAGGTGCAGGCGCATTTGACAGCAGCATGCTTCCTGATGAATTGTTCAAAGAACAAGCTGAAAAATCAGTTAAGCTTGGTGTATTGGTAAGCAAAGTATTGGCTGATGCTAAACTTGAAGTTGATCAAGCGCGTGTTGATGCTTATATCGATGACATGGCTTCTTCTTACGAAGATCCAACAGAAGTTGTTGAATACTTCAAAAATGACAAACAACAACGCGCTCAAATCGAAGCTGTTGTATTAGAAGATCAAGTGGTTGATCACATCTTAGCTGCTGCTAAAGTGACTGATGTTGCGATCAGCTACGAAGACTTATTGAAAGAACAACAAGCTCGCCGTGGCTAATCCTTCAAAAGTTCTGAAGAAAGGCGCGTAAGCGCCTTTTTTTATCTGTCTTTGACTGTGTTATGAATGTGTTAATTCGTCGAAAAATTGCCAAAATTTAGCTGAAATAATCGAATAATTCAGGGTGAACCTTTTGCAATTTCATCGATTATCCCTCATATTGTTGGCATAGACCGAGTCACAATAATTTAGGAATAAATAAACGTATGTATGTTCCAACAATTGAAAATGCTTTAGTTCCTGTTGTCGTTGAGCAATCATCTCGTGGTGAGCGTTCATTTGATATTTTTTCACGTTTATTACGTGAGCGCGTTATTTTCTTAACGGGCGAAGTTGAAGATAACATGGCCAACCTAATCGTTGCGCAAATGCTATTCTTAGAAGCAGAGAACCCTGAAAAAGATATTCATCTTTATATTAATTCACCAGGTGGCTCTGTCACTGCAGGTATGGCAATTTATGACACCATGCAGTTTATTAAACCTGATGTTGTGACGTATTGTATGGGACAAGCCGCATCTATGGGTGCCTTCCTATTAAATGCTGGTACAAAAGGCAAGCGTTACTGTCTTGAAAATGCACGAGTTATGATTCACCAGCCACTCGGTGGATTCCGTGGTCAGGCTTCTGATATCGAAATCCACGCACGTGAGATTTTATTTATCAAAGAGCGTTTGAATCGTTTGATGGCTGAGCATAGTGGACAAGACTATGAAACAGTAGCTCGTGATACTGATCGTGATAATTTCATGACGGCACAAGCAGCGAAAGAATATGGTTTAGTTGATCAAGTATTAAGTAAGCGTCCGTAATTTTAAAGATTTAGAATTGGAGTAAATATGTCCGAACATCCTCAAGGACAAAAACATTGTTCATTTTGCGGTAAAACGCAGTCTGAAGTCGGGAAACTGATTGCAGGTGAGGACGCATATATTTGTAATGAGTGTGTGGATGTCTGCTTGGACTTGGTACAAACGAGTCAACAAGTTGAAGCAGGTGATTGGGCGAGTAAACCTTTGCCTAAGCCACACGAAATACGTGCTGCCTTAGATCAGTATGTCATTGGACAGGATATTGCTAAGAAAACTTTATCTGTTGCGGTGTATAACCACTATAAGCGTTTAAAAGCAGGGCAGTCGGGTCATACACATAAAGAGATTGAGATTGCGAAAAGTAATATTTTGCTGATTGGACCGACAGGTTCGGGTAAAACCTTACTTGCACAAACACTTGCACGTTTACTTGATGTACCTTTTGCGATGGCTGATGCAACTACATTAACTGAAGCAGGTTATGTAGGGGAAGATGTTGAAAACATTGTACAAAAGCTTTTGCAAAAAGCAGATTATGATGTTGAGAAAGCGCAAAAAGGGATCATCTATATCGATGAGATTGATAAGATTACGCGTAAATCTGAAAATCCATCGATTACCCGTGATGTGTCGGGTGAAGGTGTACAGCAAGCTTTATTAAAAATGATTGAAGGTACGGTTGCTTCAATTCCGCCACAAGGTGGTCGTAAGCACCCTCAGCAAGAATTCATTCAGATTGATACCGCAAATATCCTGTTTATTTGTGGTGGTGCGTTCTCTGGTTTGGAAAAAATCGTCCAACAGCGTCAAGAAAAAGGTGGAATTGGTTTCACTGCTGATGTGAAGAATAAAGATGACAGTAAAAAAGTCTCTGAATTATTCCGTCAAGTTGAAGCGACAGATCTTGTGAAATTTGGTTTGATTCCAGAATTCATCGGTCGTTTACCTGTGATTGCAACGTTAGAAGAACTAGATGAAGAAGCATTAATGCAGATTCTGACAGAACCGAAAAATGCATTAACTCGTCAGTACCAGTATTTGTTTACGATGGAAGATGTAGATTTAGTCTTCGAAGAGTCAGCTTTACGTGCGGTGGCGAAGAAAGCATTAGAACGTAATACAGGTGCTCGTGGTCTGCGTTCTATCTTGGAAAATGTACTGCTTGAAACGATGTATGATTTACCGAGTCGTACTGATGTGGGAACAGTGATTGTTGATGAAGCTGTGATCAATGGAACAGCGAAGCCGAAATTTAAGGCGGAGCGTTTACCTCAAACCACCAGTACAGAAACTGTTGAAAAGAAAGACTTAAAGGTGATTGATTCCAAATCAGCCTAAGGCTGATCTTGTATCGTTCATCTAAAAAGCATGAAAGGCTTCGCTTTTCATGCTTTTTTTATTTGCAATTAGACGTTGAGGTGTTAATCTTAAAAAATTGAAAATCCGCATAGTATTGCGCAGTTAAAAATAAATCCAAGAAAACGCCTTGAGGGATGTCATGCGTTATTTAATATTGTCATTATGTTGTGCAGGGGTGTTGGCAGGCTGTCAAAGTCATAAGACAGTTGAAGAAAAACCAACGGCACTGACTGCAACGCTACCATCTATTGATACTGAGAAAGAACCTGGTTTATTTGATCAATACCATGTCGGTGGTTTCACAGTGGGTGGGTGGGTAAACCAAAAATTAGGGCAGCATTTTAGTCCGATTAAACCACAAAATGAACAGGCTGCTGTGGTCTACTTATATCGCCCTGATACACGTTGGAATCGTCAAGAGATTGCCGCTGCAAATTTATTTATCAATGGGCATCGCATCCCAAGTTTATTGCATAATCATTATTATTGGCTTGAATTGCCTGCTGGAACTTATCGTTTAAGCATGAGTCGTCCTTTGGTGGGATTGCATTTTCAAAAACCGAAATATATCGATTTTAGTGTGGATGCAGGACAAACTTATTTTATTAAGTACGACGAAGAGAATAAAGTTGAGCGTAGTGTGCGTTCAGGTCCATTTATGCCAACGCCTGATAAAGTCGCTCTTCAGGAAATCGCA
The DNA here is from genome assembly GCF_900406815.1 of Acinetobacter haemolyticus. GTDB lineage: Bacteria > Pseudomonadota > Gammaproteobacteria > Pseudomonadales > Moraxellaceae > Acinetobacter > Acinetobacter haemolyticus_A. The sequence continues at coordinate 40,832 of NZ_OVCN01000019.1, forward strand.
TTTACCCGTTTAAAATCTTCAAGTTATAATTTTGTGGCACAGGACGAATCTGGAAAAGTACGTTCAAAACCCCAAGAGCTTAAACCTGAAAAATACGATGCTAAATCAGAAGTGCATCTCGTGAAGCCATTTAAGTTATGGAATCCTTTGACGTGGTAATGAAAACCTATGATTGGCTTATTTTCACTTAAAAGCTTTATAAAATGAATAATCGTAAAGATAAAGCTAATATAGAGGTATAAATCATATTAACTTATTAAATTTCTTATTTAAAAATATGACTATTAAAGTAAAAAGGAACATCAAGTGATGTTCCTTTTTCATTATTTATGCTGTTGCATCAACCACTGGAATTTTTCCAATTTTTGCTTGCCAGATTTTTGGAGCAGTTGCGTGGATAGAAGTACCATTTACATCAACCGCAACAGAAACAGGCATGTCTTCAACGACAAATTTATAGATCGCTTCCATCCCTAAATCCGCAAATGCAACGACTTCGGCTTCACGTACAGCTTTAGAAACGAGGTAAGCAGCACCACCAACGGCCATGAGATAAGTTGCTTTGTTGTCGCGGATTGCTTCAACAGCCGCAGGACCACGATCCGCTTTACCAATCATACCGAACAAACCAGTTGCTTCTAATACTTGACGGGTAAATTTATCCATACGTGTTGCAGTTGTAGGGCCAGCAGGACCAACCACTTCATCACCTACTGGATCAACAGGACCGACGTAGTAAATAAATTTACCTTTTAAGTCGACTGGAAGTTCTTCACCATTGTTTAACATGTCAACCATGCGCTTGTGTGCTGCATCACGACCTGTATAAATGGTACCGTTAAGAAGTAAAGTATCACCTGGTTTCCAAGAGTCCATTTCTTCTTGTGTGATGGTATCAAGGTTTACACGTTTTGATTGAGAAGAATCCCAAGTCACAGCAGGGTAGTCTTCAAGTTTAGGCGCTTGAATGTGTGCAACACCTGTACCATCTAACTGGAAATGTGCGTGACGAGTTGCTGCACAGTTCGGAATCATACCGACTGGTTTACCCGCAGCGTGACATGGATAGTCTTTGATTTTAATATCAAGTACAGTCGTCAAACCACCAAGACCTTGAGCCCCAATACCCAACGCATTTACTTTTTCGAAGATCTCGATACGGAGTTCTTCCATCTTGTTTTGCGGACCGCGACGAAGTAATTCGTCCATGTTGATTTCTTCCATGAGTGCTTCTTTTGCAAGCATCATGGCTTTTTCAGCAGTACCACCGATACCAATACCGAGCATACCTGGTGGACACCAGCCTGCACCCATCGTTGGAACGGTTTTAAGCACCCAGTCCACGATTGAATCAGACGGGTTCAACATCGCAAGTTTAGATTTATTTTCTGAACCGCCACCTTTTGCTGCAACGGTAATATCAACTTTATTCCCTGGTACGAGTTTATAGTGAATAACCGCAGGGGTATTATCTTTGGTATTTTTACGACCAAAAGCTGGATCAGCAAGAACTGAAGCACGAAGTACGTTTGAATTCTCTAGGTAACCTTGGCGCACACCTTCGTTCACTGCATCATCTAAGCTCATGGTTAAATCAAATTTAACATCTAAGCCAACCTCAAGGAAAACGTTAACGATCCCTGTATCCTGACAGATTGGTCGGTGACCTTCAGCGCACATACGTGAGTTGATGAGGATCTGTGCAATAGCATCTTTTGCAGCTTTGTTTTCTTCACGATCATACGCACGGCTCATCGCTTGGATGAAGTCTTGCGGGTGATAGTAAGAAATAAACTGGAGGGCATCCTTGATTGATGTAATCAAGTCATCTTGTTTGATGATCGTTGTCATATCAAAATTCTCTTGAGCGGGCGATTAGCTGGCGGGCTAAATTATATGACAAAAAGTTTGGATTGTGGGAGTTTTAAACGACTTTTGGCTAAAGGCCTAAAGATTTGAATTTTTGACTTCTTTCTCAATGATCTAAACCTTATTGGGTTTTCTTTAATTCAAAAAATATAAAAGACCTAACCATGAACTTACTTCATGCGCATTTGAGAGGGGGAATAACCAAAATATTTTTTAAATCGGTTACTAAAATGACTGCTAGAACTAAAACCATATTGCGCAGAAATTTCGGTTAAATTGAGATTGGTTTGCTGTAATGCTTGATGTGCTTGTTCTAAGCGACGTTGCATTACATATTGGTGGGGTGGCATTCGCATCGATTGCTTAAACATATGAGCAAAATGATACTCACTCAGTTGAGCTTGTCGCGCTAAGTCAGAGAGTGTCAAACTGAGATGAAGGTTGTGGTCAATCCATTGCAATAACTGTTTCAGTACATACGGTGATAACCCCCCTTTGACTTCAGGTGCTTGCCATTGGGCATGACTATAATTTTTAATTAAATGGTTGAGTAAGAGTGTGGTTGCAGTACTCATTTGTAAGTGATTTTCACGATTTTGCCATGCACCATTAAGTAAAAAGTGTCGGTAAATCATGGCAATGTGTGGGTCAGCAACAAAAGTTTGTGGGTTTAGAATAATTTGATTAGGTTCGCGGTCCCAAACTTGTTCTGCAACGCGCTGTAAATGTTGTTGGGTGTAATAAAGATGTACGAAAGTGAGTGAATCACGGAGATCCCAGGTTGACTCAAAATCCTGGGGCATCAGACACATATGATCAGGGCCACCACCATTATGCCAACCTTGAGCAGTTTTTTGATAGCTTTGATATCCGCCTTGAATATACATACTCAGTGTATGGTGATTGCTGCAAACATTGACGCGATCTTGATTATTGTGCCACATCGCGAGTTGCATACCCGAACCCAGTTCTACTGAGTCGAGCAATTCGGCTTTATATTGTTGTAATTGATCTAGAATCTGATATTTCATCTTCTACTCAAAGGTTTAAATATGTGACTAGTGTAGCGATTTTTGATCGTGTTTGTCATTAGTACTGCGTGTGTAAATATAATCGCAATTTGATGATAATCATCGCAAGAACATGCAAGTTTAAAAGAGCTAAAACCCCGCAAAATAGCAGTCATGTGAATAAGATCGGGTTAATCTAGATGAATGCGCTGTTATATGCTTTGGTTGTGGTGATTTGGGGAACCACTTGGATTGCAATTAGTTTGCAACAACAAAGTGGAATCTCAGCCAATGTCGCGGTATTTTGGCGGTTCTTTATTTCAGCGATTGTTCTTTTTCTTTTTATTGCCTTCACCAAGAAATTACAGAAACTTGCATTAAAAGATCATCTGTTTTGTGTATTGCAGGGCCTATGTGTTTTTGGCTTAAATTTCGTATGCTTTTACTATGCGGTGCAATATATTAGCAGTGGTTTGGAAGCGGTGATCTTTTCTATGGCCATGATTTTCAATGTAATCAATGCTAAATTCTTTTTTGATCAGGAGATTTCACCGCGCTTTTATCCAGCAGCTTTAATGGGACTTTTGGGTATGCTGGCCTTATTTTGGCATGATGTGTTTGGTACGACATTGAACTATCAGACATTGATTGGGATAGGGTTATGCGTATTAGGTACTTATGGCTTCTCTCTAGGTAATATGATTAGTACTCGGCACCAAAAGCATGGATTAGATATTTTTAGTACCAATGCTTATGGCATGTTATATGGCGCAATCTTGATGGCATTGATTTCAGGAGCTAAGCAAGACAATTTCTTTCCGAGTATGCAGTTCAGTGCGTTGAGCGCCTTATTGTATTTAGCGATCTTTGGTTCAGTAATTGGGTTTACTACCTATTTCTATCTCATCGGACGGATTGGTGCAGCGAAGGCAGCCTATAGTACGTTATTATTTCCATTGGTGGCTCTAGTTGTGGCGACAATTTGGGAAGGCTATCAATGGCAGCTTAACGCTGTGATCGGCGTGGTTTTGATTCTTGGCGGAAATGCTATTTTCTTTATTAAAATGCCACGAATCCAAACAATATTTACGTCTTCTAAGCAACTCTGAATGAGCTTGCCATATTTAAGGAAGAGAAAAAGTGCAAGCGCATTTGGCAAAGCAGATTATCGATATCTATAAGAAATATGGACGTTCATGGACTGAACGTCGAGGAACCTATTTGTATGAAAAGGTTTGGTTAGATCGTTTTTTATCTTTAATTCCTATTCCATCCAAAATTCTAGATTTGGGGTGTGGCTCAGCCAAGCCAATTGCGGCATATTTGATTGAGCATGGCCATGAGGTAACAGGTGTGGATGCCTCGGATGTCATGATTGAAATGGCTCAGCAAAATTTTCCTGAACAATGCTGGATACAGCAAGATTTTCGTACTTTTCAATCAGATCAAAAGTTTCAAGGAATTCTGGCTTGGGACAGTTTTTTTCATTTGACCCATGATGATCAAAGAAAAATGTTTGCGTTATTTTCAGATCATGCTGTAGCGGGTGCCGGATTAATGTTTACCAGTGGACCTGCACATGGGGAGGCGATTGGTGAGATGTTTGGTGAGCCTTTGTACCATGCCAGTTTAGCTGCTGACGAATATCGACTTTTATTAGATCAACACGGGTTTGAGGTGATAAAAATGATAGCAGAAGATGCTGAATGTACAGGACATACGGTGTGGTTGGCACAAAAACGCTAACCCCTGTTTAAAGGATTAGCGTTGAATGATCTGTTAACTTCTTTGCGCTGCCTGTATCGCCGTTAAAGCAATGGTAAACACGATATCATCGACCAAAGCACCGCGAGACAAATCATTGACTGGTTTATTTAAACCTTGCAGCATTGGGCCGACACTGACTACATTGGCAGCACGTTGTACTGCTTTATAAGTGGTATTACCCGTATTTAGATCAGGAAAAATAAATACATTGGCACGACCTGCAACTTGCGAATCAGGTGCCTTTTGGCGCCCGACACTTTCCACTGAAGCCGCATCATATTGCAAAGGACCATCAATGAGGAGATCCGGTCGACGCTGCTGGGCGATCTGAGTTGCTTCAGCGACTTTTTCAACATCCGCACCTGTACCCGAAGTTCCCGTTGAATAGCTGATCATGGCGATACGTGGATCGAGACCAAATGCTTTTGCGGAATCAGCAGATTGAATGGCAATCTCTGCCAATTGTTCTGCATTCGGATCTGGATTAATTGCACAGTCACCATACACATAGACTTCATCTGGTAACAGCATAAAGAATACAGAAGAAACCAATGAATAATTAGGTGCAGTCTTAATCAACTGGAAGGCAGGACGTACTGTGTTGGCGGTCGTATGAATCGCACCAGAAACTAAGCCGTCAACCTCATCTAAGGCTAACATCATCGTACCCAGTACGACGGTATCTTGAAGTTGCGCTTTGGCTTGCAATGCATCTAATTTACCTTTACGTAGCTCAACCATTGGATCGATGTAGCGGTCACGGATAGTGTCAGGATCAATGATCTTTAAATCACTCGGTAACTGAATGCCACGTGCCTTGGCAACCTCAGCAACAGATTCTGGTTTTGCCAATAAAATACACTGTGCGATACCGCGATTCTGACAAATAACAGCGGCTTGTACGGTGCGAGGCTCGTCTCCTTCAGGGAGAACAATACATTTTTTCGCAGAAATAGATTTTTGGACTAATTCATAACGGAATGCAGAAGGGGACAGGCGTGGGTGAAAGTTGTCTTGAGTGTGTTGATCGAGCCACTGATTATCAATATGGCTGGATACGAAACGTGTGACTTGTTCAGCGCGCTCAGTATCATCGATTGGAATTTCATTCCCAAAACGGCTCAGTTTCTTTAATGCTTCTAAAGTTGTGAGAGGTGTGTGTAAGATGGGTAAACCCTGTTTGATGGCACTTTGACAAAACTCAAGCACATTTGACGGTGGGGGTGATGGTTCCGTAAGGACGAGACCTGCCAATGGCGTCCCATTACTGCTGACTAGACTTGCCGCCAGTAAGATATCTGCACGCTGAGATGCTCCGATAATTAGTTCACCGGGTACAAATTTGTGTAGTTCAGACTCAATGTTGGAAGCAATCAAACTGGTATGCAATATACGTCGATGTTTGGCTTCACCTTGATGTAACCACGTTCCATTAACAATCTGGGCAATATCTAGACTTCGAGGAACGCTCAAAATATTACTAAAAGGCACTAAGCCAATAATAGGTAGAGCCTCAGTTCCGATATGGCGGTTATAGCGTTGCAGTTCTACAGCATAATTGTCTATCTTCTCACCTAAGCGTAAATTTGGATCGAGTGTGACAGGAATTTGTGCCGTATCTTCAGGCAACCCTTTGGTTCGCATAAATAAAATGCCAGTCGTACGTGCTGAGGCTGCACCACCAAACTGTCGAAGATGTGCATCTATTCGTTCAGCTGTTTTACGTGGATCGGACAGGTCTGCGGTACTGACCAAAACCACTTGAGCATCTAAAGCTTGTGCTAAGGCTGCATTGATTTCACTGACAAAATGGTCTTGGCCATTTGGAACGAGCCCTTCCACAATGATCACATCATGATGCGCCGCGATTTGGCGATGTAAAGCCACCGCTTCTTCAAGCAATTCATCTGTTTCACCGAGTGCAATCAATTGTGTTAATCGATCATAAGGCATGGGTTCTACAGCATGATGCTGAAATAAATGGTGGTATAAGGTTGTGGTGCGATCAACAGTTGCTTCAGCAATTTGAGAGAATGGTTTTAGAAACCCTGCATTAATGCCTTTACAATCCAGCGCATAAATCATACCAAGACAGGCTGAGGTTAAACCTACACCTTCACCAGTCGGAATAAGTAAAATTGTATTCATAATGACCTTAAAATTCGATTTATTGGTTAATTAAGTTGTCCAAGTACTTGGCGTGTTTCTTTAGCAATCCGTCCCTCTTCATCGGTCGGGATGACCCAGATCTGTGGACCTGTGTCTTGATCAATACGACCCTCAGTACCACGTGCTAAGCTATTATTTTTTTCTACACTAAATTGCAAACCAAAGTGAGGTAAATAGGCTACGGTTTTCTCACGAATATTGGCAGCATTCTCACCGATGCCGCCAGTAAAAATTAAACCATCTAAACGTGGAAGCCCACAACTTAAAGCTGCTAAAGATTTAGCGAGGCGATAGCAGAAAACTTCGATTGCGAGTGTCGCTCCCTCATGCCCACTTTCTGAAGCTTCAACTAAGGTTCGCATATCATTAGAAAGACCAGATAAACCCAGTAAACCACTTTCTTTATTCAGCATGTTGTCGATTTTTTGAATATCCCATCCTAGATTATTGGATAGGAATAGAGGGAGGCTTGGATCAACATCACCACTTCGGGTGCCCATAACGACACCTTCTAGCGGTGTCATTCCCATAGAGGTGTCAATACTTTCACCATTCCAGATCGCACAGGTTGAGCTGCCGTTACCGAGATGTGCGCTGAGCCATCCACCTTGATTTTTTTGACCGGCTAACTCACTTGCTCGCTCTGAAACATAGGCATGGCTAGTGCCATGAAAGCCATAACGGCGAACTTGGTAATCTGAGTATAAAAATTGTGGTAGTGCATAACGGTAAGCACGTTCAGGCATAGTTTGATGAAAAGCAGTATCAAAGACAGCAACTTGAGGTAAATGTGGAAATAACGCTAAGGTCGCTTCAATGCCGATCACATTGGCTGGATTGTGTAACGGCGCTAGAGGAACCGCCTCACGAATGCGGTCAATGGTGTCTTGGGTCAAACGTTCAGCGTGTGTCATGGTACCGCCATGTACCACTCGATGTCCGATTGCTTGAGGATTGTAATTTGCTAGTCGAGCTAAGAGTGTTTCGAGCGCTTTGGCGTGATCTGCGTAAGGGATGGATAGTTCAAGCGGTTCACCACCGATGGTAATGCCTTTAATTCGCGCATCGGCGGCCCCTAAATTTTCTGCCAAACCATAAATACGATCTTCACGACGTTCTGAGATCAGGGCGTATTTGATTGATGAAGAACCACAATTAATTACTAATACAGATATAGCCACGTTTGAACACCTAACCAATTTTAAATTTTATGATAAGCATTTTGAGTTTACGTTTATCTATGAACGGTAAAATCAAGCGCAATGTTTTAACATGAGGTGTTGCATGGATAAAATAGACTTTAGCCTATACAACTTTTTTATAAATCAACGGAATTAATATTTTTCAGTATAAGTTGTAAATAAGAAATACTTTTGATTAATCTGTTGGTTTTCACCATATTTTTGTATGAAAATATATAAAAACACGATAAAGATCAAATGAGTGAACTTTATCGTGTCGAGTGTTAACTGGATGAGTTTTAATTATTGGCGGATTTGACCATCACCAAAGACGATCCATTTTTGAGAGGTTAATCCCTCAAGACCAACTGGGCCGCGAGCATGAATTTTATCAGTAGAGATACCGATCTCAGCACCCAATCCATATTCAAAGCCATCTGCAAAACGAGTGGATGCATTGATCATTACAGAGCTTGAGTCAACACGCGCTAAGAATTCACGCGCTAAGCTAAAGTTTTCAGTAATGATGGCATCTGTATGATGCGAACCATATTTATTGATATGTTCGATTGCTTCATCCATGCCTGTAACTACTTTTACCGCAAGGATCGGCCCTAGATATTCAGTATACCAATCTTCTTCTGTGGCGGTTTTCACTGCCACACCTAAGATACGTTGTGTCTCTGGGCAACCACGCAATTCAACCTGTTTCTCGGCATATAATTCGGCAATGTGCGGTAGAAACTCATCTGCAATTGCTTCATCAACCAATAAAGTTTCCATTGCATTACACACCCCATAGCGATGGGTTTTTGCATTTAATGCAATTGGAAGTGCTTTTTGCAGATCTGCTTGAGCTTCAACAAACACATGACAGTTACCGTCTAGATGCTTAATGACAGGAATACGTGCTTCTTGGCTGATGCGTTCGATCAGGCTCTTTCCACCACGCGGTACAATCACATCAACATATTCGGTCATGGTAATCAGATGACCTACCGCTGAACGATCTGGCGTATCAATCACTTGAACAGCATGTTCTGGGAGACCTGAAACTTGCAATCCATGTTGAATTGCGGTTGCAATGGCTTTATTTGATTCAATTGCTTCTGAACCACCACGTAAAATAATGGCATTACCTGACTTTAACGCCAAAGAAGCTGCTTCTAATGTAACATTCGGTCTAGATTCGTAAATCATACCAATCACGCCCAATGGAACACGCATTTTACCCAATTGAATACCTGAAGGACGGTAAGCAAGATCGGTAATTTCTCCAATAGGATCAATGAGGGCTATAACATCTTTTAAACCTTGAAGCATTCCTTTAAAGCGTGCGGGCGTAAGTTCTAAACGATCTAGCAAAGCAGTATCTAATTGTTTTTGACGACCATTTTGCATATCAACTTGATTGGCCGCTAAAATTTGTGTTTGGTTATTTTCCAACGCCGTATAAATCGCAGACAAAGCGTGATTTTTAAGATGAGTTGATGCACTCATCAAAACACGAGAAGCTTGACGTGCTTGAATACCCACTTGTTGCATATAGTTTTCGATAGAATCTTGCATAGCATTTTAAGGATTGCCTGTACTAATAAAGATAGTAACAGTCAAATGCAGAACAATGAATAGGCGGAACTCACAATTCAAAAAAATTAAAAATGTTAATTGACGCAAATTTTTTTATTTTAGTGCGATAGGGGTATTGAATATAAAGTGGAGATTACATATTTTGCAAAAGATTATTGGATTAAACAAGATAAGTGGTAAAGGAAATGATTGCGTATAAAACGTGCATTTGTATAGAATGAAAATGTATAGGATAAATGTAATACAAATTTTATAAATTTGTTAACTTGCAAGTATAAATCGCTGACAATGAGGTTCTTGCATCAAAAAAATAATCAAGGATGGAGGAAGGACATGAATTCCATTATCCAAATGGACTCGGATTTAAATCATACCTACACAGGGTTTGGTTTTTTCGACATCTACAATAAAAACAGTTTTAAGCAACCAGCGCGCACTACATGGATTGATGGTTGGAAAATTGAATATATGGCGATTGCAGATCCTAAAACGATCCATAACACGCCGATTGTAATTGTCGGGGGCGCATTTCAAAACTTTAACTCTTATAAATATTGTGTTGAGCAACTTTTTGAGAGTGGTCCTGTTATTTTAATAGATTTACCATCCATGGGCGCAAATCAACAAATTCGCAATGTTGATACGGGTGAATCTGCTGGTATTTTAGAATTGCCAGACTTATCAAAAATGCTTGGTCAATGGCTCGATATTGTAGGAATCGATAAAGTTTCCATGATGGGAATGTCTTTGGGATCGGTTGTTGCTTCTTCGTTTGCCCATCAACGTCCAGAACTTATTGATCGTATGGTGTTGATGGGGGTAATGCAAAAGACGCGTAAAAGCTGGCGTATGTTGCTTGAAGAGTCATTGCATCTCATGCGTGAAGATCGCATGGAAGAATTTGGACAGGCTGTTATTTTGTATTTGGTTAACCATGCCAAACTAGATAAAACACGTATGTCACCGACTGCTAAGCGTCTATTTTTTAGACAGATGGCGGAATTTAGTGCAACAGAGCGTGAACGTTATGAGATCAATTGCAATCGTTTGTTACGCCTAAGCGATGTACCTGTGCCGCAATGTAAAACATTGGTTGCAGCAGGGCAGTACGATAGTTTTACTTTACCTCATGAAAATGCGGACTTTGCACTTCAATGTCAGGACATGCAGTTTGCTTTGATTGCCAATGCAGATCATGTACCACAATTACAACGCCGTAAAGAAACGATGAATTTATTCACTTCATTCTTGAAAGGTGAATCTATCGACAATCTTGATGGCATTATTACCATGACACGTGAGGAAATGAAACAGATCGAACGTCGTGGTGAAGAACGTATTCCGGTCTTGCAACCAGAAACTAAACTAACACATCGTCATTTAGACAATGAAGTTTCAGTTAAAGTTGTTGATATCACTTTTTTTGGTGTGTATTTAAAACTGGATGACTTAGAACAACTTGATTTTGTTAGCCAACATCCACGTGATTTAGCCTTACATTTAGCTGATGAAGAAGGCGAGTTCAAAATTGAATGCTTAACTTTCGAAGCAACAGCGCAGGGTTTACGTATTTTATTTAAACATGGCAGTTTTGACATTGCTGAACGTTTAACACGTTTTATTGAACGTCAAAAACAGTTGTAATTTCAGTTTATTTGTAAATAAAAAAAGAGAAGTTGATCATGATGATCACTTCTCTTTTTTATTAACCGTTAGTACTGGCTTGAATGGTCCAAACAAGATCACCTAAATGCTGCTGTTTATTTTCCAGCGTTTTTTGCTCGAAGAATTGTTTAGGTTGTAAGACAGTAATGCGCTTAAAACCAGCTTCATGGAAAAACTGCTCAACTTCTGCTGGCGTTTGAAAATGAAAGCTAAATGAGCTGCGAGACATCCATTTGAGTAAACGACTGCTATTCCAGATAATCGTTGCAAGTTTGTTTTGAGTTGGTTCAGGATAAAGATCTGTAAGATAATGAAGTTCGATAAAATCTTTACCATAAGTCGCAATGGATTTGATCAATTGGTGTAATAAAGGCTTATCAAAATAATTAATTAAACCTTCGCTAATAATTACCAGAGGGCGTTTAGGATCGAATACCGCAAAGGCAGTTGCAAATGCCTCCGTAAATAAATCTACCGATAACACCATTTCGACATTTGCTTCGATCTGTTGTAATGCCGCTTGTTTGGTCGCTGCCATATCGGGTAAATCGAGTTCACGATAAACAATATCTGGATAGTGTTGTCTAAACCACCAGCCACGGGGAGATAAGCCACAAGCAATTTCAAGCACTTGTAGATCTGGATGTTGATGAATAAGTTTTTCTAAGTGGTTATCCAGCATAGTGTGACGTTGCTTAAGCGTGGTGCGCATGCTACCACCCACATATTTTTCCGCCCAGCTTTCGATGGGATGGACTAAGGCGGCGAGTGTTTTGCCTTTTTTTGTTGCCAGCGCCGGATGTGAGATCCCCATTTGATACCAGATATAGCCAGTATAGTGTGCAGTAAATGAAATATGGCGGTGTTTTGAAAGTTGTTGTGTCATCTGTCCTAGACTCTATTTTTTCCTAATTTAGATATAAAATTCATCTCTTTAAAATACAGAGTGCTTTGACTATATCTTGATTTAGGCTTGTTATTTACTATCGTGGGGCGGCATGGATGCCGCCGTTGGGCTGGGGTTACAAGGATGTACCCTCAGCCTAACAAAGGATTTTTGCTTACTTTTCATCCCCGAAAAGTAAGTCGAGCCGAAGGCCAAATCCTTTAATCAGATGAGCACTCGGCAAGATTCCATCGTGTGAATAGAACAATTAAAAATCTAATCAAAGTTAGAACGAATTCTTAAATTCTTCAATGACTTTTCTGACGTTGTGCCAGTTTTCATCGTCTAACGTTAAGGTGGTTCCGATTTGAATATTTGGAATATTACCGCGCATACGTTTTAATCGTTGTTGATTTGGTAAAGCCAATTCTTGGATACCATCCAGAGCTGTACATGCAGCATCACGATCGTTGCAGACCAAGCCCATGTCACAACCTGCATTTAGCGCGGCCTGAATCCGTGCATCTGCACCGCCAGCAACACATGCAGCTTGCATGCTCAGATCATCAGAGAACAGTACGCCGTCAAATTTAAGCTCTTGACGTAGGATCGTTTGTAACCAAAATGGAGAGAATCCAGCAGGGTTTGGATCAACTTGATCATAGATGACGTGGGCAGGCATTAGCGCATCCAGTTGCGGCATAAGCTTGATAAAGCTTTGCATGTCTTTATCATAAATTTCTTGATATGAACGGCTATCAATGGCAGCTGCAACATGTGAGTCCGCTTTCACTGAGCCATGACCAGGGAAATGTTTACCTGTGGTGGCCATGCCTGCTTTTTTCATCCCACGCATAAAAGCGTCGGCAAGAGGCACAATATCTTGCATATTTTTAGCGAAACCACGATCACCAATCACATCACTGATATCATTCAAATCCAAAACAGGGGCAAAGCTGAAATCAATACCGACAGCTAACACTTCGGTTGCCATTAGCCAGCCACATTGTTCTGCTAACTCCATCGCTTGTTGTGGATTTTCAAGATAGTGTTCACCCAATCTTCCCATAGCCGGTAATAAGGTAAAACCTTGTCTCAAGCGTTGCACTCGACCACCTTCTTGATCTACAGCAATCAGGATATCAGGGCGTACTTGGCGCATATGATCAGTTAAGGCGCGAACTTGTTGAGGTGATTCAATATTTCGTGCAAATAAAATCATGCCTCCGACTTGCGGAGCTTGTAATAGTTCAATATCTTCTTGAGTAAGTTCTGTGCCAGCAATATCTAGCATCAAAGCGCCAATCATATGTATTCCGTTTGAATTTTGATTAAAAAATTGATGAAAAAAACGATAGCAAAATTGTGCAATGATTTGCTACATTTTGTCAGTACAGATTATGATAAAACTACATGATATTGATGATAAATACTTATTTGTGAGGTTATTTATAACATCTGATAAGTATGCAGGCTGATAAAGAGTCGAGTGAAATATGTTCTTAATCCCTCTATCAGCATGTAATAATTGCCATATCCAAGGAAGTACCCAAATTTTATGAAACTTCAAATGATAGCGTGTGCAGTTGCAATTGCGACTGGTGGTTTGTTTTTCTCTCATACAATTAATGAGGCATTTGCGGCAACAGAAGCATCTGCTGTATCAACGGTGATTAAGCCTACACAAGAACAAGCGCTGGTCGCACGCCAGTTAGCAACATTGGTTGATCGCCAGCATTACCTCAACATGCGCTTAGATGCATCGACTTCCAACCGTGTTTTAGATATGTATTTGGATAGTCTTGATCCTGATCATTCATTATTTTTAAGTGGTGAGGTCGAGGAATATAAAAATAAATATGGCTCAAATTTTGGTAGTTCACTTAAAGCTGGGAACTTAACTGGACCATTCGAAATTCATGCACAATATCGTGAACGTTTGAAACAGTTCTATGAGTTTATGTTGGCTGAGTTGAAAAAGCCACAAAATTTGCATCAGAAAGATGTTTCTTTGGATCTGAAACGCGAAAAGGCACCTTACTTCCAGACTACGGCTGAGCAGCAAGCGCATTGGCGTAAAATGCTGGTATCGCAGCTAATTAACTTAACCATTAGTAAAGAAGAAGAGTTAGCCAAGCAAAAGGCATTGAAAGAAAATCCATCACTTGCAAATGGACAAGATCTGACTGGACCAGAAGATCTTACACCTGTTCAGACGCTTACCAAGCGTTATACCCGCCAGTTAGAACGTATGGCGCGTCTAAAAAGTGATGATGTTTTAGAAAAAACGCTAAATGCGATGTTGGCGACTTATGATCCACATAGTAATTATTATCCGCCAATTGATGCGATGGAGTTAAATCGACAAACGACTTTGCGCTTGGAAGGAATCGGGGTTTCGATTCGTCCAGAGCGAGGCAATGAAGATTACACTCGAATTGAAACCATCGTTGAAGGTGGTCCAGCAAGTAAGTCTGGACAGGTTAAATCAGGTGATCGCATTATCGGCGTTGCCCAAGATGGCGAAAAAATGGTGGATGTCATCGGCTGGCCTAGCTCTGAAATCGTTGGCTTGATTCGGGGTAAACGAGGAACCAAGGTGGTTGTACGTTTACTAGGACCTGGCGCTCCAGTGAGTCAAGCACGTAATGTCACTTTAACCCGAGATATTATTCAGGAAGAAGATGCAGGTGTTCGCTCGCGTACTATTGAGATTACACGTGATGGTCAGAAGCATACTTTTGGCGTGATTGAAATTCCATCTTTCTATTTTGATTATCGCTCTCGCCGTGCAGGGGCAGAATATCGCTCAGTTTCAGTGGATACAGCGAAGGCTTTAGAAGCACTTAAAGCGAAAAAAGTAGAAGGAATCTTGATTGATTTGCGGAATGATCCTGGTGGTTCTTTAGAGGAAGTTGCGCGAATGCTCGGGCAGGTGATCAAATCTGGTCCTGTGGTTCAGATCCGAGATGGTAATGGTAATGTCAATGTGTTTGAGGACACCGATGGTGGCGCACAAATTTATGCAGGACCATTGGCTGTTCTTGTAAATTTAGCATCTGCATCGGCGAGTGAGATTTACTCTGCTGCAATTCAAGATTATGAGCGTGGTATCGTAATCGGTAGTACCACGACAGGGAAAGGCACAGCACAGGTTCAACTGGATTCATTGGCCTATGGGCAAGCAACGCTGACACAGCGTAAATTCTATCGTATCACGGGTGGAAGTACGCAGAATAAGGGCGTGATTCCAGATATCAAACTTGTCGATATCTATAACGAGGAGTTCGGCGAGCGTAAAGCGAAGAATGCTTTGAAGTGGGATACGATTCCAACAGCCCCATTTAAACGTGAAGGTTCGGTTCAGCCTTATGTGACTAAATTATCCCAATTCTCTGCTGAGCGTGTTGCTTTGGATGCACAGTTTAAATACTTAGAGGCGAGAAAGGCGATCGCACAGAAAACTATAGATCAGAAGCAGGTAGTATTAGATATTAACCAGCGTCGTGCAGAGCTGATTGATTTAGAAAAACAGACTTTAGACGCTGAAAATCAAAGACGTGTAGCATCAGGTCAAAAGCCTTATGCAAACTGGGAAAGTTATCAGGCCTCAATTGATGCATTGATTGAAGCGCGGGCTAAAATGAAAGCGCATCAACGTTTACCTTTGCCTGAAGAAGAAGCTTTCGTAACTGAAGCGGCAAATGTTCTTTTGGATTATGCCAAGTTGCAAGCTAGATAATTCAATCGTGATAACAAAAAGCCCTATGTCATGATAGGGCTTTTTATTTTCGGTAGCTAATTTCAATCAAATCTTAGTCTGCGCGAATCCAAATTTGGTTACGACCTAATGCAGATACACCTAGATAGCCGCGTAAATGTAGGCGCTTACCATTGGTACTTAATTTAGCTCGCATACTGTAAATTTTACCTGTATTCGGATCTAAAATTCGACCATTGGTATAGTTAAGACCCTCACTATATTTTAGACCTGTTACCACATCTAAGCCTAAAATCGGTTTATTGGTATAAGGTGCAGGACAATCTACACAGGTTTCTTTCGGTGTATAGCCTGTACGAGGAGTAATCTTTACGATTTTCCCGGTATAGCTCCCATTTGATTCTTGGCGAATTTCAACTAACGCTTTTGGCGCCCCCGTCTTATCATCAATACTTTGCCAGAGTCCCGTGATATCAACCGCAGAGGCAAAACTGCTGATGGTTGATAATAATAAAGCACTTATTAATTTTTTCCCCATGATCAAAAATCCATTTAATGTTCAAGTGCTCTATTATGGGTGATTTGTAATAACTAGTTCAATATTAATATGTGATTTGTGACAAAAATTATGATAGAGATAAAATAAATGTTGGCAGCCATATCGCTGTAAATACTCCATTCACTGCCATACCAAATGCTGCATAACGCCCTGCAACAGGACCGCGTTGCCATGCTTGTGCTGTACCAATCGCATGAGCCGCAAGACCCAATGCCAAACCTGAAGCACGTTCATCATGAATATGTTTTAAGATCCAAGGTGAAAAAGCTGCACCAATGACGCCAGATAAAATCACAATCAGGGTAACCATCATCAAGGGTGCATGGAGTAAGGTTGCAATATTTAGCGCAATTGGAGTGGTGACTGCTCGTGTAGCAAAAGCCATGATGGTGGGTTCAGACATATGTAATAAATAGGCAAGACTCATGGGTAAAGCGACAGCACTAATACTCGCAAAACCCAAAATCCCGATCATGGATTTGAGCGGTAAGTCATCATAGCGCATCGCGGCCAAAGGAATAGCGAGCGCAACAGTGACATACCCGAGTAAATGATTAAATACACCATTCACGTTATCCATGTACTGTTCGTATGGGACTCGCAAGATTGCCAATAGGCCAATTACAATAAACATGGCAAAAACGATTAATGGAATTTGAGGCATTTTTTTATTGAGTGGTTTAGCGATCAAATAACTCACTAAGGTGATTACGAATCCGTAAATAACCATAAACATATACGAACTCCTATAACCAGCGTTTTGCCATCTTGGCGTAAATCCATAATGGCAATAAAGTACTCAGGGTGAGAATAAATAAAAATACAGGAATTTCTTTGCCTAAATGGACCAGCATAATTAAAGAACCCGCACAAATCGGTAAAAAGGCAAATGAGCTTTCTTTCATGATTCTATTATTGGTATCAATCAGGCGATTGGAGATTTTTCTGAATTTTCTCCAGATCAATAACACGGTGAGTAGACTAATCAGCCCGACTAAATTTCCCAGCTCAGGATGGTGAAAGAAAGTGGTGATGGCGACAGCTCCTTCACGAAATACAACAATCAACAGAATCGTGTAAAACCAAGCTGTCCAATCAATTTCTTTCATGTTCTCTTTTACCCATGTTTATAACAATGACGTTGGATCGTGCAATTACTCTTGCACTAGAGGTAAGTAGGAGGGTATTTATTCCTTCTTGGATTCAAACTCTTCTAAAACACGCTGAAATAAGAACGACTTTTCTCCCACAATTTCATCTAATGGTAAGTGTGCTTGTCGAATCAGTTGTTCTAACTTGTGAGGTGCGATGCATACAGATAAATGTAAATCACCGTCATCATCATAATGCTCAGAATGAATAACATTCAATGTGTAAAGTTGTGTGCGTAGTTTACCGTAAGCAGGTTTGAGGACTAAATCAAATTGTTGTAACTGTCCTAAAAGACATTGCTGCACCGCCTGACTCAGCAAATCCAATCCTTCTCCTGAATGCGCGGATAGATAAACACGATCGGGCATTTCAGGTGCTTTATACGTGATTTTAGCGGTATCACCACTAAGATCAATCTTATTATAGACATGCAAAATTGGTGCATCGGCACCGATTTCTTTTAAAACCGATTCTACCGCTTCGATTTGTTCCGGCATATTTGGGCTGCTGCTATCGATAACATGTAAAAGTAGGGTTGCTTCTAGAGTTTCCTCTAAGGTGGCTTTAAAGGATTCAACTAAATCATGTTGTAGATTACGTACAAATCCAACGGTATCAGCCAATACCACAGTACCAATACCATCCCAATCAAGTCGGCGTAAGGTTGGGTCAAGGGTGGCAAAGAGCTGGTCAGCAGCGTAGACGTCACTTTTTGCTAAAATATTAAATAATGTTGATTTTCCAGCATTGGTATAACCGACTAAGGAAATGGTGGGAATTGCTGCTTTTTGTCGTGCTGCACGTCCTTGTAAACGGGTTTGTTGTACCTTAATGAGCTTATCTTTGAGTTGGGTAATTCGGACGCGAATCAACCGACGATCGGTTTCTAATTGAGATTCACCAGGACCGCGTAAGCCAATACCACCTTTTTGTTGTTCTAAATTACCGGTAAAACCTCGAATTAAACGAGTCGATAAATGTTTGAGTTGAGCCAGTTCAACTTGTAATTTACCTTCATGAGTACGTGCACGTAAGGCAAAAATATCTAAAATTAAGCCTGTACGATCAATAACACGACATTTTAAGATTTTTTCTAAATTGCGTTCTTGGGCCGGGGATAGTGAATGATCGAAGATGACTAATTCGGCTTCAAGTTCTTTGACTAATTCTGCAATTTCATCAACTTTCCCTGAACCAATAAAAAATTTGGGATCAGGTTTCTGACGTTGAACTGAAACATGTTCAAGAATCACAGCACCTGCAGATTGAGCGAGCAAGCGGAACTCTTCAGCATCAAGATCATCCAAAAGTTGAACAGAAACACTGACCAAAATTGCTCGTTCACCACTTTGACGCTGCTCAATATTTTCCACGCTGTTTATAGATCCTTGGTCCTAAAGTCTTATTCTAGAACAAACTGAAAGCAAAGGGCAAAGACTGAGTAGATTTATATAATATTGCTGCGTAAAAGCGCTATAAATCCTACTAATGTCCCAAAATATAAGATTGACCAACCAATAAATATTCTTAGAGCATAACCATATGAGATAGCGGTTTGTGAACTAGGTGTAGTTGCTTCGGGTTTCATCTGCTCACCTTTTGATTTGAAAATTCGATTTCTTTATTATAATTAATCAATAAAACCATTTAAAATTGAAAAATATTATGCTTACATTCGGTTTTTGTTATGACACAAACTTCTATAAGGGGATATGAGCGTGATATAACTTGATTAATTCAATGTAATTATGTTCAGTGTTTTACTGATCCGATGGTTTTAACGATTTATGACTCAAGAAGTATCAACAGCAAAAAGCAATGCGCCATTAAATTTACTTTCCAAATTTAGTTTATATAGTCGAAAACTAGCTGCAGGCTTAGAAACCATTGGTGAAGGATTTTATCTGATTTATCGACATGGCCTGTATAAAGATCCAAACAATCCAACCAATACTCGATATGTTCAATATTTTTGTCGACGACTATGTGAGGTCTTTAACCTAGACGTGCAAGTGCATGGCAGCATTCCGAGAGAACCGTCACTATGGGTGAGCAATCATATTTCATGGTTAGATGTTGCGGTGCTGGGCTCTGGAGCACGTATTTTCTTTTTGGCGAAAGCTGAGGTAGAAAAGTGGCCTATTTTAGGCAGTTTAGCCAAAGGTGGCGGCACTTTGTTTATCAAGCGAGGATCGGGTGATTCATTGCGCATTCGAGAACAAATTGCAGGTTTTTTAAAACAAGATATTCCAGTGTTATTTTTTCCTGAAGCTACAACTACCGATGGTCGTCAGGTTAAAAAAGTTCATGGCCGTTTATTAGGTGCGGCGATAGAAGCTCAACGTCCTGTGCAGATTTGTGTTATTTGTTATGTCAATCAGCAAGGTGAGCTAGATATGGTTGCGCCATTTATTGGTACGATGACTTTTGCTGAGCATGTGCAACGTGTATTAGAAATGCCGAAAGTCACAGCGCATTTATTGACTTTACCTGCAATCTCGGTTGAAGGGCATACGGTTGATAGTTTAACCAAAGAAGTAGACTTAAAGATGCGGGAAGGTTTGAAAAAGCTACACCGTAAAGTATTGAAGGTATTGCCAGAAGATGATCTTACATAAATCCTTCAATTGGGAGCCATGAGATGACTTTCATGCTGGCTCTTTGCCACCATTTCATTTTTGGTTCTTTTCTGTAGATGATCGGACCTTGAGGTGTTTGTCGTTGCCATGTAATTTTCTTATTGGCATCCAAAACTAATTTGTATGCAAACTTGGTTAGATTCTGGTCCATGTTGGTGTGCACAGCTTGAGCCAGTGGCGGGCTATTGAGAAGAACCCCAATTTCGGTATTTAAATAGGCAGAGCGCGGGTCAAAATTAAAAGAACCAATAAAAACTTGCTTTTCATCGAGAGCCATGAGCTTGGCGTGTAAACTTGAACGGCTTAAACCTTTAAGACTTACTTTTGCTTTTTTTGCCAGTTCTTCCGTCCGTTTATCTAAATCACTTTTATCTATTGCGGGTAAAAACTCATAGAGTTGTACTCCATTTTCGAGTAACTCTTGACGGTATTTTCCATAAAATGCATGTACAACAGCAACATCGTTGGCTTTAAATGAGTTGGTGAGAACTCTGACTTCGATACCATCTTGCACCAAGTCCGTTAAAACTTTTGTTCCTTTTTTTTCTGGTACGAAATAAGCTGAGATGAGATCGATATTTTTCTCAGGTTGTTCTAGGTGATTGATCAATTGAAAGTTTAAATGTTCTTCTTTTCTGGCTTTAGCTCTTATTTTATCAGGCGAGTCTTTCACTACTTCCGCTTTGACCCAATCGAGAGAGATCTGTTGATTCATTAAACCATTGATGGTCTGTGAGTGATTGGTGATATCTAGGTAGTTTTGTACAGTAGCAAGTTGAGAATGCTCATCTAATTGTTGTTTTAGGCTGTCATAACTAAGGCGGTGAGAACGTTGTTTAACGATATCTCTTACATCGTAGGCATATTCATGATTCCAGTAATCATCAAAAGAGGCTGAAATATCATTTACCGCCGTGCCAAACAACATTACATCGACATCAGAGAACTGAAAATTTTCGCTGATATTATAATATTGATTCGTCATATTACGTCCGCCAATCAATGCAACTTGATGGTCGGCAATAAAACTTTTGTTATGCATACGTCGATTGATGCGTTTTAAGTCTAGCACCATATCTATGGCACGATATTTACGGAATCGGTACGGGTTGAATAACTTAACCTCAATATTTGGGTGCTGAGCTAAAGCTAAAAAAATTCCTTCAGTTTTTTTCGCATTATTATCATCGATTAACAGACGTACTTTCACACCACGATCTGCTGCACGTATCAAGGCATGCAAAGCAAGAGCACCGACTTTGTCGTTATCCCAAATATAATATTGTAGGTCTAAGCTCTTTTCTGCTTTTTCAATCAGGCTTAAACGGGCAGATAAGGCTTCTAATGGTTCAAATAATAGATGATATCCCGTGAGGGCAGGATGTTGAGCTTGTAAAGGTTGAATAACCTGAGCCAGTGAAGTTTCCGAATGTTCAACTTGAACGCTTACAGATGGCGTTGCTGGTGTTTTGTGCTTAGGTAACGTACTACAACCACTTAGGGTTAACGCAATTGCACAAGAAAACGCAAGCATGTTTTTATTGTAAGTACTTGTACTTATCTTTGTATGTTTGCCATTTAAATGAGAAAATTGCGTCATAATGGTTACTAATTAAAGGTTGAGTTGAGTATACCATTTCATCGAAAAAGATAAATATAAGATGCAACCTCTGCCCCTGAGTAAATTGAAAGAGGTCTTTAATGTCGAATTCAGATCCTATTATTTTTGGCTTTTATCTTATTTTTGCCATTTTAGCGCTTTGGGCCTTTATGGAAGCATGGGTTCATCAATCTCGTACAGAAACCATCCACCCATTTAAAGCCTTTGTGCATTTACTGGCTTTCTATCTTTCTTATTTGTTGGTGCCGTTGTGGTTCTTTAGCTTATATGCAGGCTGGTCTGGGTATTATAGTCTTCATCAAACTGCTTTCGTTTTCCTTTTAAGTAGTGTCTTGGTCTACGCACGTTTCATTGAACCCCATCAGATACATGTCAAACAGCATCAATTTCGCTTAAACCCGACGCGTGAATTTAAGCGCCCTATTAAAGTTGCATTGGTTGCTGACCTACATATTGGTTTATTTTCAGGGCATGAACGACAACTGAAAAGCATCGTTAAAAAATTAAATCAGCAGCAACCTGACTTGGTTGTAGTCGCGGGAGACTGGACCTATGAGCCAGAAAATCGACTTGTTTATGAGCTTGAAGTTCTAAAGCAGATTCAGGCTCCTGTGTATTCAGTTCCTGGTAATCATGATGAACAATATCCAGGGCCGCCAATTCGAGAGCTTTTAAATGAAGCATTGGCACAAAATAATGTGATAGACATTGAAGGTAAGATTGTTGATTTTGATGAGTTTCGTCTTATCGGTGTCGGAGATCTATGGGCTGGTAAAGCAAATATGCGTTTCTTGCCTGATTTACCCCAAGACAAACCTTGGTTAATTTTATCCCATAATCCAGATACTGTAGATATGGTACCTGAATTACCTATGCGTCCATTGATGTTATCGGGACATACACACGGTGGACAAATTGAGCTGCCATGGGTAACCAATTATATTATGAAAAGAGTCTCAATTTTGGGACATAAAAAAGGTTTCTATTCACATGAGCATGCAGATGTATTTGTAACAGTTGGGACAGGGATGGTTGGTGTACCTTTTCGATTTAGAGTGCCGCCTACCATTGATATGATTGAACTCATCTAAAAATAAAAAAGCCAACTAAGATCAGTTGGCTTTTTGAATCGTGTTGAGGGTGTGCTAAGGAATAATAATGACAGCTACACGACGATTGTTGGCGCGATTTTCCTCAGAAGTGTTAGGTAAATAAGGTTGGCTTGAGCCACGCCCAATGACAGTTAAATTATTCTGCTTGAAGCCTTGATTAAGAAAAATCATAGAGACACTTTGAGCACGTTCTTCTGAAAGTTTTTGGTTGTATTCCGGATTACCTACATCATCGGTATGTCCCACAATTTTTAGTTTTTGCAAATCGTATTTATTTAACTGCTTCGCAAGACGAGCAATCTCATTCGCATGTTCAGGTTTGATGTCTGACTTATTGAAGTCAAAAAGCAAGCGTTCAGGTAAGCCTAAACTCCAACCTTCATCAGTTAAAACGAAACCTTCTTGTTTTAACATTTTGACTTGGCGATACTTCAATGGACCAAAACTCAAACATCCAGCCAATGTTAGGCAGAGTAACGCAATAAATGAAATTTTAAGTGTGTGGGTGCGCATAACATATCCTAATTTTCTGGTTTATAAAGAAACCAATGAGGGTTTAAGTTCTTAGCTTTATACATGGCTTGATCAGCTTGCATGACCAAATCTTCTGGGTTTTCAGCGAACTGGGAGAAAGCAATCCCCAAACTAAAACTGAAATGAATGGATTGACCATTAAATTCTAATGGTTCTTTACAACTTGCAAGTATGGTATCTGCAATTGTCTCTAAATGTTCTGCTTGGTGAATCGCATGAAGAATGATAGCAAATTCATCTCCACCTAAACGGGCAATAAAATCCTCATGACGTACAGAGAGTTTTAAACGCGACGCCATTTCAGTTAAAACCGCATCTCCAGCCAAATGACCATACTGATCGTTGATCGTCTTGAATTTGTTATTATCTAAAAATAGTAAGGCTGAGTTGTGGCGATACTGTGGATTTTCAAAGATATTATTCAATTCTTCATAAAAATAATGACGATTAGGCAAACCTGTTAATTGGTCATGATGTGCTTGAAATGATAATTGATGATTCTCTTTTTGAAGATGCGTATGCCAAATTTGAATTTCTTCAAGCAGTTCATTAAAAACCGTATTTAAATTTTGGAATTCACGGATTCGATTGTTTGGGAAACGTAAATTATATGCTTTTTGGTCACTCACCAGTTGTGCAATATGAGTGAGTGGTTTAATGGCCTGCATAATTTGGCGGTAAGTCAAGTTGACTGACCATAATAAGGCAATCACAATAAAAAACATTGAAATTGCTAAACCAATAATAATGGTTTTAAGAAAATGCAAAATGTTTTCAGAGCTGCCATACAATACGAGTTCACCAACCTGCTTTTTATTATGAACCACGGTTAATTGAACTGGATCGTGTAAAAACCAATTGTCGAGCAAATCTTGCAAAAAAGAAGTGTATTCAATGGTTTTACTACTTTCTGCAAGCAGCTGTTTTTGAGCATCATATACATGAATACTACGGATAGCATGGCTTGTAGTATAGTCTGAAAGAATTTGATCAATGGTTCCTTTATCTTTAAACACCACAGCAGGTTGAATACGTTCAAGAACTGTTTGACTTAACAGTTGAAGATTCTGCTTTGCGTAAGTCTCCATGGTAAACATCGAAATCGTGGCAAAAGTAAAAGAACAAATGAAAAAAGTAATCGCAAAAATAGTAAATTGAGACTTACGGAATAAAGCATGCAGTGAAGTTGATTGATATAAACTTGAAATCACTTTGATCACTCCGTGTTTTTTGCCAAGAGTAGAACACGTGGATCAATATGAACTTTGGAAGCGCTTAAAGCGTCTAAATTCACTTTAAATGAAGAAAAGGTCTGACGACTATATAAACAAAAAATACTTCCAATCTCGCATGATGGGTTATTGGTACTTAATGAAAGTAAAGAGCGAGAAGGGTGTGACTGAATAAGACTTTGTTGTTGTTGTGGCGTTGTTGTAGAAAAATACACGACATTGCAATCGGTTTTTGTGAAATCTTTCGTTGCTACTGCTTGCACTTGATAATCGTAGGCAAGTTGGCGAATATTGATTTGGAATTGAGAAGCCGCCTCATTGTTATCTAAAACACAAATGGTTGGGCGTGTTGTATTGGGCCATTTGCTATAACTCAATATAGATAGGGTTAACTCATAGAAACTATGGCTCGAAATGGCGTGACTAAACGGACTAATAGAAATTAATCCTATTAGCCACAAATATTGAGCTTTTCTAAGAATGTACCGTCTTTTCAATCAAAAATGCCAAAAAATGTGAAGCAAGAAACATATTCTACTTTACTTAATTGTTTAAAAATAGCTCTTAAAGCCAAAGAAAAAGCATTAAAAGTAACTGTTGCGTTCAAAAAGTGTGCATTCAAATAAAAAATTTAAGAAACGATGTTGCAAAGGGATGAGAATGCTGTAGAATGCACATCCATCGGCGGTGATGCAGATAAAAACTTGTTGATAAACAAGGATTTGGCTTTGGTGGTTGGATTTTTGGTTTGATTGATAAGTTTTAAAAATATCTAAATTACCTGTTGACTTTTAAGAGATTGAGAGTAATATAGCCGACCTAGCTTGATGATGACGAATCATCGAGAAGATCATTAAG
>NZ_OVCN01000011.1 GCF_900406815.1 Acinetobacter haemolyticus
ATTAAATAAAAAAGAACATTCTTGGTTTTTATATAACTTTTTATCAATAAAATTATCTGTTTTATCCGTGATCTTTATCATCAACCGACATTAAAAATATGCATTATTTGCATGAAATATTTAATTTTTGCATTGTCGTTTTTTTTCAAAAAAAGTAACACTTGCCACTGCTGATTGTGGCGTCAAAGATTTTGTTTCTTATCGTGCTAAATCAATGAAGCCCATATGGCATGGAATTTATAGGTGAATAACCTAAATGCAAAGTGCAATAGGGAAGGAATAATTATTATGAATCAAAAGAGGCTGCTCAAATATATTCTAGTTGCCATGATCACTGGGATATTAGTCGGGTGGGCATGTCATAGCACTTTAAGCACGGCACAAACTACAGACATTGCTGGTTATTTTAAGATCGCCACAGATGTTTTCCTTAGATTAATTAAAATGATTATTGCACCATTGGTGTTTGCAACAATTGTTTCAGGCTTAATCTCAATGGGTAAATCCTCTTCACTTGGATCAATTACCTTAAAAGCCATGGGCTGGTTCATTGGTGCATCTTTTATCTCACTATTGCTCGGTATGGGTCTCGCGAACTATTTTCAGCCTGGCGCTGGGATGAATTTGAGCGTTCCAAAAGAAGTGGTTGATGTTGGGGTAAGTGCATCTAGTTTAAGTTTACAGACATTTATTACCCATATTTTTCCAAGAAGCTTTGCTGAAGCGATGGCAAATAATGAAATTTTGCAAATCCTAGTATTTTCAATTTTCTTTGGTTCAGCCTTGGCTTATGTTCAACACCAAACTGGCGCGACAGTGATTGGAAAAATTATTGATGAGTTATGTCGCGTCATGTTTCGTATCACTGACTATGTCATGGCGGCCGCACCCATTGCAGTATTTGCAGCGATTGCATCGGCCATCGCAGTGCAGGGTCCTAAATTAATTTTGGATTACAGTATTTTTATTGGGCAGTTCTATATTGGTTTACTGATCCTGTGGGCAATTTTAATGTCTTTTGGCTATATCTTCTTAAGAAAAGACATCTTTCGATTGGTACGAGCAGTACGTGAACCAACCATGTTGGCATTTGCAACAGCCAGTAGTGAGTCGGCATATCCAAAAACGATGGAAGCTTTAAATAAATTTGGTGTGCCAAAACGCGTTACGAGCTTTGTTTTACCTTTGGGCTATTCATTCAATCTTGATGGTTCAATGATGTATATGGCTTTCGCGGTATTGTTTATTGCACAAGCTTATAATATTGATCTCAGTTTTACTCAACAAGTACTGATTCTTTTAACCTTGATGATAACCAGTAAAGGAATCGCTGGCGTTTCACGTGCCTCGATTGTAGTGATTGCTTCAACACTTGCTATGTTTCAGCTTCCAGAAGCGGGTATTCTTCTGATCTTGGCGATTGACCAGTTCTTGGATATGGGGCGTACGGCGACCAATGTGATTGGAAATAGTATTGCGACCGCTGTGATTGCGCGTACAGAAGGGGATAAATATGACGTTGAAGAGACAGAAACAGATCAAGTGGCTGTTGATTCGATTGTTCCTGTAAGTCGATTAGCTGACAATACTTAAATAAAATAATGGCTTCTTTGTTAATCAGTCTATTTAAATAGAGTATTGAAGAAAATGGTTTGTAATTTAGCTTGGTGTTTAATCCAAAATAAATTATAAGCCATTATCTTGTTTTTAATATGATACTGCTAAAATTATAAATTAAATAAATAGTGAGTTGTCTTTTATTGCGACATACGATTTGTTAAGAGATTCCAAATATATTTTATTCGTTCGGAAAGGATCATTTTTCTTCTAATGATATATATATCTTGAGAAGTATGAAAATTAGGTTGGTCAATAACTTTTAATTTATTTTCTGATAGTTCTTTTTCCACAAGTAATTTCGGGAGCCATGCAATACCTAAACCCTGTAAAACCAATTCTTTTAAATCGCTGGCATTATCAGTTTCATATAATGTTCTATAATTTAAATTATTTTCTATAACCTCATCTACGCATTTTCTTAAATAAGCTTGTTTACTATAGGATAATAAAGGAAAAAGCTGATTAAATGAATATTTAGGCTCATCATGATATACAGCCGTCACAGGTAAGATCTCCATTTTCACAATTTTATGGAAAATGAAAAGTGAAGTATCTAATTGTTGTAGGGTTTTTTGATCGCAATAGCAAATCAAAAAGTCACATGATCCATCGGTAAGTAAACGCATACCTTGTTTAAGATTTGCGGCGATAATTTCTAATTTTAAATCTTCAAGGCTTAGCGATAGGTCATGAATAAAACGCGGAAAGAATTGTGTTATAAGAGAATGTGAAACTGCAAACTTAACGTTTAATTCATTGTTTTTAATATTTTTTTCAAGATAGCTTATGGTTGAATTGAGCTGGTGTTGTATGCTTTTTGCAGAAGCCAATAAAACTTGTCCAGCTTCAGTGAAATCAATAGTTTTGCTATCTCTTTTTAGAATTTGGAAGCCTAAAGCGGTCTCAATATTCTGAATTCGACGTGAAAATGCGGATTGGGTGACGTGACGTAGTTCTGCTGCTTGGGAAATCGAATTTTCCTGTTCGAGTGCAATTAAATCTTCAATCCATCGAATTTCCAAGGTCATAACCAATCCTTCATATGTGCGTATACACTATTATAATCTATTATGCAAAAAATGCATGTAGTAATATTTTTTTACATTAGAAAAAAATGAAGCGGTCTTCTAATATAAATTTATTGAGATCTAGAGTCTATTTAAATGAACATTAAGATTAACACACGTACTGAAAAAGATTTATTGGGTTTTAAGGAAATTCAAGATAATTGCTATTATGGTGTACAAACTTTAAGAGCAATCGAGAATTTTAATTTAAGTTCAAATAAGTTAAATCAGTTTCCTCACTTTATTAAAGCACTTGCAATCGTAAAATCAGCTTGTGCACATTCTAACTATAAATTAAATAAAATTGATGAAAATAAAAACAATGCAATTCAATATGCATGCCAACAAATAATGAATAATCAATACCATGATCAGTTTATGGTTGATATGATTCAAGGTGGTGCTGGTACTTCTACAAATATGAATATAAATGAAGTCGTTGCCAATGTCGGTTTAGAATATTTGGGACGAACTAAGGGCGAGTATCAATATTTACATCCTAATAATGATGTGAATATGTCTCAATCAACCAATGATGTCTATCCAACAGCAATCAAAATTGGGTTAATTTCTGCGATTGAACAGTTGAATACACCATTCAATAATCTAATCGAAAGCTTTAAGGCGAAATCTGTCGAATTTGCCGATATTTTAAAAATGGGGCGCACGCAGCTACAAGATGCTGTACCTATGACTTTAGGCCAAGAATTTGGTGCATTTGCTGCAACCCTACAAAGTGATTTGGATAAACTAAACCGTATCATGCCAGATGCTTTGAGCGTGGTAAATTTAGGTGGTACCGCGATTGGTACAGGGATCAATACAGAAGTTCAATATCGTGAGTATGCTATTCAAGCATTATCAGAAATTACGCAGCGTAAGATTAGCAGCGCACCTGATTTGATCGAAGCAACATCAGACATGGGTGATTTTGTTTTACTTTCAAGCTTCTTAAAGCGTACTGCGACGAAACTATCCAAAATCGCCAACGATTTACGTTTGTTATCAAGCGGTCCGCGTGCAGGATTGAGTGAAATCTATTTAGAACCACGTCAGCCTGGCAGCTCGATTATGCCTGGTAAGGTGAATCCAGTTATTCCTGAAGCGATGAATCTAGTTTGTTATCAGGTGATTGCTAATGATTTGGCGGTTACTTTGGCAGCTGAAGCAGGCCAGTTACAGTTAAATGCGATGGAACCTTTGATTGCGTTCAAGCTGTTTGAGTCGATTGAGTTGCTAGGTAAAGCCATGCAAATGTTCCAACAGAAGTGTATTGAAACGATTCGTGCCAATGCTGAGCTTTGTCAATCACAGGTAGAAAACTCAATTGGGATTGTTACCGCACTTAATCCTTATCTAGGTTATGAAACAACAACACGTATTGCAAAACAGGCCAATGAAACAGGGCAAAGTGTATTGGCTTTAATTAGAGCTGAGAACTTAATTTCTGATCAAATTTTGGCAGAAATCCTGGCTGTCAAAAACATGGTACATCCGAAGCAATCAGCATAATTGAGCTGATTCGGTTTCAGCAGAACTCCATAGAACAATGGCGTTAAAGATTAAGTTCTTTAACGCCATTTTAAATTTTTATGGTTGGAGGAGAAAACTAAAAAGGTTTGCGCAATGTGCGGCTGATTAAGAAATAGTGTTATTGAGTTGACCCTCTGAGGTAAGCAATTCAGCCATTTCTTGGGTTTTCCTTAAACCTGGCATACGATATTCAGTATGTCCATAGTCTTTGATTGATTTCCAACGTCCACCCCATGTTAAGCCAACAGATTCAGCAACTTGACCGTACAGCTCATAGCCACGCATCGCCCACGGATCTCGCTCACTGATCACCACTTTACCATTGCGTTTGAATGCAACATCCGCAGCTAGACCAAATTGGTGATAACTCTGATAACCTTTAGCGCGTGTGGTGTTTGGATTTCCTGCAAGCATATTTTGTCGGGCAGGGCTACGATAACCTTCGAGTAAGACAAGCTCATATCCGTGTTGTTCTTTCATAATCTTAAAGACCATGAGTAAACGTTGTTTATAACGTGGATTCATCTTGTCCCATTTACGATCAACCAGACTACTGTCGAGCGCACCATGTGCATGCGCAACTGGGCTCTCGATTTGTGAGGCATCAACTGAACCACTATGTTGAGCGTGATATTCCTGCTCGATTCGGGTTGCTTCAATTAATGCATCTTGAATAAGCGTTTCATCAACTTCTGGAGGAGGGCTGAGGATTTCACCATTCAACAAAGCATAAACTTGTGGATCTGTTTGTTTCAAATACTCTGCTTCGATACGGGTCGAATTAATAGGGCGCGTAAAAGCAAAAATTAAAATGCTGGAAAATAAAAAGAATCCTGCAATTAAAATCCACCATTGCTGTATATGCCAATGCGATTGCAGCTTTTCAGGTGCAGCCGCTTGATGCATGTTTTCAGCAAACTGCATGGCATGGGCAATTTTCTTTTTGCTCTGTGGCAGTACTGAACGTAATAAATGAATGCATTTAGAACGTAATTCATAAGACATCATTAACGTCAGTACAATGATGACAAGCAAAAAGCTAATCGAAATAAACCAAATCATTCGCTATTTGAGTTCATTGACAGTAAATGGTCGTTGCGTCACATTAATTTGTACAGAGGCTTGAGGAGCTTCTGTTTCTGATTCAGCCGCTTTGGGTATAGTTGTCTTTGATGGCTCAGTTTCTACTACTTTTTTAGTTTTCTCAGGCGCAGTTGTTGCTGCATTTTTTTGTTGAATTGGTTTTGGTGTTGCTGGTGGTACAGGTTTATTTCCATTTAGCTCATTTGCAAAAGGAGAACTACGATGTGCAGGGTCTGGGGTAGCTGTAGTTGAGTGTTGGAAAAATTTATTTAAATCGGTGCCTTGAGGTTGAGCGAAATTACTATCTTCTTCGGATTCAGTATTTTCGTGTTGAACCTGTTCTATCACACTACTGACGCTTTCTACGGTGTTTTGTGAACTTGCACTTGGTGTTGAATATTGTTCTGTTTGTTCAGTGGCTTGTACAGAATCATTAGATTGAGCTTGGAATAACACGAAAAAAACAATTAAGCTGAAAATAATGCCTAAAATGAATCCCACAAATACATAAATTACAGGAGATAAACTCTTTTTTTTATTCGTCTGTAATATGCGCAAAGAAGTTGGTCTTTCCTGAGTCATGTGTTATCAACTACGGTAAATGAATTGTGATATGTGCTTCTTCGGCGGGTGCTGAAATCACATTTTGATAAGGAGAAAGTGCACTTTGATTTTGTTGCGAAAGCATAAATTTCAATCCAGCAAAGCTCAATGCAGCAAACAATAACAAGAAAATTAAAATCCAAAAGAACGGCAATTCGTGATGGATAATATGTTTAATTTGATCAGGAATAGCTGCAAAGGGTGAAAATGCAGCTTTTTTACCTTTGAGATAGTCAATTTCATCGCCAATACGTGCCACCAAGTGATTAAGACTTTCGATGGACTCGAGTCGATATTTCCCTTGAAAGCCCAGCAACAGACAGTAATGAAAAACTTCCAACGCTGCTAAGCGATCTTTGCCTCGACTACGCAGTTGCTCTAAGATCTCAAAAAAACGATAACCCGCTAATTGCGAGCCAAATAAACTCAACTGTAATGGGCTAATCAACCAAGTATTTTGTAAGTTGAAATAGGCAGGATCTTGTTGTGTCGCGATTGTTTCATCGATCAATGCACAGAAGGCATATTTTGCATCGTGAATGTCATCTGCTGAGAATTGCAAACGTTTTGCTTGTTGCTCAAAACGATTTAATAGTTCCAAAATTTTGTTACGAAAATCACTCGGGTTTGAAGGAATATAGCGATTACGAATCAAAAAGACCAAATAGAATCCATCGTGTAATAGATCGATGAGATTAGTAGTCTGGGATTTATTCTGCGGTAGATTGGTTGCGGGTAAGCCAGAACCAATTTTACCATCATCAAATAAAGAGGGGATGCCTGTTGGATGTTGAGTCATCATTCTTCTCTTAGCTATTCATTACAGCAATAAGTTCGATACTGATATCTTGGAAACCAGCGGGAATGTATACGCAGATAGACTCTGATTCCAGCATTTGTTGATAGAGCTCATGATGTGGCTCAATTTCAAAATAACTTACCCCAGAGCGCACAGGAATTGCGGTTGGAACTTGCATCAAATGATGGATAGGCACAGCGGGTAATGCCGCAACGACACGTTGTTCAACATCAATGGTACTTCCCACTTTAAATCGTAGTGGCACGATTTGAATAAGTTCGTGGGTTTGCATCATACTGCTTGAAACTGCGATATATAAGCGAGTGTCACGCGTGATCTTGTCCGATTCAAGGCTTCCCACCCAATAAGATGGACGGGTTTCTTTTAAGGCGATGCTGAAATAGCGACTTGAAATAATGGTATCTAATAAGTCCCGCAAAATCACATCGAGTTGCTGAAAGCTGTCTTGCAATTGATGATGTTTGTAATGGGGTAAATGATCAACATCATAATTGCTTGAGAAGGTGAGCAGGGATCCAGCTAAACGCAATAATTCTGAAAACAAACGTTCTGGATGGATTTGAGGATATTGGAATAAATGATTTAAACCAGCATAAGCCGTATTTAATGCATTAATTAACCAGAAAGAAACAATATCTCCCGAACGGAACTCAATGAGCTTCTGTTCATTTTCTCGGTTATTACTCTGAATAGTTTTGATTTTTGCCTTAATCACATTCAGTGTGCGCTTGAGATTACTGGTCAAAGCATCTGAAGCCGCAACATGCAAAATGGGAGGAATAAACTTTGGATCTAGCTCAAAATTGCCTGAGCTTTGACGTTTTATTTTAGCAATTGGTAAATACAAGAAACCATCTAAAGTTTGACTTGGCTGTATGTGCTGCTCGAGTAGCTTGAACTCAGCACGACGACGCAACAAGCTCAGATCCGCAGGACTGGCATCGGTAAATAAATCGTGTGTTTCCGAGAGATAATTATGATAACGACTAGAAAGCGAGCCTTTCTCATCCGCAATATTTTTCTTATTTGCCTGGAGAATTGGAAGTGCCAAATAAACAACCATCTCACCTTTTAGGTTGAGATCATCCAATAATAAGGGTTCAGGGAGTAAATCTTGTGCAGGAGCATGGTAAATTTCACCATCTTGCCAAATGATTTCAACCTCTTCTAAAGCTAAGATATGGGTCGAAAGTTGAACCTGATCAAATTTAAGTTTTTGTACACCATAGGCATAAGGAACAAGTGCACGAATAGTGTGATTTAAGCGTTGTTCATGATAGGTATCTTGGATTTGGAAGTGCTGCGGACGTAAAAATAGACCTTCACCCCAAAGAACTTTTTCTGCTTTAAACATATTAATTTACCAGTAATTATTCATATTCATTCTTGGGTTGAACACCGAGCATATCTTGTACCATTTGTAATGGATGTTCA
The DNA here is from genome assembly GCF_900406815.1 of Acinetobacter haemolyticus. GTDB lineage: Bacteria > Pseudomonadota > Gammaproteobacteria > Pseudomonadales > Moraxellaceae > Acinetobacter > Acinetobacter haemolyticus_A. Next base: position 8,161 of record NZ_OVCN01000011.1, read on the forward strand.
TCTTTGATGACTTGACCAAGCCATTCATGTAATGGCATTTGGCTCCATTTAATCGTTTTTTGCAGCATATAGCTGACAGGGCTATGTGGTTCATTTTTTTGAAAATAAGTGGCGATTTCTTGCAATACGCGCATCGCTTGTTCACGGTTTTCAATATGAGACTGAACTTGAGGTTGAAAAGACATAGCATTTTGTACCGTTGTCGTTGGAGACATCACTGGTTTTTCAATTGCAAGAGCTTGAGATTCAACTTCGACGTTATGTTGTTGTGTAGACTGTCCAAAATATTCAGTTTTGTATATCTTTTTAAGCGTTTGGTGAATGCTTTCCAAGCTTGAATCAATAGCTGCAAAACTTGGTGAATCCAAACCTAACAAACCATCTAGCACATTTTTAAGTACAGACCATTGCTGCAAAATATCATTAAAATGTTGATAGTTTTGAAATTGAAAGGATACATCGGTATTCGATAAAGCTTGTTCGAACTTTTCAAGTTCATTGTTACTATTTGAACTGTCGTAATCATCACTTTGTTTACGGCGTACATTTTCATGATAAAGAAAATTGTCGTAATCCAATAAATGATAAAAAGGTGTGGTATTGATTAATGGTACTTTCTTAATCAACAGTGGGAGTTGATTGATCAAACCTTGCAATAAACCAATACGTTGATCTAAGTCATCATCTTCCACTTCAGGATGTATGGCTAACCAATATTGTTCAAGTAAACGATGACTTAATTCAAGACTTTTTGCGACGCCTTCAAAACCATAAAGATTTGCCCAAGCTTCAGAAAGCCATGTCAGCAATCGTATATCTTTGCTTTTATACTGCAGCAATTCAATTGATGTTGAAGCAACATAATCCCAATCTGCTTGTTTCGGCTCAGTGACCCAATCACCTTGGTCGAGTAAGACATCATCTTGAGTTCTCGCTTTTTTGATCGTATGGAACTCATTGGAAAATGAATAATCTTCACCACAAGGTGACTGCTCATCAATTGGGGTCAGTAATGGGAATATGTCCATTTTCATAACAATTTGGGCTCAATCTTGAAAATTTTAAACATCAGCTTTGGTTTTTTTACTTGAACGCTTACGAGTTCCTTTAGCAACTGGGTCTAATTGATAGCTAATTTCATCATCTTTGGTATCAATAACGATTAATTTCGGTAATTTATGATCAGCTAGAGCAACTAAAATTTCGGTTGCAAGAGACGGTAAAACAGTTGAGTTCAAAATATTGTCTACGTTTCGGGCGCCACTATCAACTTCTGTACAGCGATTTAATAACAACTCTACAAGATCATCAGAATACTCAACTTTGGTGGCATATTGTTTCTCGATTCGAGCAACAATTTTCCCTAATTTATGTTTAATAATTCTGACTAAAAGTTCGTCATGCAATGGAAAGTATGGAACAACTCGCATACGGCCTATAAAAGCAGGCTTGAACTGTTTGTAGAGACTAGGTTTTAAATGATCAAGTAATGCTTCTGCAGTTGGCCATTCTTCTACGGGTTGGTTTAAACAAGCCTGCATGATTGCACTAGAGCCTGTATTAGAAGTCAGTAAAATGGTTGTGTTTTTAAAATCAATTACACGACCTTCACCATCTTCAAGCGTGCCTTTATCAAAGACTTGATAGAACAATTCTTGCACATCACTATGCGCTTTCTCGATTTCATCCAGCAAGACAACACTATATGGATTACGACGAACAGCTTCGGTTAAAACCCCACCTTGACCATAGCCTACATAGCCAGGAGGCGCACCTTTCAACGAAGAAACCGTATGTGCTTCTTGGTATTCAGACATATTGATCGTAATTAGATGTTGTTCACCACCATAAAGCTCATTTGCTAATGCCAGAGCAGTCTCGGTTTTTCCAACACCACTTGGTCCAACCAGCATAAATACGCCTTGTGGTTTATTTGGGTCTTCCAATTTTGCTTTGGAGGTTTTAATGCCCTGAACTAACTGATGAAGGGCATAATCTTGCCCCATTACACGTTCCGCAAGCTTATCCTCAAGTGTTAAAATCTGTTTGATCTCATCATTGACCATATTACCAACAGGAATACCAGTCCAGTCAGAAATGATTTCATTCACAATTTGAGGTGTAACACGCTCAAAAACTAAAGGACTTTGTCCTTGTAATTGTGCTAACTCTGCTCTGAGATCAGAAATTTTTTGTTTCAGTTCAGGCTGCTCTTCTTCGCGATTGAGCTGTTGGATTTGCTTAACGAATTCGAGTTCTTGTTTCCAACGGGTTTCCACATCTAGAATTTCAGCCTCTAATGTTGAAAGTTGTTGGTTGAGTGCCTCTAAACGTTCGTGATGTATAGGAAACTGTTGATGCTCTTGGGTTATGATTTGCTGTTCAAGCTTTAAGTTGTGATGTTGAGCTTTGAGCTGGTCTAAAATAACCGGTTGTGCATTTTGAGTGAGTGCTACCCGTGCTGAGGCTGTGTCTAATACACTAACTGCTTTGTCTGGCAGTTGACGACCACTGATGTAACGATGAGAAGCCTGAACCGCAGTGATAATCGCTTGATCATCAATGTTTAAATTAAAATGTTTTTGCATGACGGGAATCATGGCACGTAACATATCAATCGCAACTTCTTCAGTTGGCTCTTCCACCTTAACCACTTGGAAGCGACGACTTAGAGCAGCATCTTTTTCAAAATATTGTTTATATTCAGCCCATGTGGTTGCTGCAATAGTTCTTAACTCACCACGTGCCAATGCTGGCTTGAGCAGATTGGCTGCATCATTTTGTCCAGCTTGACCGCCCGCACCAATCAATGTATGTGCTTCATCAATAAATAAAATAATAGGATGGGTTGATGCTTGTACTTCTTGGATAACTTGTTTTAAACGATTTTCAAATTCACCTTTGACACTCGCACCCGCTTGTAATAGCCCCATGTCTAGCACATGAATTTGTACATTTTGTAATGCTTCAGGAACCAAACCTTGTGCAATTTTTAAAGCTAAACCTTCTACAACTGCGGTCTTACCTACACCTGGCTCACCCGTCAAAATCGGATTGTTTTGGCGGCGACGCATTAAAATATCGAGCATTAAACGTATTTCAAACTCACGACCGATAACAGGATCTATTTGTCCATTTTGTGCTTTGGTCGTTAGGTTAATGGTGTACTGATCTAATGCAGGTGTTTTTGCTGGTGTTGGTGAAGATGCATCTACTGGTTGAGTATCATCATCAGTTTTATTGTTTTCAATTGCTGTATGTTCACTGCTATTGCCACACATGTCTAAAAACTTGTGCTTCATGGTGTCGATTGGAAATAGCTCAAATAAACTAGACGCTCTAAAAGCAATTTGCTGTAGGTCAGGTTCAGTTAATAAAGCAATGATTAAATGGCTACTGCGAATAACAGGTGTTTGTTCAGCGGATGCTAATAACCAAGCTTGTTCAAATAATTTTACAATTGATTTTGCAAAAATTGGCGTGCGGGTATTTCCTTTGGGTAATGAAGCAATAGTTTCTTTTAAATCATTAGTTAAAGCTTCAGCAGAGATATTATTTTTTTTTAATAAAATTTGTAAATCATTGACAGGTAATTGATTTAATAACTCTACAAATAAATGCTCAATTTCAATCTCATAATTCAATTGGTTAATGCAATAATTTGCAGATTTTTCTAATGCGGAACGAGTAGGAGATGATAGTTTTGTAATTAAAACTTTTAAATTACTCATTTATTACTCACAATAATTTTGAATACCAAGCCCTGCTAAGTAAGTTTTGACCTGATATTGTTGTTATATCTGAAATATATTTTTTGAATAAAATCAAAAACTTATGTGGACACTAGTTGAGTGTACAGATTATTCTACAACAAAAGTTGTTACTTTAAAACAAAAAAATCTGGTCAATTCATAAAAAAATAATTGCATAATATAATCAAAATAACCAATTAATGTTATAAAACGTAATTAGTATTGACTTTCTATGTCGTTTTTTTGTTAAATTCGCGACAATATTCTCTGTAAGTAAAATTGATGAGTGAGAGGGTTTTTTTAACAATAATTGTCGACTCTATCAATTAAATAAGTTAAATAATGATGAGGCACATTTTGAAAAAAGGTATTGTGGTATCAATTCTTTGTATGGCAATCAGTGGGTTTGCTTATGCAGAAGAACAAGAGTCGAAATTGGTTGATCAAGAATCTAAACAAATTGATCAGGAGACTAATCTGACTGATAAAAAAGCAAAACCAGTTAAACCAATTAAATTAAAAAGAAAATGTATTAAACAAAACCCGTTGGTAGAAGGGCAAACTGATCAAGATTTACTTCAAATTTATCAACAAGTCTGTGATAAATCGAATGCAAATAAAGTAAATGATCTATTGGCTCAGGCTGCAATGCGTATGTATGAGTTAAAACAGCCTATGAAAGCATTGACGCTTGCAAATCAATTACATGAGAAAAATATTCAAGGCACATTATTAACTGATGTCACTTTCTTGGCGAGCGTAGATATGGCGAATCACGCATTGCAAAAAATGCGTGCTGAAGAAGTACGTTATCTAAGTCAAGAGCTAACTTATCCACCAGCCAAAGAATTAAGTGAGAATATCCGCACTGCGATGCCTGCAAGTGTGTTGGCTGTAAAGAAAGTGGTGGAAGAAGCACCTAAAAGAGAAGTTCGAAATACCAGTACAGCTAACCGTCGTGCTGTCAGTCAGCCTAAATCACGTGCGACTTCAACACCGCGTAATACCGCAACACAGACTACAGCGCCAGCGAGTCGTCCAACAACCACAACGCCAAGTGCTGTTCGACCAACAGGTACGAATCCATTTGCTTCGTTGAAACAATAATCAAGGGTAAAGAGTTATGGCTAAAAGAGAAAGCGTACAGAAAAAGTTGCAACGCATTCGTCCACCTCGTGTACAGCTAACTTACGATGTTGAAGTTGGAGATGGTAAAGAATCAAAAGAATTACCGTTTGTTGTCGGGGTAATGGGTGATTTTTCTGCTGCATCAGAGCTTGAAAAAACCAAGTTGAAAGATAAAAAATTCATTAATGTAGATTTAGATAATATTGATGAAGTGATGGAGTCTTTGGCTCCAAGAGCTGCCTTTCAGGTGGAAAATACGTTGACTGAAGAAGGTGGACGTATGTCGGTAGATTTGACTTTTAACTCAATGGAAGACTTTAGACCAGAACAGGTGGTTCAACAAGTTGATCCATTACGTAAATTGGTTGAAGCGCGTGAGCGTTTAACAGATCTTCGCAATAAGATTTCAAATAGTGAGCGTTTAGAAGATCTGTTAGATGAAGTACTTAAGAATACAGATCAAGTTCGTCAATTAAGTGCGGAGGCTGAAAATGAGTAATTTACAAGCGGCAACTGCATCAAATCTAGAAGCTGAGTCAACACATTTACTCGACTCAATTGTCGAACAAAGCCGTATTGCACGTAATGATGATGAGCATGTGCGTGCTAAAAGCCTAATTGGTGAGTTGGCGAAAGAGGTGATGGCAGGGACAATTACTGTTTCTGAAAATATGACCTTATCTATTGATAAACGTATTGCCGAGATTGATGCATTAATTTCTAAACAACTTAGTGAAATTATGCACCATGAGCAGTTCCAGAAGATTGAGTCAACGTGGCGTGGTCTCTACTATTTCTGCCAAGAAACACCTTCTAACTCAATGATTAAGATTCGTATGTTGAATACGACTAAAAAAGAGTTGGTTAAAGATTTCCAGGGTGCAACTGATTTCGATCAAAGTACGCTTTTCAAAAAGATTTATGAAGAAGAATACGGCTCATTTGGTGGCGCACCTTATGCAGCATTAATCGGTGACTTTGAGTTTGATCGCACTCCATCAGATATGTATTTGCTAGAGCAGATCTCGCATGTGGCTGCGGCAGCTCATGCACCATTTATATCTGCTGCTAGTCCAAGCATTTTAGGTTTAGAGTCATTTACAGATATTGATCGTCCACGTGATGTTTCAAAAATCTTCGAAACTGCTGAATATGTTCAATGGCGTTCTTTCCGTGATAGTGAAGACTCACGTTATGTGGCATTAACGATGCCGCATGTATTGGGTCGTTTGCCATATCACCCGAAAGAAGGAACTGCGACAGAAGGCTTTAACTTCATCGAAGCAGTAACGGGTGAAGATCACCATGATTATCTTTGGATGAATGCGGCTTATGCTTTTGGTACACGTTTAACCAATGCCTTTGATGCGCATGGTTGGTGTGCTGCTATTCGTGGTGTTGAAGGTGGTGGTTTGGTTGAAGGTTTACCAGTCCACACCTTTAAAACATCTGATGGTGAAGTAGTTTTCAAATGTCCAACTGAAATTGCGATTACTGATCGTCGTGAAAAAGAGTTAAGTGATCTAGGCTTTATTCCTTTAGTTCACTGTAAAAATACTGACTATGCCGCTTTCTTTGGTGCGCAATCGACTCAAAAACCGAAGAAATATGATAGTGATACTGCAAATGCCAATTCAGCACTTTCAAGTCAGATCCAGTACATCATGGCTGTCTCTCGTATCGCACATTACTTAAAAGCAATGATGCGAGACAAAGTGGGAAGCTTTGCATCGGCAGGCAATGTTGAAGCCTTTTTAAATGAATGGCTTTCACAATATGTCTTGCTTGATGATGGTGCATCACAAGAAGCGAAAGCACAATATCCGCTTCGTGAAGCATCAGTAAAAGTTGTAGAAGATCCTGCTCAGCCAGGTCACTACAAATCAGTGGTCTTTTTAAGACCGCATTTCCAGCTGGATGAGTTGTCTGTTTCCTTGCGACTCGTGACTGAACTACCGCAGTCCTCAAATTAAACAATGAGATCAGCTAGATAATAACTTTAAATAAACAGAGGTAATTTTTAAATGAAAGATATATACGTTGAGTTTCGTGGCAAATACAAGGTAGATGGAGAATCTCGCGATTCAGAGCACAAAGGTTGGCTTGAAGTTAACTCTTGGTCTCACAAAATCCGTCAGCCTAAATCTGCGACCTCAAGCAGCGTAGGGGGTCATACAGCTGAGCGTGTTGAGCATGATGATATGATTTTCGTTAAAGATTTGGATGCAACAAGTCCAAAACTTTGGGAAGCTTGTTCAGCAGGTTATACATTTGATGAAGTACAGATCGATTTTTATCGTGCAAACGGTGACAAGCGTATCAAGTACTTACAAATCAAATTGAAGCACGTTCTTGTGTCAAGTGTGACTCCAGTTGTAAATGAAGAAGGTGTTCCAACTGAACAGTTTGGCTTGAAATATGCTGCTGTTGAGTGGACTTATAACCAACAAGATATTAACGGTACTGCGAAAGGTGCTGTTACTAAGAAATGGTCACTTTCTAACAACACAGCTTCTTACGCTGCGTAATCGGAATTGTGATTTTTCTATAGAGGTTAATAATTTATTAACCTCTATTTCTCTTATTTTTCTGTTTTATCATAATGAATTTAGATCATTTATATCCATACGGCTTTAGGTCAACATTATTTGATCGTTTATTGCCTGAGCATGAAGATTATTTAAGAGGGTTGTCAATTCAACAATTGCGAGAATCTGTTGCTCGTGATTTAGAAGATCTCCTCAATAGCCGAATTGCACAGTTTGATGTGGATATGAGTGAGTATCCTCTGGCGAAGAAATCAATTCTGCAATTTGGAATTATTGATTTCGTTGGACTTTCAACTGCCAATCCTTTGGATCGAGACAAGATTTGTCAGTCAATAGAGCAATCGATTGCAGCGCATGAGCCAAGGTTGAGACAGATTAAAGTTGAGATGCTATTGGATGGACATAATATGGGGGCATTATGTTTAAGTATTCAGGCTTATTTAAACATTCATCCTTTATATGAACCCGTTTTCTTTGATGCTTTACTCAAACCGACAACACAACAATATGTTATTTCTGCAAGAGCTTAGTGTGAGAGAACTGTGATAGAACAACTTCTGCCGTATTATGAAAAAGAACTACAAGAATTCGGTCAACAATCTAGAGAGTTCGCACAGAAATATCCCAAGATTGCGCAACGCTTATCACTGAATCAAGAACAAATCGATGATCCTCATATTGAGCGATTAATTCAAGCCTTTTCATTGATCGCCGCACGAATCGATAAAAAACTGGCTGATAGTTACGATGTTTTTACCCACTCCCTGTTTGAGGTCATGTTCCCTCAGTATTTGCGACATTTCCCCGCATGTACAGTCGTTAGCTTTGAAGATACCAATAAAATTAAACAGCTAACCGAGGCGCATCGAATCCCACCAAAAACAGCATTGCGCTCACGCAGTTTTAAAGGCGTGCAATGTGAGTTTAATACCACCAATGAAGTTCGATTATTACCGCTTGCCTTAACAGGTTTGGATTTTCAAACCTCGCCTAGTACGCATATGCATTTGAATCAAAATGCGACTTTAAGCCTGAAGTTTGAAATTTTTAATAATGCACATTGGTTAATTGGTGAAAAGCTACCTATTTATTTGGATGCGATTTCAAATTTTCCATTACAAGTTTTGGATAGTATTTTTAAAAAGGAAACGGGTTTTGCTGTTCGTATTGGGCAGCGTACGATGGAAATTGCCAATCCATTTGCTGTGATGGGGTTTAGTGAACAAGAAAGTTTATTGCCCGTTGATCAGCATACGCATCATGCCTATCGTCTGTTGATGGAATATTTTTGTTTTCCAGAGAAATTCAATTATCTAAATTTGGACTTAAGTGTATTGAAGGGAATGCTGCGTGAACATGAGCAGAGTTTTGAAATCCTCATCCACCTAAAATTAAACTTGAATGATCAAGCGATTGTCCGTAATTATTCTGAGTTAAATATCGCCAATTTTAAATTATTTACCACTCCCGCTATTAATTTATTTGAAAAACAAGCAGAACCACAAAAAATCACCCATACACAATTACAGTATCCATTGATCACGGATGCGCATCATCCTGAGTTATATCAAGTCTATTCTGTGATTGAAATGAATATGGTACGGGAAAAGACCAATCAGGAACAAAGCTATCTTCCTGTTTTGCCTTTTTTTGCCATGAGTCATTATCAGAACGATAAAGTTCAATTTTTCTATTCCTTAAATTATCAATCATCGGCAACTCAGGCGATGCAGATGGGATATTCGATTGTTTCTAAACATCTTAAGCCGTATGAAATAAAATCTGACTTTATTAGTACTAAATTGTTATGTTCAAATGGTGATTTACCGCATGAGGCTTTAGGGCAAAGCAACAATATTTTAAATCTGAATGATAGTAGTTTAGCGCGACGTGCTTTAATTTTAAAACGTCCAACATCACCTTTTGAGTTTGATAAGAATAAAAATGAACAGTGGCGGATTATTTCGCATTTATCTTTAAATACATTGGCTTTAATGAAAGGGGATGCCCTAAGCCATGTGAAAGAATTATTGGCTTTATATAACTTACCGCATTCTAAAGAAAATAATTTATTGATTGATGCACTGAAGACTTTAAGTTTTTCTACAGCCAATAAGTTAGTCAATGCAAAACCATTTCCTATGTTTGTCCGAGGTGTGAAGGTTGAGCTGAGTGTAAATAGCAGTATATTCCGCGGGCATAGCCTGTATATTTTTAGCCAATTATTAAGTCATATTTTTAATCTTAAAGTACAGATCAATAGCTTTGTCGATCTCATTGTCAAAGATAGTAGCAATCAGCAGGAGATATACCAATGCGTTCAGAACGTTGGTGGCAAGATGCTTCTGTAGTTGATCAGCTTTTTAAACAAGCAGGTTCTTTTGAGTTTATCCAATCAGCTCGATTACTGCGTCATGTTCCTCATTCCTCTTTGCCAAAAGATTGGTCAGAGGATTTTAAGTTTGAGACTTCATTCAGTTTAAGCTTCCCAGCAACTGAAATTGAAGCATTGAGTTATCAGGATGAACGTATTTATCTCACCAATTTGGTGGTGGGAATGACGGGTACTCAAGGTGCCTTGCCTTATACTTATACCAATAAATTGAAACAAAGTCCGAGACAACAGCGCCAAGAAGTTAAACAGTTTCTTGGCCTGTTTAATCATGCTTTAACGGCAAAATATGTAGATGCAAGTTTGGTCTACAATTTGCCAATTCGTTATGAAATTGAATCAGAAAACCATTATCTGAATATTCTGCATGCCTTAAATGGGTATATCCGCTCTCAACATGAACAACTGGATTTAGAAGAATACTTTGCGGAATTTTCGGGATTGATGCAGGGACAAAACAATACTGCTCATGCATTAAAAACCGTTTTGACCTGTGTGTTTAATGAACAGGTACATATTCAGGAATTTGTGAAAGAAAAATTTAGACTGGGCGACGAACAAAAAACCAGTTTGGGGGGAAGTACGCCAAGTTTATTAGGTTTAAATACCTTCTGTGGCGATACCGTGCAACAGATTGATGGGAAAATTGAAATCCAAATTGGTCCATTAAAGCGAGCGCAATATCTGGCCTTTTTACCAGAGCAACCTTTAAATAAAAAACTCAAACATTTGATTCAGACTTGGTGCAGCCCAACTTTATTTATTGATGTGCGTTTAATTTTAGATAAAACCGAGATTGGACCGATGAGTTTAAATTCGTCTCATGAAAATGGTCTTGGGCAGGGAGCATTTCTCATGCCATCTGAACAATTACAACATAACACTGAAACTCGTTATGCATTATTAGGGGCCGCATAATGATTAAGAAATTTTTACTGCTCTTTCTAAGTTGTTTTTTTATCGTCAGCTTTGTCGTAATTTATTTCTGGCGCGACACACAATTTCAACCTGACGCTAACGATCTGCTTCGGTATTTTGTCTTTTTACCTTTGTTAATTAGCACCGTACTCATTTCACCATGGTTGATTTATCAGCTATATCAGAAGCACAAAGAAAAAAAGCAACAAGCGTTGGCTGCCGAACAAAGTGAAGAGAGTGAGTTGATTGAATCAACACATCAATCTGAAAGTACGTGGTTGACCCTGAATCTTTATGCGGCTGGGGCTTATAGTGCACTTGGTGAAAATGATGCCATTCTTGATGGGGTTAAATCCCTTGTGAGTCCACAGTTGGACAGTAAATTATCGAGTGCGATGGGTTTGCCTATTTTATCATATCGAATCGATGACTTAGACCAATTTGTGGGTGAAGATGTATCGGAGGAGATGCAATTTACCACGACTCAGCAGCAGAGAATTATGGCTCTGATTCAACATCAGCTTCAAATTCACCAATCATTTTTGTCTTCTGTTGCAGATCATTTAAAACAGTCCAGCTTGTTTTATGAAAGTCAGAATTTACATGAGTATCGTATGCATCCTGCATGGATCGATCCTACGCATTCAGAGCATGATCAGACAGAAACGAAACCCGTTGAACAGGTTTATCGTTTAGATAAGTTAAATTTGCATATTTTACTGTCTGAGGACGTGATTCATACGTGGAATGATTTAAGTAGTAATGAAATCATTCAGGCATTTTTTTATGATCTGGGTATTATTCCCCAGAAATTCCATATCGAATATCACTTTGTCAGTGGGACATCCGTTGTACAGCAAACGGTTGAGTTATTTGAACGTATTCAGAAACAACCAAACGAACTGAGCTTAATTATCACAGCGGATTCCGAAATCGACCAAGACATTTTGGATGAGCGACTATTAAGTAAAAAATCTTATACACCTGCTGAGTTTGTGAGTAGTTGTTGTGTTGCACATCCCGCCGTACACATCGAGCATTTGCAACCTTTAAAAACATTAAAGCTTGTATTAAATCAAAATAATTTAAATCAAATTTTTGAAGAGCTGAATATCCATGATTTACCGCAATACGACAATGAAGAGCCTTTTGTTCTGCTCCTCGAAGATGGAGAAAACGTTAAAGTGGTCAAAAAGCTTGAACAATTTTTTGCTCAAAGTCCAATAGAGCCGCATCACTATCTTTATTGCAAACCGATGTTTGGACAAACTCAAAACCTTTCAAAAATCTTTGGATTGATGTTGGGTGCTCAGTTTCCAGATCCTCAGGTTGCCTTTATTTATGGTCAAGATTTAAAAGCATTTATTCAAACTTTTCCTGAGCTTCCGTTGGAACAGGAAAGTGTAGCACTTGCTGATTGATTAACTTTTTTAAGAATTCGAGAACTCAATGTACATTATTTTAGGTTATCTGTGGCAGTACATCACCAATCCTAAAGCAATCATTGCCTTGTCCTTGCTTGTTGCTCTGATTTCGTCATATTCAGTTATTCCTCGACACATTTTTTTCGCCTTGGTTGCAGCTTATGTGCTTGGTTTAATTATCTATGGCATTTATTGGTTAATCCAGAGAAGACGCCATGCTGCACAGGGTGAAGAACTAGCCAATGCCATTGAGCAAAATACGGGTGCTGAGCAAGCTCAACAAAAAGATAAAGCTGAGCTGCAATTAATTCAGCAGCAAATGAAAGAATCAATTCAATTGATTCGCAAATCAAAGCTTGGTGATAAAAAGGGCAATGCTGCGCTGTATGAATTGCCATGGTATATGGTTATTGGTAATCCAGCAGCGGGGAAAAGTTCTGCGATTTATAATTCTGGCTTGAAGTTCCCTTTTGAAGAAACGCATCAGAAAATGGTGTCTGCGGGCTTAAGCGGTACACGTAACTGTGATTGGTTCTTCTCAACTGAAGGGATTTTGTTAGATACGGCTGGACGTTATTCGGTTTATTCAGAAGATCATTCTGAATGGTTGGGTTTTCTTAATATTTTAAAGAAAAATCGTTCCAAAGCCCCGATTAATGGCTTGATTGTTATTGTCAGTATTGCCGAGTTGGTCAGCCAAAGCCCAGAAAATTCATTAAAATTAGCCAAAAATCTACGTGCACGTATTCAAGATTTAACGGAAAAACTTGAGGTTGTGGTACCCGTTTATTTGGTCTTCTCCAAAATGGACTTGATCGCAGGTTTTACTGAGTTTTTCGATTGCTATGAGTCACAAGAATATAATCAAGCTTGGGGAGCAACGTTACCTTATGATCAAAGTTCATCACATAACGCCGTAGAATTATTTGAAAAACATTACAGCATTTTGTATGACGGTCTAAAAAGTGTCAGTACAACCCATTTAAGTCGTCGTCACTCTCAAAATATTTCACCAAGTGTCATGACTTTCCCGTTAGAGTTTAAGACATTAAAGCCTGCATTGAAGAGTTTCATCAGCACTTTATTTGAAGAAAATCCTTACCAGTTTCAACCGGTATTCCGTGGTTTCTATTTTACCAGTGCTTTACAAGAAGGCGTAATTGAAAGCCCGATGACGGAAAATATTGCCCAAGAGTTTCAATTGGAGCAAATTCCAAATAGCAACCAAGAAGGGGCATCACATTCCGTTGCACCAAATCATGGTTATTTCCTGCAAGGGCTTTTTTCTAATGTCATTCTGCGTGACAAAGATCTAGTCAAGCAACATATCAATCCTGCAAAAAAGCGCCAGCGTTATATTGCGTTTATTGGGGCTTTGGTCGGGGTTTCTTTAGTACTAGGTGTTTGGGTTTGGTCATATCGAAATAACCAGCAATTAATTGCAGATGTTCAAGCCGATTTAGATAAAGTTGTACATTTAGAAAAAACATCGGGGCAACAATTATCGACCCAGCTAGAAGCATTGTTGATTTTACAAGAACGTTTACAGCAGTTGGATGAATTTGATGATAATCGTCCACTCAAATTTAGTTTTGGTCTGTATCAAGGCAATCAGCTTCGTGAAAGCTTAAAAACTGAATATTTAAAGGGTATTAAGCAGATTGTATTGACGCCAACACAACAGAATATTGCTCAATATTTGCAACGCGTGAAAAGTAATGAAGCAACTTTAAAAGAAAATCACGTCAATGTTGAAATTAAACAAGTCGCAAGAACTCAACAATACTTAGAGCCATCGGATAGTAATCCGCAAGATGCTTATAACGCCCTGAAAGCGTATTTGATGATGAGTAATCCAGAGTATATGGATAGTAGTCATCTAAGTGATCAGGTTTCACGTTTCTGGAGATCTTGGTTAGATGCCAATCGTGGACAGATGCCACGTGGTGAGATGATTCAAGAAGCGGAAAAAATTCTTTCCTATGCGATGACTTTAGCGAATCAAAGTGGTTTCCCGGTATTGGAAACGGATGCTCAAGTTGTTGATCAGACACGTCAAGTTCTATTGTCTGTGATTCGTGGTATGCCAGCACGTGATCGTGTTTACAATGAAATCAAAATGCGCGCAGCGGTTCGTTATCCTGCTGTTACTGTTGGGCAAATTGTTGGTGAGCAAAATCGAAATATCGTTTTAGGCAGTTATGCATTACCGGGTGTATTCACGCAAAAAGCTTGGGATGAGTATGTTGAGCATGCGATTGATGATGCAGCAAATAAACCAACGGATAGTAAAGATTGGGTGTTAAATAGTCGCCAATCGGATGACTTAACTTTTTCTGGTAGCCCAGAGCAAATCCGTAAACAATTGGTTGCCTTGTATAAGCAAGAATATGTCACGGAATGGAAAAAATTCCTGAATGGGATTTACTACGCCAAAGCTGATAAATTTGACCAACAAGTGAAACATATTGATGTACTGGGTGAGCCACAAAATTCGCCGATTCGTGTTTTATTACAACGTATTGCGGTCGAAACCAACTGGGATAATCCAATTGTGCAAGCGGAACTTGCCATTCCAGAAAAAGGTTTCATTGCTTGGTTTAAGCGCAAAGTTTTGAAGAGTTCAGACGATCAACGCACGATTCAAGCCATGAATAATGCACAAGGTGCAATCTCTCAAGAGTACCAAATGTTCTATCAATTGGTACGCAAGCGCGATGATCTACAAAACAAATCGTTGTTTGATGAGTATATGAACAATCTTGCACAGGTGCGTAGTAAGTTTAACGACCTAAAAACAGCTGGGGAAATTGGCCCAAGTGCTATGGCATTGGTAAAACAAACCATTTCTGATCAAACATCTGTATTTAATATTACGCAGAAATATGTTGATGAGAAAATGATGGTTGGCATGAAAGAAGCCGATCAACAAGTGGCGCAGAAATTATTGTTGAGTCCGTTGACGCAGGCCTTCTCGAGTCTGATTTTGCCAACGCAAGATGAGTTAAATAAATTATGGGGAATCCAAGCTTATCAGCCATTCCAAGCGAATCTTAGCCAGAAGTATCCATTCAATAGCAGTGTGACCTTACAAGCCACCAGTAATGAAATTGGTCAGATTTTTGGTGAAACAGGAAGTATTTCTCGCTTTGTCAAAGAGGCTTTAGATCCATTTGTGATTCGTCGTGGTTATGTTTTGACGTCTAAGACTTGGAAAGATTTAGGCATTAGTTTAAATCCACAGTTTGTGATGGCATTTCAACAGTACGTTGCCCCGATTAATGGGATGGCAACAGGCAGCTTAGATCAGCCTGCGGCTGCGCCAGCATCAAATCAATCTAACTTCCAGTTTTATCCATTACAAAACCCTCAGTTCTTGTCATATACCATTGATATTGATGGACAACGTATGGTCTATGAAAACGGAATCCAGCAGTGGGTGAACTTTGTGTGGCCGAATAAAGGGGCGATACCGGGTGCACGAATTACGGCGGTTGATTTAGAAGGACAAACGCACACTATTTTTGATGAGCCTGGTGAATATGGTATTAACCGTTTAATCGATGCTGCACAGCGTAAAGAACAAAATGGTAGCTTCGAAATGGTTTGGAAGAGCAAAGCTGATCCATCATTGTCCTTAAAAGTGAACTTTAGATTAATTAGCGGCAATAGCTCAGGCAATATTGGTTCAAGTCGAGGCTACGCGGGTCTACAACTGGTCGATAAGGTTGTGACTGAAAAAGCGGTTCGCGTTGTTTCAGCTCAAGCCACACCGACCAATACACAACCAACAGCAACTCCGCCATCTCAAGGAGTCGCACGTTGATGATTAGGAAGATCTTGCAAGACCTGAGGGAGGGCGTATGCAACATGTAAGAACAACACCGTTGTATTATGGAAAAACGCCAGCCCGAGGGGATTTTATTAAATCTAAAGGGCAATATGCTTTAATCCAAGTGCTGGATCAGTGGATTACCGAGGCCTTAGAACATGCCATGTTATCGCCTGACTTTAAGCAACGTTATGAAGCTCTTCCTGCACTCGATTTCTTTATTGGCAATCCTTCAGAATCGATGTTTTTGGCTGCAAATTTGATTGCGAGTCAAGATAGCTCTGGTCGTCCATTTCCCATGGTGTTGAGCCAACTTTTAGAAGTTGAGCAGCCTTATCAAAATTTATTGCTTGCGCCGTATTACTATAAGTCAGTATTGGTCGATTTATTTCAACGTAATCGTGTCTTACGTAGTATCCGTGATACCACGATTATGTTGGATAAACTGAATAATTTGCCTAATACCGTACAGTTATTTACTGCATCTGAATGTAACGCCTTTTATGAAAATCATACGCTGCATTCTTTTGCGCAGTTGATGAAAATTAGCGTTTATAAGCTCGCACAAAGTATGATTGGCTTAGGGCTTTTATTACAGCCAATTTTAAAAAATGGTACCAGTCGATTAAATAAAGTACTTATTTTGCCGATCAATAATCATATGTATTGTTATGAAATTGCTGCATTTTGGGTAGGTATGATTGGCCGATTCTTGCAGAAAAGTAATACAGAACTTTTGATTGGTATTTTGCATCGTGAAGAGCCGATCTTATTTATAGGCTTTCAAGGTGCAGATATCATGGCTTTAAGTGATCTGTTCACCCAAAACATGCAGAGTGAACATTGGGTTTCTCTTATTCAAGCAGAATGGATCGATGCCTATCTTGAGCAAAATGCGGGTCTTGCAACTTTGGAGCAATCTCTTTGTCAACGTCAGCTCAGTCTGAACCAAGGTTTAAAACTTTTCCGACAAACTTTTTTAGATGAATAAATATGAGAAATAACCGTAAAGTTCTATTAAGTACGTTCATCATGGCTTGTTGTGGTTTGGTGCAGAGCCATACGGTACTGGCTGCGCCGATTGTTGTTGAAGGTGTAGTTCCCAACGAATCCAGTAAACAAGCGATATTAGTCAAAATGCAGTCTGTATATGGTGCAGATCAAGTTGTAGACAAGATACAGGTTCGTCCTGTTTCTGCTCCGAATGGTTGGAGTGATTCTGTGACCCGTGTTATTACACCTGATCTTAAGAAAGTGAAGCAGGGACAATTGAGGGTTCGAGGCACGCAGATTGAACTTACAGGGAAAATGAGTAATCCAAATGAAATTCAGCCAACTGCTTCGAATTTTCAGTCTTTGGTTCAGCAACCATATCGTTTCAATGCTCAGCTTTCGGTCAATCTAGCTGAGCAGAAGGTGATTGATGATGCGTTAAAAGATCGCATCATCGAATTTGAGTCTGGTAGTGCGATTTTGACTGAGACGGGTAAACGTATTTTGGATGAAATGGCAGTTGCTTTAAATAAAGTGGGTGGAAAACAAGTCAAAATCATTGGACATACAGATAGTTCAGGCGATGCCAGTCGAAATGTGATTTTGAGTAAAGAGCGTGCTGTCGCAGTGCAAGATTATTTAGTGTCTAAGAATATTGCAACGGAACGATTGAGTACAGAAGGTAAAGGTTCGAGTGAACCGATCGCTGACAATACGACTGCGGATGGTCGTCGTAAAAATCGTCGTATCGAGTTTGAAGTTCTTTAATTTGTTTAAGAATATAAGAGGGATGTGATTATGGGAACACCCTATATCGTGCTAGGTTGCCCAACCACGGGTGGCGGGAAAGTGATCACGGGTAATAGTAGTTTCTTGATCGAAGGTATTGCGATTGCATGTGTTGGAGATAAGGCCACTTGTCCAAAGCATCAGACTGTTGCAACGATTATAAGTGGCGACCCTTGTATGTTGGTAATGGGTAAAGCCGCGGCAAGAGTGAATGATAGTTTGTCGTGTGGATGTAAACTGTTGCCAAAACAAAATTTAGCTGTAAAGGGTTAGTATTATTTTGAGAGCTCCTTTATGGAGATTCAAATACAGAAAACTAGCTAATTTTTGCTTTTGGTGTATCTTTACTAGGCGATATGTTTTAAAAATATATCGAAACTAAGGAAGATAAGAATGCGGGTGAAGATCAAAGCAATATGCATAGCTGTAGTGTTGGCAAGTGGTGGGGTGTTTACTCCACAAGTTTTTGCCAAGAGTACCGTGACTGTATACGCTGCTGCCAGTTTGACTGATGTGATCAATGAATTAACCCAAGATTATCAAAAAAATAATAATGTCAGAATCAAGAGCTCCTATGCAGGCTCTTCAACTTTAGCTAAACAGATCGAGGCAGGGGCGCCAGCTGATATTTTTATATCAGCAGATCAAGAGTGGATGAATTATTTACAAAATAAAAAGTGGGTCAAAATACAGGATCGTGTGAATTTACTTGAAAACCGTTTAGTGGTGATTCGCCCTAAAAATCAGTCCCTCACATTAAAAATGGAAAAAAACTTTGATCCAACGCTAAATCACAAAGGTCGGTGGTGTACTGGAAATACTCAAAGTGTGCCCGTTGGTCGATATGCAAAACAGGCTTTAACATCACTCAATTGGTGGAACAAAGTTGAACCTCATCTCGTGGAAACCGAAGACGTACGTGCTGCTCTTAATTTTGTTGCGCGTGGAGAGTGTCGAGCAGGTATTGTTTATGCAACAGATGCGGCGACGAGTCGAAATGTGATGATTGCAGGCGTATTTCCAAAAAATAGCCATACTCCTATTATTTATCCAGTAGGCTTACTGAAAAATAATCCAGAGTCCCTGAAATTCTATCAATTTCTACGAAGTGATCATGCTGCTTTGATCTTCAGAAAATATGGTTTTAGTGTTCTTGTACCATGATGATGCTTAGTCCCGAAGAAATCGAGATTTTAAAGTTATCCTGTAAGGTGGCGGCAACTTGTCTCATCTTTAGCTTAGTCCCTGCAACCGTTATGGCGTGGGTGCTTGCCCGTAAAGAATTCTGGGGTAAGTCTTTATTAGAGACTTTGGTCTTTTTACCTTTGGTATTACCGCCTGTTGTACCAGGCTATTTGCTTTTACAGTTGTTTGGCAATCGTGGTTTTTTGGGACAATATCTGGCACCGTTTGGAATTGAATTTGCGTTTAATTGGAAAGGGGCGGTACTTGCATCTGCGGTGATGGGTTTTCCACTATTGGTTCAGTCGATTCGACTAGCAATTGAATTGGTTGATCAGCGTTTAGAAATGGCTGCCAAAACCTTAGGTGCTTCTTCTTTTGGTGCTTTCATGCAGGTGACTTTGCCATTGGCAAGTAGTGGAATTTTGGTGGGGAGTATTTTGTGTTTTTGTCGAAGTCTAGGTGAATTTGGGGCAACCATTACCTTTGTGGGGAATATTGCGGGTGAAACTCGGACTTTGCCACTCGCCATGTATAGTTTGATGCAACAACCTGACACTGAAGCTGCGCTGTGGCGACTCATTATTTTGTCATTATCGGTGGCATTTTTTGCTTTATGGTTTGCGCAATGGTTCAATCGGTATCAGAAAAATAAGCGTGGTTATTCGATATGATCGACTGTCAGTTACATGTTCAACAGGGACAATTTGTTTTAAACCAAACTTTCCAAACTGATCAGCCTGTAATTGGTTTATTTGGTGCTTCAGGATCGGGAAAAACGACTATTTTGCACAGTATTGCGGGATTGATTACTCCGCAAACAGGTTGGATTAAAATTCAAGATCAACTGTGGTTTGATCAATCTCAGCGAATTAACTGGAGTACCCAACAACGCCGTGTCGGTTTGGTTTTTCAGGATGCCCAGCTTTTCCCGCATAAAACGGTGATGCAGAATTTAGTGTTTGGATTTAAGCATATTCAGCCACAACAACGCCGATTCGAAGTGGAGTATATCGTAGAATTATTGAAGCTTGATCATTTACTGCATCGAATGCCGATTAAACTTTCTGGGGGGGAAAAGCAGCGCGTGGCTTTAGGCCGTGCATTGCTTTACTCGCCAAAATTGTTGTTATTGGATGAGCCTTTATCTGCCTTGGATGCAGCCCACAAAGCTGAAATTATTCCTTTTTTTCAGCAGGTGATACAAGAGATTAAAATACCGATACTCTATGTGAGCCATGATAAATCTGAAATTGAACAACTGACTCATGAGATTTGGTACCTATAAATAACGTTGCAATAACGTTAAGAATTTTTGTACTTCTTCATCATTCACCTGTTCTGGATCTTTGAATACATGTTGCTTTAAGTGCTGTTCAATCAGTTGATTCATTAAACCATTGACGGCACCTTTAATCGCAGCAACTTGTTGTAATACCTCTATACAAGATTGTTCGGGAAGGGTTAATGACTTTTCAACCGCATTGAGCTGACCTTGAAGTCGTTTTACCCGATTCAAAATTTTTTTGTCGTGATGCAGATGCGCCATTCCTTTTCTCCAGAAAAATAATATACTGCTAGGGAGTATATTTTAAAGTCTATCAATATGCAGCATAGTAACCTGAAACGTCGGCATTCTCACCAATTTGATCAAGGGAATCCTCTAGCACAAAAAAGAATTTTAATTGCCACATTATTGACTGCGATCATGATGGTATTAGAAATACTCGGCGGTTGGGTTTTTAATTCAATGGCCTTATTGGCAGATGGCTGGCATATGAGCTCACATATGTTGGCGCTAGGATTAGCTTATTTTGCTTATCGTATGGCACGCCATTATGCCCATGATCCGCGTTTTAGTTTTGGGACTTGGAAAATCGAAGTACTCGCAGGCTATAGCAGTGCGATTTTGTTGATGGTTGTAGCTGTATTGATGGCCGTTCATTCGGTTGAACGATTATTGAATCCTGTGACGATCCATTTTAATGAAGCGATTCCGATTGCAATGGTTGGCTTAGTCGTTAACCTGATTTGTGCGTGGTTATTACACGATGATGGTCATCACCGTCATGGACATGATCACCACCATAACCATCATCACGGCCACCACCATGACCATCATCACGGCCACCACCATCATGATCTTAATCAGAAAGCGGCATTCTTACATGTGGTTGCTGATGCTGTTACTTCTGTATTGGCTATTATTGCTTTGTTTGCTGCAAAGTATTTTGGCTGGAATTTTCTGGATGCTGTACTGGGAATTGTTGGTGCATTATTGGTTGCTCGATGGTCTTGGGGCTTGATGTGCGAAACAGGAAAAACATTGCTTGATGCAGAGATGGCACATCCTGTGGTTGAAGAAATACGAGAAGTTGTCGCACAATTTCCAAAAGTTGAAATTACCGATTTGCATGTATGGAAAGTTGGGAAGGGTAAATTTTCTTGTATTGTGGGATTAGAAACGAATCGTGCAGATTTAACCCCTGATTGTGTTAAGGCCGGTCTCTCAATCCATGAAGAAATTGTACATGCTTCGGTGGAAATCCACTATATTTAATTCAGATTGAGTCGCGTTGTCATTCTTACAACAACGCGACAATCAAAGCTTAAATAAGATATAAAACTAGCCCACATAACGCTGAAGCAAAAATCAGATAAATCACATTGATTTGGAATTTAAACAACGCAATTAATGCTGCTATCGTCATAAGTGCTGCTTCAAAATTAAAAGCTTGATCAAATCCATTTGGCCATAAAACGTGATAACCAAAGAATAACGCGAGATTTAAGATCACACCAACGACAGCAGCCGTAATAGCCGTTAATGGTGCGGTAAATTTGAGTTGATTATGAGTGGATTCGATCACAGGCGCGCCTGCAAGGATAAAAACAAAAGAGAAAAGGAAGGTAAACCAAGTGACAATGATGGCACCGAATGCGCCAGCGAGAAATAAATGTTCACCGCCCAACAAGGAGGCATTAAATGCGCCGAGGAAACCGACAAAAGCGACGACCATAATCAGTGGACCAGGGGTACTTTCGCCTAAAGCAAGTCCATCGATCATCTGTGTGGGGCTGAGCCATCCATAGTTCTCGATCGCGCCCTGATAAACATAAGGCAAAACAGCATATGCACCACCGAAAGTAAGCAGTGCTGCTTTTGTAAAGAACCATGCCATTTGGGTATAGTCGTGCTGCCAGCCGAAATACATAACCAAAGCCATTAAGGGTACAGACCAAAGTAATCCCGCAATCAGTAATATCTTGATCAGATTCGTCCAGCGGAAAACAGCATGTGCTGGAGGTGGTGTATGATCATCAATCACTGCTGCAAAGTGGGTTTTTTGGCTACTTTGATGCGTATTTTGTGAGGAAAAGAAAACTGGATATTTTCGACTCATCAAATAGCCCATCGCTGCCGCTGTTAAGATAATCAATGGGAATGGGACATTGAAGAAAAATATAGCCACAAAAGCGGCTGCTGCAATTCCCCATAAAAAAGGATTTTTGAGGGAACGGCTACCAATGCGGTAGGTGGCATGGAAGACAATTGCCGTAACCGCAGGTTTAATACCATAGAATAAACCTGCAATCACAGGCACATCACCGAATTGCAGGTAAATCCAAGACAATGCAATAAGCAAAAATAATGAGGGAAGGACGAATAAGATACCAGCAACCAAACCACCCCATGTCCGATGCATCAGCCAACCGATATAAGTTGCAAGTTGTTGCGCTTCTGGTCCGGGCAGCAGCATGCAGTAGTTTAAAGCATGCAAAAATCTTTTTTCAGAGATCCAACGTTTTTGTTCAACCAATTCTTGATGCATTAATGCGATTTGACCTGCAGGGCCACCAAAACTGATAAAGCCTAATTTGAGCCAAAATAGAAACGCTTGCCAGAAGGGGATAGATTCGATTGATTGATCAGTTTTACTGATCGGTTGCTGTTCCATAATTATTCTCTTAAGAAATTGGCGTATAGCCCATCAAAAATATAGTTGGATAATTCAAGTAGTTGGTCATCATCAGTAATTTTGTTTCTTAAACCTTGAATGACTTTTTCAATGCCAGCGGCTTCTGGTGGTTCTACCCCACCAACATCAAGAAAATGGACAATTGCTGCAATTTTATTTAATGCTTTCTGTTCATATAATGAAAAGCTATGCAATAGCACTTCAAAAGTCACTAAATGTTCAATATGGCTAAATTTAGCTCCATCAAAGTCAAAACCTAAAGCCGATTTAGGGCAATCACTGGGTGTTTCTAACCATAAAAAATTAGCATTTGGATCAATAAAATTTTGAATCAACCATGCGGAGGCCAAACGGTCAATCCACGGGCGTTTTCTTGTTGCCCAAATTTGGTTTTGAAAATTGTCTATATGGAAGGTTTGAAGATGGCCTTGTAGATTGTTGGGTTCGTCTATTTCCCCAAAACGTAGAATTGCTTGTTCAACTGTATTCAGTTCTCGAAGTGTTTGTTGTTTAGCTTCAGTCGGAAAATAATCAATATCTATTAATGCATCGAGCTGCTTGCGTAATTTACGAATCTGTTTAAGAAGTTCTTTTTTATTGCTCTGATTCAACTCTTGCCGCAGTTGGCTGATTTGTTGATAGAGCGCATCGTATTCTTCTTTTCGGTTGAAAATTTTAGCGATATCAAGATTTTCTACAGCAACGGTTTGGAATATATAGGCGTTGCCATTTTCTGAGATTAAATCATCAGCAATTGCATCAAATTTGTTTGAATGTTCAGCAGGCAATATATAAACGCCATCCCGAAGTGTTACAGCTCCACTTGCTTTGAGTGCTCTCCACACACGCATTCGCGCTGTTGTGTTTTGGGTGGGGAGTGATGAAATGAGTAAGGATATATTCATGTAATATACTCAACATAGCTGTTATATATGCTACATAAATAAATTGTAGTTTGGAAAGTTAAAATTTTTTATATGCTTATAGGTTTTATACATAATGATTTTTAAGAAAATATGAAAAAGATTGGGGCAGTTTCCATATCTTATAAAAGAATAAACAACGCATTTTTTCTTATTTTTAATCATAAAGGCTCAGACATACCATAAGTGGATATTATTGAAAGATCATCTAATTATGGGCATCAAGAACACCAAGCCACTCATTGTTACAGCGATCGTCCTTGTGGCGATTGTTGCTTTTATTGTCTATCAAAATCAAAAAGATGTGGCATCTGTGCTGTCTAAAAACAATAAAGCAGTCGTGATTGCTTATCAAACAGGTATTGATCCAACCAAGGTTGCGCAGGCCAATGGTGATTATGAACGTGACAGTGGACAGGCAATTCAATGGCATAAATTTGATGCAGGTTCAGATGTGGTCAATGCATTGGCTTCGGGTGATGTGGTGATCGGTAATATCGGTTCCAGCCCTCTAGCTGCTGCAGCAAGTCGTGATTTACCGATAGAAGTATTCCTAGTGACAGCAAAATTAGGTGGTTCAGAAGCCTTGGTGGTGAGTAACAAATCCGGCATTAAAAATCCGCAAGACTTGATTGGTAAAACCATTGCCGTGCCATTCGTTTCAACGACACATTACAGTTTATTGTCGGCTTTACAACATTGGGATATTGCGGATAACCAAGTCAAGATTATTAACTTGCGTCCGCCTGAAATCACAGCAGCTTGGGAACGTGGGGATATTGATGCCACTTATGTCTGGGAACCCGCATTAAGCAAAGTCAAAGCCAGTGGTCATGTCTTAACAGACTCGAAACAGGTCGGCGAGTGGGGCGCACCAACTTATGATTTATGGGTGGTACGTAAAGATTTTGCTGAGAAAAATCCTGAATTCTTAAAAGCCTTTGTCCAAACCAGCTTGAAACAAGTTGAAGCGTATCAGCAAGACCCGAAAGCATTTGAACAAAATGCAGACAATATTCAGAAGATTGCCCAACTGACGGGTTCTGATGTGAAAGATATTCCTTTACTGTTATCTGGCAATATTTATCTGAATGGCCAGCAACAGCACGCGACTTTAGCAGGTGAGTTTGCCAAAAATATTTTCGATACCGCAACATTCCTAAAAAGCCAAGGCAAGGTGGATCAAGTCAAACCTGATTATCAAGCGAATGTCACCACCCAATTCTTACAGCCATAGGAGATCGAAATGAGCGTATTCGCTGCCGAGCATCTTCATTTAACCTTTCCCAAACAGACCTTGCCTGTATTGCAAGATATCAATCTTAAGATTGAGGAAGGTACCTTGACTGTGATTTTGGGCGAGTCTGGCTGTGGTAAAACAACATTGCTGAATATCTTGGCGGGCTTTCAACAGCCAAGTTCGGGCCAGATTACACTGGATCATGAAGTGGTGACTGCACCCGATGCACGTCGTGCGGTGGTGTTTCAGGATCATGCGCTGTTACCTTGGTTAAATGTCTCTGAAAATATCGGTTTTGCTTTACAGCTCAAAGGCTTGAAAGCGCAAGAAATTCAACAGCAAGTCGATGCAATCCTGAAAATTGTGGGTTTAAGTCATGTGGCTCAAGCCAATATCTGGGAACTGTCAGGTGGCATGAAACAACGTGTCGGTATTGCACGTGCCCTGATCAGTCATGCGGCATTCATTTTGCTGGATGAACCTTTTGCTGCGCTTGATGCATTTACCCGTGAAACTATGCAGCAGTTGGTGTTGGATTTATGGATTCAACAAAATAAATCTTTTTTCCTCATTACCCATGACATTGAAGAAGCGTTATTGCTCAGCAATCAACTGGTATTGATGACAGCTCGTCCAGGAAAGATTGTTGAAACTTTAAAACTAGATTTTGCCGATCGTTATCAGCAGGGTGAATCAATCCGTGCGATTAAATCCGATCCAAAATTTATTCAATTACGTGAGCAACTGTTCGAACGGTTACGCGTACAGAAGCAGGCAGGACATGAGGTGGCTGTATGACGGGTCAAGCAAAAAACACCGCTTATGAGCTGAGCAAGGCAGAACAACTGCAAGCGACCAACACTGCACAGTCTGATTCAGTCTTGAGTTCAATTGGGGCTTTTGTTGCTCGTCATCGTAGTTTGGTGCTTAGTTTATCGAGCGTTATCAGTGTGCTAGTGATCTGGTATTTGATCACGACATTAAAAATTGTCCCAAGCCTGTTTTTACCCAGCCCACAAGCGGTATGGCAGAAGTTTCTTGAAGTCAGCCAGCAAGGTTTTATGAAAGCCACCTTATGGCAGCATCTGGCCGCGAGTATTTCTCGTGTCTTATTAGCCTTGGTTGCTGCAATTGCAATTGGTGTGCCTTTAGGTTTATGGATGGGCTTGAACAAATGGGTGCGCGCGGTACTTGATCCTTTGGTTGAGCTGTTACGTCCGATACCACCTTTAGCCTATTTGCCTTTGTTGGTGATCTGGTTCGGGATTGGTGAAACCACCAAAGTACTTTTGATTTTCTTTTCAATCCTTGCACCTGTGATTATCAGCAGTACGCATGGTGTACTCAGCCATCAGCTCAATCGTGAGCGTGCAGCCTTATCTTTGGGAGCGAGCCAGTCGCAGGTGTTTTGGCATGTGATTCTACCGACGGCATTACCGCATATTTTAACGGGTATCCGTATTGGTTTGGGTGTAGGCTGGTCAACCTTGGTGGCTTCGGAATTAGTTGCAGCAGATCGTGGCATTGGTTTTATGGTGCAGTCTGCAGCACAGTTCCTGATTACCGATACCGTGGTTCTCGGCATTATTGTTATTGCGATCGTTGCAGTAAGTTTTGAATTGTTTTTGCGTTGGTTACAGAAGCAATTATCTCCTTGGTATGGCCAACAGTTATAAGTGTGAGTAGTAGAAAATGACGTTAAATATTGAAGTTATTAAATCAAGCATTGGTGCCATTATTCACGATGTTGATTTAAATACGGTTGATGAAAATACCACTCAACAAATTCAACAGGCTTTGCTGAATCATCATGTAATTTTCTTCCGCAATCAGCAGCTTGCACCTCAGGCACATGCGGAGTTAGCGAGTAGTTTTGGTTCTTTACATATTCATCCG
This sequence comes from Acinetobacter haemolyticus, assembly GCF_900406815.1. Classification (GTDB taxonomy): domain Bacteria; phylum Pseudomonadota; class Gammaproteobacteria; order Pseudomonadales; family Moraxellaceae; genus Acinetobacter; species Acinetobacter haemolyticus_A. The sequence goes on from NZ_OVCN01000011.1 coordinate 35,159, forward strand.
ATCTATCCATCGGTAGACAATGTACCTGAAATTATTGTGCTCGATAGCTGGAAACAGGACTTGCGTGACAATGAACTTTGGCATACTGATGTGACTTTTAGTCGAAATCCGCCATTAGGGTGTGTCTTGCAAGCCATCAAGATTCCACCTGTCGGTGGTGATACCCTGTGGTCGAGTGGTGCGGCGGCATTTACTGCCTTGGATCAAGACTTGCAGCAAAAGTTAAAAGGTTTAACCGCAACACATGACATTCGTCAGTCTTTCCCGATTGAACGGTTTGCGCATAATGATGTTGAGCGTAAAAAACTGGAAGAAACCTTTAAGCGCAATCCACCTGTCGTGCATCCTGTAGTCAGAACGCATCCTGTAACTGGTCAGCCGATTTTGTTTGTGAGTGAAGGGTTTACTACCCGTATCAATGAGCTGGATGAAATTGAAAGCGCTGAGTTATTGCAATATCTATTCGCCCACGCGACTCATGAGCAATTTCATTTGCGTTGGCAGTGGCAAGAAGGCGATGTGGCGATCTGGGATAATCGTTGTACGCAGCATAAGGCTTTATTTGATTATGGTGATGCGCATCGAATTATGCATCGTGCCACGATTAACGGTGATGTACCGTTTTATCAAGCGGCAAGTTAAAATTTAGTTTTAATTTTTTGCTTCGGTGGAATCTTACAGAGATCTCATCTTATTTTTGGATAAGCCTTCAGCTGGAGTTACTTTTGTTTCGGCAAAAGTAACCAAAACCATTGTCATCCACAAAACCTGTTTACTTCCATCATCTCTTTAAATTAATCGCAGAAATGGCATTTGATTAATCTCACGCAGGTTGTGGATGACCTGTAGCACCAGTGATTCCTGAGAAAAGTTCTATATAAAATGGTAGATAGCACCAATTAATCCAAAATTTTCAAAGTGTTATTTAATTAAAAATGAGCCTCTTGTTTATAGATCGAAGGCGCTTGTCCGGTCCAGCGTTTAAAGGCACGTCGGAATTCACGTAATTCGCTAAAACCCAGTTGCAGACTAATTTCACTCATCGACAGGTTCTGTTCAATAAGTTGCTTGGCCTTGCGTTCCAGTACATTTTGCCGGATTTGTTGAAAACTCAGACCTTCTAATAATAATTGCCGTCTTAAATGCCGTTCGCTGATCCTTAAATGTTCAGCAGCCTGTTGCATCTCAAAACGTTCAGGTAAATGCTGTTCAATCAAATGATCAAGTAAATGCACATAGCCAACTTGATTGAGCTGGTCGATTTCTTTTAGGGCTTGTTCGCAGATCTGGATGGCAGTTGCATAGTTAGCGGGGCTGTAATTTTTTAAGCTGCGTTGCAATAGGCGGTGACTAAAACGCATGATATTTTTATCACGGTTAAACTGGATGGGGCAGCCAAAGAGATCGTGATATTGTTGCTGATCGTCGCTTGGGAAATAGCTGAGCTCAAGACTGATGACGTCATTATGATCACCTAGCATTGCATTTAAACAGGTAATGATGCTGCTAAATAATTCATCATAGAAAAAGGCTTTGAGTTCATTGCAGGGATAAGGTTCAGTGACTTCCAGCTCACACAGATCAGCATGGATGGAAAAGTTGATATTCAAGACGCTACCAGAAATCCGATGGTAGCGCAGCGCAATGTCCAAAGCATCTGCCACGGTTTTACAGGACTGCATGGCAAAGCCCAGAATCCCCATCGAAATCAGACCTTCACTGCTGCCAAGTTTTAAACCGAGGTCGGGTTGCTGATAGGCTGCAATGGCTTGACGAACCACATCACAGAGTTGGCTAAAACGAACCACACCTTGGGTTTGCTGTATTTGTGCAATGTCTAAATCTGAATCTTGAAACCATGCGGCATAATCCCACTGCTGTTGCTCTGCATAATGGATCAGGCTCGCCAGAATGGTGGGTGGAATAAATTGCTGCTGTTTATTTTTATCGCTGCTGCGTATAGGCATAAGTCCGTTTAGCCCCCCAAAGAAAAGTGTCTTTAACCCTGTTGGGTATCGCATAATTTTGATTAACTTTCAACATGCTTCAAGACAGTTAAAAAAGAATTGAAAAGGAAGTCGTGATGTATCAGGTGGGTTGGGATAAACAACAAATCAAAATTGTACCGAAAGGCTATGCTATGTTCGGTTATGGGCAATGGTCACATCGGGCCTATGAGCAGCGCACAGCTTTATTTGCACGTAGCGTGAGCATCGTCGATCAGCAACATAACCGACTGTTGATCTGCTGTCTGGACGTAGGCTGTATTACCCATGCCATACGTAGCCAAACTGTAGCGCAACTTACACAAATTCTAGATTCGCAATTTGATGAAAATCAACTGGTTCTCATGGCCACCCATACCCACTCAGGACCTGGCGGTTGTGGCTATGAAGCCTTGTATAATATGCCGACCCCTGGTTTTGTACCTGAACATTTAACTGCCATTGTTGAGGCAATTGTACAGAGTATTCAAAATGCGATTGTGTCTGAACAAGACACCGAGATTTTTTTAGCGACTCAGCATTTTCCTGAACAGACACCTGTGGCATGGAATCGTTCAATCAAAGCCTATAATCGTAATCCAGAAGTTCAGTCACGTACCGAAGCTGAAACGCATTTAGCCTTGAATCGTGAAATGCAGCTGATGGGTTTCTATCGGGAAAAAAAATTACAGTCCTTTATTTCCTTATTCGGAGTACATGCAACCTGTTTGGGGAACTCCTTAAAAGCCTATGATGGCGATAATAAAGGTTATGCAGCCGCATTTTCCGAGCAGGCTTTAACTGAGCAAGGGATTCAAAATCCAGTGACGATTTTTGCTCATGCAACCGCAGGGGATGTATCGCCGCATTTCCATGGCAAAGACCAGCTCAAGATTCGCAAGAAGATTAAAGGCGAGCAGGAATATCAGTACGCGCAACAAAATGGTCGTTATCAAAGTGAACTGGCTCTGAATGGCTTACAGCAGAATATCCCTAAAAATTTGCAGAAAGTCGAAGGCAAGATCGATGCTGTCTTGTCCTATGTCGATCTGAGCAATATTGGAATTCCAAATGAGTTCGCAGAAGGTCAAAAGCATGCCAAGACCAGTCAGCCGTGTCACGGTACCGCATTTTTTGCAGGCACACCTGTCGATGGTTTAGGCGCACCCAAACCCTTAATTATGGGGATGCAATTTTTAGCCAATCAATTTCGCAAACAGAAAACCAGACATTCGAATGCAGCTGATTTTGTAGCGTATCAGCAACTGTATGCCTCTCAAGGGCCAAAACAGATTGTACTGGAAGCAGGTGCCAAAAAGATTTTAGGCCAACCGATTGGTTTTCCACCCGGTATTCTTGATCCGTTGATAGCAGAAATGAATCGACAAGTGAAAGCTGGAGCGATTCAGCAGAGTCCTTTAGTTCCAAGTGTGGTTCCCTTACAGATTGTGCGATTAGGTCAATTGGCTTTGATTTGTTGTCCAGGAGAATTTACCACCATCGCAGGACAGCGTGTCATTGATACGGTTAAACAGACACTTGCCGTACAGGCTTCAATTGAAAGGGTTTGGTTAGTATCCTACTGCAATGATTATATGGGTTATGTCACCACCTATGAAGAATATCAAGCACAAGCCTATGAAGGTGGACATACTTTATTCGGGCAATGGACGTTAGCAGCCTGTCAGAGCAAATTTAAAGAATTAGCAGAACAATTATTATTAGAAAAAACCAAACGTCATTACGATGCAATGACACGACCACAGCCGATTCCAGAAAATGAACTCGCAAAACGCACCAATCATGGCAATGTAACAACGGCCGTTAGCCAAAGAGAGGCAATATGAGTGATTTAACACAAGGTATTTGGTCAAACTGGTCTGGCTTTCAAAAAGCCAAACCACAACAGATTTTACACCCTGCCAATATTCAAGAACTACAGGCTATGGTTAAAGCGCAGCAAAAAATACGGGTGGTGGGTGCAGGGCATTCCTTTACGCCGTTGGTGTGTACTGATGCAACCTTATTGTCTTTGGATCATATTGCAGGTATTGCATCGACGGATCATGAGCGATGCCAGAGCAATATTTATGCAGGCACACGCTTATATGATCTAGACCAACATTTACAGCAGCAATCGATTAATCAGGCCTTGATAAATCAGGGCGATATTGATCAGCAAAGTCTAGCAGGGGCTGTCTCTACAGGCACACATGGGACAGGAGCAGATTTACATTGTATTTCAGCCTATGTTGACGCTTTTGAGTTGTTGACAGCATCAGGTGAGATTCTAAAATGCAGTCGCACAGAGAATCCTGAAATCTTTGCTGCAGGACGAGTTTCTTTGGGTAGCTTGGGTATCTTGACCCAGATCACCATGCAGAATCGTCCTCGCTATAAACTCAAAGAGCATATTCAACTGTGTCCGGTAGAAGACATGATGCAGCATATTCAGCAATGGAAGCAGCAGCACCGACATATTGAGTGTTTTGTGTTTTCCCATGAAAAGCAGTTGATGCTGAAAACCTTGGATGAGACCGATGAAGCGGTTTTGCCGCGAAAGGAAAATTTCCCGTCCGATGATACGCTGTTGACCCTTTGTTCCGAGTTGACCAGAAGCTTTCCTGCACTGAATCCTTATTTACAGAAGCTATTAGGTATTTTCGTTAAACCGACCATCTACGTGGATTGGTCGAGCAAGATATTTCCAACGCCGCGTAATACCAAGTTCAATGAAATGGAGTATCAGATTCCTGTTGATCGTGGAATTGAGTGTTTGGATGAAGTATTGCATGCCTTAAGGGCCAATAAGGTTGCGACCTTTTTTCCGCTCGAATTTCGCTTTGTGAAGGGGGATGATATTTGGCTCAGTCCTTTTTATCAGCAGGATTCGATTTCGATCTCGGTGCATCAATATCACAAACAAGACCCGAAGTTGATTTTTGAGGTGGTTGAGCCGATCTTGCAGAAATATCTGGGACGTCCGCATTGGGGGAAAATGCATACCCTGACAGCGGCTCAATTACGGACTTTATATCCAAAGTGGGATGATTTTATGGCTTTGCGTCAGCAGCTTGACCCAGAAGCCAAGTTTTTAAATCCCTATCTGGAAAAGCTGTTTTTAGGTTAGTTCTAACTTGGGTTGGACTTAAATGTTTATTTAATCTATTGAAAAATAATTAACTTTACGGAGTCTTACCGAGTTTTTATCTATTTTAGGATAAGCCTGCGGCTCGCCTTACTTTGGTTTCGCCCAAAGTAAGCAAAGGCATTGTCATCTACAAAACCTGTTTTCTACTTGCATCTATTTGGTTTTATCGCAGATACATTATCTTTTTTATACCATGCAGGTTGTAGATGACTTTTTCGCGTATCAAATTACATGTAAATTTTCTTTGATTGAAAAAGGTATAGCTATGTTGGATCATTATTTTAAACAACTCAATCTGGACCTGAAAAAACTGGAGATTGCGACTCCGCAACTGATTGTCGATGAAGCCGCGTTAAAACAAAATATCCAGCATGTTCAGATTCGCCTTGCTCACGCCAAACATTTAAAAGCACGATTGGTAGTGAAATCCTTAGCTAGTCTGGATTTACTCAAATTATTATCTGAACAGATCAACACCCAGCGCTTTATGGTATTTCATCAACCGCATATTATTTCAATATTAGAAAATTTTGCCGAAGCCGATATTTTGTTGGGCAAACCGATGCCAGCTCAAGCAGTACGCCATTTTTTTGAACGACATGCAGCATGGTCGGATGCCAATATTCAGTGGCTGGTTGATACCCAGCAACGTGTGCAGCAATATCTTGAGATTGCCCAGACCTATTCGCGCTGTCTAAAGCTGAATATCGAGATTGATGTCGGTTTACATCGTGGCGGGGTACAGTCGACACAACAGCTGATCGAAATATTAAAGCTGATTGAGCGAAATCCACAGTATTTAAAACTTTCTGGCTTGATGGGCTATGATGCGCATGTCACCAAAATCCCTGCCATTATTAAAAAACCTGAACTGGCGTATCACAGCTCCCAACAGACTTATGCCCATTATCAACAGCTGATTCAAAAACAGTTCCCAACCTTGTGGAATGAGGCATTGTGTTTTAATGGCGGGGGCAGTCCAACCTTTAGCTTTCATACCACTGAAAGTGTCTGCAATGACCTGTCTTTTGGTTCAATGCTATTAAAACCGAGTGATTTTGATAGTGAATTTTTACAGGCCTTACAACCTGCATTATGGATCGCTGCACCTGTGCTCAAAGTATTACCATTTACCCAGCTTCCTTCGATGTCTTTACTGGATAAATTACCGCATAAATGTAAGGCACTGTTTATTTATGGTGGCTACTGGCTGGCTGATTATGTTTATCCTAGCCAAGCGCATACTCATGTCTTGTATGGACGCAGCAGTAATCAAGAATTGGTCAATGTACCGAAGAATTGTGATATTCAGGTGGATGATTTTGTATTTTTAAGACCTACACAAAGTGAAGCGATTATTCCTCAATTTTCCGAGTTAAAACTGTATCGCACACATACTTTTGAGACATGGCAAACTTTTAGTGAGTAACCGGGCTTTGCTCATCAATATCCGCGCTAAAAGCTTGCCGTGTATTTTGGACTTTAAAACAAATCGCTTAAATGACAGCTTTTTGCTTCGGTCTGGTTTTCAATAGAATCGACCAATAGAATATTGATATCTTTTTCACTTTTATACGCCGCAATCACTTCTGCATAAATCGGCTGTTTTAATTTGGTGGCATTGGCGAGAAAACCTGCTACTGCCTTTTCCTGAGACCAGTCTGCATCTTTCAATACATATTCATTCTGCGCAATATCGCATCGCGTTAAAATGGCCTTGTTATCCTGAATAGTTAAGGTACCAATAAAAATATCCATGCTTTCTTCAGGATCAGGCGAATTGGCAAAAGTTGTGAAAGGCAAAACTAAGCCAGATATAAATATTGAAAAGACAAGAGACAGTTTTTTCATTGGATTTTTCCTGAAGATGACATTCATTATTAAAATAATACTTTGAGATTTTAATCTCATCCGTTGATTGAATGCTATTAAATAACTAAGTAGGATCAGGACTTAAACTGGAGCTGCTCCTACTTGGCCTGATAATAATAAGTGACTAAAAGCGATAACCAATTTTTAAACCGTAGCCGATGGCACTGTTATCTTTAAAATCGGCCTGTTCAGCAACCGGTTTAATCCCTGCTACAGGAAGGTAATAGGTGCCATCTTCGGCAACTACATCGCCTAACCAGAAGTATTTAACGCCTGCGGCAATAAAGTAGTTTGGGGCTGGATTGAATTGAACACCTACACCCAAGCCCCAAGAGCCTTTGGTTGGGTTCAATGTGGATGCAGGGTTGCCTGTGCCAGAGTCCCAACTGACTTCTGTGGAGGCACTCCATTTTTCAGTAAATTGATGTCCAAGTCCGACATTGACCGTCCATTGATCTTTTTGGTAACTATCCAGATCAAAGCCACCGCTATAGGTGCCTTCGCTGATCAAGTCAGTCAGATATTCGGTTACTGCACCAAACTGGGTCGGGCGGATATGAAAATCTTTCCAGTTGACCCAACGTATATTGGTATAGAGCAGTGTGTCTTTATGCACTCCCGTCTGAAAATCAATATTCACGGATTGTGGCGTGCTAATTTTAGTCTTGCCCTGTGTGGTGACTTCTAAGGGCTCACCAAACATGGTCTCAGTCGCCTGCATATCATGGTCGATTTTAGAACGATAGGTTACTGCTGCTTTTAAAGCAATATTTGGAATCTGATAACTCAGCCCTGCCAGCCATCCAACGGCATGATCCTGTTTAAATTTTGCATCATAACCATTAAAGGCCTTGCTATAAGAATTACCTCGAAGTGCCACATCGCCTTTGACTGATTGATAAACAGCACCGCCATAGAGTTGAAAATTACGAAAAGGACTGACACCTAAAATCATGCTAATGCTTTCGCTATCGACATTGACCGATGTACCTTGCTGAGTAAATTCATTATCTGAAAAGGTATTATTGGATTGCATCGGATAAGTAATATCTGCACCAAAAGGTTGGTCATAGAGCAAGCCAAAGCTAATTCGGTCGGTCAGTTGCAACTTAAGCGCGGCACTATAATATTGAAAGCTATCGCCCATATTGCCTGAGTTCAGGTTTTGTGGATCGTTGACCAGTTCAGAGCGATTACGGATTTTTCCTGAAATATCAGGATCGACCGCTGTGGCGCCAACCTCGGCATAATTGCCATTTTCCAGAAAGGGTAAAATGGATTGGCCGGACTGATCCAGTGCGGCGGCATGATTGAGGGTACTGGCAAATAGGGCATAGATGCCAGTTAAAATTGGATTGCGTTTCATAATGATCATCCTTGGAAAACCGTGTCTTATTTTTAGCGCTGATATTTTTATTAACGGTCATTTTTTTCTATTCAGAGCAAATTGATTTCACTCAATATTTTCGATAGAAAAGCCATGTCCATGCCTGTAGTGAAGCATCTTTTCAAGGGATGGAATAGGGTTGTAAATGTTCAGGATGGGGGGATAAACGGTCAAAAAGATTTTTATTTTGATAAGAAAAAACCTTGTGATGGGGCACAAGGTTTTTAAGGGAATTGAGGGGTTATTGCTTGACGATGAGCACAGGAATATGTGACTCAGTAAGCACGGTACGCGCTACGCTACCGAGTAGTAAGCGTTTCACGCCGGTACGCCCATGTGAACCCATAATAATCAAATCTGCGCCCACTTCATCCGCGACAAAAATAATGCCTTCACTGGCAGAGCCATGATAAATTTTAGTTGTCACTTCGATCCCACCTCGTGAAAATGATTGAGCTATATCTTGAAGCTGAGTTTTTGCATGTGCTTCAGCCTGCATAAAATAATCCGTCACGGCTGGGGCAACCTGATAAAAATCTACACCCACAAAAGGATCAACTGCGATCACGCTGAGAATCGTAACTTTTGCCCCTGACAATTTTGCTAAAGAAAGTGCATGCTCAACTGCTGCATAAGAGATCGGAGAGTCATCGACTGGTACTAAAATATTCTGATAAGACATGTTTGCTCCTTATAGTTTATCGTTGTAAAAAATAAAAGTTATAATAAATTGATAGCATATTGAGGACATTGTAGCAAATTAGACCTTAATCAAAAGCAACTGATAAAACTGAAATAAATATGGAACTCTAAGAAATTCCTTAGCAAAATAGGAGCATAAGAAAATCACAGTATTTTTGTAATTGAGTTAAAAGTTTACTGTAGCTGGAATTATGAAATTTAACCCATTTTTTACACATGGAGTTTCTATGCTACTCAGTTTAGATGCCTATAAACAGCAAAAATTTAATCAAATTGCTACCAAAATAATGGCAGATCCAGAAACATATTTGGTTTTCGATTCCGTTTCAGACTTTTATAAAGCGATATGGCTAAAGGAGTTTCCGCAGGGCACGACTTGGTCTGCTACGGGTTTAGATGATGGTGCCGAGCAGTTTTATGCTGTGATTGAATATGGAGATCATTATTTATCTATCAGTTGTGCTAAAGATATATCAGTCAAATTAGGCATGCGAAAAAATCACAATAAAAATGACTAATCCGAGCAGTCACCCTTTTTTGCCACGTTAGTCTTTGAGATTTAAAGGAGAATGATATACTTCGCAAAGTGATGAGATCCTATAAAAACGAAACGGAAATTTAAAGATGGCACATCAATTTACGGTTAATGAAACAATTCACGGTGTTTCGATCGAAGACTTTTCAAGATTAGTCGCGGATACAGCATTGCATGAAGCAGTATGTAAACGTATTCCCGGTGAAAACTTAGAAATTATTGAATCTGCAATTAATGGCGATATTTACACGCTACGTCGTGAATATAACCTTGATGTAAATATTCCTGATGTTGCTAAAAAATTACTAAAAAATGCGTTTCGCCTAAAGCGTGCTGATATCACCCATTTGAAAAACTTAACTTCAACTGTTGAGTTGGGCGCTAATCTCCCTTTAGAAGCGAAAGGCGAGCGCAGCGTGACAGGCGATAGCGAAAAAGTGAATATTTCGTTAACTTGGAATGTAAAAGTTAAAGTGCCTTTGATTGGCGGAATGCTTGAAAAGCATGCTGAAGGTGAAATTCGTAAATTTAGCCAGCTTGAAATCGCAATCGTTGAAGATGAATTGAAGAAACAACTTTAATTTAACTTTTTTTAAAACTCTCCTTTATGGGGAGTTTTTTATTTTTGCGTGAAAATGATAGAAGCAATAGAAAATATCCAATACTATGTTAAGCACGATTTGATCAAAATAAGGTCATGGGTATGAGTGTGGTTTTGCCTGTAGCGCAACGTGGTGAAGAAATATTAGAACTTAAAGCAGCATTTGTTGCAGATGGGGAATTTAATAGTGAATGGCTATTGGAGTTGGCTTCAGCTATGCATGCGACTATGCTTGAACGGAATGGCGTGGGGATCGCAGCACCTCAAGTTTATATTTCTAAACGTGTGATTATTGTTGCATCTCGTCCAAATCCTCGTTATCCCGATGCACCTGAAATGGATGCGGTGGTGATGGTTAATCCTGAAATTTTAGAGTTTTCTCAACAGACTTGTTTGGGTGAGGAAGGCTGCTTGAGTGTTCCTGATCAGCGTGGAGTCGTAGAGCGCGCACAAACCATCAAAGTGCGTTATTACACCTTACAAGGTGAGGTGATTGAAACAACGTTTGAGGGTTTTCCTGCCCGCATTGTTCAACATGAAGTTGATCATTTAGATGGTGTGTTGTTTGTGGAAAGAGTTGCTTAATTATTGTTTCGTTGAAAAAAATTTAATTTATCGATTTAAATTGTTGAGGTGTTTTTCCTAAATGCCGTTTAAACATTGTACTAAAAGCACTAGGTTGGTTATAACCTAGTGATTCGGAAATTTGAGCAATAGATTCACCATTGGCAATTTTACTTAAGGCAAGTGCGATATGCATTTGCTGGATCCAAGCTCGATAAGACAGTCCAGTTTCTTTTTGGAACATACGCATTAATGTTCTTGAGCTGGTTCCGATTTCATCAGCCCAAGTGCTTAAATCTTTTAAATGATCGGGAGAGTGTAATAACGCTTGGCAAATACTTAATAGTCGTTTGTCTTTTGGCCAAGGAATCTGGATGGGAAGCAAATTGGCTTGATGAATTTCTTCAAAAATCAAAATTTGTAAGGCACGAGAAAGTTCAGGGGCGCTGGTAATATTTGGAAAACCTAAGCGCTCAATTTCATTTAAACGGATTAATAATTCATGCAGTAAATTACTGACCCGAATAATAAAGCACTGCTCACCCATGATCTGAGCAGCTTTCGCCTCAACCAGCGCAGTATTTAATTTAACGTAACTCAGCGAAATCACACTGTGCTCGACATTTGCCGGAATCCATAACGCACACATGGGCGGTACAATCCACACATGGTTGGGCGTAAAAACTTGAATGTTTCCTGTCGAAGCATACAAAAACTGAGCGCGTGTATGCGTATGAGTGGGGGTTATTTCTCGATAGGCATGCTCGGAAGAAAGCCCAATCACGAGTTCAGACCAATCAGACTGAATAAGAGAATCGGACATAATCTATCCTGAAAAATGTCACTTATACGATGATTATTGGAAGATAACTTTATAAACGACAATTTACAATAAGGATCTCATTTAAAAATATTGGAGTTTTTCAGGTATGACGTCTTCAATACAATTGAAAGATAGTATCGCCGATACTGTTACAAATGATCAGCCGCAAGGAATGATGATTAAAATTGTAGGCGCCGTAGCAGTTGCACATTTACTAAATGATTTAATTCAAGCTGTGTTACCCGCCATCTATCCAATGCTTAAAGCAAACTTTTCACTGAGTTTTGCCCAAGTCGGGTTAATCTCGTTTGTGTATCAGATTACTGGTTCGCTGCTTCAGCCTTGGATTGGACTTTATACCGATAAATATCCAAAACCTTATCTTTTACCATTGGGAATGGTGGTCACACTTGGTGGTATTTTACTATTGGCATTCTCACCAAGTTTTGCTGTATTACTTATTGCTTCTGCATTGATTGGAGTCGGTTCCTCAACCTTTCATCCTGAGGCTTCGCGTGTAGCTCGAATGGCATCGGGTGGCCGCTTTGGTACGGCTCAATCGACTTTCCAAGTGGGCGGAAATACGGGTACCGCTATTGGTCCATTATTAGCAGCTTTACTAATAGTTCCATTTGGGCAACATGCGGTTGCTTGGTTAATTATATTTGCGCTTTTAGCCATTTGGGTTTTATTTAGGGTCAGCCGCTGGACGATTGGGCATGCTAAAAATCCATTTGCTGTAAAATCTAATCAAGTACAGACTAAGTTGCATGGTCGACAGTTAATTATTGCATTGACCACCATCAGTGTATTGATGTTTGCTAAATTTACCTACATTGCGAGCATTAGTAATTACTTTACTTTTTATCTCATTCAGAAATTTCATATTAGTATCCAAACCGCACAATTGCATTTATTTGCCTTCTTGGCAGCCGTTGCTTTAGGTACTTTTGCGGGTGGTCCAATTGGTGACAAAATTGGCCGTAAAGCCGTTATCTGGGTTTCGTTTGTCGGCATGGCACCGTTTGCGTTAATGATGCCCTATGCAAATTTGTTTTGGACCACGATATTATCAATCATTACTGGTTTTGTTCTTTCATCCGCTTTTGCTGCAATGGTTGTGTATGCCCAAGAAGCAGTACCGGGTCGTGTGGGTATGATTTCAGGGGTTATGTTCGGTCTCATGTTTGGAGTAAGTGGAATTGCTGCGGCAGGATTAGGGCATTTAGCTGATATTAACGGTATCGAATGGGTATTTGGTCTATGTTCATTGTTACCATTACTTGGTTTTGCAACAGCATTATTACCAAACACAAAAGCTAAATAGTTCGTTTATTTCTAAATCTCTCAGTTCTAAGCATTGAGAGATTTTTTTATTTGAGATATTTTGAATGAGCTCAACTAAAAGTGAATTAGACTTTGTAAATTAAAATAATTTTCGACAAATTAATAATTTTAAAAAATGGTAAATTGATGCAACCCTATAACAAAAATTTAAAACAGCCATCTCGTGATTTACGGAACAATATGACAGATGCTGAGCAACTGCTATGGAACAGAATAAGACGTAAACAGATTTTAGGATTGCAGTTCTATAGACAGAAGCCAATTCTAAATTTTATTGTAGATTTTTATTGTCCCAAAGCAAATTTAGTTATTGAATGTGATGGTGGGCAGCACTATACAGAAAAGGGTTTGGAAGCAGATCTAAATAGAGATTATGCTTTGAATGAGCTTGGACTTCTGACACTGAGATTTAGTAATCATCAAATTTTGACAGAAATTGATGCTGTGGTAGAACAGATTTATTGTGTAGTTCGGCGAAGGTTAGAATCCCCCTAAATCCCCCTTTTTCAAAGGGGGACTTTACTGCGAATTGAATGTAGGTTTTAGATTCACGTACACCCTCCTTTTTTAAAGGAGGGCTGGGGAGGATTAATAAATATCAGATGAAATAGTTCTTGCTACAATATAGGAATTTATTTATGTTTTGTTGTTTTAATATGGGGGATATATGAGCATATCTTTGATTGCTAGTTTTATATTTAATGATTTTGCCTTTGGGGATGTTGTAGAGGCTATTATTGCTGCAATAATTATTGCAATACTATTTTTCTTAGTTAGAGAGAAAATTTTTGGTATACCTGATTTTTCAGGGAAGTGGTATTTAAAATCAAAAACAGAGACAACAGCTTATAATCCATATGAACAGATGGAATTACAACATAATTTATTTCTAAGATTAGAAGGTAATAACATTAGAGGTGCTTCTGAAAAAATTTATGAGAATTCAAGTTATGGAAAGAGAGCAACTCATAGTCGTCATATTATAAAATATAGTGGAAAACATCGAGCAAGAGCACAGATTGACGGCTCTATTCAAAAAAGAATATTTGGCTCAGATATTCTTACATTACATGCAACGGAGTATGGTGAAAGAAGACAGTCAACAATATATTGTCGATTTGAGCTGAAGAAAAAATTCCTAATTTTTAGTGATCATAAAGCAACTTTGTTTTGTGGTGAGTTTCACTCTATGGTTGCAGATCAAAAGGGAAGTGTTGAGCTAAGTAAAGAGCCATTTATGCAATCTATTCCTGAAATTAAGGGTAAATTACAGTGAGAATTATATATTTTTTTTGTACGATCCCTTTTTATTTGTGTGCTAAGTTTTTTTCAGTTATTTAATATTTTAAAGATCGAAGATGATTTTAAGAAATGTTTAAGTGATTTAGACAATAGTAATAAAAACTTGGACTATACAATTTTGGAGATACTGAGTTTAGCAGAAGACCATCGTGTTAAATTTCATTATGGGATAGATCATTATGCTATGGTAAGAGCTATATATTATACTCATATCAAAAATGAATTCCAAGGAGCAAGTACTATTGCCCAACAATATGTAAGAGTAATTTCAAATAGATATGAAAGGACATTAATAAGGAAGTTTAGAGAACAATTATTAGCTGTTCTTATAACAAGATGCTTTCATTGGGAGGAAATTGCCGCCGCATACATTAATACTGCTTTTTTAGGGTCTGGTATGTATGGGTATGATAGTTTTTTAAAACGAAAAAAAATACTTGAAGCAGATTTAAGTATGATAGATAAAGTTAGATTAGTCGCTAGATTGAAATATCCAGAACCGCTCCAAGATAAAATAAGATGGTCGTCTAAAATGAGAGTTAGAGTGGCAAATATTCAGTCTAAGATTGTAAAAATGTAAATTCCAACTTCATTTTCAAAGAAAAGAGCTGTCACGTAATTTATTAGGTACGCGCAAGTCCCCCTTTGCCAAAGGGGGATTTAGGGGGATTAAATCAACCAATCGAATCATCTAAATTCGGTGCTAACCAACGCTTCGCTTCATCCAGTGTCCAGCCTTTACGCTTTGCATAATCCTCAAGCTGATCTTGAGAAATCTTGCCCACGTTAAAGTATTCGCTTTCAGGATGCGAATAATAGAAACCACTGACAGAAGAAGGCGGCATCATCGCAAAGTGTTCAGTCAATTTCGTACCGATCTTTTCTTCCGAACCTAACCAGTCAAATAACACCGCTTTTTCAGAATGTTCAGGGCAAGCAGGGTAACCTGGTGCAGGACGAATCCCGACATACTTCTCTTTGATCAATTCTTCATTGCCCAAAGTTTCATCGGCTTTATAGCCCCAGAACTCTTTACGGATACGCTCATGCAAATGCTCGGCAAAGGCTTCGGCAAAACGGTCAGCCAACGACTGAACTAAGATTGCTGAATAATCATCACCTTTGGCTTTATATTCATTCGCCAATTCTTCAGCACCAAAGATCGACACTGTGAAACCACCGAGATAATCTTCAGGTTGTTCAGAAGGCTTAATATAATCCGCCAAAGACAAGTTTGGTTTACCAGTCACTTTGTCTGATTGCTGACGTACGTGCTCAAACGTGTGAGTGCGATTTTGACCTGATTCATCAAATACGCTGACGGTATCTGCACCAGTACGCTGAGCAGGGTATAAGCCAAACACAGCACGGGCATCGAAACGTTTATTTTCAATGATGTCTTTCAGCATCGCTTGCGCTTGATTATAAAGATCAGTCGCTGCTTCACCGACCACTTCATCTTCTAAAATTTTCGGGAATTTACCCGCTAAACTCCAAGAGATAAAGAATGGTGTCCAGTCAAAATATTCAACTAAGGTTTCAAGCGGATAGTTTTTAATAACTTGCGTACCCAAAGCATTTGGCTTTGGTGGGACGTAGTTATTATCAATTTTGAAACCATTTTCGACTGATTCTGCATAACTCAATTTTGCAGCTTTCGGTTGCTTATTCGCTAAGCGTTCACGAATCTTGGCATATTCAGCACGATGCTCTGCAATGAAGTTACCGCGCATTTCAGGAGAAAGAAGGGTGGTTGCCACACCCACTGCACGAGAAGCATCAGCGACATAAATTACAGCATCATTTGAATATTGAGGATCAATTTTAACTGCGGTGTGTGCTTTCGATGTGGTTGCACCGCCGATCAATAATGGAATGTTAAAACCTTTACGTTGCATTTCTTTGGCAACGAAGACCATTTCATCTAAAGATGGAGTGATCAAGCCTGACAAACCAATAATGTCACATTTCTCATCTATGGCCGTTTGCAGAATTTTTTCTGCAGGCACCATCACACCGAGGTCAACGATGTCATAGCCATTACAACCTAAGACAACACCCACAATATTTTTACCAATATCGTGTACGTCACCTTTTACCGTTGCCATCAGGACTTTACCTTTAGACTGTCCTTCTGACTTTTCAGCTTCAATGTATGGGTTTAACCATGCTACAGCTTGTTTCATGACGCGTGCAGATTTAACGACTTGAGGAAGGAACATTTTTCCTGAACCAAATAAGTCACCCACCACGTTCATGCCGTCCATCAGTGGACCTTCGATCACATCAAGCGGACGTTGTGATTTTAAGCGTGCTTCTTCAGTATCTTGATCGATATACGTGGTAATACCTTTAACTAAAGCGTATTCAAGACGTTTTTCGACAGACTCATTACGCCATTCAAGATTTTCAGCTTCTTTGGTAGCACCCGCTTGACCACGATATTTTTCAGCAACTTCTAGAAGCTTTTCAGTTGCAGCTTGACCTGTCTCGCCTTGGTTTTGGTTAAGTACAACATCTTCAACAGCATCTTTCAGCTCTTTATTGATATCGTCATAAATCGCCATCTGACCAGCGTTTACGATACCCATGGTCATGCCTTGTTTGATCGCATGATAAAGGAATACAGAGTGGATTGCTTCGCGTACAGGTTCGTTACCACGGAATGAGAAGGAAACGTTAGAAACACCACCTGAGATCATGGCATGTGGTAAGTTTTGTTTGATCCAACCTGTGGCTTCAATAAAGTCGACGGCATAGTTATTGTGTTCTTCGATCCCTGTGGCCACTGCAAACACGTTTGGATCGAAAATAATATCTTCCGCTGGATAGCCAACTTCATTGACTAAAATGTCATAAGAGCGTTTACAAATTTCACGCTTACGCTCTGAGGTATCTGCCTGACCAACTTCGTCAAAAGCCATGACAATAACTGCTGCACCGTACTGACGGCAGAGGCGAGCTTTTTCGACAAACTCGTCATAACCTTCTTTAAGCGAAATCGAGTTTACAACGGGTTTACCTTGAACACATTTTAGACCTGCTTCAATGATTTCCCATTTTGATGAGTCAATCATGATCGGCACACGAGAGATATCAGGTTCTGAAGCGACAAGGTTCAGGAAATGCACCATCGCACCTTGCGAATCGAGCATCCCTTCATCCATGTTGATATCAATGATCTGCGCACCAGCCTCAACCTGTTGCTGAGCGACTTCTAGAGCTTCCGCAAAATTTTCTTCACGGATTAGGCGAAGGAATTTTTTTGATCCTGTAACGTTAGTACGTTCACCTACGTTTACGAATAGTGAATCTTCATGGATATTAAATGGTTCCAAACCACTCAAGCGGCAAGCATGAACTGTCTCAGGAACTTGACGTGGTGGAATATCTTTAACAGCTTGGTAGATCGCACGGATATGATCTGGAGTTGTACCACAGCAACCACCAGTAATATTGATCAAACCACTCTCAGCAAATTCTTTAATAAAGGCTGCAGTTTGTTCTGGGGTTTCATCATATTCACCAAATGCATTCGGTAAACCAGCATTTGGATGCGCTGAAACAAAGGTGTCTGCAACGTCTGCAATGGTTTTAACGTGAGGACGCATTGCATCAGCGCCCAAGGCACAGTTAAAACCAATCGAAAGCAAATCGCCATGACGCACTGAGTTCCAGAACGCTTCAGCCGTTTGACCTGTTAATGTACGACCTGATGCATCTGTAATCGTACCTGAGATCATCAATGGAAGTTCATAACCAATTTGTTTGAAGACTTCTTTGACTGCAAAGATTGCCGCTTTACAGTTCAAGGTATCGAATACGGTTTCGATCAGCAGGATGTCTGCTCCACCTTCGATCAGGGCATGAGCAGCTTCAATATAGTTTTCTTTTAGTTCATCGAAAGTAATGTTACGGAATGCTGGGTCATTGACGTTTGGTGAGATCGAACATGTACGTGATGTAGGGCCGAGTACACCTGCCACGAATCGAGGTTTGTCAGGGGTTGAGTATTTATCGCATGCCGCTCTCGCAAGACGTGCTGCCTCACGGTTGATCTCTGGTACAAGATCTTCCATGTGGTAATCCGACATCGAAACACGTGTACCATTGAAGCTATTGGTTTCAATAATGTCTGCACCAGCATCCAAGTAAGCTTCATGAATGCCTTGGATAACCTGTGGCTGAGTCAGTACTAAAAGATCGTTATTACCTTTTAGATCAGAAGCCCAATCTGCGAAACGTTCACCACGATAATCTTCTTCTTCTAATTTATGGCGTTGAATCATGGTTCCCATTGCACCATCAATAATCAGGATGCGTTGGGCGAGAAGAGATTTTAGGGTGGCAAGCGTGGACATAAGGAACCCCAGTATATGGCAAATATAAAAAGCTGAGGCATTGTAACAGAAGCTTAGCCAAAGCGCGTATTTTCAGCAGTCAGCAGTGTTAATTCATTGGTTCATTTCTAAAATGTCATAAAACTTTCATTAAAGTGCAATAATTCCAAGTAATAATGCCTAAAAATAAAGCAAAATATGGGCAATATGACAAATTTAAGTCATATTTTTTGCGTTTGCTGCAAAATCATGCAATGCTTTTTGTTGCACATTATTGTGTTTTATTTTGTTGAAATATATAGGTTAATTTTTTTATTCGCACTGTTTTGATACAAAAATTTGGTGTAAAAGTGATGAAATGATGAAAATTTGAGTTCATGTGACAAAGCTTTGTCATATAATTGTCATAATTTAATTAAACAATATGGGGGATTTTTTTATCCTCCAGCCGTCTACATGAATTCAAATCTACCTCCTGCTTCGGATTCACCAGTTGCGACAGAATCGCAAGCTCAATCGACGAATGTACATGTACCAACACCGAAATTCTTTATGCCGGTGTTCTTAACAGTCATTGTTGCTACACTGATTTATATTGGTTTTCAGGTGAGTGCTGATTTAGCACATGTCCCGCCGTTAAGTTTGTATTCAGTTATTTTATTATCTACGGCATTGTTCATTGCCTTGGCGTTCGAATTTGTAAATGGTTTCCATGACACAGCCAATGCTGTGGCAACGGTTATTTATACCAACGCACTTCCTGCACCCGTTGCGGTTATGTGGGCAGGCTTCTGTAACTTTTTAGGAGTTATGGTGGCAAGTGGTGCGGTTGCTTACGGCATTATTGCATTATTGCCGGTCGAAATGATCATGAATGTCGGCAGTGGGGCAGGTTTCGCCATGGTTTTCGCGCTATTGATTGCAGCGATTTTATGGAACCTGGGTACTTGGTTTCTTGGCATTCCTGCATCGAGTTCGCATACCTTAATTGGTTCAATTTTAGGTGTGGGGATCATGAACCATTTGTTGAATGCATCAACTGGAGCAACCAGTGGCATTGACATGGATCAAGTGCTAAAAGTCGGTAAGGCGTTATTATTTTCTCCAATGATTGGTTTTGCTTTTGCAGCCGTTTTGTTCTTATTGGTGAAAAAAATCTTCAAACGTCAAATGGAGTTGTTCCAACCACCTGTTGGAAACAAGCCACCACCACCCCTTATTCGTGGCATCCTGATCTTTACTTGTACTGGTGTAAGTTTTGCACACGGTTCAAATGATGGTCAAAAGGGAATGGGGCTCATCATGTTAATCTTAATTGGTTTAGTTCCATTGGCTTATTCATTGAACAAAAGCTTAGATCAACAACACTTGCAATCTTTTGGGCAATTATCAGCACAAACTGTTCAAGTATTGAATGTTGGCCAGCAAGAATTTTCTGATGAAAAAGCCCGAGATGTCCTCACAAAATACATTCAAACTAAAGAGCAAACACCTGAAGTTTTACCTGCTTTGGCGAGCATGACGGGGCATTTAGGTGAAAAAGTTGCAGCTTATGGTGATCTCAAAGATATCCCAGAAGCTGGGGTTGCTGAGTTGCGTAATGATATGTACTTAAGCACCACGACATTTAAGCGTTTAGATAAAGAAGATGCTCTACCTGAGATGACCACAGAACAGCAAAAAGTGGTGAAAGACTATCGTAATAATATGGATTCATTCTTACAGTACATTCCAAACTGGGTAAAAGTTGCCGTGGCATTAGCACTTGGTCTTGGAACAATGGTGGGTTGGAAACGTATCGTAATTACGGTAGGTGAGCGTATTGGTAAAAACCACATGACTTATGGTCAAGGGATGTCTGCTGAACTGGTTGCGATGAGTACGATTGCTGCTGCTGATGGTTTTGGTATGCCAGTTTCGACAACACACGTTTTAAACAGTGCAGTTGCGGGTACGATGGTTGCTAATAAATCAGGTTTAAACTTTGCTACAGTTAGAACAATTCTTTCGGCATGGGTATTTACTTTACCTGCAACGATTGCATTGTCTGGCGGTTTGTATTGGTTGTTCTTGCAATTCGTTTCTTGATTCTAGCTGAACGAAAGATGATAAAAGCTTTGCTACGGCAAGGCTTTTTTATTGTTTCAAATAGAGGAATTTAGATATTTTAAGTGGTTTGATTCATACCTCACCTAGTTCGATTAAGCTTTAGGAAAAGTTATTAATGCAATAACTTATCCAATGCCATTTATTTTAACTGTAATACAGCAAATCAAACAGAAGGATAAATGACGATAATTGCTTGACCTTTTGCTGAGCGAGATAAAATAGAGTTGACGTGTGGTGAAGAGAACACCCACAAATAAAAAAGAGCTGTCGAAACAGCTCTTTTTTTATGTCTTGGTTACTGCGTTTTAAGCCTGTTGAATACCTGCAACAACCCAATCCTGCTGTGAACCAGCATCTTTAACAAAATGCCAAATCTCCGTAAATGGCTGCGGTAAACTGTTTAAATCTTCACTTACAGTACCTGTAAAGCGAACACTCACAATATATTGACCATTTTCGGTTGTTGTTTCTGCAATCATCGCATTGAGATTACTAAACTCAGCCACGTCTTGGTCTTGGTTCGCCATAATGTCTTGATACATTGAAGCATATAGGTCAGGAGTTAAATAACGGCGAATTTCCTGAATATTGCTTGCGGTGTTCATGGACTGAATATGGTTGAAGCGCTGACGTGCAACACGTAAAAAAGCTGCTGGTTCCGTACCATCTGGCAATTGATTACCACTACTCATGGTCGCACTACCAAATGGTGCTTGAGTCGGTGCGTTACCAAATGGAGATTGTGTTGCAGCTCCACCGCCAACTGCTTGACCAAAAATGTTGGTGTTGTCACCTGTTTGGCGAGCAGTTGGTTGCGAACTTTGGCGGCTAAACTGATTTGGGTTTGGACCACCATTGTTTGGAGCGTACGGGTTATTTGCTGCTAATTTTTTTTTTGCGCCTAATCTGCGGAACACAAAGAAGGCGACGGCTGCTGCAAGTAAGACCCATATCCAGCTAGGAAGCCCTTGTTTCTCTTCCTCCGCTGCGACCGCTTGCTGCTCGGTTTGTGCTGGGTCTTTATCATCTGCCATTGCATTTGCTGCTACTGCACCAAGTGCTGCACCAGCGACACCAGCAGCCACCACACCACCTACGCCAGGACCTGACTTTTGTGGCGCTGTAGCAGGCTGTTGTGCTGGTGTTGCTTGACGTGATTGCTGATAAGACTGATTATTTACTGGCTGAGATTGACTTGAACTAGAACGGCTCATGCCATGGCTTTTACCGCCACCTGCACGCTTTGCTTCCGCAAGGGGTGCAGCAACTAAAGTTGCCATTAATAAAGCTGCCATCAAGCCACGCTGGTGTACTTGCATCGAAAATTCCTATTCAATTCCAATTTGTAAGTGTATATATGCAGGTATTTGGGCAGAATTTCAATCAAAAAAGTATATTTTTTTATGTCAATTCATCACTCAATTGCATTGCTTCTGTTAGAGCCTCATGTAAACGTGCAACCGCAATCACTTGAATCCCGTCTATAGCTTTTTGAGGCGCATTGCCACGTGGTAAAATGGCATATTTAAAACCATGTTTTGCGGCTTCTCGGAGGCGTTCCTGACCATTTGGGACAGGGCGGATCTCACCTGATAAACCGACCTCACCAAATACAGCCAGCTGTTGAGGCAACGCTTTACCCCGTAGACTTGAAGCACAGGCCAGTAGAACAGCCAAATCTGAACCTGTTTCAGTAATTTTTAAACCGCCTACCACATTAACATATACATCTTGTCCTGCAGTTTGTACGCCGCCATGTCTATGCATCACTGCAAGTAACATATTTAGGCGGTTTTGTTCCAAACCAAGAGCAACACGACGGGGTTGAGTATGAGCATCGTCGACCAATGCTTGGACTTCAACGAGTAGGGGGCGAGTACCTTCACGGCTAATCATCACAATAGAGCCAGGAATTGCCTCATCATAGCGGCTTAAAAAGATGGCGGATGGATTTGCAACTTCTCTTAAACCTTTATCGGTCATTGCAAAGACGCCTAGTTCGTTCACTGCACCAAAACGGTTCTTTACCGCACGAATCATGCGATAACGTGAGTCAGTTTGCCCCTCAAAATACAAAACGCAGTCCACCATGTGTTCTAATACACGAGGTCCAGCGAGAGCACCTTCTTTAGTCACATGCCCTACGATAAACAAAGCAGTACCGCTATTTTTGGCAAAACGTGTGAGCAAAGCTGCAGATTCACGGATTTGTGAAACTCCACCTGGTGCTGATTGTAGCGTCTCGGTATATAAGGTTTGGATGGAATCTAAGATGGCAACAGCAGGGCGTTCTTGTGCCAAAACCTCACAAATACGTTCCACACAAGTTTCTGCCATTACTTTGAGTTGGTCAGTGGGTAAATCTAGACGCTGGGCTCGTAAAGCAACTTGAGAAAGAGATTCTTCGCCAGTGACATAAAGCGCGGAGCTGTTCTTACTGGCCATGTGGGTGGCTGTTTGCAGTAAAATCGTGGATTTCCCGATGCCAGGATCGCCCCCTATTAGTACCACTGAACCCGTTACCAGACCCCCTCCCAAAACACGATCAAACTCACTTACACCTGTCTCTAAACGCGTTTCATGGGACACAGAAACTTGATTAAGTGTTGTAATATTGGCAACTTGTCCTGCATAGCCCCCAATTTTAGATTGACCGCGATGAGTAACAGTAGGTTCGATACGTACTTCGACCAAACAGTTCCATTCACCGCATTCAGTACATTGCCCAGCCCATTTTGGATGATCAGCACCACATTGTTCACAACGGTAAACAGTTTTAATTTTTGCCATATTTAAAATTGAAAAATTTCTGTAAATTAGTTAAAAAGTAAAGTAAATACGAAAACGATGCGTCGAGTCCATTTTTTCTTGATAAGGATAAAGAAAAAGGGCGTTTTTTCGTATTATTACTGGTTAAAGGGAAGTGCTCAGAAAAATAACATGATATAAGACTTTTACAAGTAAGATACAGTGTGTTTTTGAGACTAGATATTTCTTCAGTTCACTTTTTCCATGGAAGGTCTTTGAGCGTTTGTTCAATTCTTGTCGTGAAGCTTAAGTTGAATGGCATAGATATTGCTCTTGCTCAGACAAATGGGAATTTAACAGTTGTTATATTTCCGACGTATATAAAAAAGGTTGATTTTTATGAGTGCAGCAGAAATTGTTGATTGGTTTAATGGTATTATCTGGAGCCCAGCGCTAATCTATTTATGCTTAGGTGCAGGTTTATTTTTCTCTATTCTTACGCGGTTCGTTCAAATCCGACAACTCAAAGAGATGGGAAGATTATTAATAAAAGGAACTTCCTCATCACAGGGTATTTCCTCTTTCCAAGCGTTATCCGTTTCGCTTTCTGGTCGTGTTGGTGTAGGTAACATTGCTGGTGTTGCAGCAGCAATTGGTTTTGGTGGTCCTGGTGCCGTATTTTGGATGTGGGTTGTTGCATTCTTAGGTGCAAGTACAGCATATGTTGAATCGACTTTAGGTCAAATTTATAAAGTAGAATACCAAGGTCAATACCGCGGTGGTCCTGCTTTCTATTTTGATAAAGGCTTAGGACAACGCTGGTTAGGTATTTTATTTGCGATTGCTGCAATTATTTCCTGTGGTTTGTTCTTACCTGGTATTCAAGCAAATGCAGTCGGAAATGCATTTACGCAGATCACAGGCCCTGGAGCGATTGTCTTTGGTGATGTCGGTGTATATAAGCTTCTCGCACTTGTTGTGATCGTAACCTTATTATCGGTCATTATTTTTGGTGGTATTAAGCGTATCGCACGATTCGCCCAGTTTGTTGTGCCATTTATGGCGCTTGGCTATATCATCATGGCATTGGTGATTGTATTCATCAATATTCAAGAACTTCCAAATGTTATTCGTATGATCTTCGCCGATGCTTTTTCACCAATGGCGGGTGTTGGTGCTGCGATTGGTTGGGGGGTAAAACGTGGTGTTTACTCAAATGAAGCAGGTCAAGGTACAGGCCCGCATGCGGCAGCTGCAGCTGAAGTTCAGCATCCTGCTCAACAAGGTCTAGTACAGTCTTTCTCTGTTTATATCGATACTTTATTTGTCTGCTCTGCTACAGCTTTCATGATCTTGATTACAGGGATGTATAACGTTCAAGGAACTCTAGAAGCAGGTCAATTTATTGTTCAAAATGTTGGTGCATCTGTTGAGATTGGTTCGCCAGCATTTACTCAAATGGCAGTAAGTACAGTCTTTGGTGGTTTTGGTCAAATCTTTGTAGCGTTAGCGGTGTTCTTCTTCGCTTTCACAACAATTATTGCTTACTACTATATTGCTGAAACCAACATTACTTATCTCAGCTATATCACAAAAAACCCTTCATTAATGTTCCTCACCAAATGCTTCATTATCGCAGCAGTGATTTATGGTGTGATTAGTGCAACAGGTTATATTTGGGGCATCGGTGATATTGGTGTTGGCTTAATGGCTTGGATTAACATCATTGGTATTATCTTGACGTACTTTATCTGGAAGCCGACAATTAAAGCATTGCGTGACTATGAGAAACAGCAAAAAGCTGGTGTAACGGAATTCACATTTGATCCAGTTAAGCTTGGTATCCGTAATGCAACATTCTGGGAAGATCGCCTCAAGAATAAATCGAAAAAAGATTAAGTCTTGATGTCTTCATCTTAATATTCTACTTAAAAGCAGCCTAAATGGCTGCTTTTTTGATTTTTACTTGAAATATTAATGAATATAGGTCATGAATTAGTAAAGATATCTAAACAGAATGTGGGCTTAAATAAGAATAAAAAAAAGCATGTTGGATTGATTCAAAGTGATTTTGAATATCAGCGACCAGCAAGGTGAAAGATATTCATAAAGAAAGCTAATTTTTTTATCCATCAGCATCTTCCTCAGAGAAATTGGCGTTTTTTTATGTTTAGACTTTAGCCTGTCGATTGATCACGCTATACTGCTGCGAATCGTAAAAGTTAGGTGCTCAGATGCGTCCAGTCATTTGTTCTATCAGTGTGTTGCTGAGTTGTGTTGTATTAACAGCATGTGGTCAGTCAGGTGCATTGCAATTACCGTCTGATCCAAATCATGATAAACGTGCAAAATATTTGCTTTACAAGAATGAAGCATCGTCAGCCAAAGTTTCTTCTGATGTAAATGCTGATGATAGCAAAGCGGAAAATCAAGCTTCGCAACCTTCGACTCAATCTCAGACCACTTCACCTTAAGTTTGTAAATAAGGACATCTTCATGAGTTTCACTCGCATTAATGGAGTATTGCATGCAGAGCAATGTTCATTAGATCAGCTCGCACAGCAATATGGCACACCTTTATATGTTTATTCCAAAGCAACGTTGGAAAAACATTATTTGGATATGGATCGTGCTTTTGATTTTATTGATCATCAAATCTGTTTCGCAGTGAAGTCAAACTCAAATTTAGCTGTTCTCAATGTTTTGGCAAAGTTAGGTGCTGGTTTTGATATTGTGACTGGGGGAGAGCTTGCGCGTGTCCTTGCAGCAGGTGGTGATCCAGCCAAGATTGTTTTTTCTGGCTTAGGTAAATCAGAGGCAGACATTGAGAAAGCATTAACCGTGGGTATTGCTTGTTTCAATGTAGAGTCATATGCCGAGTTAGACCGAATTCAAAAAGTCGCAGCAAAACTTGGCAAAAAAGCGCCGATTTCGTTGCGCGTTAATCCTGATGTGGATGCGAAAACCCATCCATATATTTCGACAGGCCTAAAAGAAAATAAGTTTGGTATTCCGAGTGATGCAGTCGATGCAACATATCAATATGCAGCATCCTTACCGAATTTAGAAATCGTGGGTATCGATTGTCATATCGGTTCACAATTGACAGAAACCAAGCCTTTCGTTGATGCACTTGATCGTGTCATTTTAATGATTGAGCAGTTGAAAAAACTTGGTATCAACCTCAAACATATTGATATCGGCGGTGGTTTAGGAGTCTGTTATAAAGATGAAACACCACCAACGGTGGCTGAATATGCAAATTCAATGCGCCCAGCTTTAGAAAAATTGGGTTTAAAAGTTTATATGGAGCCAGGACGGAGTATTTCAGCCAACGCAGGTACTTTACTGACAAAGGTCGATTTGCTAAAGCCAACCAACCATCGCAACTTTGCAATTATTGATGCAGCAATGAATGACTTAATTCGTCCTGCATTATATGAAGCTTGGATGGATATTCAGTCAGTTAATCCAAATCCAGATGTTGAAGTAAAAACGTGGGATCTCGTCGGCGCTATCTGTGAAACAGGTGATTTCTTAGGTAAAGAGCGTGATTTAGCTCTACAAGAGAATGATGTGTTGGCCGTCTTGGGTGCTGGTGCATATGGTTTTGTGATGAGTTCAAATTACAATAGCCGTGGTCGTGCTGCCGAAGTAATGGTCAATGGTGATCAGGCCTATTTAATTCGTGAACGTGAAACAATAGAATCACTCTGGGAAAAAGAGCGTTTGTTGCCTGAGGAGTAAATTGGATGTTTTTAGAATTTACCAAAATGCATGGTTTGGGCAATGATTTTATGGTCGTTGATCTCATTACCCAGCGAGCTTATCTAGATAGCGTGACGATTCAGCGTTTAGCAGATCGTCATTTTGGTGTGGGTTTTGATCAGCTTTTAATTGTTGAACCACCTGATTTTCCAGATGTTGACTTTAAATATCGTATTTTTAATGCGGATGGTTCCGAAGTTGAACAATGTGGAAATGGCGTCCGTTGTTTTGCACGTTTCGTGCATGAACGCCGTTTAACCACAAAAACCAAGATCCGTGTTCAGACCAAAGCTGGTATTGTAGAACCTGAGCTGGGTGCCAATGGTTGGGTTCGTGTCAATATGGGGCCACCAAAATTTCTTCCAGACGAGATTCCGTTTGTAACTCAAGTCGATGAAGATATTGAGGGTTTATACTCCTTAGAGCTTGCTGATGACAAGAGCATTAATATTGACGTCGTCAATATGGGTAATCCGCATGCAGTGACGATTGTTCCAGATGTACTAACCGCTGATGTAGCTGGAATTGGTCCACAAGTTGAATCGCATGTACGTTTTCCAGAACGAGTCAATGCAGGCTTTATGCAAATTTTGGATGAAAAACACGTGCGTTTACGCGTGTTTGAGCGTGGTGTTGGTGAGACCTTAGCTTGTGGTACAGGTGCATGTGCTGCAGCTGTAAGTGGTATGCGTCGTGGTTTACTTGCGAGTGAGGTTGAAGTTCAACTTGCAGGTGGTAAGTTGCATATTGCATGGCGTGAAGGTGATGTCGTCTGGATGACGGGTCCAACTGCATATGTATATGAAGGGCGTTTGGATTTACGTTATTTTCAATCTTAATGCACTTAAGAGCACCAGATCATGGTGCTCTTTTTTATTTTAATAGCTTGAAGTTGCTGATGAATAATAAAATTATTTTTTTACCGGGTGCATCTGGCGATCTAAATTTTTGGCAACCTGTAAGTGATTTGTTGCCTGATAGATATAACAAAGAAATTATAGGTTATCCTTCATTTGGTTTTGTTGAAGCAGATAAAAATATAGAAAGCTTCGAGGCATTGATTGATTATGTGATCGGAAAAGTTCAACAAGAATGTGTGATCGTCGCTCAATCCATGGGTGGGATTTTTGCAGTTGCCTCTGTTTTAACTAAACCTGAATGGGTAAAAGGATTAGTATTGGTTGCCACGTCTGGTGGTATTCCGCTGGAGCCTTTTGATGTTCAAGATTGGCGTGAAGGGTATAGCCAGCATTATTTACAATATCCAGATTGGTTTGTGACAGCCAATATTGATTTTGATGCTGAGTTAGATTCAATTGATATTCCAGTATTGTTATTGTGGGGAGACCAAGATCCATTGAGTCCACCCACTGTCGGGGAATATTTAAATCAACGCTTTCCAAATGCTGAACTGCACATTATAAAGGATGGTGATCATCAGTTTGCTCATACACATGCACAGCAGGTAGCAGCATATATTGATATTTATTTGAATCGTCACAATTCAAATTAACGTTTACTAAACGCAAGTTTGAGTGCAAACAGAATAAAAATACTACCTGTAATTCGATCCATATAGCGAATAAATTTGGGTTGTTTCAAGTAATGAGAAACCGTTTGCATGGCATAGATCAGGAACATCGACCAGATAAAACCAATGACCACATGAATCATTACTAACCCCATCGTCCAAGCAATTGGTGAGGCTGATTGCGGAATAAACTGAGGTAGAAACGAAATATAAAAAATACCAACTTTAGGATTCAGTAAATTACCTAAGAAACCTTTCACAAACCAGTTCTGAGTTGAATGCGTTGTGGGAGTATTTGTGAGTTGTGCGCGAGGTTTTAGGAGCATATTAAATCCAAGCCATGCAAGATAGAATGCACCCATCCATTTTAGAATGTTAAAAGCCAGATCAGAAGTCATTAATAATGCCCCTAATCCGCCAGCCACGATAAGTCCCCAAGCAATACACCCTAAGTTAATTCCCAATGCTGCTTGAAAGGCTTTTAATTTTCCTTCGAGTGTTGCAGTACGAATAATCAAGGTTGTGTCTAGGCCAGGAGTGATCGTGAGGAGGGTAATTGCGATTAGATAAGGGATTAGAATTGTTGTCATGGCAGTGGGCTAAAGTCTAATGCTTGAAATTTATTGTATTACAATGATCAATGATCTTCGAGATGTGTTTAATACTGAGAACAAACATTGCTAGAATAACACGATGTAGGAAATAGAATGGAGAAAGATTTGGAAGCTCCTGAAAAGCTGCTGTCGATGTGGTTAAAAGAACGAATTATTCAAAATCAGTCAGCGCATACGATTTCCGCTTATCAACGTGATCTATCTGATTTCTTTAGATTTTGTGAATATAAGCAATTGCAGCTACAAGATGTTGAAGCCTCAGATTTAAGAGAATATTTGGCATCTCGGGTAGAGCAGGATCAATTGAGCTCCAGTAGTTTGCAACGAAACTTGACGTCAATCCGTCAATTTATGAAATGGGCAGCGCAAGGACAATATCTACAACATAATCCATCTGCCGATCTTAAGTTAAAACGCCAACCTAGACCTTTACCGGGTATGATTGATATCGAAACGGTCAATCAAATCTTAGATCAGGCTGTACCAGAAAAACCGATTGATCAACAGCTATGGTTACGAGATAAAGCTATGCTGGAACTTTTATATTCAAGTGGATTGCGTTTGGCTGAACTGCAAGGTTTGACCATTAAGGATATTGATTTTAATCGCCAGCTATTGCGTATTACGGGTAAGGGCAATAAAACCAGAATCGTTCCTTTTGGTACTAAAGCAAAACGAAGTTTGATTGAATGGCTGAAAATTTATCGCATTTGGCAAGGTAGCTTTATGGCTGACTCGGCAGTATTTATTTCTCAACGAGGGGGTGCCTTGATGCCGAGGCAGATTGAAAATCGGGTGAAATTACAAGCACAGCGCGCTGGGGTGAATGTTGATTTACATCCACACTTGTTAAGACATTGTTTCGCGAGTCATATGCTTTCAGCGAGTGGGGATTTGCGCTCTGTACAGGAAATGTTGGGGCATAGTAATTTATCTACCACACAAATATACACCCATGTAGACTTTGATCAGTTGGCAAAAGTTTATGATCAAGCCCATCCTCGCGCACAAAAAAGTTAATTTTTGATATATTATGTTGCAAAATTGCTTGTTTAATAGTCGATGAATTTTCCACTTTCTCTAGAAAGTTCACTAATTCATGGTGCTTACTTTATTGCCAGTTTTTATATAAAGTTGAAGTCTGTTTAAAATGATGAGAAATGATCTGCCATAGATCATTCTAAATTGAAGAATAAAGTTTGTTTTAGGTCTTTGAATTATTTAAAAGATTAGAAAAATCAAAATGTAATATTCATTTTGCTGATAAATTAAAACCGTTAAATGAATAATTGTTTCAAATTAGTGAACTGGGCATTTCATCTTTTTTATTGTGCTAGCAGAAATTGTGACTTGACCGAAATGCCAAATACATTGCAAGATAGGGCACCTAAAAAGTTTCATTCGAAGAGTTAGAATACTCTTTACTACATTTACTTGCTTAGAACAGCCGAGGATTACATGAAGGCTCTTGTTGCTGTAAAACGTGTGGTTGATGCCAACGTTAAAGTTCGTGTTAAGCCGGACAATAGTGGGGTTGACCTTACTAACGTTAAAATGTCTATCAACCCATTCTGTGAAATCGCAGTTGAAGAAGCGGTTCGCTTAAAAGAAAAAGGGACGGTTACAGAAATCGTTGTTGTTTCAGTGGGTACTAAAGATGCGCAAGAACAACTTCGTTCTGCAATGGCTTTAGGTGCTGACCGTGGTATTTTAGTTGAAACTGCTGATGAAGTTGGCGCTTTAGAAGTTGCTAAAATCTTGAAAGGCGTAGTAGATGCTGAGAAACCAGAACTTATCCTTCTTGGTAAACAAGCGATTGATGACGACTCTAACCAAGTAGGTCAAATGCTTGGTGCTTTACTTGGCGCTGGTCAAGGTACTTTCGCATCAGAAGTTAAAGTTGAGGGTGGTAAAGTTCAAGTAACTCGTGAAATCGACGGTGGTTTACAAACTGTTGAGCTTGGTCTTCCAGCAATCATCACAACTGACTTACGTTTGAATGAGCCACGTTATGCTGCGCTTCCAAACATCATGAAAGCGCGTAAAAAGCCGCTTGATACTAAGTCACCTGCTGATTTTGGCGTTGCAACAGGCACTAAACTTAAAACAATTAAAGTTGAAGCACCTGCTGAACGTAAAGCTGGCATACAAGTGAAGTCAGTAGACGAGCTTGTTGAAAAATTGAAAAATGAAGCGAAAGTGATCTAAGGGAGTAAAATCATGAGTATTTTAGTTATCGCAGATCACAACAACCAAACTTTGAATGGTGCGACATTAAACGTTGTTGCAGCAGCTCAAAAAATCGGTGGTGACATTACTGTATTAGTTGCTGGTTCTGGTGCTCAAGCAGTTGCTGACGCTGCTGCTAAAGTTGCTGGTGTAAGCAAAGTATTACTTGCTGACAATGCTGCTTATGCAAACCAACTTGCTGAAAACGTTGCTGGCTTAGTTGCTGACATCGCGAAAGGCGGTTACAAATACGTATTAGCTGCATCTACAACAACTGGTAAGAACCTTCTTCCACGTGTTGCTGCACTTTTAGATGTAAGCATGATCACAGACATCATCTCTGTTGAATCTGCAAACACTTTCAAGCGTCCTATCTATGCAGGTAACGCGATCGCAACTGTTCAATCTGACGAAGCAATCATCGTTGGTACAGTTCGTGGTACTGCATTCGATGCAGTGGCTGCTGAAGGTGGTTCTGCTGCAGTTGAAGCTGTTGCTGAAGCAAACGATGCTGGTATTTCTAAGTTCGTTGGCGAAGAAATCGTGAAACTTGATCGTCCAGAATTAACTGCTGCACGTATCGTTGTTTCTGGTGGTCGTGGTGTAGGTTCTGGTGAGAACTATCACAAGGTACTTGATCCATTAGCTGACAAGCTTGGTGCTGCACAAGGTGCTTCACGTGCTGCGGTTGATGCTGGTTTTGTACCAAACGACTTCCAAGTAGGTCAAACTGGTAAAATCGTTGCGCCAGACCTTTACATGGCGATCGGTATTTCTGGTGCGATCCAGCACTTAGCTGGTATGAAAGATTCTAAAGTTATTGTTGCTATCAACAAAGACGAAGAAGCACCAATCAACAGCGTTGCTGACTACTGGTTAGTTGGTGATTTGAACACTGTTGTACCAGAATTGGTATCTAAACTTTAATTCTCTGAATTAAGTTGAAAAACGCTCCGAAAGGAGCGTTTTTTTATTTAATAATCTGAATAAGTAAATGGTTAAACAGAAAAGGATATAGCCGATTTAAGTTTCTTACGGATAGATGAAAAGTAACTTAAAGTGTACTTTTAAGTACACTTTTGTTACAATAGTGGGTTAGGTCCATTTTGGATAGGTTTTCCCCCTGAATGAAATTTGATTTTCGCTTTAATTCTGTGGCACTGCTATTGTGCGCATTTTTGTTGATAACTTTATATTTTTCTTTGACTCATGTTTCGTTGTTAGCAGCTCTAAATGTGCACTTCATTGAGAATTTTCAAGCAATTCTATTACTGATCTGTGTGCCATTTACTTGGTTTTATATGAAACCAAAAACACTTTCAGAACAGAAGAAATGGTTTTGGTTGTGGGCGATGGCATGGTGGTTGATGTTTTTCGGGCGAAGTATAAGTTGGGGGCGTGATTATTTCCCAGAGGTTCCGCAT
Source organism: Acinetobacter haemolyticus (assembly GCF_900406815.1). Lineage (GTDB taxonomy): Bacteria > Pseudomonadota > Gammaproteobacteria > Pseudomonadales > Moraxellaceae > Acinetobacter > Acinetobacter haemolyticus_A. The sequence continues at coordinate 68,191 of NZ_OVCN01000011.1, forward strand.
CTATATTTTCGTATGATTTCGATTGTATTAATTGCACCAGTCGTATTTATGTTGTTTTCTCCGAAATTACGTGCCGAAATTAAATATAAACTGCAATCGGTTACATTTCCATTTTGGTATATGATTATCGCGGTCGTCTCTTTGCTTTTTGCAGATGGTGTGGAACATCACCGTTTATTTGATGCGTTGTTGTTTAACAGTGCGATTAATCGCGATATTGTAGAAGAGCTATACGAGCTACCATTTCTTTTTGCACTATTCTTTTCTGCTTTTTATTTTATGCAGAAAGATAGAAAATCGATCCTTAAAGTTTCTATTCCCGCTATAGAATCTCACCAGCTTTCACGATAAATGGCAGTCTTAAATCTTTATGGGTGAGTTGTTAAAGGGTGAAGTCTGTATAAAACGATGAGGGTCTTAATATCGGACCGATGTAGGCCTCATGAGCCAGTATGGGGCAGTTTTTCTGAACGTTAAAGAAACCTCTGTTATCGGGTTTAGTGACACCAAATGATGAGAATTAGTGTTTGCTAAACATATCGCAATGTATAGCAGAAATGACAATCATCCCCACTGATTTGACAAGGATTGTCGATCTTTTACCCAAAAAGATATTATTTATTTTTTTATCCTCCTATCCAGAATCTAGTAATTTTAAGTCTTTAATATCTATATGGTTTTTATTGTAAAAAAATGCTAATTTCACTGAGCTAAACTCCCTGTTAATCAGTTGTCTATGCTATAATTCTTCGCTGTATTTTTTATTTTTAGTTCAAGTTTTTTGAGCTGAATTTTTGCAAGATTGAAGACATAAAAACAGGTAGAGCCTTCTACTTGTAAACAAGGAGTATGCATGAGCGTATCGGAAATCAGACCGATTGCCATTGAGGACGAACTCAAGCATTCATATCTAGATTACGCAATGAGCGTAATCGTATCTCGTGCATTGCCAGATGTTAGAGACGGTCTAAAACCTGTTCATCGTCGTGTATTATTTGCAATGCATGAATTGGGCAATGATTATAACAAAGCGTACAAAAAGTCTGCCCGTGTTGTCGGGGACGTGATCGGTAAATATCACCCTCACGGTGATAGTGCGGTATACGAAACGATCGTTCGTATGGCACAGGACTTTAGCTTGCGCTACATGTTGGTTGATGGTCAAGGTAACTTCGGTTCTGTGGATGGGGATAGCGCGGCAGCCATGCGTTATACCGAAGTACGTATGCAAAAGTTAACCCATGAGATCTTGGCAGACCTAGAAAAAGATACGGTCGATTGGGAAGACAACTACGACGGTTCTGAGCGTATTCCTCAAGTCATGCCGACCCGTATTCCAAATCTGTTGATTAATGGTACGACAGGTATTGCAGTTGGTATGGCGACCAATATGGCGCCACACAATATGACTGAGGTGGTTAACGCATGTTTGGCTTATGCAAATAATCCAAATATTTCTGTAGAAGGTTTGATGGAACACATTACGGGTCCTGATTTCCCTACGGGCGGTATCATTTATGGTAAATCGGGTATTGTGGACGCTTACCGTACAGGTAAAGGTCGTTTACATATTCGTGGTAAATATCATTTCGAAGAAGACCAGAAAACAGGTCGTACAACGATTGTTTTTACTGAAATTCCTTATCAAGTCAATAAAGCAAAAACCATTGAGCGTATTGCTGAACTTGTTAAAGAAAAGAAACTCGAAGGTATTTCTGAACTTCGTGATGAGTCAGATAAAGAAGGGATGCGTATCGCAATCGATTTGAAGCGTGGAGAAAACGCTGAAGTCGTTGTGAATAATTTATTCTTGCATACTCAACTTCAAAATTCATTCAGCATCAATATGGTCTGCCTAGATAATGGTCAGCCTAAATTGATGAATCTTAAGGATATTATTGCGGCATTTATTCGTCACCGCCAAGAAGTTGTGACGCGCCGTACTATGTTCGAATTACGTAAAGCACGTGAGCGTGGTCATATCTTAGAAGGTTTGACCGTTGCCCTGGCGAATATTGATGAGATTATTGAAACCATCAAGACCTCAGCTAACCCTGCTGAAGCGCGTGAGCGTTTACAGGCTGGTGAGTGGGCTGGCGGCGGTGTGGTTGCCTTACTTGAAAAAGCAGGTGCGATCTCAGTTCGTCCAGATGAAATCGAAGGTGAAGATCCGGCTCGCCCATTTGGCTTGACGGGTGATGTATACCGTTTATCACCGACACAAGTTGCAGCAATTCTTGAGCTTCGTCTACACCGTTTAACAGGTTTAGAACAAGATAAGTTACATGCTGAATATACTGAAATCTTAGGACAAATTGCTGAGTTAACCGCAATTCTTAATGATTTCAATTTGTTGATGAATGTGATTCGTGAAGAGCTTGCTTTAATCTTGCAGCAGTATGGTGATGGTCGCCGCACTGAAATTGTTGAGTCTGGTGTTGACTTCTGTCGTGAAGACTTAATTCCTGAAGAGCAAGTTGTATTGACTGTATCTCAAACGGGTTATGCAAAAACTCAACCGTTGTCAGATTACCAGGCACAACGTCGTGGTGGTCGTGGTAAGTCTGCCACTGCAATGAAAGATGATGACATCATCCAACATTTGATTGTGGCATCAAACCATGCAACTGTCTTGTGCTTTACTGATGTGGGTAAAGTTTATCGCTTACGTGTCTTCGAAGTACCGCAAGCATCTCGTGGTGCCAAAGGTCGCCCGATCATCAACTTATTGCCTTTAGATGCTAATGAAACTGTAACTGCGATCTTACCGTTGACAGAGTTCCCAGAAAATCACTATGTGTTTATGGCAACTGCTTCAGGTACAGTGAAACGTGTCGAATTGGCGCAATTCAGTAATATCCGTGCCAATGGTTTACGTGCAATTGAACTGAATGAAGAGGATACCTTGATCGGTGTTGCGATTACTGATGGTAATCAGCAAATCATGTTGTTCTCAAATGAAGGTAAAGCAATTCGTTTTGCTGAAACTGATGTACGTGCAATGGGACGTACTGCGAAAGGTGTTCGCGGCATGCGAGTAACTTTAGCGGCTGCGGTGGATAGTGAAGACACTGATTTGGACAATGATGATTCGGATGATAATGATGATTCGTCTGATTCAAATGTATTGAGCCGTATCGTCTCTCTCGTGGTTGTACCTGAAACAGGTGAGGTGCTGTGTGCGAGTGCCAACGGTTATGGTAAACGTACTCCAGTGAATGATTTCCCAACCAAGAAGCGTGGTGGTAAGGGGGTAATTGCGATTAAGACCTCTGAACGTAATGGTGAGCTTGTCGGTGCGGTGTCAATCGATGAAACCAAAGAGCTTATGTTGATTTCTGATGGTGGTACTTTAGTCCGTACTCGTGCTGCTGAGGTTGCGATGACTGGTCGTAATGCTCAAGGTGTTCGTTTAATTCGTCTCAGTGATGCAGAAACATTGGTGGGTGTTGTTTCAATTGATGCTGTAGAAGTAGAAGATGAGGACGAATTAGAGGTGATCGAAGGTGCAGAGCATCCAGAGGCACAAACAGTAACTTCAGAAGAAGTTGCAGTTGAACCAAAAGATGATACTCCTGAAGCGTAAATTCATTCATCCTAAAAAAGGAAGCTAAATAGCTTCCTTTTTTATTGGTTTCATCATCACCAAACGGTAATAAGATAAGGCCAATAAGACTGCGCCAACTGTGCTGAGATAAATAAGCTTGGGTACAATGATAGAGGTAGGTACGCCCATTTGATTGAGTTGAACGAACATTTGGACACCGTGTGTAGATGGTAGCATCCAAGCAAACCATTGCATCCATTCAGGCATACCTGCATGTGGCCATGCTGCACCAGTCAGTAAGAATAAGGGAACAGAAGTCACTACAACCAAATGTCCAACGCGTTCAGGCATATCGACCAGAGAACCAAGTAACATGCCCAAGCCAATAACACAACTCACATAAACAGGAACAGCGAGCAACATGCCCCAAAAGTTCCCTCCATGTGGATATTCATATAGCCAAAACGTGAAACCATATAAATAAAGGCTGCCTAAGCCACTAATCGTAAGGATCGTTGCAAATATTGCCCAGAACTCAACGGGTTCAGCGGACCAACCTTTCTCGCGATAACTGGCGATGAGCATCGCCAAGCCGAGCAAAATGGTTTGATGAATGATTAGACTGGCAACAGCAGGGAAGATGTAACTGCCATAACCCGATAGTGTATTGAATAATGGAATATTATGAATCGGCATTTCAATTTCAAATTGGGAGGCTTCTCCAAATTTTTCTAAATGCTCTTTCAACGTATACTCAATCGAGGTCGCAAGACCACTAGCGGCTTCTTTAGTTTGTAAAAAATATGCCGTACTAAGATAAAGTCCAATTCCGCCCATTTCACCATGTCTAAGGCTTTGGCTCAGATTTTCTGGAAGCAACAGAATCGCTTCAGCTTTTTGGTTTTTCACCATTTGCTCAGCTTCAAGGAAGTTAGCTGTGACAGCTTGTATCTGGATATGTGGGCTATTGGCAGTTTGACTAATAATTTTAGAGCTTAAAACACTTTGTTCTTCATCAACGATCACGATTGGAATATTTTCTGCAACTTGCGCTTTATAGGCAGTCGGATAGAAAAAGCTATACATGATGATAGAGGCAATCAGTGTGGTAAACACTGAATTATTCTTCAGAATATTTTTGAAAGTTTGTCTGTAATAAAAGAAAAATGATTTCATGAGTGAATCTCCTGAACATTCTTCTTCAATAAACGAAGGCTCAATACGCTAAATAACAATGCAAAAACAAGCAGAATGATGAAAGGTACAACTGAAATAATGACATCGCTTCCAATCACCCATTGCTCAGTTTGTAATTTTGCGTAAGGGGTAAATGGAATAATCATTGACCACAATTGAGTAAATGCAGGGGCATTATTTAAGGGAAGTGTTACCCCGGCGAAACTCATGGATGAACCACCATACAGCGCAATAAAACCAAAGCTTTTAGGCAGGTCTTTGGTGGCTAAAATAACGCTACTACTGATCATGGCATAGGCAAAATAAAACACAAACTGAGCAATCAAAAGAAAGCTAAGTGAGCCTGCGATAAAATAGCCTTTGACCTGGGTGAGCCAAAACATCCAGCACCATGTCCAGAAACAGAAAATCAGCACATAAAGCAAAATTTTTCCAAAAAACCGAGAGACAATTTGTGTTGAACCGAGCCATGCTGCAAAGGTATGACGCTTAAATTCTTGTCCGATCGCAAACGCAATACAACAGCATAATAATAAATGGAGTACAGCAGGGACAATGAAAGGTTCTAAAAATAGCTCATAACTCATGCTGGGGTTATACAGCATAGAGACTTTGACATGTGGCGTAGGGAATTCAGCATAAGGGATTCTATTTGCTAAATAACTATTGCCTAAATAATCACCAATTGCATTGAGGGTACTACTTTGCATTGCTGAAGAAATGGTATTGCCAATACTAAAAAAAGATTGGTTATAAGCCATACTAATTTGAGCATTTTTTGCCTGAACCAGTCGTTGCTCTGCACCTTCAGGAATTAAAACAAAGCCCCAAACCTGAGTACTATTAATCATACGTTCAACTTCGTCTTGACTTGAACTGATGGTCTTTACACTTAGACTTGGGTTAATACTGAGATTATGAATAATTTGTCGGCTTAATTCACTGTGGTCTTGATCTACAATTGCAATAGGTAAGTGTTCAGCTTTACCAGCCGAAAGCATGCTGGTAAAAAAGATAATGACCAACAAAGGCATAATGATTGCCATAAAGGCATCTACTTTATGGCATTTTAAATAACGCAACTCTCGAAGCATTGCAGCAAACATTGGTTATTTTGCCTCTTTAATTTTAAAGAGTACGCTCATTCCAACTTTTAGGTCTGGAACAGATTGCTCAGGTACTAAATGAAATTTAAAGCTACGAATATCATAACCACCTGTTTGACGCGTGGTCTTAATGGTCGCAAAATCGCCTTCGACATCAATGTTCTTTACTTTAAATATTAATTTTTGATTAAGGGCTGGTACAAAACCTTCTAAAGTTTTGTTTTGATATACGCTTTCATACATATCCTCACGGACATTTAAACTGACCCACATCTCATGGTCTTCAATGATGCTGACCACTGGCACGCCAGTTGCCACTAACTCTGTCAGTTTGCCATAGGTTTTGGATACCGTACCATCGATAGGTGAATACAGTTTAGTTTCTTCGGTCAATGCATTAGCTTCTTTGACTGCAGCTTGAGCAATGGCGACTTGTGCATCGGCTGTCGATTTTTGCTGTTCAGTACTACCACGTTTAGCGCGTGCATATTGTTGGTAAGAGGCTTCTGCAGTTTCTCGAGCAGAGGTTTGGGCTGCAAGCATTTCATCACGGCGTTGGCGAGAAATAACACCTTGTTGATAAAGGTTTTCACCACGCTTATAGGTTGTTGCTGCCAGCTCTGCCTGCGTTTTTAAAGCTTGCCAGTTGGCGTACAAGGTTTCAATATTTTCCTGTTGAGAGCCACGGTAAACTGTTGACTGGAACGCCATTGCACTTTGTAAGGCTGCTTGAGCTTGCTCTTTTTTTGCTTCAAGTTCAGGACTTACAAAGCGAATCAGTGCTTGCCCTTTTTTAACGGTTTGCCCTTCAGTAACATAGAATTCTTCGATACGACTAGGTACTTTGGTACTGATGTGTATGGTTTCAGCTTCTACTCGTCCTTGTAGTTCAACTGCTTGAGGTTGATATGCTTTCCACAAACCATAGGCAATTAAGCCAAGCAAGATGAATAGGATGATCAAACCAATAATTTTAACTTTACCTTTCTGGGGTGGTTTAGTAGGCGGTTCTTGAGTATTCGATGGTGTAGCATTCTCGTTAGTGTCGATTTGTTCCGTTGTAGACACTTGCTCATTCACGACTGCAGTGGTTTGCGTTTCATCCGCTTTTTTCACGTTATCTGTATCGCGTTCTGAATTGGATGATGAATTTTCTTGGCTCATAAATGTCTCCAATTAACGGATAAAGTCAGTACGTGGTTGATTAACATAGAGCTTGAACTCATCAATCGAGCCATAGCTTTGTAGTAAGGTTGCTAAAGATAAAATATATTTATAAGCATTGATTGCCATTTCACTTCTCAATGCGTTCAATGCATTTTGTGCATCTATGACTTGGGTTGCAGTTCCCATACCTTCTTTAAAGGAAAGTTGTTGAATACGCAGATTCTCTTGTGCCGCTTTGGTGTTTTGTGTCAATAGTTGGTGGCTGGTTTGCGATGCATTTAATTCGCTATAGGATTTGTAGAGCACATTTTCAACTTCTTGTTTGGTACGTTCGGTCATGAGTTCTGCCGCATAACGTTTGAGTTCAGCTGCACGTACATTTTTGTTTTTATCCACGCCTGAGAATAAATTATATTTTGCCATGACACCAATGATCCAGTTTTCTTTCTCATCTAGTCCGTATTCACCAAAAGCAAATACACTTGGTTTTTTTGCGGCTTGTTGGATTCGGACATTTTCATTGGCAAGCTGAGTATCCATTTGCAGTTTTTTGATGAGGCTTGAATTCTCGTCGTAGTTTGCAAGTAACTTATCTAAGGAATGATTGTGATCATTATTCACAAATAGGGGCGTGCTCAGACTTAATGATGCTTTGGTTTGCAACAAATTTTGTAAGCTAAACTCACTGGCTTTTAAATTCGACTGTGCATTTTGATAGGTGCGTTGTGCATTATTACGAGCAACTTCAAACTGCATGCGTTGTCCTTTATTAATAAAACCCTGCTTTTCCAATTTCAATGCATTGTCATAATGTTCTTGCATAGCATTTAGATTGAATAAACTGGCATTTAATAATTGTTGTTGTAATTGCACATTAAAATACGCTTGGATCATTTCGAAACGTTGAGAATCTTGTTGTTGTTTCTCGCTAATATCAGAACGTTTGGACTGGATACTGGCAATTTGTTTGGCGCTACTAATTTTTCCACCCGTGTAAAGTGGCATGACCATAGAGACAGATGTTCTCACATCATGATCTTTAATGGTGACATCTAAATTATTGGGTACTTTATTTAATCCATCATTTACGGTCTGGTCAAAACCTTGGCTGATTTGGTCGATCACTTCTGGTGGGAAAACATTTTCCCATTGATATAATTTGTCATCAAAACCGCGTGTGAGTGAATTTTCTAATCGACGTTTACTCGACTCCAAAGGAACACTCGTTTCACTATGAAAAGAATAAGCACGCGCATTTAAATCAATGCGGGGGAGTCCTAAATGTTTGACAGCCTCCATTTCTAAACGAGATGCTTGTTGAAGTGCTTGCTGAGCTTGGGTTGAATAAGCATTTTCGACGACAAATTTCTCTGCTTCGCTATAGCTGAGTGTTTGAGCAAATGTAGATGTAGAAAATAAAGCATAGCTGATTAGACTAATACAGACGCTTAGCTGCTTTGGAAACCGTGTGACCTTAAAACTCGGTCGATTATGTCGTTTCAACATTATGGTATGTCGCACTTTAATAATATCCTGAGTGAGTCTAAATTCTTTTTATAAAATTGAAATAATATGTTTTTAATTAAATAGTTATATTGCTCATGTTGATGTATCAAAATTGTAAAAAGTAGAGTTTTTAATCTAAATATATTTTCCAAAAATTAGATAATTTGCTCATAAACAAATAGAAACGGTTGTTGTTAAAATCAGTCAAATACCCAAAGATGATTGAAATATTTATTGGATAAGCTGCTGCAAGCTACGTCAATCTGTGCTTAAATTCCTATCTCAATTTGTTTCACTTTGACAAGGGAAAATTCATGCGTGCTTATAATTTCTGCGCTGGTCCTGCTGCATTACCTACTGCTGTTTTAGAAAAAGCTCAACAAGAAATGTTGGATTGGCAGGGTAAGGGGCTGTCGATCATGGAAATGAGTCATCGTAGCAATGATTATGTTGCTGTTGCGGAAAAAGCTGAAGCTGATTTACGCAAGCTCATGAATATTCCTGAGAACTATAAAGTGTTGTTCTTACAAGGTGGCGCATCTCTCCAATTCTCTGCGATTCCACTCAATTTGTTGGGTAAAAATAGCAAGGCTGATTATATCCATACTGGGATTTGGTCTGAGAAGGCATTAAAAGAAGCAAAGCGCTACGGTGATGTAAATGTTGTAGATGCGGCTACTTTGATTGATGGCAAACATGCAATCACAGAACAAAGTACTTGGAATCTTTCAAATGATGCAGCGTATATACATTATGCTGATAACGAAACCATTGGTGGTTTACAATTCGCAAATGTTCCAGATGTAAAAACGCCGTTGGTTTGTGATTATTCTTCTAGCATTTTATCTGCACCTGTAGATGTAAATAAATTTGGACTTATTTATGCAGGTGCACAAAAGAATATTGGTCCTGCTGGATTAACAATTGTGATTATCCGCGATGATTTGCTGGATCAAACAAAACCAGAAATTCCAAGTATTCTTAAATATGCAGATCAAGCGAAGAATGGTTCGATGGTAAATACACCTGCAACATATGCTTGGTATTTGTCTGGTTTGGTTTTTGAATGGTTGCTCGAACAAGGTGGCGTAGAGGCGATTCATAAAGTGAATCAAGAAAAAGCAAAACTCCTCTACGGTTATATCGATGCTAGCGATTTCTATAACAACCCGATTGCAGTTGCAAATCGTTCAATGATGAATGTTCCTTTCACATTGGCAGATGAGGCACTGGAAAAAACTTTCTTGAAAGAAGCTGAAGCAAATCATTTGCTTAACTTAGCAGGGCACCGTTCGGTAGGTGGTATGCGTGCAAGTATTTACAATGCAGTCCCGTTAGAGGGCGTGCAGGCACTTGTTAACTTTATGGATGAGTTTACGAAGCGTCATGGTTAAGCAATAAATCATCGCTAAAATAAAAGCCCTCAAAGTTATTTGAGGGCTTTTACTATTTTGAATAATGAATATGGTCAAAAATTAAAACAAGCCAACTTGATGAAAAATAAGTGCTGCTAAAAACATACCGAGTAGAAAGAAGCAATAAGCACCAACATCAAGTTTAAGACCTTGATCACTTGAATGAATAAGACTGGTGGTCGTTTGTTCTGGTATAATTTTCATTAGAACGCCTAAAATGCCATTTATGTGATTTTTTGTCACTTTAAAGCATTTTTAGCATAAATATTGGCCTGAATCCATAGGTTGCCACGAATATATTCGCCAATGTTAAAGTTTTTATACAAATCATTTTTAGTTGCGATGCGAATAAGGATTGCAGGTAAATCATCTTCTAAAACTAAAGTGACATCATAAAGCGTATATTCATCTTGCATAAACTGCGTTGTGGTTTTACCCACGATATTACCTTGGAACCAAGCTTCATCTTCTTGACCTAATGTTTCGCCAAATAAATAGGCAACCATTTTAGAAAAGTCGACAGTTACAGGTTCTTGATCTTCTGGTGTTTTTGGTTCCCACTCATTAATAAGCTCCTGTAAGTTTTCAGGTGCAATCCCATTATGTTCTGCAAGAATTGCATTTAATGCTCGGTGGTGTTTAATTGAAGCTGGGTCATCAACAATGATTTTCTCATCTTTGGAAACTGTTTCTAGTTCATATGCCCAAGCATTAAATTGAACTTGATAACTTTGGTTTTTGTCATATTGACAACGATTTACACTAAACAAATTATCAAATGCATAAATCACCGTATTTTTATTTAAGTTCAAACGTAATACCGCTTGAGTTGCAGAATCACAGGTAATAATTCGTTCAATCTGTGCTTCATATTTATATGGACTTTCAAAACTCGGAAATGCTGTTTTTAAGGCGCGAGGTTTTTGATCTTCTACTGCGATGATTTGATTAATTGAAATGTTCTGATTACTTGGTCCACGAATCAACCAAAATGATTGATCCATTTCCTGTTCATTTTCACACAGTCCCATCGGCATGACAGGTGCATCCAACGCCAATCCTAACCATTTGGGAACATCAGTTTCGGGGGTATCTGTTAACAGATTCCAATGCTCAGCATGATTACCGAAATTTTGATCTTGAATTGTAATGGTTTCTGGACTGTTTTGATTTTTCATAAAGCACGATGCAAAAAGATTGAACTTAATCTATTTAATCGAGGGTAACTACCATATTTCAAGTCTGGATATGTAATTCTACGAAAATTAATTGGTTTTTATTTTAATGGCCCAAAACGGTGAAACCCTAGGATTAGCCTATCATCTTAACTCTACTTTTCTTGTAATCTGCTAAACTATATTTTTATTCTTGAGAGCGCTTGCCAACGTGCTGCCATTTAAACTGTGGGTAGATGCGGATGCTTTACCAAAAATCTTACGTGAAGTAATTTTACGTGCCTCGGACCGTTATCAACTCGAAGTCACTTTTGTTGCCAATCAAAATGTAGGGATTACACCTTCGATCCGTATTAAATCAATTCAAGTGATGAGTGGGGCAGATCGCGCTGATCAAGAAATTGTAGATCGTATGCAAGAGCATGACATTGTCATTACACAAGATATTCCGCTTGCAGCTCAAGTGATTGAAAAGGGTGGAATTGCAATTCACCCTCGAGGTGAGATCTATACCACTGCCAATGTCAAAGCTCGATTACATTTACGTGATTTTATGGATACTTTGCGCGGTGCAGGTGTACAAACGGGAGGCCCTCCACCAATTTCAGAGCGAGATAAACGCGAATTTTCGAGTGCTTTAGACCAAACAATCCTAAAACAAAAACGTAAAACCGCTGGTTGAGCACGTTATGCCATCTCGACTTAATTTAATGCTGACCTATGGGCTACTCGTCTTTATTTGGGCTTCAACACCATTAGCAATCGTCTGGAGTGTGTCTGATCTACATCCAATGTGGGCATTACTGTTACGTTTTTTGATTGCATTACCCTTGGCAATTACGGTGCTACTTTGTTTAAGGGTAAAGTTTCCAATGCATAAGTTGGCGTGGTTGAGCTATATCGCTGGGTCACTCAGTTTAATTGGTTCGCAAGTTTTTACTTATGCAGCTACGGCTTATTTAAGTTCAGGTCTAATTGCATTGATGTTTGGTCTAGCACCGATTATGGCAGGTTTAATTGGACGATTTGGCTTTCAACAAAAATTAGCAACTCTACAATGGGTGGGGATGGGGACGTCAATTATTGGGTTAACGATGATCTGTCTGAGTGGGAATCAAAAACATGTACAACCCCTTGGAATTTTATTGATGTTACTCAGTGTTTTTTCTTATTCGCTCTCTATCTTTTGGGTGAAAAAGATCAATGCCATTGTACAACCCATGGCACAAGCAACAGGTTCGATTTTAGTTTCGACATTTTTTGCCTTGTTATTATTGCCTTGGATCTGGCAATTCGCACCAACTCAGATTCCCTCAGCAAAATCGTTATTGGCATTGACCTATACGGTAATCATGGCTTCGTTGATTGCAATGTTTTGTTATTTTAAGCTGGTTCAAAACTTACAAGCGACCACATTATCTTTAACGACTGTTATGACGCCGATGCTCGCAATTCTGATAGGCGCTTATCTTAATCAGGAACAATTGTCAGCCCAAGTCTTTATCGGTGCCAGTATTATTTTATTTGGCTTATTGCTTTATTTTTATAAAGATTTAAGCACCCATCGACGATTAAGAGTTTGAAATTAATGGCTTGAATTAAGTGTTGATTTCATCTTGTTGTGCTTGCTTAATACTTGCCGCAAGTTTTGCACGGTCTTGAGGATTTAAAGTAATAAAATACGCGCCAATACGGAATTTACCTTGCTCATCTGCTGTACTATGAGCAACTTGTGCGGTCGCAGCGATATGAAAATAGTTTTCAGGATGACTCAAAGTAATATGAATATAAGTTCCTTCGTTAATATCCTGAGCGCTGCAGAAACTTAAACCATTTTCCGAAAAATTGACTTGTTCTGGTACAGACAATTGAGATTGTACGATATTGTCGTAAAAAGAGCCTGTAATCAGATTTAGTTTTTGGTTAAAAAGGGATAAGATGCGAGCAATTTGTTGATCTTTTTCATTTAATTGTTCTAATTCGTAGCGAAATGCATGATCAAATTGATCTAATTCAGCAAGTAGTAGAAAATAGCGCGGTAATACAAAATGAGAGTCATAAGGATCATTCAGTGCGACATCATCTGGAATGATTTGATAGTTGATTCTCAACACAGCATCAATACGAGACATCACACGACGTTCGGTGTTGTCGTCAACAAGATGATGTTGTGCATTTTCCATAATAAATCACCTCGGACTAGATGGTATGTTTAAGCCAATCTCGCTGTATATAGGGTTGAGATACACTCGTGCTCGGCGGAGTAATCATTTTATTTCTTTTATCGCCTTGGTTTCCATGATTGGTTTAACTCTAGGCGTCGCTGTTCTCATTACAGTTTTATCTGTTATGAATGGTTTTGATCGAGAATTAAAAACTCGTGTCCTCGGAATGGTACCACAAGCTACTGTTTCTTCTACTCAAATTTTAACAGATTGGCCAGAACTTGCAAAAAAAGTTGAGAGTCATCCACATGTCACTGGTGTAGCGCCTTTTACTCAATTGCAGGGGATGTTGACTGCTCATGGGCAGGTTGCGGGGATTATGGTCACGGGCATTGAACCTGAATATGAAAAACAGGTTTCAATCATCCAAGACCATATGGTGACAGGTAATCTAAATGCCTTACAAAAAGGCGAGTTTGGTATTGTTCTTGGAAAGGACATGACGGATGCACTGGGTTTGGGGCTAAATGACAATGTCACTTTGGTTCTGCCAGAGGCAACACCATCACCAGCAGGTGTAGTACCACGTTTTAAACGTTTCAAGATTGTCGGTATTTTTAGTGTGGGTGCAGAAGTAGACTCAATGGTGGGTTACATTGCGTTGAATGATGCTTCAACCTTATTACGGTTACCAGATGGTGCACAGGGTATTCGTTTAAAGTTAGACAATATTTTTGCAGCGCCTAAAGTGGCAAATGAAATTGTAAGTGAATTGCCGAGCAATTTTTACGCATCAAACTGGACATATACCCACGGTAATCTATTCAATGCGATTCAAATGGAAAAGACATTGGTCGGTCTACTTCTATTTCTGATTATTGTTGTGGCTGCATTTAATATCGTTTCATCATTGGTGATGGTGGTTACTGATAAAAAATCAGATATCGCTATTCTAAGAACGCTAGGTGCTTCGCCGTCCATGATCACTAAAATTTTCATGGTGCAGGGTACGGTGATCGGTGTTATTGGAACGATCGCAGGGACAATTTTAGGGGTTACTTTAGCACTGACAATCAGCGACATCATCTCTTGGTTTAATACCGTTTTAGGGCTAAATCTATTTGATGCATATTTTGTTCATTACTTACCTTCATATCTCAGATGGCAAGATGTGGTTGTGATCGTGATTGTGTCTCTGTTATTAAGTTTCTTGGCAACGATTTATCCTGCATTACGTGCAGCCAAAGTTCAACCTGCTGAGGCACTGCGCTATGAGTAAGATTGTTTTAGAAGCTAAAGAAATTTATAAGCATTTTGATGATGGCAAAAGTAAAGTTGAAGTCATCAAAGGTTTATCGCTTCAAGTGAATGCGGGTGAGTTTGTCTCAATTGTTGGAGCGAGTGGTTCTGGTAAGAGCACTTTATTACATGTATTAGGTGGCTTAGAGCAACCTTCACAAGGTCAAGTGTTCTTGCAAGGACAGCGTTTTGATAATTTGGGTGAAGCTGACCGTGGTTTCAAGCGAAATCAATATTTAGGTTTTGTTTATCAGTTCCATCATTTGTTACCTGAGTTTTCAGCTTTAGAAAATGTAGCGATGCCGTTGATGTTCCGTGGCGATGTGCAATATAAGTCTGCTAAAGCTCAAGCTGAGTACTTATTGGACCGCGTGGGTTTGTCACATCGTATGGACCACAAGCCTGGTGAGTTATCTGGCGGTGAGCGTCAACGCGTAGCACTTGCTCGTGCCTTGGTAACTAAGCCTGCTGTTGTACTTGCGGATGAACCGACAGGTAATCTGGATCGGAAAACGGCACTGAGTGTTTTTGAATTATTGACGGATTTGAAAAATGAACTCAACATGGCGATGTTAATTGTGACCCATGATGAGCAATTGGCTCAATCGGCAGATTCAATTTTACATATGCAAGATGGTTTATGGATTGAACAATCGTAAATTATTGACTTAAGCTCTTGTTAAAGCCCTGAAAAAGGGCTTTAATTTTGCCCATAGAAAAACAAAATTAAACTTATCATTGATGTTAAAAATTATTTTATTGGGGTGGGTAGCGGGCGTCGCACTCATGGGAATTAATATTCCTATTATTACAACCACATGGTGGTTTTGGTTGATTATTGCGATTGCAATCTTTGGTTTTGGATTTTATTGGAAAAAACAGTATTTTCATCATCCTGCTTACAAAGCCTTGCTTTTAATCAGCACGACTTGGGCATTATTTTGCGCAGGCTATCATTACGCTGATATTCAATTACAACAACGACTTATTTTTAAAGAGCAAAGTATTGAACCATTTGAAGCCATTGTCTATGTGAAAAAGATCAGTGAACTCAATGAAAATGGTGAGAAACAGATTGCCGAGGTTTTAAATCGACATGTGCAAAGTGTGGATTGGTTTCTTCATTTAAGCAAAGAGAAGGATGCAGCTAAGGTAACACCAGAATTTAAATTGGGACATTATTATCGTATATCTGGTCAGATACGACCTGCCCATAGTTATGCTGTTCCTGGTGCATTCGATCTGGAAAAATGGTTTTTACAACAAAATGTGCAGTCAGGATTTTCTGTGAGAAATATCCAGCCCATCCATGAAGATGAGCTGTATGATCTTGGGTATTATCGTCATTTGCAGCAACAACAATCTTACTGGGCTAAATGTTTATTAGCTGTTGAAAAAAAGCGTCTCGCTTTTCGACAAATGCTACAGGCTTCAACATTTCAACACAAAGGTTTGTTATTGGCTTTACTCACTGGCGATGAAAGCCTGTTATCTGATGATGTAAAACAACAATTTCAACAACTTGGAATTTCTCATCTATTGGCAATTTCTGGACCACATGTGTTGGTATTTGCATTGATGCTGACGTGGTTATTACAAAAATTGATTCAACACTACTGTCCAAACATTTATTTGAAATATCCTCGACAATTATTGTTATTAATTCCTTTCATATTTAGTGTTTTGCTATATGTGGCATTTGTTGGTTTTGAGATTCCAGCAATGAGGACCTTACTAACCGTCAGTATTGTAAGTATTTTTATGTGCTTGAGACAGTCGATTCAAGCATTTAGTGTGTTGGTTTACAGTGCGAGCTTATTATTAGTTTTAGATCCATTTAGCATTTTATCTGCTGCGTTTTGGTTATCTTATGGTGCTTGTTTTATTCTGCTAAGAATTTATCAAACCATTCTACAGTTACCACAAAATGTAAATTTAACATTCAAGCAAAAATTTATCTGGGGTGGACACCTTCTGATTGAATCGCAATGGAAAATATTTGTCGCTTTATTGCCTTTGGTTTTAATTTTCTTTCAGCAAGTTTCATGGTTCGCGCCCTTAACCAATCTTATTGCAATTCCCTTGTTAAGTGTTTGTATTGTCCCTTTAGATATTCTTGCGGCATGTATTTGGTTAATCATTCCTATATTGGGGCAATGGTTATTTCAAATGAACGATGTGCTTTTGTCTTTTTTAATGCTGATTCTAAATGTACTCCAATCGATTTCCCCTCATTTGTATGGGATAAGTTTTACTCCTTGGATGATGTTAAGTGTAATCCTTGGTATGTTTCTTTTGTTTTTGCCTAGAGGTGTTATTCCAAAATTTTGGGCGGGGGTTTGTTTTCTACCGATATTATGGGGTGTAAAAGCTCAATCAGAGGCATTGCATATATTGGATGTTGGTCAAGGACAAGCAATCCTAGTACAACATTCAAGAGGTAATATCTTGATTGATACTGGTGGATCATTTGATGAAGCTAAATTCAGTATGGGGGAGCGAGTGGTTATTCCTTTTCTACGTCAACAGGGAATTCGGCGACTTGAACATGTAGTATTAACACATTTGGATCAAGACCATAGTGGGGCATTTACGTCGATTCAAAATCGTTTTGAAATTGATCTGGTTCAATCAAATGAAAAGCATGAAAAAATGCAATTTAAAGAAAATTTTTCATTTTGCCACCAAGGGCAAAAATGGTCATTTCCCAATATGACCATCCAAATTTTATTTCCCCAACCCCACGAATTGAGCTATGCGAAAGATCAGAAAAATGAATATTCTTGTGTGCTCTATGTGCAATTTTTAGATGCTCAGCCTTATCAGAACTTTTTGATTATGGGGGATGCAGGATGGGAAACGGAATATAAATTGCTACAACAATATCCAGATTTAAAAGTGGATGTGTTAATTCTTGGTCATCATGGGAGTAAGCATAGCTCTGCTTACGAATTTTTGGAAACCCTCAAGCCCCAACTTACAATTGCTTCGGCGGGGTTTAATAATCGTTACGGTCATCCCAGCCAGCAGGTCTTAAATCGATTGCAGCACTTAAATATTCCCATATTAAATACCGCTGATACAGGCACGATCAGTTTTATGATTAATAATCAGGATGGGGTGCTGCTACAACATCGACAGCAAAGAAAATGGTTATCCAAAAATAGCCTAAGTAATTGATGCTTGTTGAGTTGAATGACGAACTTCTGCCACTTTTATTAAAGCTTCATTTTCATCTATATCATAAATTCTTTTTAATTCTTTGTTTGCACTAAAACGTTTATAACTCCAGTGATAATGTTCAGGGTGGCGTTTGATTAATTGTTCCAAAGTTTGATGGATAATCAATGTTCCGTCTTCGGCACTACCTTGGTAAATTTGAGGATTAATGGGTTCGATAAACATGTCAAAGCCAGCTTGTTCGTTTCGCATGGTATAAATGAGTAGTGCCTTTGCTTTCGTTTTTTGAATTAATTTTGCACTCAAACTACTTGAGGCGAGGGGAATGCCAAAATAATTGATCATCTCTCCGCCATGATCAGGCGTGTGGTCGGGCAGGATTGCAGTTGTACCACCTTGTTTTAATGCTTTAAATATCTGGCGGACACCACTTTCATCAGTTGGGACAAGATGAGCCTGTTCACGACTACGTGCTTCTCTCACAAAACGATCTGCATCAGGATTTTTAACAGGTTTGTAGAGAATCGTCATTTGTGTGTATTGAGAAAGCCAAGCATTCATCACTTCCCATGTGCCAAAATGGGGTACCACGAGCACAACCCCTTTTTTTTCAGCCAACGCCTCATGTAAATATTGCTCACCATAAACATTTTGAATGCGTTGAATATTTTTCTGATTGGAAGCTCCCCAAATGCTTAAAAACTCAAAGTATGAAGTTAATTCATTTTGAATTGCTTTTCTGGTCAACTGTTGTCTTTGTTGTTGATCCATCTCAGGAAATGCAATTTGTATATTCAACCCAATAATTTTCGATAGCTTGGAAAGTTGTAAACTCGTGAGTAATCCAGCAAGCATACGCGCAAAGAAACGTCCTAATTGAATCGGTTGACGACTCAAAAGTTTGATTAGACGGTAACTGGTGTTGCTAGATTTTGATTGAGTCATGAATTTAAAATGTGAAAAATTACAAAGGGAAATTATAAGGTAAAAAATAATTATAAGTTAAGATAAGTTATTTAAACAGTTTTGCCCAGATCAGCGTATATAATAAAGCCACTTTAAAATATATTGGATTGGAGTCTTATGTCCGATTGGCCACCAAAACCACAAAATGAACCAACAAATCCTAATAATGTGACAGGCAAAGAATGGCAGATTTTAGAAAAGGCTGTGTTGGCTTCTGTCGAAGAGCAGCGTCGTAGTCGACGTTGGAGTATCTTTTTTAAATTCCTAGGTTTTGCATACTTACTTTTCGTGTTGATTGCAATGGGTAAGGGATGTTCAACATCTTCGACGAAAACAACCACGAATATCACAAGCGATCATTTGGCTGTAGTCGATATTATTGGAACAATCGATTCTTCTAGTGGTGCATCTACTGTTAATAGTGAAGATACAAATAAGGCGCTTAAACGTGCATTTGAGTCAAGCGGCAGCAAAGCGGTTGCATTAAATATCAACTCTCCAGGTGGCTCTCCTGTCCAATCTGACGAAATTTGGCAAGAAATCCGTTACCTGAAGAAGCAACATCCTGATAAAAAGGTTTATGCTGTGATTGGTGATATGGGCGCATCGGGTGCTTATTATATTGCTTCAGCAGCAGATGAGATCATTGTAAATCCATCGAGTTTAGTGGGATCAATCGGTGTCATTATGCCAAATTATGGCTTGAGTGGGTTGGCTCAAAAACTTGGAATAGAGGACCGTACCTTAACTTCAGGTAGCAATAAAGATATTTTGAGTATGACTAAACCTCTCGATCCAGCCCAAAAACAACATGTGCAATCTGTACTGGACAATGTGCATGCTCATTTTATTAATGCAGTTAAAGAAGGGCGTGGCAAGCGTTTGAAATCAAATGATCCTGCGATTTTTTCAGGTCTATTTTGGACAGGTGAACAGGCAGTTGCTTTAGGTGTTGCAGACCGTAACGGTAGTATGACGACATTAATGCGTGATCTCAATGTGAGCCAAAAAGTTGATTATACTGTTCAGCGCAATCCATTCGAGTCTATTTTAGGGCGCATGGGTGCAAAGATTGGTGAGGGAATTAGTAGTTCACTCGCAGATCAACTACAGACTCAACAAAACGCAAAAATACAATAATTTATTTAAAAATGTTTTAAATTCAGGGATGTAATTATTTGCAGCCCTGAATTTTATAAAAAATAACTACTCAGTTCTTCCTTTTCAGTTGCTAGACTGTTTAAGTGGAAGATAATTTATATCTCAGTAAACTTTAAAAGACTGTCATGAAACCTATTATTCATTTTGCCCATGCCAATGGTGTTCCCTCTAAAGTTTATCAAAAACTTTTTCAGCAATTGAAAGATCACTACGACATTATTTATGTTGCTGAGATTGGAACAGATAAGCGTTATCCAATAACAGATGGCTGGTCACATTTGGTAGACCAAGTAATTGATAGTGTTGTGCAACAAGCACAAGGGCGACAGGTGATTGGTTTAGGACATTCTTTAGGTTCGGTGCTGACATTGATGGCAGCTTATCGTCGTCCTGAGTTATTTTCTCAAGTGATTATGCTGGATCCACCTTTAATTATTGGTAAGGCTTCTTTTGTTTTTCATCTGGCTAAAATTTTTAAGCCTAAACTAGTCGACAAGATCACTCCAGCAGGTCTATCGGCTCGCCGTCGAGATCATTGGGAGTCACGTGAACAAGCTGCCGAATTGCTTGGTTCAAGAGGTTTCTACCAACATTTTGATCCTGACTGTTTTCAAGCGTATATTGACTATGCATTAACCAATGATCCGCAAAGAGGTGGGGTGACATTGACGATTCCCAAAGCGGATGAAGTTGGATTATTTAGAACTACACCTTCGATGTGGTGGTTGCCGATGCCAAAACCGCCCGTTCCAGTCCATTTAGTGGTTGGTCGTGACAGTGTTTTCTTAAAAGAAAAATTTCCTCAAGTTGCACAAAAGAAATTAGGTATTCCTTTTTCAGTTGTCGAGGGTGGTCATATGTTCCCCTTAGAACATCCATTGGAAACGGTAGATAAGGTCAAAAGCTTAATTGTTAAGAGATAATGGACAGCATTAACCAGCAAATCGGAATTTGCTGGTTATGGTTAAATCACCATTGTGCAAACTGAATGGGTTGAGTTAATGGTTTTTGATTGAAGTAGGCTTGACCATTTTTCCAAGTTAACTGACCCGTACAAAACCATTGTACAACTTGAGGGTAAATGAAATGCTCAAGTTGGTGTACCCGTTGCGCTAAGCTTTCTACCGTGTCATTTAGACTGACTTGAATTGCAGATTGTGCAATGCTTTGACCAGCATCTAATTCTGCTGTTACAAAATGAACCGTACAACCATGCAAGCGATCTCCAGTATTTAACACACGTTGATGTGTATTAACACCTTTATAGAAAGGCAGCAGAGAAGGGTGGATATTTAACATTTTACCTTGCCATTTACTGACAAAGTTTGGTGTTAAAATCCGCATAAAACCTGCAAGTATGACTAAATCAACTTGCCATGCGATCAATTGTTGATGCATAGCTTCATCAAAGCTTTCTCTAGTTGGAAAGTCTTTATGTGAAATGACTGCGGTTGCAATATTGGCATCTTCGGCACGTTGTAATGCATAAGCATCAGCTTTGTTGGATAAGACACCAATGATTTGCCCTGACAGATTAGTATCTATCAGGGCTTGTAGGTTGCTACCGTTGCCAGAGACAAGGACCGCAATTCTCATTATGCAAAGATCACACGAATTTTTTCGTCAGCGCCTTCAACAGATTCAGCATTTTCTTGGATATGACCAATCTTCCAAGCTTTTTCACCTTGTGCATTTAAGACTTCAATTGCTTTATCTGCTTCACTAGGATCAACCGCAATGACCATACCAACGCCACAGTTAAATGTGCGATACATTTCGAAGCGTTCTACATTGCCTTCGCGTTGTAGTAATTGGAATAACTCAGACCATTCCCAGCTTGATTCATCAATGACAGCTTGTGCGCCATTAGGAAGAACGCGAGGAAGGTTACCTGGTAAACCACCACCTGTGATATGTGCCATTGCATGCACGTCAACTTGTTTGCACAGTTCTAAAACAGGTTTTACATAAATGCGCGTTGGTTCCATTGCAACATCAGCGAGTGGGCGACCATCAACGATTTGAGTTAAATCTACATTCTTAACATCTAAAATTTTGCGTAGTAATGAATAACCATTTGAGTGAGCACCACTTGATGCTACACCGATCAAAACATCACCGGCTTTGACTTTAGTGCCGTCAATGATCTTACTTTGTTCAACGACACCTACTGCGAAACCAGCAAGGTCGTAATCTTCACCTTCATACATACCCGGCATTTCAGCAGTTTCACCACCGACCAGTGCGCAACCAGCAAGCTCACAACCTTTACCGATACCCGTTACAACGTTTGCTGCAACATCTACATTCAAATGTCCAGTTGCATAGTAATCTAAGAAGAATAAAGGTTCTGCACCACAAACCAGTAAATCGTTTACACACATTGCGACAAGATCTTGTCCAATTGTGTCATGACGATTGAGATTGAGGGCTAAGCGTAATTTTGTACCTACGCCGTCAGTTCCTGAAACCAATACAGGCTCTTCATAACCTTTTGGAATTTTGCATAGTGCGCCAAAACCACCAAGACCGCCCATGACTTCAGGACGAGTGGTGCGTTTTGCGACAGATTTGATACGATCGACCAGTGCGTCGCCCGCTTCAATGTCGACGCCCGCATCTTTGTAGCTTAAACCAGTATTTGGGGTAGAAGTTGAGTTGCTCATAGTGAAGTCTCCGCATTGGCGGCAGATTATAACCTGAATATACGAAACTCTTATGTTATTTATGCTCGAAAATGCTATCTTTATTAAAAATTTTTTCCATTTATAACGATTACACGAACAAAGGTTAAATTTTATGCAAGATCTGGTACTCCGCCGTATCTTTATCCTCGCTGGGATCGCATTATTGCTTTGGGTGCTTTATCTACTCAAGCCGATTGTGATCCCGTTTGTTGGTGCGTTTTTGATTGCATATTTTTTTAGTCCACTGGTTGACGTCTTAGTGAAGATCAAGCTACCACGTTGGTTAGCGATTAGTGTGGTATTTATCGGTATTGGTGTGACACTAACCGTTGTTTTATGGTTCCTGGCTCCTCTTGTATGGAAACAATTGATTTATGCTCGGGATAGCATTCCAGCAGGTATTCATTGGGTAAATGCAACGTTTCTACCTTGGATGTCTGAAACTTTTGATTTGGTTCCAATGGAAATTGACACTGATCAAATCTCAAAAGTCGTGATGGAATATGTACAAACAAATTATAGCTCAGATAGCATTCAAACCTTTGCTCTACGTCTTGCACAATCAGGTCTAAATTTTATCCAAATTGGTGGGATTATTATTTTGATCCCGATTATTTCTTTCTATTTCCTTTTGGATTGGGAAAGAATGCTGCAAAGTTTACGTCGCTTGATTCCACGTCCATATGAAGCATCTACTTTAAAAATTATCCGCGAATGCCATAGTGTATTAGGTGCGTTTGTAAAAGGTCAGTTTTTAGTGATGCTTTTATTAGGGGTGATCTATGCTGTAGGACTGCAACTTATTGGCTTAGAAGTGGGGCTGATTATAGGGATGGTCGCAGGTCTGGCAAGTATCATTCCATATCTTGGTTTTGCCGTTGGGATTATTGCTGCAGTTATAGCAACTTTATTTCAGTTTGGACTAGATTGGACACAACTGCTTTTGGTTGGAGCTGTTTTTCTTGTTGGGCAAATGGTGGAAGGCTATATTCTTCAACCTTTCCTACTCGGAGATAAAATTGGTTTGTCTCCAGTTGCGGTAGTATTTGCTGTTTTAGCTGGTGCGCAACTCGCAGGTTTTCTTGGAATGTTGATCGCATTGCCTGTTGCAGCGGTGATTGTTGTATTACTCAGACATGCTCGAGACAATTATGAAAAAAGCAGATTCTATGGAATCCCCCAAGAAATGGTTGTCGTTGAAAGTACGCCACAACATGTCAGTGTTGAAACCGATCAAGTAGAGCTTGATCTTGAAATAAAAAACTCTCAAGATACAGAGACTTCTAATCTAAAAGATGACTCCAAGTAAGCGGGGAACAAATTAACTCTATGCGTCAATTACAACTGGATATTGAACCACAACTGGATGCCCGAATTAGTGATTTTTCGGGGCCGGGTTGGGGACCTGTAGTTGATGCAGTGAGACAACTACATACAGGGTTGGTTAGCCGTCTGTATATTTATGGTGGTGCTGGAACAGGAAAAAGCCATTTATTATCAGCGATTTGTGATTCATATCTAGAGCTGGGGCGTCCAGCCATAAAGGTTTCTTTGCTGGCTTTATTAGATGCACCAATTGAAGCGATTACTGCTTTAGAGTTTTATGATTTAGTGGCATTAGATGATATTGATGCAATTAGTGGAGTGCCTCATTGGCAAAAAGCAGTTTTCCATTTGATGAATAACCATGAGGGGCAATTAGTATTCTCATCTCGAGTAGCGCCGATTGAATTGAAATTAGAGCTTCCTGATTTGCAATCAAGATTGACACAGGCTGTGAGCGTAAAAGCGCCAAATGGAAGCTCTTTTGTTGATCGACAGGCATTACTACAATCTGTGATGATACGTCGAGGCATTCATTTTGATCAGCAAATTGTGGACTACTTATTGCACAATGGTCCTCATCAAGCTTCAATTCTTTTACAGACATTGGCTCAATTAGAAAAAATGCTAAAAGGTGAAAAAACCAAGCTATCTAACACCACATTGAAACAAATTTATGCATTGATTGATGAATATCGCCAATAGCATAAAATTTCTTGAGTAATTTCGAGAGCTGTGACAAAGTACGCACAAAGGATGTGGTTGCAAAATCGGATTTTTGCAATACCTAGAAAAATGAAAATAGAAGGAGAACGGTATGCTCAAGCGGACGCTTGCCTGTGCTTTATTTGCGATTACTGGACATGCATATTCAGCAGATATTCTTGTTACGACATTAGTGGATGAAGACAAAAATGATTCCGTTTGTTCATTACGTGAAGCTATATTCTTTTTAAATAATCGAACTGAAGATCAATATAAAAATGGCTACAACGGATGTGGTAATAAAGACTCTAACTCGACAATCATATTGAAGCGAGATCAAGAATATAAGCTGAACTCAACATTAAAAATCTCTGCTCCAATGACTATCGCGACGCAAGCTAGTACTGATTTTAATGATAGTACAAGAGGTCTCAATAATGCCAAGATCACTGTAAATGGGAATTATCGTATCTTTGAAATCGATGATGGTAGTGTTGAAGATGCATTAGTTGTTGTAAATTTAAAAGACCTCGACCTTAAAGGGGCATCAGAGCGACTAAACAACATTGGGGGCTTAATTCTAAATCGTGAAGATCTAAGAATTGAATATTCCCGTCTAATAGGGGGTAATGCAACTAGAGGCGGTGCAATTTATAACGCAGGTACGCTATCAGATACGCAAAAGACAGCAGGAAGAGTGGTTGTTCAAAACAGTATTTTTAAGAACAATAAAGCTGACCAAGGTGCTGTTATTTACAGTGAAATGCCTCGCTATTTGATTTCACACTCTGTGATTCGGGATAATGAAGGTTTATCTAATCCAGAGGGGGCGTTACTATTCGTCCAAACGGGTTTAAGTGATCAAACGATTGGTACTGCTTTGCAAAATCGAGATGCGGGAATCACAAATAGTACGATTTTTCACAATAAAGGTGGTCATGTCGCTAATATTCGCGAAGGTATGATTTTAAATAATTTGACAGTAATCAAAAACGCAGCTGGGCTGTATCTGCAGTCATTAAATCGAAAAGTAACAACAACGATTACTGAGGATGGAGAAACAAAAGAGGAAGTTAAGGAGTATCCTAGTTCTTATATCTCCAACAGTATTATTGTTGAAAATGGTAATAAAAACTGTACAACAACAACGAATGATACAACTGTGGTGCAGAGTAATTTAACAACAGTTGAATGCGATCATAATCCGACCGACCGTTTGCCTAATTTTATGATAGGAAATAACAAACTGATTGCTGGAAAGGATGATTTGGGAATCTGTGATGCACCACCTGCAGATGGTTTGTTATGCCCATACAATACACCTAAAGATCAGATGTTAGGTTTTTTCAAGCCACGTTTATTGGCTTCATATAATCGTTTGTCTGATTCACTTATTGTTAATAAAGGGCGTATTTATAGTGATGGCACGAACTTTAGTTTAGCAAATTGTGAAAGAACAGATCAGCGAGGCGTAAGCCGTACTGGATATACTGAACTGTGTGATATGGGAGCGATAGAGCTGGTCGTTGATCGTAGTAATATTCCAATTGCAGGACAGGATATTTTTTTCAATGACATTGCAAAATTTAATATCTCTGAAAGTTTAGTCGATGGAGAGTTACTTGACCCTGCGACATGTGAAAAGATATTAGGTAAGCGCTCAGATGGACAAGCATGGCGCTATGGTTGTTTAGAGATTGTACAGAATCAAACACCATCAAAGGGAACGATTTCATTAGATCAAGATGGTAATGTCACTTATGTGCCATTTAGTAGTTGGCATGGAGCTGATATGTTTAAAATGCGCATTATGACCACAACAACTCGTTTTAATGATATTTCTACTCAATATATTGAAATTCTAACAAATATTGTGCAAGAGCCAAACAATAATTTTAAAAGTAAGACGGTAAATACGGGTGGAGGGAGTATAGGATTTGGTGCGATTTTAGCATTACTTGGGTTAATTGGATTACGTCGTTTTAAGTCATAATCAAGGATGATGAGATGAAAAATTATAAGAAAGCAGTTTTGGCAACTATGGTGTTGGCTTCGATGTCATTAATTGCGGCTACAAGTAATGAACCTATTAAAGTCACAACATTTGCTGATGAAGATGGTGAGAATCCAAAGGCATGTTCACTACGAGAAGCGTTGGAAACAGCTAAACGACGTGCGCCTTATGGTGGATGTGTAATAAAAGACACATCAACTGGTACGCAAAAAAGAATTCAGCTGGAAAAAGGTACCTATACTTTAAAGCGTGAACTCACTCCTCAAACAGATATTACTATTTTAGGGGCGAGCCCTGTAGATTGGGATGAGCGAAATGTGCTATTGAATGACGTAACTAGCCAGTATCCAGCACAAATTCCATTACAAACAACAATAAAGGCAGAAAACTCACGTATTTTTAATACGGCTTTTTCACAAAAAAGTTTACTCTTGAGTAATTTAATTCTAGAAGGTGGGCAAACGTCGGGTCTTGGCGGAGCGATTTATGCTGGCGGTGATGTATCTTTGCAAAGTAGCCAGATATTAAAATCTAATGCTGGCCAAGCAGGAGGGGCGATTTACCTCGCTGGCAATGCAAGTAGTTTGTATATATCGAAGAGTTTGATTCAGGGTAATAAGGCACCTATTGGAAGTGTGCTTGCAATGCATGATAAAAATGATTTGGGCTACACTCAGCGCAATATTACAATTAATTCAAGTAGCCTAATTGGAAATGGTCTAGCTAGTTCTAAGAGTATGTTTGAGTTTGTTGGGGAGCCAACAGTTGTGCTGGAATCTAATACGATTGCTAAGAATATAGCGAACTCGTCAAATGGAAATCTTATCAAGTTTACAGGGGATGCAGAAGCAGGTACAACAACGGGTAATAGCTCTAGCGTATTAAGTACTTTGAGTCGTTTAACATTAGAGAATAATACCATTGTTCAGAATAATGCATTTACGACTCTGCTGTACGATAAGCTGGGTACAAAGCGACTTAACTTAAATATTATTGGTTATAATGGTGATGAAAATACCTATGCTTGTCGTTATTTATTGGGTAATGTAAAAGAAGAAAAAAGAGTAGGTTTAGTTGCAAGTTATAATGCATTTGCACGTTCAGGTAAGAATCGTTGTGATTTACCTGATGAGGTTTATAGTGAAGATACAACAAAAGAAACAAATATTGATATTACTGGAAAACCTATAACTCTATATTTAAGTAGCCAGATTCCAGCATCAGCTTATACTGCTTTCTTGCCTTTATATTATCCAATTAATAATAATAAGGGTGTAATCAAGGAGGATGAGAAAATAAAAGATTTGGTGGATACCGGTGTAATCGCTTGTAGCTTAATGGATCAACGTGGCTTGGCCCGAGTGACAGATGGAGTATTACATTATGATCCAGCATCTCGAAATACCTGTGACATTGGCTCTGTCGAGTTAATGCGATTAACAGCAGGAGATATTTCCGATTTAACAAATACTTCTATCAGTAATATGCTAGAGAACTATCAAAAAGGATATGATCTCTTTGATGATTTGGTAAAAAAACCAAATAATGTAGACTTTGTGACTTACTACAAATTCCGTGTAGAGCAATATAAAAAAATATTGGATGTGTTTGCAGACCCTGAAAAGAGAAAAAATGCACTTAAATATCGTGCAGTTTATATAGATCTTCGTGACTTTGGTTTACCTTTACCAAGAGAAGTATCGATGGGTGCAGGGAAGGCAAATGCCTTAGAGTTTTTTAATCCTGAACAGTATGATATAGAGGTTGAAGCACTTGGGGTTGGGCAAATTAATGGTGCAGTTGAGGATATTGACGAAACAGACAAAAATCTGTTTTGTGAATGGAATGCAGACCTGCAACAGATCATAATGTATCGTATTGATGATCACATTACTCAAGCAGGAGATAAAGAGTATTGCAAATATACGATTACTTCTATAGATAAGAGTGTGACATCGTCTGGTTTATTACAGGCTGCTTTTGTAAATATTGCACCTGTAGTCAAAGATACTTCTGTAACATTGAAATATAAGCAAAGTGAAACTGCGACATTGAATTTGCTAGATTTTGCAAATGATGATGGTGATACAGGTAAAAATGGTTCAGGTCCTCAGTTAAAGCCAAATAAACCTGCTTTTTGGCGTAATGCTGAGGGCATAGAATTACCTATCCGTTTATCAAATGTCTCTAGTAATTTGATTATTACTGCTGATCGAGAGGGGAATTGTCCTGCGCCAGATCAACAGGAAAAATGTTACGGTGGGAATATTTATATTAAAGAAGCAAATGCTTTTAACCAATTTAACTTTTCATTTAACTACCAAGTTTATGATAATGAACTTCCAACGCCTGCGATCTCAAATGTGGGTACAGTTAGAGTGATAAGCACGGCTAATACAACAGATAATAAACGTAATGCGAATAGCGGTGGAGGAAGTACAACACTTCTATCATTATTTGGTCTACTTGGCTTGTTAGCTTATCGCCGTTTTAGAAAGTAAGATCAATGTAAAAATAGCGCCATATGGCGCTATTTTTTAGTAAACAAAAGTTATTTAGTGTTCAGAATATTTAGTTAAATATTCTTCTCTAATATTTACTCGCTCTTCTAAACTTGCATTTTGCATGCGTTTACGTAAGGTGCTGCGTTCTTGCGTGCTCATTCTCTGCCATACATCACGCATTTTTTGTTTTTCATCATCGGGGAGTTGAGTAAACCACTCCATGCGTTGTTGCAGTTGAGAGCTTTGATCGTTAGGAATCTCTTTAAGCGTTTGATATCGCTTTATAAGCGCACGTTGCTCTTCTGGGGATAAATCATCCCATGCTTCTTCTGTCGTTGTTTTAACTGGCTTGGAAAATGGCCAAAAGCGATCTGAGCCAGCAAAACTCGTCTGTAATAAGCCGACTGTACATACAACAAGTGCTAATCTTTTAGCTGCCATGTCGAACCTTATCCTCGCCCAAGACCATTAACATTTCCATATCTTCAACCATTTGAGGGGATAGTTTTGGATTAATCACAACTTGGTTTTGTGGTTTATCTGTCAATTGTAAAGAGTTTGGTAAAATCACAATACCTGTAATTGCAGCAGCTAAGGCAAAACCAGACATTTTCCAAATGCTGTAATAAGACGTTGGTTTCTTTTGGACACTATCCAAAACATGATTCATCACCATGAGCTTATTGTGCTGCTGTTCTTTTGCAAGTTGATCAAGTTTGGAAGTCACTTGTTTAGTGAACTCATCTTTATTCATTTGATGATCCTCCCGTATGTGGATTTAAATGCGCGAGAGCAACTCGGAGCCCCTGAATTGCACGGTGATAGTGTGTTTTTACACTACCTTCACTACAGTCCATAATTTGAGCAGTGGTCATCGTGTCGAAACCCTCCCAAGCTCTCAGCATAAATGCTTGTTGTTGGCGAACTGGTAACTGATGAATGGCTTCTTGAATTTCATCCATTGTGACTTCTTGATCAAGAAACTCAAATGGATTCGGTGTAGATTCATCAATGATATCAGTAATTTCTTCATCATCATCTAAATTAATTTTTTTAAATAAAGAAAATGGATTTGCGCGGCGTGCTTCCTTACGTCTCCAATCTTGTAGTTTATTATTAAGGATTGTATAGAACAGAGGGTACCATTCTTCAGTACTTTTATCTGCATATGATTTATGCAAAGAAATAAATGCTTCTTGCACTAAATCCATTGCGATCCCTTGTTGCCCTTGTGTAGCACTTTCCATCATTACAAGCGCACGACCAGTCACATCTTGCATAAAAAAACGAAGACGTTGTTCAACAGTACTGGTATCAGTACTGTTGCCAGTTTGAGCCTGTTTCGGTGCTAAATCCATAGAGATGGAAAATCCTGTCATGGAAACCCACCATTATTATCAATTCATTAATCATATAACGTTGAAAATGGTGGATGCGTTGACAACTTAAGCAATTATTTTTTGTAGTGTAATTGATTTTTCCAACAAAAAAATCGGCTTTAATGTAATTTAACGTTTTATAGACGTTGACGGACCATCTCAAAAAAGCAGATTGAACCTGCGATTGCAACGTTTAAAGATTCTTGTCCCCCCGGTTGAGGAATTGTTACAGCTTGAGCATGTTCAAGTGCATACTCACTTGCACCTTGACCTTCATTCCCTAAAATCCATACGCATGGTTGGGTCAAATCTTTGGAATATAGACTCGTTGATCTATGTGAGCTGGTGACAAAAACAGGGATCTGAAATTTTGGAAGAATTTCATTGAGCTGAAAGTTTTCAAAACAATTCAAACTAAAATGAGCACCCATGCCAGCTCTTAGCACTCTTGGAGACCAAAGTGTTGCAGAGCCTTGCGTACAAATGATTTGTTTGATATTGGCAGCAGCTGCTGAACGTAATAATGTCCCCACATTTCCAGGGTCTTGGATATTTTCCAAAATTAAGGTATCAACACCAAAGTCAATTGTTGATGCTGTTTTAGGTAGATCAATAATGGCTAAGCAGGGAAGCGTCGTGCCTAGAGTGCTTAGATCTTTATAGAGTACTTCGCTAATCACAAAAACATGACCTTGATGTAGCTCCATCACTTTTTGTAGATCTGTATGTGCAAGCGCTTGTTCAGTTGTAAATAAAGAAAATATTTTTTTCTGTTGTAGCAACCATGCAATACAAAGATGACTACCTTCTAAAACGGTTTGTTGATGTTTTTTTCGAGCACTATTGAGTTCAATTAAGCCACGCAAATGTTTAATTTTTGCATTGTCTTTTGATTCTAAAAAGATAACCGCCATAAGAAGAACATCCGAGGGGGCATCAAGATGACATGATGCCCGAAGTAATTAAGTTATGAATGATAGCTCGTTACACGTTGAACTTCATTTTTAGAACCAATAATAACAGGTACACGCTGATGAAGCTCAGTTGGCTGGATTTCCATAATACGAACTCGACCTGTTGTAGAAGCACCACCAGCTTGTTCGATTAACATGCTCATCGGGTTGGCTTCATACATAAGACGTAAACGTCCTGCTTTTTTCGGATCTTTCAAATCATATGGGTAAAGGAAAATCCCACCACGACATAAGATACGATGAATATCACCTACCATACATGCAACCCAGCGCATGTTGAAATCTTTTTCACGTACTGATGTTTTCCCTGCTAATAGCTCATCGATATAACGCTTTACAGGATTTTCCCAATGACGTTGATTTGATGCATTGATTGCAAACTCTTGAGTATCCGCTGACACTTGTACATTTTCAGTGGTCAATAAAAATGTCTGTGAGTTTGGATCTAAAGTAAAGAACACCACGCCTGCACCGACTGTAAGCGCCAACATGGTTGATGGACCATAAAGAACATAGCCTGCAGCGACTTGCTCGATACCAGCTTGCATAAAGTCGGCAGACTGAGTTACTGCATTTTTTGCGGGCAAGATCGAGAAGATCGTACCAACACACATATTAATATCGATGTTACTAGAGCCATCTAGTGGATCAAATAACACTAAATATTTTCCATTTTCTTGAGCAGGGGTAAAATCGTCCAACTCTTCAGATGCTAACCCACCGACTTGAGGGTGTACTTTTAACGCATCGATTAAATAATCGTTAGAAATTACATCTAATTTCTTTTGAGTTTCACCTTGAACATTTTCATTGCCCGCACTTCCTAGAATTCCAGCTAAAGCGCCTTTTTGTAATGCTTGATCAATAGTCTTGCAGGTTTCAGCAATTGTTGCGATGACTTGAGCCAATTCTGGAGTCAAATTCCCATTTTGTTGTTCTAAATATTGAGACAAAGTTAGGTTTGACATTTTTAATAGCTCCAATTTAGCTGTGTCAGAAATGGATAAAAAAGAATGCGCCTATTCTAGATGAGATCGCTATAAAATAAAAATTATCTTACTTTATTTATGTTGCTTTTATGATTACAAGTATGGCATTACATGCTATGTTGATTGGATATTAAACAGGACGTTGGAGATCGAAAATGTCAACTAAGACTTTTGAGGCAACACCTACTGCAGGTGAGCCAATTAATTTAGATGAAATTTCTAAAGAATGTGTCAAGGATGCTTGGAAAGAGTATGAGGCAAAGCCTGAATATAAAAAGTTTAATAAGCATGACTTGATAGAATCAATGCAACCTAACGATGATGATACCTCATCTCAAACATAAAAAATGCTCACATGATGTGAGCATTTTTTATTAAACTTATTTATCTTAATAAAGGTGGCACAGCTTCGTAGTTGATCTCAACACGACGGTTTTCTTTCCAAGCTGCTTCGTTGTGACCTGGGTTTACAGGAGCTTCTTTACCATAGCTAACTGCTTCAAGCTGCTGAGGATTTACACCGTTTGTTACTAAGAAGCTTTCAACTGCTTTTGCACGACGCTCGCCTAATGCCATGTTGTATTCACGGGTACCGCGTTCATCGGTATGTCCAGTCAAAGCTACACGTGAATTTGCATTTGCAACTAAGAACTGCGCATGTGCTTGTAATGTTTGGTAGTCTTCGTTAGATAACTCACTGCTGTCATAGTCAAAATGAACAACGCGTTTCGCCAAGAATGCTTTATTTGCAGCAGTCACCCCTTTTGCAGATGCACCAGCTAAGTTTTGTGCATTTAAGGCTGCATCTTCGCTCAAACCTTCAGTACTTACTGTCGTACCTGTTGGTGTATTTCCTGCACTAATGTCTGTTGCTGGTTTACGGCTTGCACAACCAGTAAATACTAGCGTTGCAGCAATGAGTGGAAGGCTAAGATATTTCATATTCATGTGATTCTCCAATCAAGTAAATTTATTTTGGTGCCCAAGCCGGTTCACGAACTTCACCTTGCTCGCTTGGTAAATTCATACGGAAACGACCATCAGTAGACATGATTGAAAGCAAGCCACGATTACCTTCGCGTGTTGCATAAACAACCATTTGACCATTTGGTGAGAAGCTTGGTGATTCATCTAAGCTGGTTGGGGTTAAGATATTTGTAATCCCTGTATTAATATCTTGGAGTGCAACTTTATAACTACTTCCACTTGGGCGATGTACTAGAGCGAGTCTTTTTCCGTCCGCACTCAAGGTCCCACGTGCATTGAAAGCACCGCGGAAGGTGAGCCGTCGTACTGATTTATCTGCAAAGGTATAGCGATAAATTTGTGGAGAACCACCGCGATCAGACGTGAAAATAAATGATTTACCATCTGGCGAATAACGTGCTTCAGTATCAATCGCAGTATCATTGGTCATGCGCTGTACTTGACGTGTATTCAAATTCATTTGGTAAATTTCAGGATTACCATGCATCGATGCTGTAAATAACATCGATTGACCATCAGGTGAGAAGCTCGGCGCACCATTTAAGCCTCTAAAGCTTGCAAGTACTTCACGTTGACCAGTCGCTAGATCTTGCAAATAAATGGCTGGACGCTTGGTTTCAAACGAAACATAAGCAATTTTCTTCGCATCAGGCGTCCAAGTTGGGGAGAGGATAGGATCACGTGATGAAAGTACGGTTTTCGGTTGTTCACCATCGGTGTCCGCAATTTGTAAGGTGTAACGCTGTGCGGGATTTGCTTGATTACGGAGTACATAAGCAATACGACCACTAAAGTCACCGGGGATGCCTGTCAGAGCTTGATAGATAGCATCACTGATCATATGCCCAGCTTGACGTACACGACCAGCAGGGACAGTCAAAACCTCATTGAGTAAGTATTGTTGTTTTTGTACATCGTAAAGCTGATAGTGGATTTCAAAAGTATTGGCATTTATAGCCTTACTTTGACCAACCACAACATATGGAACACCCGCATTTTGCCAATCACTTGCCTGAATCTGATTCATACTGGCAGTTGCAGGTAAATTCTGTGACGCACTGGTAAAACGACCAGAGCGATTCAGATCGCTCTCGACAATTGGATAGATCGCATTGTCATTTGTAAATGGGACAATAGCGATTTTTGGCGCTTTTTCGGGTGCTTTTGCAATCTCCAATTGAAGCTGCGCAAAAGTTGTCATCGGAATAGTAGTACTAATTGCAGTAAAAACGGCAATTGCGATGAGATGCTTACGAGTCTTTTCCATAGTTACAATTACTTGCTCTCGTTTTTTTGTGGCTGTTGATTATTTAACATAGTTACATGCTTTGTGCTATTACAAGCATGTAACGTTAACCATTTATTACTATTTTGCTGTGAAATTTGAAGTAAAACTTCGAGCTTCACGTCTTGCATCTGGATCTTCTGGCATCGGATAAGGAGCTGCTGCCCGTATCGCTGCTTCAACACTGGCTTTAACATCAGGATCACTTGCTGTCACAACAACAGATAAGACCGCACCGTTATCACTTAATGTTACCCGGGCACTAGCTCTTTGGCCTGATGAACCTAATGGCATAGTCCAAGCACGGTAAATTTTCTGTTCGAAATCACGTTTAGCTGTTGAGGCAATACGTCTAGATTCAGCTCTTTTCTGTGCTGCCTCTTGTTCCGCCTGTTTTGCAGCAGCAGCTTTCGCGTCTGCCTCGGCTTTTGCTTTGGCATCTGCCTCGGCTTTGCGTTTAGCATCTGCTTCGGCTTTTGCTTTAGCATCCGCTTCGGCTTTGCGCTTAGCATCTGCCTCGGCTTTTGCTTTAGCATCCGCTTCGGCTTTGCGCTTAGCATCTGCCTCGGCTTTTGCTTTGGCATCTGCTTCGGCTTTGCGCTTAGCATCTGCTTCGGCTTTTGCTTTGGCATCTGCTTCAGCTCTACGTTTAGCATCTGCGGCAGCTTTTGCTTTGGCATCTGCTTCGGCTTTGCGCTTAGCATCTGCCTCGGCTTTGCGTTTAGCATCTGCTTCGGCTTTTGCTTTGGCATCTGCTTCAGCTCTACGTTTAGCATCTGCGGCAGCTTTTGCTTTGGCATCTGCTTCGGCTTTGCGTTTAGCATCTGCTTCGGCTTTGCGTTTAGCATCTGCTTCGGCTTTTGCTTTGGCATCTGCTTCAGCTATACGTTTAGCATCTGCGGCAGCTTTTGCTTTGGCATCTGCTTCGGCTTTTGCTTTAGCATCCGCTTCGGCTTTGCGCTTAGCATCTGCCTCGGCTTGACGTTCTTGAGCAGCTAGTTTTTCTTGTTGGATTTGTTCTGCCTTCTGTTTTTCAGCTGCAAGCTGTTGTTCAGTCGGCTGTGATGGCGTTGCTGGTAAATTTTGTGGCAACGTTTCATCTACAATAGGGCTTTGAATCTCTTCGGCTTGATTTTCAGCTGTGGTTTCATAATCGATTGTTTGAGGTAAGTCATCTGGATTGACCAAAATCGTTTTTACTTTTTTTGGTTGCTCAAGAGGTTTGCTCATACCTAAGTACAACAAGCCAACAATAGCCACAGCATGAATACCTAGCGTAAAAGCTAGTGCGATCGCATTTTGTTTTTCTTTAAAAGGCGGCTTTTGGAATTTTTTCATAGTTTATTCTAACGGCTTAGTCAGCAGGCCTACTTCAGTTAGACCCGCATTTTGTAAACTTGCCATTAGAGCAATCACATCACCATAAGGACGTGATTGATCACCATTTACCAAAACGGTCAGCGTTTTATTTTCTTGCTCGGCTTGGGTTTGAGCATCATTTAGAATACTTTCTAACTCTTGAAATGACAGAACCTGATTTTTATCATGCTCTTTATATTCTAAATAAATATTGCCATTGCTACCGAGGGTAACGATTGGTGGTCGCTCTTTTGACTCAATTGGATTGTTATTGGCTTGTGGCAAATCAACCTTGATTCCACTGGTAATCATCGGTGCTGTAACCATAAAAATGACTAACAGCACAAGCATGACGTCAATATAAGGAACGACATTCATATCGCTTTTGAGCGGCTTTTTGATGCGTTCAAAACGCCCTGATCGTTGAATCGCCATTATGCATCTTCCTGAGCCGTTCCAATCGATTGACGTTGTAACAGCGCCACCATTTCTTCCGCAAAAAGAGCACGATCTGAATAGATAGCTTCACCTTTCGCTGTAAAATGGTTAAATGCAAGTACTGCTGGAATCGCAGCAAATAGACCAATTGCAGTTGCAATTAATGCTTCTGCGATTCCTGGGGCAACAGTGGCCAAAGTCACTTGATCAACTGCAGCAAGACCAATAAAGGCATTCATGATGCCCCAAACGGTACCGAATAAACCAATGTATGGAGCGACAGAACCAATGCTTGCTAATATGCCTAGGTTTTGCTCTAAGCCGCCTTGTTCACGGCTTAAACCAACGCGCAACATACGTTCAGTACCTTCAATGGTTTGAGCTGTGTCAGCTTTGCGTTTTTTAAGTTTAAAGAACTCAGATAAACCTTGATAAAAAACATCTTCTAAACCGTTACGTTTAGAGTTCAATTGGGCATTGTTATATAGGGTATTTAGCTCAGCACCAGACCAGAACATTTTTTGAAAATGCTCATCATCTTGCCCCGTTTTTTTAAAGCTCATATGCAATTTAGCAATCACATACCAACTATAGATTGAGGCAAGTAATAAGATCAGCATGACCAGTTGTACAACAGGGCTTGCTTGTAAAATAAGGTCAGAAATGTGCATTGAAGATTCTAAATTAGTTGCCATAAGTCACTGTGCCAAAAGTTTATTTTTCGTCCTGTGCTAATTCTTTTTGAATCAGATCACGAATTTCTTGAGGAAGGCGTCGAGGCATCAATTCTTTGTTTAGACATGCCAACACAACCTCACCAGAAGCCAGCAAGATTTCACCACGATATATATTCTGTTGCAATACAAAAGATGCAGCTTTACACGAAATAACACGCGCTGTAACGGTAATCAAATCATCCATTAATATAGGGCGTACATATTTGACTTGAATTTGGTGTACGACGAAGTTGTAGTCCTGTTGATGCCAGTAGTGATCTACGCCGGCTGCACGCAACCATTCGGTACGCGCTCGTTCCATGAAGCGAATATGATTGGCATGGTAGACGATACCGCCTGCATCTGTATCTTCAATATATACACGGATATTAAATTCAAAATGATTTGCCATGTCCTTTAACCTATTTCAGTATGTTTCGGGCGATGGTGGAATGATAGGGTTTCGAGCTAGCGATGGAAATAGTAATAAATAACATATTGGTGACGAAGGGAAAAATAAAGCCCTGTGAAAGAGCTTATTCGGATAAAGTGATAATTGCTTAAAACTCGTTCCAGTCTTGTGAAAAAGTTTGAACAAGTTTTCCATCTGCATAAGTACTAACTAACGCTGTGCCATTAGTAGCTTGATGAATTGAAATAGCATTTCTTTGATTATAGAGATCAGTAATTTCAACATTTGCGGAACTTGGTTTTAAGTCCAAAAGATCTTTAAGTGTTGAAAAATTTAATATAGAAGCAAAATTGACTGAAAAAATGTTGCCGTTGAATTCACCGTCTATTTCTCCTTTTGTAAAATCTTCTATATGACTACTTGATGGGTAATAATTTGAGATGAACTGGTAATTTTTTAGGTTGTATAGATAGTGGTTTTTATTATCAAGTTTTTCTACTAATTCGAGCGTGGACTGATCAACTTCGTATGTCTGCTTAATAAGATCATAAGTAGATGATGATGTTTGGATTATTTTTCCATTAAAAATGATTGATTTTTCACTTAAATCAATATTTATATTTGACAGCTTTAATTCATTTTTTAGTGATGCTGTAGTGTTATTACTAATGGATTGAATTGTGCCAGAAACTGTACCTGAGAATGGAGTGTCTTGAAAAGGATAATTAAAATTTTTACAGTTATTTAGAGTAATACTGTTGTCACTATTTATTTTTACTGTTCCAGTTCCACAAGAAAAATCTAAGTTTGTGACTCTCTCATAAATGCTTTGTGTAATACCGGTGATATAAAGTATTGAATTATTTGATATATGTGATAGATTTACTACGGACTTACTGATGATCTCGGTTGTTTCTACTTTTTTATAATCCAGTTTTTGTTTACCATTAAAATCCGTCTGATTATCATCTCCATCACCGCAAGCTGTTAATAAGGCTAGACTAATATAAAGTATTGTTGTTAAAAACTTATTTTTCATTTCAATCCTTAATAAAATAGTAAGGTAAGTAGAATAATCTGTAAATTATTTTAATTACTTTACTATGAAAAGTATTTTATTAATAATAAATTTTATTCAGGCGGTGTCATACCAAATTGTAAATAAGCCATATTGGTTGCAATACGACCACGTGCAGTACGCATCACATAGCCTTGCTGGATCAAATAAGGTTCAATCACATCTTCCAGTGTTCCACTGTCTTCAGCCATTGCCGCAGCTAAAGCCTCAACCCCAGTCGGACGACCTTCAAAACGTTCTAAAAGCATAGACAAATAACGGCGGTCTAATGTATCTAAGCCATCTTTATCAACATTTAACATATCTAAGGCGCGTTGCGCCATGTCTTGAGTAACCTCACCAGTCCCTTTGACTTGAGCATAGTCACGAACTCGACGTAATAGGCGGTTAGCAATACGAGGTGTGCCACGTGAGCGACGTGCAATTTCCATTGAGCCGTCATGCGTGATTGGTACATCCATGAGGTTTGCTGAACGAGTAACAATATGAGTTAAGTCTTCGACAGAGTAAAACTCAAGACGCTGTACAATTCCGAAGCGATCGCGTAGAGGAGAGGTGAGTAGACCTGCACGTGTTGTTGCAGCAACCAAAGTGAATGGTGGGAGGTCTAATTTAATTGAGCGAGCAGCAGGACCTTCACCAATCATAATATCGAGTTGATAATCCTCCATTGCCGGATAGAGAATTTCTTCAATTACGGGTGAAAGACGATGAATTTCGTCAATAAACAGAACATCACCTTCTTCAAGATTGGTCAGCATTGCTGCTAAGTCACCAGCGCGTTCCAGTACTGGGCCAGAGGTTGACTTTAAATTGCCACCCATTTCTCGCGCGATAATGTTTGCCAGTGTGGTTTTACCCAAACCTGGTGGACCAAAAATCAGGGTATGGTCTAAGGCCTCACCACGACCGCGAGCCGCGCCGATGAAGATTTCCATTTGCTCACGGACTACAGGTTGACCAATATAGTCAGCCAATGACGTAGGGCGAATGGCACGATCAAAATGATCTTCTGGTTTTTCTGTTCCGCTAATAAGACGATCTTGCATATATCTATTACTTCATCATGGATTTAAGCGCAGCACGAATAATATCGGCAGACTCAGTATAGTCTGCTTTCACGGCAGCAACAGCTTTTTGTGCTTCAGCAGGTTTATAACCCAACGATTGTAATGCGGCTTCGGCTTCGGCAACAGGTGAGTTTGACATGAACTGGATTTGCGTTGCCGCTGCATTGCTTGAGCCACCTGTAGGATGGGCCAAGGCTTTAAAACGGTCACGTAATTCAATCATTAGGCGTTCAGCAGTTTTTTTACCTACACCCGGAACTTTAATCAGGGTATTTACATCATCATGTTCAATGGTATGAATTAGTAATTCAACACTCAGGGTGGAAAGAATACCGAGTGCCATTTTAGGCCCTACACCATTGACTTTGAGTAGCGTGCGGAAAATGGTTTTTTCCTGCGCATCGCTAAAGCCATACAATTGCTGTGCATCTTCACGGACAACTAAATGTGTCCATAACGTGACTTTTTGTCCTTTTTGTAATTGGCAAAATGTTGAAAGTGGGGTGTCGATTTCATAGCCAACGCCATTCACGTTGAGTAATACGGTTGGGGCTTCCAGGGCAAACACTTCGCCAATTAAACATCCGATCATGAGTAAAATTTCACTATTTTTTAAAACAATTTAGTTGGTGATTTAAGAGACTAACAGAGCTTAATTTAAGCCTTTAAAAGAATCCTATTTTATTTCCTTGCAACTCTTGCGCCAGACTATAAGCCTGATGGTCAGAGAACTTACTAATAATATCCAAGACTTGCATAATATTATTATAATGGTTGTTTTGCAGATTTACGCCTGAATGTTGCAAAATTGACATTAATCGCTGTTCTTTAAAGCTTAATGTCTTATGCGGCATGGTCAAAGGAATAAATGCATCCAGAATGGTTTGTAGACTTTGATGGGCAATAATTTCTAAACCTGATTTTTGAGGATGTTCAAAAATTCGGTCACGTGCCAGATTCTTCGCCGTTTGAATGCCTGCCTCAATATCTGGTGAGCAATATTGTAATAGGCTACCTTTGAGTTGACCTGTCAAAATTTCAAAATGATGTTTTGCAAACGCAGTGGTGACTTCATCGACCAAACGCTTCATGACGCGTCCGCGTAATGCTGCAATTTTTTGCTGCCAAGTGGTATGCGGTAAATGCAATTCCTCTGGATAGCCATAATCAGCAATCAAATTCAGGAAAATCGGTTCAACTTCAGCATAGTTCAACATATTGAGAATAATGCCATCTTCCAGATCAATTAGCGCATAGCAAATGTCATCAGCTGCTTCTAATAAATAGGTCAGTGGATGACGGCAATAATGATATTCACCCAGTTGAATTAAACCGAGCTGTTCAGCCAATTGTTTTAAAATTTCTTTTTCAGACTGATAACAGCCAAATTTTGCCCGTTGATGAGAAGGGGTATCACCTTGTTCTTCAATCGTTTTAGACAGCCACGGATATTTTAAATAAGCACCCAGCGTGGCACAGGTTAGGCGCATTCCGCCATCATCTGGATGATAATCAATCCGGCTAAGCAGGCGAAGTCCTTGAGCATTGCCTTCGAACTGACGTACATCAGCTTCTTCTTCTGGGGTCAGTTTGGTTAGAAAGTCGCGATGTGAGGCATCATCAAACCATTCACGAATGGCATATTCACCTGCATGACCAAAGGGTGGATTGCCAATATCATGGGCTAGACAGGCGGCCTGGATAATCGCACCAACATCGGCAGGGGAAATCCACATCGGTAATTCATCTTTGATTTTTTCTGCAGCTAGCATACCGAGTGAACGACCAATACAAGAGACTTCAAGTGAATGAGTCAGACGTGTATGAATCCCATCATGTTGAGTCAGAGGGTGAACCTGTGTTTTTCTATTCAGTTGACGAAAGCTTTGGGAAAATATAATTCTGTCGTAGTCTTTGTGGAATGGGCTTCGAGCCAACTCATTGCTGCTTTTTTTACTACCTAAACGAATTGCAGATAGCAATTCCAACCAACGCATTTGTTCCATTTATCATTATTCAAACTAAGTTCGCTTCATCATGCCAAAAAAAAGATTAAAGCACTAGCGTAGCGCGACATAGATTGTCTTGTTGATAGAAAACTAAATCAGAATAATCACTAAAATAATCGGTCAAATATTTAAAAAACTGAAATGTGATTTGTTCTGCAAAATAAAAGAATTGTTACGAATAAAGTAAAATAGATCAGGCGAGACAGAAATAGGGCATTCATCGTCGAAAACTCTGATTTTTAAGTTGGATATGGCTAGCTGAAAAGAGGCTTTCACAGTAGAATATGCGCTCTTTCATAAGTCACATTGCGGTGGGTCTGTTCGATCTGCCCGTGGAGCCAAAGTCAACATGTTTATCGTGGCCGGTGCATCAGCACATTCTTCTTTTAAGAAAGCTCAACTCTTAAACCGTTTAGCGTCAATGAGTTCTGTTCAATCTTTTGACAGCCAGTGGGTTTATTTGTTTGATCAAGCGCTCAACGAGCAGCAACATCAATCGGCATTACAACTTTTAAACGATGGTCAATCTTTCGAACTTCGCCAAGCTGCAAGTGATGAAATCCAAATTTTAGTAACTCCACGTGTTGGCACAATCTCTCCGTGGTCGTCTAAAGCAACTGATATTTTCCAAAACTGTAATACACCAGTGCACCGTTTAGAACGTGGTCTTTTATTTACGTTAAAAGGTGTGACTGAAATTACGAATGAAGTGAAACAAGTACTTCATGACCGTATGACGGAAACAGTTTTTGCTCAAATTGAAGAGGCAAAAGCTTTATTCTCAGAAACTGCGCCGAAGCCACTCAACTCAATTGATATCTTGGGTCAAGGTAAAGAAGCATTAGTTAAAGCGAATAATGAGTTTGGCTTTGCTTTATCTGAGCAAGAAATTGATTACTTAACCGAAGCATTTACTAAGCTTGGTCGTAATCCAAATGACATCGAATTGATGATGTTTGCTCAGGCGAATTCTGAACATTGTCGTCATAAAATCTTTGGTTCTGAATGGACAATTGATGGTGAAAAACAACCATTATCATTGTTCCAAATGATTAAGAATACCTATAAAGAATCTCCAACAGATGTATTGTCGGCGTATAAAGACAATGCCTCTGTGATCGTGGGTTATGACACCATGCGTTTTTATCCAAAAGCGGATGAAAATGGTCACTTCGTTTATAAATATAAGAGTCAAGCTGCTCATATTTTAATGAAGGTTGAAACACACAACCATCCAACTGCAATTGCTCCATTTGCAGGTGCTGCAACAGGTTCGGGCGGTGAAATCCGTGATGAAGGTGCAACAGGTCGTGGTGGTAAACCAAAAGCAGGTTTAACAGGCTTTACTGTTTCAAACTTGAATATCCCTGGTTTTGAACAACCTTGGGAAGAAAACTACGGTAAACCTTCCCGTATGGCATCGCCATTACAAATCATGATCGAAGGTCCATTGGGTGGTGCTGCGTTTAACAACGAATTTGGTCGCCCAGCATTAAATGGTTATTTCCGTACTTTCGAACAGAATGTGAATGGTGAAGTGAAAGGCTTCCATAAGCCAATCATGATCGCTGGTGGTTACGGTAACATTCGTCCTGACCATGTTGAAAAAGATGCGATTCAACCAGGTGACTTGCTCATTGTATTGGGTGGTCCAGCAATGTTGATCGGTCTTGGTGGTGGTGCTGCATCATCTGTAGATAGCGGTACCATGGGCGAGAGTTTAGACTTTGCTTCGGTACAACGTGAAAATCCAGAAATGGAACGCCGTTGCCAAGAAGTGATTGATACGTGCTGGCGCTTAGAAGACTTTAACCCAATCGTGTCTGTACACGACGTGGGTGCGGGTGGTCTATCAAATGCGATGCCTGAACTAGTGAATGATCACGAGTTAGGTGCTGTATTGAACCTTCGTAAGATTCCATCTTTAGAGCCAGGTATGAGCCCGATGGAAATCTGGTCAAATGAAGCGCAAGAACGTTATGTGTTAGCAATTCGTCCAGAATCTTTAGAACAGTTTGAAGAAATTTGTGCTCGTGAGCGTTGTCCGTTTGCTGTATTGGGTGAAGCGACTGAAGCACGTCATTTGACGGTTGAAGATCCATTATTTGAAAACAATGCAGTCGATATCCCAATGCAAGTGATGTTGGGTGGTACGCCTCGTATGCAACGTTCATATGAAACGATTGAACGTAAAGGTAATGACTTTGATGCATCAAAAGTTGATTTGAAAGATGCGATTTTCCGCGTATTGAAAAATCCAACAGTTGCGTCTAAATCATTCTTGATCACAATTGGTGACCGCTCGATTACCGGTATGGTTGCTCGTGATCAAATGGTTGGTCGTTGGCAAGTTCCTGTTGCGGATGCAGCAGTAACAACGACAAGCTTGCAAGGCTTCACGGGTGAAGCAATGGCGATGGGTGAACGTCCACCAGTTGC
Organism: Acinetobacter haemolyticus; assembly: GCF_900406815.1. Lineage (GTDB taxonomy): Bacteria > Pseudomonadota > Gammaproteobacteria > Pseudomonadales > Moraxellaceae > Acinetobacter > Acinetobacter haemolyticus_A. The sequence goes on from NZ_OVCN01000011.1 coordinate 112,443, forward strand.
TTTGTTAAATCCTGCGGCATCTGCACGTTTGGCAGTTGCTGAAGCGATTACCAATATTGCATGTGCAAACATTGAACAAATTAGCGATATCAAACTTTCTGCAAACTGGATGGCTGCTGCTGGTCAAAAAGGTGAAGACCAAGCTCTGTTTGAAGGCGTGAAAGCGATTGGTATGGAAATGTGTCCTGCTCTAGGCATCGCAATTCCAGTCGGTAAAGATTCACTTTCAATGCGTACTACTTGGAATGACGGCGAAGATAAAGCCGTTACTTCTCCAATGACAGGCGTAATCACTGCATTTGCACCTGTTTTAGATGTGCGTAAAACATTAACACCTGAACTTAAGGACTTAGCAGATTCAGTACTTGTACGTATTGATTTATCTAAAGGTCAATTCCGTTTAGGTGGTTCGATCCTTGCGCAAGTCTATAAAGCAATCGGTTCGGTTACCCCAGATGTTGATAGTTTTGATGACTTCAAAGCATTCTTTGCCTTGATTCAAGACTGGAACAATCGTGGTTTGATCAAGGCTTACCATGACATTGGTGATGGTGGTTTATTGGCGACTGTTGCTGAAATGATGTTTGCTTCGCGCTTAGGTGTGGCTTTAGAAAATCAAACCACTGAAAGCTTATTTGCTGAAGAAATTGGTGCAGTACTTCAAATTACGGCTACTGATTGGGCGCAGTTAGAAGTTGAAGTTGCAGCATCTAGCTTGAAAGATGCCATTGCAGTGATTGGTCGTGTGAATTCAACTGATCAATTGGTTGTAAATGGTTTAACACTTGAGCGTGCTGAACTACAACAAGCTTGGGCTGAAGTATCGCATCAGATCCAACGTTTACGTGACAACGTTGAAACAGCTGATCAAGAGTTTGCCTTAATTGCAGATAAGAACCACAAGGGTTTAATTGCACAACCAACATATGACTTAAATGAGCCAGTTGAAGCACCGTTTATCAATACACGTCGTCCAAATATGGCAATTTTGCGTGAGCAAGGTGTAAATGGTCATGTGGAAATGGCTGCTGCTTTTGACAAAGTGGGCTTCAATACCATTGACGTACATATGAGTGATTTACTTGCAGGTCGCGTGAGCTTAAGTGACTTTGAAGGTTTAGTGGCGTGTGGTGGCTTCTCATACGGTGACGTGATGGGTGCTGGTGGTGGCTGGGCGAAATCAGTATTGTTCAATGCGAAATTACGTGATCAGTTCGAACAATTCTTCCATCGTGAAAATACATTCAGCTTAGGCGTATGTAACGGTTGTCAAATGATGTCACAACTTGCACCACTGATTCCGGGTGCAGAGCATTGGGGACGTTTCCACCGTAACATGTCAGAAGTATTTGAAGCGCGTGCAGTGAACGTTCGTGTAGAGAAATCTGTTTCTGTGTTGCTTGAAGATATGCACGGCTCGATTTTACCGATCGCAGTTGCGCATGGTGAAGGTCGTTTAGTTGCGACTGAACAGCAACTTGCTGCATTAAATGCTGAGCATCAAGTCGTCTTGCGTTATGTGGATAGCTTGGGTAATCCAACTCAGCACTATCCATTAAACCCAAATGGATCGCCTGAAGCGATTACAGCTCAAACTTCTAAAGATGGTCGTGCAACAGTCATGATGCCACATCCAGAACGTAACTTCCGTGCTTTGCAGCATTCTTGGAAGCCTGAAGACTGGGCTGAAGATGGTGCATGGTTGCGTATGTTCCGCAATGCACGTAAATTTATTGGTTAATGTGACTTAACCATATGAGCCACCGAAAGGTGGCTTTTTTGTTTTATGATATATTTGATATTAGTGAGTTTTCTATTTTATTTTATTGATTCTAAGCAAATGAAAAAAAGACTGTTAGATACTGCGACTGTAGTATTAGATAAATTTGTTAATCGTTATCATGATTATGAAAACTTTTGGGCAATAGGTGTTTTATATAGTCACTGTAAGGATATAAATCGATTTTCCTTAACTTTCGATCTTCTAAATCAGAAATGCTTCGAAAATGATGAGTTTTTAAAGAAAATAAATGATAAATTCTCAAAATATTTAGATGACTATTTGCTTATACATAATAAAAAAAGAGATGATGTAGCTGAGGCAATGATCAAAATTGCATTTGATAAAGATCATAAAATATCGGTAGAAACTTTATATGGTGATTACTTCCAAGTCAGAGTGATACTTATTGATTCGTATACTAGAAAGTTTTTTCGATATAGTGAGGGGTATTGTGTGCCTCATACTCAATGGTTAGAGCAAAGAAATTATATAGATTCACTACCGATAGAGAGTCACCAAGTCATGGGAAATAATAATTTCCCATTGGAACTTCCTAAAAAATCGTTAATGAGTACAGATGTATTATTTAACAGTTATACGGATCTATAGCCCATCTTCTCTTGGTGAAAGCCAATCTTTATATTTATCCCTTAAAGCATTCCTTTTTGCATCGTTAAAAATAATAAAATCAATACCACCATCATAGGGAGCAACAATGATGTTCTGCTCAAAAGAAACCATAAAAGCGCGAACTTCATCATCAGCGATCTTTTTCAATAACTCATTGTGTTGATTAGCTTGCCAAATTGTTTCTATAGAACATGGTCGAAAATAATGATCTTCTCCGTCATCATCATAATTTTCAGGATTCAGTTGCGTTAAGTTTATTTCTTGCTCTAAATGAAATTTGTAGGGGAGTATAAAGGTTGGATCATAGGCTTTATTGTTACGGGAATAGCTAAAATAGTGACCTGAAACTATAAAGATAGAGGTATTTTCCCCAAAACAGTCTGTAATAATTTTATTTTGTCGATTTAATAACAATTCATATTCGGCAGGCGTATCCGCATACCTTTTTGATTCGGGTAGGCTATGGATTCTTAACCAAGATTGTGGAAAGTAGTGCTTAAGTAGGTGAGAAATTGGGAGGTTGTTGGGGTAGAACTGATTCCATTGAGATTGAAATGATGTACTCATATTTTGAAATCGAAGAATTTAGTAATATATTATTAATATAACTTGGCATAGTTTATTTAAGAAGTATAGCTTCAGATCAATTTTGCTTTTAAAAAAACTGGTTCAATTTTTGCTTTCTCAATAATGATCATAAAAATCGGAGAACAACATGATGAAAAACGAAAATTACATGAGGACGATCCATAGCAAAGGAAAAGGCTGGTTTTGGTTTGGTTTAACAGTGGTTCTCCAAATCTTATTCATAAGTTTGAGTTATGTCCTAATCAAGATTTAACTTTGATTCTTAACCTTTTTTAAAGCTATGATTTGAGTACAGCTTAACTTACTCAGCCATTCAACTTATGCTAAAACTTATTTATTATGTACCTGAATCACATCTTGAATCAACCAAACTTGCTGTTTTTGAAGCGGGTGCAGGTGGGATAGGGAATTATGAACAATGCGCTTGGCAAGTGAAAGGCATAGGGCAATTTAAGCCGGTTAAAGGTGCAAATCCATTTTTAGGGCAGTTAGATGAACTAGAACAACTCGAAGAATGGCGTATAGAAACGATTGTCCCAGAAGAAAAAGCCAGTGCTGTGGCAAAGGCATTAAAGGCAAGCCATCCGTATGAAGAGCCTGCCTTTGAGTTTATCCAAATATTAGTTTTTGATTAATTTATACTTTTTGAATAAATAAATCACGATCAAAACGATATTGGGGGAAGAACACGCCATCATCGGCACGTTCGCCCGCACCAATTACCATTACAGGATGTTGCTGATCATTGAGTTTTAAGATTTTTCGCACTAAAGGCTCATCAAAACCTTCCATCATACAACTATCGAAACCATAAGCACGTAACGCCAATACTAGGTTTTCACAAGCAAGCGCTGTGGTTTTAGTCGCCCATAATTTGGCATCAGCAGGGTTAAATGCAGTCACAGGAAGTTGTTTATCGAGTGTACGGGCAACTTTAAATGCAACTTTTTTAAAGTTACCTAATGCGTTGAAATAACCTGTTTTATAGTTGTATGGGATAAAGCGGTAATACTTTTGAACCGCTGGTGGTGCTTCAGGAAATGGGAACTCACTGATATTCAATTTTGCCATTTCATCCACACGATCTGTACGAGCGACACAGACGATCAACTCAGATGCTGTTTTAGCAGCAAGTTGCCCTAAGCACGCCTTAACAAGTTGCTTTTTCTTGGCTGGGTTTTGTACGACATAAAACGTCCAAGGCTGTAAGTTTGATGAGTTGGGTGCAAGAAGTGCCAAATCTAAACATTCATCTAAAATTTCATTTGGGATCGGTTTATCCGTGAACTTACGTACTGAACGACGGCTTTCAACGACTTTACGGAAATTGGCAACATCAATATCTTGTGGGGCTGGTTCGTAGTAGCGTTTCTTTTCGGTTTGATTTTGTTCAGACATGAGAATAAATGTTCCTATAAGTTTGTTGTTAATATTGGGACGTTAAATAAAAAAACCACCCAGTATGGACTAGGTGGTTTGTATAAAAATAGAGAAATCTATTAATTGAACTGTGAAAAATCAGGCTTGCGTTTCTGCATGAAAGCTTGAACAGCTTCCATCATCTCTGGCGAGCGTACACGTTGCATAAAGATTTCAGCTTCGTCATCAATGCATGTAATGATTTCAGCCAAGTCTTTTTTCATCAATGCCTTACTTTGCTTAATTGATGCTAAAGGCAACGCAGCTAAATGTTGTGCAGTTTGTTGAGCCGTTGCATATGCATCTTCAGTGATTTCATTGATTAGATTGGCTTGAAGTGCAGTTTCAGCATTAAATTTTTTCGCCGTGAATAATAATTCTGCGGCTTTACGATAACCTGCTTGTTGGACCAATAAACGACTTGCAGCGCCTTCGGGTGAAAGCCCTAAACTGACAAATGGAATTTGGAACAGGGCAGTGTTATCTGCATAAACAAGGTCGGCATGCAGTAAAATTGTTACACCGATACCAATTGCGACACCTTTTACCGCGATGATGAGTGGCTTAGAAAGTTTTGCAGCTGATTTTAGTAAAACAAAAGGTGGAACTTCGCCCGCAGGGCCTTCCAATGGTTTTTGCATGAAACCCATGAAGTCTTTCATGTCGTTACCCGCAGAGAAATCATTTTCAGCACCGCGGAAAATAACCACACGAACTTCTTTACTTGCATCTGCTTCATCCAAAGCTTTTGCAATCCAAAGATAAAGTTCACTATAAAGTGCATTCTTGGCTTCTGAACGGTTAATGGCTAAGGTGAGTACGCCATCTTCTAAATTTGCTTGCAAATGTTGATGAGGTTGTTGAATACAGCTAAGTGTCATCGTACTATCCTTGCTTTAATCCAGATTGATTTTTAAAGTGAGTTCATTATGTCGCATATTTATTTTTATAGTGCAACTGATGAGTTCACAAAAAGTGAAATTAAGCCTATGTACACATTTGATTATCTCGTTTTTATTGGACGTTTCCAGCCTTTTCATTTGGCGCATATGCTGACCATTGAAATCGCACTGCAACAGAGTCAACATGTGATCCTTGCTTTAGGCTCAGCACAACCAGAGCGAAATACCAAGAATCCATTTTTAGCTCCAGAACGTGAGCAAATGATTCTTTCTAACTTTTCTGAGGAGGATCAAAAACGTATTCATTTTGTGCATGTAATTGATGTTTATAATGATGAAAAATGGGTAAAACAAGTCAAACAACTCGTAAACCAGGTCGTTCCTGCGCATTCAAATGTTGGTTTAATTGGTCACTTTAAAGATGAATCATCTTATTATTTAAAATTATTTCCAGAGTGGACAATGGTTGAACTGGAGAGTTTAAAAGCTTCAATGTCAGCCACACCGATGCGTGAAGCTTATTATCGCGGTGAAATCAAAACCCAAGCTTTTCCCAAAGGCAGCATTCATTTTTTAGAGAAATTCCAAAAAACTCCGATTTACGCTGCATTGCAACGAAAATTTTTATCAGGTGATACAAGTAATTTGGATGAATGTTTTTAAGATTTTAGTTCTTTAAGCAGAAAATCGATGAAAACACGAATATGGAAAGATTCGTGTTTTTTTGATGGATATAGTAAAGAAAATGGGCGTGCAGTGCCTGAAAATTCGCTAAGCACTTCAATCAAATCTCCATTCTTAAGCTCATTTTCTACAATAAAACGATAGGTCTGTAATAATCCAGCGCTATGTTTTGCCAGTGTAACCGTGCCTAAAATATCGTCTAGGCAACGAATATTTCCCGTACTTTGATATTCAATTATTTGTTGATTCGAGTTAAATAGCCATGGAACGTTTTTCCCTGTACTGGGAAGAACAAACTGAATACATTGATGATGCTGTAAATCTTCAAGGCTTTGAGGTGTTCTGAATTGTTTTAAATACTCAGGCGACGCCACTACAATCAGTTCAGCCTGTTCTAGTTGCCGTGCAATCAAATTTGAATCAGAAAATTGTCGTCCACGAATCGCCAGATCATATCCTTCTGCTATAAAATCCACATTTTTATTGGTGAGTTGAACATCTACTTTGATGCTTGGATATTGTTGTGAAAACTTTGCTAATAACGGGAGAATGCGATAGTGTCCATAAGGGGTTGGAACACTGATACGAATTAAACCAGAGGGTTGCTGTGTTTGATTTTTCAGTTGTTGTTCTGCTTCTAAAATTTGATTGAGTGCTTGTTTACATTCATCAAAATAGATTTTCCCTTGCTCGGTTAAACGGACTTGTCGAGTCGTTCTTACAAACAATGGGGTCGCTAAATGCTTCTCTAATCGAGCAATGGAGCGACTGACCGCTGCTGGACTTACACCTGCATGCAATGCTGCTTTGGAAAAGCTTTCATATTCTGCTACTAAGCAAAACAATTCGACGCTACTAAACATCATCCGTTTTAGAGGGTGATTCATTTATTACACCATGTAAAAAATGATTTGAGTTGTAAGCTATTTAAGCACATAAAAGTAAACAATAAGATGATTCCCATACCTTGTATGGAGTTATTTTTATGAAATTGTTCTATTCACCAAATGCCTGTTCTTTAGCCCCACATATCATTTTAAGAGAGCTTGGGCTTCCATTTGATTTAATCAAAGTCGATTTGCAACAGCATTTAACTGAACTGGGTGAGGACTTTTATCGACTCAATAAAAAAGGACAAGTACCTGTATTACAACTTGGAGATGGTTCTTTTTTAACGGAAGGTGCTGTGATTAGTCAGTTTCTTGCTGATCAATTGGGACGTAAGGATTTATTACCTGAAATAAATACCGTAGAGCGTTATCAAACACTTTCTTGGATGAATTTTATTGCTTCAGAAATTCATAAAGCATATTCACCATTTTTCCATGAATCCTATGGCGAAGAATCTAAAACCATCTTTCGTACGATTTTAAATAAACACTATGCGCGGATTGATCAACAGTTAGATGGGCAAAACTATTTAACGGGAAGTAATTTTACCATTGCTGATATTTATCTGTTTGTGGTGACACGCTGGGCTGACTTTATTGGTCTTGATTTTGGGAATTTTATTCATTTAACAGCTTTTATGCAGCGAATTGCTCGTCGTCAAACGGTTCAAGACGCAATAGCAGCCGAAGCATCTTAGTATTCTTGCCATCTATAAAATTATAAAAGGAGATCCGCATGCCTTATATTTTAATTCAAATCACTAAAGAAAATGTCTCTACTGCACAGAAACAACAGTTGATTCAAGAGGCTACAGAGTTAGTGGTTCGGGTGCTTCATAAAGACCCAGCTACAACATTTGTGGTAATTGATGAAGTTGATACAGATAACTGGGGGGTGGCAGGCGAATCAGTTTCGACCATACGCAATAGACAAAGAATAGGTGCATAAGATGCAAAATAATTCGATAACTAAGATTCAACAGCAACTCGAAAAATACTTTGATGCTTTGTATTTCTGTGATGTGGAACTTTTAAAGCAAGTTTTTCATGTCGATGCGATTTATTTCAATGTAACAGAACAACCAATATTGCGATTAAATATGGCAGAGTATTTTCCGATTGTTAAAAGCAGAATTTCTCCTGCTTCAAAAAATCAGTTAAGACAAGATAAGGTAGTTTCCATTAATTTAATCCATGATCAGTTAGCAATCGTACATGTGGAGTGTGTGATTGAACCTAAATATTTTTATGATGCGCTTACATTTACGCTGGATGATGATCAATGGAAAATTATAAGCAAGGTTTTTAGTTATCAATTGCTTAATTAGATCAATAATCTAGGCATCTTTCCAAAAAATCAGTCGATTGGAAAATGGATCGGTAATACTTAACTCAAGTGTTTCCCAATCCGTTTTTTCAATTTGCGGTTTCGCAAATTTATAATTTTTTTGAGTTAATTCGGTATGAAGTGCATCTAAATTTTCCCAAAAAATGCGGATGGCACTATGTGGACTGGCATCACCAAAATGTTCAGATAGGTGAATGATACAGTCTTCCTTTGATATCTGTAGATATAAAGGAAAATTATCAGCAAATTTGTGCTGCCAGTCGACATGAAAACCGAGATATTCCATATAGAAGGCTTGAGCTGCATCCAGGTCAAAGATACGTAAAATAGGGGTGATAGAACCAGAGTGCATAATTTTCCTTTTAGCGAATACCAAATTGCTGAGTCCAGTAGTGGCGTTGTCGCGGTGATTGATCTGGAGTACAAGCGATCGCGTAATCCGTAAATTTAGGGTGCATCATATTGCTACAATGTGCGGGACTTTTTAGCCATGATGCCAAAACATCTTCTAGATTTTTCTGTCCGCGGGCAACATTTTCAGCACCACCACGACTGTTAAATTGGGATTGTTTTAAACGAGTTTTTAGATCTTTGCCTGAAGAATTGACATGTCCTAGAAAATTGTGAGTTGACATGTCCTGAGAGTGCGCTAATGCTGTTTTGTATAAATTCGGATTCCAAGCCAAGGGTTTTGCAGCAGCATAATGTTGTTGCCCGCACTGGCGAGATTGACTACGAATATCATTGATCGCATTTACGATCGCCTGTTGGTATGCAGGATTTGATAGATCCTGACAAGTGATGTTTACACTTGCTTTGGGAATTTGTAGAACAGGTGGTTGAGTCACTTGATTGTTCGGTAGATTGGGTGTGCTTGAATTACCACAGGCCGTCATTAGAACCCAAAATGGCACCAGCATAGAGAGTTTAGAAAAATTCATGTGATTGCCTAGTCTTTAATTATTATGATTTTTTAATCATACGTTATGACACAAAGATTGAATATGCTTCTTTATGTAAAAAGCGGGATTTAACCCCCGCTTTATGAAGGCTTGAAATTACATTTCAGCCTGAAGTGCTTTTAAATCTGCTAACACTTGTTCTGCATGGCCAGCCGCTTTGACTTTTCGATAGCTTTTAACCAATTTTTGATTATGGAAAATGAATGTTGAGCGTTCGATCCCCATCACTTGCTTACCATACATGTTCTTCTCTTTGATCACATCAAAATGCTTACAAAGAATTTCTTCCTTATCGCTGATTAGATCGATTGTCAGTGCTTGTTTCTCAGTAAAATTTTGATGTGCTTTTACAGAGTCGCGTGACACCCCAATAATTTGGCAATTCAAGGCGTCAAATTGATCTTTTAGGCATGAAAAACCTACCGCTTGAGTCGTGCAACCTGGCGTTGAATCTTTAGGATAGAAATACAAAATTAGCCACTCACTGGTAAGTTCAGTCAGATTTAGCTCGCCATGGGTGGTTGGAAATGTGTGATTCGGCAATAATATATTTTCAGACATATTTCATCCTTCAATCTATTTGATTTAATTCAAGTGGTAAAAAAGCATATTCTTCATGATAAACAATATCGCCGTGACGTACAGGAATTGCTTTGTTAAAAATTGGTCCATCAATCACTGTTGTATGGAATTCGCCACCCTCACCACAAGGATCGATACCTCTATTTTCTAATTCTTGTATATATTCGAGTGTCAAGATTTTCCCCAAATCTTCAACCTTCATGCCAAGTTTGAGATTTACAGTCACAATAATACTTTGAAATCCCAAGGTGATAAATTCTTCAACTACTTCACGATGTGGGCGTAACCAAAGCGGCATGCCCAGTTTGAGTCCGACTTGCTGAGTCACCCGATCATGCCAGCATCCATGCTCAGGCATATCCAGATCGCCTGTAACCAATACTTCTGCATCTTGCTGTTTGGCATCTTCGAGCAGCGTGATAAATTTATTTTCATAATCAGCCCAACTCGAAGATGCCATAAACACAGGTAAACCAATGGCATCAGCTTGAGCGCGGATGATATCTAGTGGCATGGCATGTGAACGAGAGCGTTGTCCTTGCTCCTCTAGCATTACAATTAACCCGATGACAGTACCACTTTGCATAGCATGGTACAAAGCGAGAGAGCTATCTTTACCCCCACTAAATGAGACAATTGATCGGCTATTGGTTGCATTATTTTTCCATTGATCATACATGGTGTGGTTCAGCCGACTTAAATAAAATATAAGTTCAATTTTAACAGACTTACAAAAAAGCCTGCATAAATGCAGGCTTGATTTTAAGCAATATCAGCTTATTTCTTAGAAGCTTGCTGTTGCTGTTGAGCAGCTTTCATCGCTTCTTCAGTTAACTTTTCTAACTTGTTAACAAGTGGAGCACCTAAACAAGCTTGTAGGTCTTTATTTTGTTGCTGTACAAAAGCTAAAGAGCTTGGGCTTTTCTTCGCGTTAATTGCGCTTTGAATTTCCCATTTTTGCGCTTCAGTTACTTTACCTTGAGCATCAATTTGGCAACCACAGAATTTGCTTACTTCTGCAGCAGTTAATTTACCGCCTTTAGCCGTTTGGTCTTTACATACGTTGACCAACGCTGATTTTACATTGGTACTTTTATATGCAGCTTCGAGTGGGTTGGTGTTTGCCTGAGTTGCCGTTGCAACCAAAGCAGTCGCCGCCATCATTGTAGAAAGAAAAAGATTTGATTTTAAAAACTTCATATATATGTACCTAATTATTACCCTGATATCGTCTAGTTGGTATAACGCGTAGGATCCGCAATACCTGCTTCGATAAAACCTTGTTGACGTAAACGGCAACTGTCGCATTTGCCACATGCACGTCCTTGAGCATCTGCTTGGTAGCAGGATACCGTTTGACTATAGTCTACGCCATGTTCGATACCTAAGCGTATAATATTCGCTTTGGATAAATGTAACAAAGGTGTTTCAATCTTAAGTGGTTTTCCTTCAACGCCAGCTTTTGTTGCAAGACGAGCCAGATTGGCAAAAGCGTCAATAAATTCTGGGCGACAGTCAGGATATCCTGAATAATCAACAGCATTGACTCCGATCACGATGGCTTCAGCATCAAAAACTTCAGCAGCAGCGAGGGCATAAGACAAGAAAATCGTGTTACGTGCTGGAACATAAGTTACAGGAATGCCTTCTTGTAATTGCTCAGGCACATCAATGTTATGATCTGTAAGTGCTGAACCGCCAAGATTACCTAAATCAATATTAATGACACGATGCTCGACACCTGCACGTTGTGCGAGTGTTTTAGCCGCATCTAATTCTGTAGTAGAACGTTGACCGTACATAAAACTGATAGCAACACAATCATAACGCGCTTGTGCCCAAGCGAGACATGTTGTTGAGTCTAAGCCACCAGACAATAATACGATGGCACGAGAACGCATATTATTTTCCATGATTCAACCTAAAAATATTGATTGAGAACGGGTGTGGAAGTCACACAAACCCTTTCTAAAATTTTAACGACCTGATTCATCGTTCCAGAGCAGTTTATGTAACTGAAGTTGGAATCGAACAGGGAGATGGTCGTCTAAAATCCACTGAGCCAAATCACGTGCTATAGCAGGGAGGGCAACAGCGCCTTTTTCAACAGCAAAAGCTGGTGAGAACCAAACTGTACTCACTTTATCTTGCAGTTGGAATTGTTCAAGTTGTTGTCTAGACCATTCATAGTCAGCACGATTACAAATCACAAATTTGATTTGATCATGTTGGGTTAAATAGTCGAGATTGGTCAGCAAATTACGATGATCTTCTTTAGATGTCGGTGTTTTTAAATCAAGGACTTTAGAAACACGTGGATCAACTTTAGATACATCCAAGGCGCCACTTGTTTCAAGAGATACTTGAAAACCTAAATCACATAACCGCTGTAATAATATTAAGCAATTGGGTTGGGCAAGAGGTTCACCCCCAGTGACACAGATATACGGGGTTTTGTATTGGCTTGCTGTTTCGATGATATGTTCTAGTGATAAACGTTCACCCCCTTCAAAGGAGTACGTGGTATCACAATAACTACAACGTAATGGACAGCCTGTTAAACGAATAAAAACTGTTGGCAAACCAAAAGTATTCGCTTCGCCTTGCAAAGAGTAAAAGATCTCCGTGATGCGTAAACCAGCCGCAGGATCAGAGACAGGGATTGCCGAAGAACGTAAGGACGCCATAAATAGTTACCACGAAACAGTTGCTACAGAAGCAGCAGGCTACATAAAAAACAAAATCTCTACGACCATGACTGATCGTAGAGACGAGGAGCCACTAAAGCTCCGAGGAACTATCAAGTTCCGTATATATTACAAATTAGTCAGCGCGTAATAAATCGTTCAAGCTGGTTTTTGCACGAGTTTTTGCATCAACTTTTTTCACGATGATCGCAGCATATAGGCTGTAGGTACCACATTTTGATGGAAGGCTACCTGCAACGACCACAGAGCCAGCTGGTACACGACCATAATGAACTTCACCAGTTTCACGATCAAAGATTTTGGTTGATTGACCAATGAAAACACCCATTGAAATCACAGAACCTTCTTCAACGATCACGCCTTCAACGATTTCAGAGCGTGCACCGATAAAACAGTTATCTTCAATAATAGTCGGGTTAGCTTGTAATGGTTCTAAAACACCACCAATCCCAACACCACCTGATAAGTGAACATTTTTACCGATTTGAGCGCATGAACCAACAGTTGCCCATGTATCAACCATGGTACCTTCGTCAACATATGCACCAATATTTACATAAGATGGCATCAATACGACATTTTTCGCTTGGAAGCTACCACGACGGGCAACAGCAGGAGGAACAACACGTACACCCGCAGCTTTAAACTGTTCTTCAGTCCAACCTGAGTATTTGGTCGCTACCTTGTCATAGAACTGTAGATCACATGCTTCGATAGGTTGGTTGTCATTGAGTTTAAACGAAAGTAAAACTGCTTTTTTTAACCACTGATGAACCACCCATTCACCATCGATCTTTTCAGCAACGCGAAGTGAGCCATTGTCTAATCCAGTTAATGCTTCTTCTACAGCTTGACGAATTTCTGTAGGGCAGTCCGCTGCGCTAAAGTTGGCACGGTCTTCAAATGCTTGCTCGATGATTGTAGAAAGCTGAGACATGATCTTCCTTCTTCCAAAAAAAATTTTAAAGATTTTACACTAATTTGATCGAAGAATCTTTGAAAAAAGTCGTTACAATAAATTGTTGGAATTTTATGCAATAAATTTGTCATAAAATGAAATATGTTGTTTTTTATAAATTATTTCCGAATACACAATTACTCCTAATTTGTATCAGAAAATAACAAAAAGTAATCAGTTTCTGTATAAAAAGTTATCTGACATTCTTTTAATATGAATTCACAGAAACAATTATATTGAATTTGAAATAGAAGTATTTTTTAAGGAGACCTCAATGAAAACTTTGCGTGTTATTCTTGCTGCAAGTGTACTTACAGCGATTGCAGGTACTACATTTGCTGACGAGCAAGTTGTAAGAGAATCGGCATATGCATTTCCTTCATTTTTAAACCCAGTATCTGTACGTGCTGAAGTGGGTACCACTGGTTACGGTGGTGCGGTATCTTACCGTGTCAACCCTTATGTCGGTGTAACTTTAGGTTATAACGGCGGTGATATCTCTTGGTCTGATGACATCAAAGTCAATGGCTCTAAGTATGATATCGACATGGAAAACAATAACACTTACTTAAATGCTGAGATTTATCCATGGGGCGCAAATCAAAGTGCATTTGCACGTGCTCTATATGTAGCAGCTGGTGTTGCTTATCTAGATAATGACTATAAATTGACTCGTGATGTTGGGGCAACTCGTTCGTTCCGTGTAAACAACCAAGATTTCTTGGCTGGTGCGAATGGTGTCCAAATTGATGGGAAAATGGACTATAAAAATGACATCGCTCCATACCTAGGTTTTGGTCTAAATGCTCCTGTATATAACAACTTTGGTGTATTTGGTGAAGTAGGTGCTTACTATACTGGTAATCCAAAAGTTCAATTAACTTCTTCAGGTACAGCTGTTACTGAAGGAAGCCAAACTTTAGAACAGGCTGTAAGTGCTGAAGAAGATAAAATTGCCAATAAAGGTCGTTATGAGTGGATGCCAGTGGCTAAAGTGGGTGTGAGCTTCAAGTTCTAATCCATCCATTAAATAAAAAAACGAGCATTATGCTCGTTTTTTTATATCTATCTTTTCTCAAAGACGTGATATTTAGAATGAATTTACTCTTCTGGATAAGCAACTTTTTTTAATGCTTTAATATCTGTAGCGGGTGAACAAAGAGAGATAAACTCATAGCCATAGCCGCGCAGTAGATGGCCTTTGCGAACGGCGATCCAAGTCGTATTTACGCCAAATACATCGGTTTTAATTTGTTGTAGACGATAATCTCGTTCTGCATCATAAGCGACATCGTTGACAATACCGACACCCATGTTGAGTTCCACATAGGTTTTAATTACGTCCGCGTCCAAGGCAGACATAACAATATCTGCATGTAAATGCGCATCTTCAAATGCTTTATCAATTTTAGAACGTCCTGTGAAGCCTCCGTGATAAGTAATCAACGGATATTCAGCTAATAGCTCTAGACTGATGTGGTTTAGTTTGCTCAGAGGATGATCTTTAGGGGTGATAATACTATGATGCCATTCATAATAAGGAACACTCGCTAAGTTCTCTTCTGTGGTTAAAGATTCAGTGGCAATGCCGATATCGGCTTCACCTTGAAGAAGCATTTCAGCAATTTCCACAGGACTAGCTTGCTGCAAAACCAAATGCACTTTAGGAAATAGTTTTTTAAATTGATTCACGATAGGTGGGAGTACGTAACGTGCCTGCGTATGTGTAGTAGCAATCGTGAGTGTTCCTTCATCCACTTTATTAAAGTCATCCGCAAGACGTTTAATATTATCTGCGTCAACTAACATCCGCTCAACAATATTCAGTAAAGATTGGCCAGGCTCAGTTAAACCAAGTAAACGTTTTCCTTTACGTACAAAGAGTTGTACGCCTAACTCATCTTCCAGATCTTTAATATGTTTACTCACGCCTGATTGTGAGGTGTAAAGTGCTGCTGATGCTTCAGTGAGATTAAAGTTTTGACGAACGGTTTCTCGAATAATTCTGAGTTGTTGAAAGTTCATAAATATTTTTTTCCTTGCAAAAAGCATGGTAATTCGAAAGCATTTTATCTCTAAATCTCCCTAAATCCCCCTTTAATAAAGGGAAATCTTCCACAAAAACACGTGTTTTATTGAATTTGTGGAATACCTATCTTTTAAAAGGTAGGTAGAGAGAAGCTTCTTAAGCAACTTGTATGGTTTGATCTGCAAATAAATGAAGCTGAGCTGCACTAATCCAAACCGTTTGATTTGGTTTGAATTGATGCAAGTTTGCTTCCTCTACACTTAATAAAATTTCGATAGTACGTCCACTGCGATCTTGTAATTCGGCAATGACTTTACCTGCAATCCATACTTCTCGTACAAAGGTGGCTTCAATGGTATTTGCTTGAGCTTGGGCATGAATATGTAATTCATTAGGTCGAGCAAATGCAATGACTTTACCTTGAGGTGCTTGTACAGTTGTTGGAAGTTGAATGCGATCATCACCGATACGGATAATACCGCTGCTATGTTCACCTTCAAAGCGATTTGCCTGACCCAAGAAATCAAATACAAATGGCGTTGCTGGTTTTTCATAGACTTCACGAGGTGAACCAATTTGCTCGACATCGCCTTTGTTCATCACAATAATTTGATCGGCAACTTCTAAGGCTTCTTCTTGATCGTGCGTGACAAAAATTGAAGTAATATGCAGTTCATCATGCAAGGTACGTAACCAACGACGGAGTTCTTTACGCACCTTCGCATCTAAAGCACCGAAAGGTTCATCCAATAATAGTACACGCGGCTCGACAGCCAAAGCACGTGCAAGGGCAATACGTTGGCGTTGACCGCCAGAAAGCTGAGCAGGGTAACGATCTGCCAAAAAGCCCAGTTGAACGAGATCGAGTAAACGCGTTACACGCTTTTTAATTTCGGTTTCTGAAGGGCGAGTTGTTCTCGGACGAACACGTAAACCAAATGCGATATTGTCAAATACAGTCATGTGACGGAACAGCGCATAATGTTGAAATACAAAACCAACTTGACGTTCTCGTACATGAATATCGGTTGCATCTTCACCTTCAAGTAATACTTGACCGCCATCAGCTGACTCTAAACCTGCAATAATGCGTAACAATGTGGTTTTTCCACAGCCTGATGGTCCCAGTAATGCAACTAATTCACCTTCAGGAAAATCTAAAGATATATTTTTCAGCGCATGGAATGCACCAAAGTGTTTTTCAATATTTTTAACTTGAATACTCATGTGTTCATTCCTCAATGGATTGGCTGTTTGCTTGTTCTTGGCGGACTTCTAACCAAGTTTTCAAGATCAAAGTAATGATTGCTAAAAATGCCAGTAATGAAGACACCGCAAATGCAGCACTAAAGGTATATTCGTTGTAGAGGATCTCAACGTGTAGAGGTAGGGTATTGGTTTCACCGCGAATATGTCCTGAAACAACAGAGACCGCACCAAACTCACCCATTGCACGGGCATTACATAGAATCACACCATAGATAAGCCCCCATTTGATGTTCGGTAGTGTCACTCTCCAAAAGGTTTGCCAACCCGAGGCACCCAATACGATGGCAGCTTCTTCTTCTTCAGTACCTTGGGCTTCCATTAATGGAATGAGTTCCCGAGCCACAAAAGGAACGGTAATAAAGATTGTGGCGAGGACAATTGCGGGGACGGCATATAGAATCTTAATGTCATGATCCATGAGCCAACCACCGATCCAGCCTTGTGAACCAAAAATTAAAACAATCATTAAACCTGCAATGACAGGTGAGACTGAAAAAGGCATATCAATAATGGTGGTTAATATAGCTTTACCACGGAACTGAAATTTAGCGACAGACCATGCGGCAGCAACACCAAATATCACATTAATTGGCACGGCAATCGCTGCTGTCAGTAAAGTTAATTTCACTGCTGATAGGGTATCTGCGTTGGTTAAAGCATTGATATAAACAGCTAGACCTTGCTTAAATGCTTCCGCAAAAACCAAAATGAGTGGCAAGATTAAGCAGCTTAGAAAAAAGATAAGGGCAATGCTAATCAAGCTATAGCGTACCCAAGTCGGTTCACGAGTTGCATCTCGAGCCTGTAATTTAAGTGCTAAAGCATTGCTGTTGTTTAAACTCATTGTGCAACTCTCCCTGTACGACGACTCGTCCATGCCTGTATTAAATTAATCAAGAATAAAATGGCAAAAGAGAGAATCAGCATGACCACAGCAATGGTTGTTGCACCAGCATAATCATATTCTTCTAAACGAGAGATAATCATTAAAGGCGCAATTTCAGTTTTATAAGGCATATTTCCAGCAATAAAAATCACAGAACCATACTCACCGACGCCACGAGCAAAGGCGAGGGCAAATCCTGTGAGTAAGGCTGGAAATAAGATGGGCAAAATGATTTTGGTTATGGTTTGCCAACGATTTGCACCCAATGCAGAAGCAGCCTCTTCTAATTCGGTTTCAATATCACTCAAAACAGGTTGTACAGTACGAACAACAAACGGTAAACCAATAAAAATCAATGCCAGCGTGATACCAATCGGGGTATAAGCTACCTGAATTCCTAACGGTTCAAGATATTGTCCAATCCATCCATTTTTGGAATAGAGCGAGGTCAGGGCGATACCAGCAACTGCTGTTGGCAAGGCAAAAGGTAAATCGACTAAAGCATCAACAATTCTTTTGCCAGGGAAGCTATAGCGAACTAAACACCACGCCAGAAGTAAACCAAAGATCACATTTACAAAAGCAGCGATCAGCGCAGCGCTAAAACTGAGTTGTAATGATTTTAGGACTCGCTCTGACGTTAGAATTTCCCATAACCCATCCCAACCAATTCCAAAAGATTTGATAAAGACTGCTGATAAAGGAATCAGTACAATTAAAGACACGTAAGCGAGGGTGAAACCTAAGGATAGGCTAAACCCAGGCAGCACTCGGGAACGCTGCGACATGATATTTCCTCAAAGAGAAATGTTTGCTAAACAAGCAAATAAGCTAAATATAAAAATACAAGGAGCGAGGGTTAGGCAAATTTCACATTAAAATTTGCCTGAGGCATTCGAGTTCGGGGATGCATGTTTTTTTCAGGCAATAAGTAATTCAGAATTTCTGGAAATGGACCAAACCCAGATGCCACGTTGACATGACCAACAGCACCTAAATTGATCGGGGTGAGTTTCCATGCTTGCGCCAGTTTTAAAGCATCGACATAACCTAACCACGGGTCATTTTCACTGATCAATAAAGTCGTCGGTAGATCAATTTGAAGTTGATGAAAATATTGTTTATAGTCAGTCAAACTGTGGCGCGCAAAACCACTTTCACCAAAACGTGCAGGATTTGCAGGGGCGACAAGTACCAGATTTCTTACTTTAGCTTTCAATTCAGGATGTTCAGCAAGTGCTGCGACACTGGTTAAGCAACCAAAACTATGTGCAACAACTTGGACTGGAGACTTGATTGCAGCTAAAGCGCTTAGAAATTCAGTCACCCATTCACTTAATACAGGTCGATCCCAATATTTCTGTTGTACACGAGAGCTAGACACAAGTTGTTGCTGTAACCAAGACTGCCAATGCTGTGCTTCACTACCCCCTACACCTGGAACAATTAGAGTATGAATCATGTCTGCTCTCCTGAGAATTTCTTCTAAAAGCAATTCTTATCGACTATTTGCCTTAACAATTTGATCAAAGATCCCGCCATTATCAAAATGCTGTTTCTGTACCTTGGTCCAACCGCCAAATTCTTTGTCGATGGTGATGAGTTTGAGCGGCTTAAATACGCTTTGGTATTTTTTCAGTACATCCACATTGCGGGGTCTGTAGAAGTGACGGGCTGCAATCTCTTGACCTGCTGGTGAATAGAGGTAGTTCAAATAACCACGTGCAATTTGTAGATTGCCATTTTTTGTCGCATTCTTTTCTACGACTGCCACTGGGGGTTCAGCCAAAATCGAGAGCGAAGGAACGACAATTTCAAATTTATTTGGCTGTTCACGTATCGCGAGAAATGCTTCATTTTCCCAAGCCAATAAAACATCGCCAATGCCCCGCTCAGCAAATGTGGTTGTTGCACCACGTGCGCCAGAATCAAGTACTTTGGTTTGTTTATAGATTTGACGGACAAATTCTTGTGCCTTGGCATCGTTACCATTGGGCTGATGTTTTGCCCAAGCCCAAGCGGCTAAATAATTCCAACGGGCACCGCCTGAAGTTTTGGGATTTGGTGTAATAATTTCCACGCCTGGCTTAATTAAATCACCCCAATCTTTAATTTGTTTAGGATTATCTTTTCGTACTAAAAAAACGATGGTAGACGTATACGGCGTTGAGTTATTTGGTAATTTTTTCTGCCAATCATTAGGTAGCAATTTTGCATTTTTGGCAATTTCATCAATATCCGCAGCCAAAGCTAAAGTTACGACATCGGCATTTAGACCATCAATGACGGCACGTGCTTGTTTACCAGAACCACCATGGGATTGTTTGAAATTAATGTCTTGTCCAGTACGCTGTTTCCAGAAGCTACCAAATTGTTTATTAAAATCTGTGTATAGCTCACGGGTTGGATCATAAGAGACATTTAAAAAATCTTGTGCTGCCAAGCTGGATGCTGAAAGTAAAGCAGCCAAAAGACCAACTTTGAGTTGAGATAAACGCATAAAAACCCCTTGAAATTACATAAGCATTTAGAATATGGATGCAGCATAACGCTGTTTTTTTTGCAAAAAAAATAATAAAAAAAGCATTTGTTATGAAAAAAAAAGAAATATATAAATGTGATAAG
>NZ_OVCN01000032.1 GCF_900406815.1 Acinetobacter haemolyticus
ACATCAATTTAACTGGGGATTATCTATGGCGAAGCAAAGCCAAGATAGGTGGTGGAAAATTTAGGCCATTGCGCGCAATTGAAAAACCTTAGCGTGCTATATTTTCCGTTTCCTGAGACGACCCCTACAAGGGCCGTAAGCCGTCACTGACTCCTGAACAAGTGGCTCTGCTGCATCAACGTCTTGAATCTGGCGACTACAAAACCAAGCGAGCATTGGCGAAGGAGTTTGGGATTTCTGCGCCAACGCTGTATCGGTATCAGTAGTAGTTCCAGCTATTTGATATTATTTGTCTATCTATTGAAAATTTTTCTGAGTAAAACAGGGTCGGCATCCTGAACTGAGCTTGCTCCAATTTTATTTGCTGCTAACCGTAAACAGGAATCGACCGATACAAACCAACTTGCCATCAAGTAGTAACTGAACCGATACTGTCGTAATGCGCCGACCCGCACGAACAATACTGGGGACTGCCTGTAACGTACCTATAAATGCTGGCCGCAGGTAATCAAAGGTCATCGTGGAGCATAAGGGCAGCTCATTATCACCACGCTGACGGGCAAGATAGGCGGCGGCGGCCACTTCACCAAAACTCGCGAGAATGCCGCCATGAAACGTGCCAATCATCGGGTTGCCGATATGCGAATCACGAAAGTCCATAAAGTACTGTATTTCTCCATGTTGCATTTCCTCACGAAAACCTAGAAAATCGACAAAAGGCTCGTCACACAATTTTAGTGGGGGTGTTTCCGCGCTCATCTGATTTACTATACTCATATCACTCGCCTCGCGCTTCATTGCTGTCAAAAGAGGGTCCCATCGTGCCGATTGCGAAAGAACCAGTGACAGTAGCCAGTAGCTCACCACTGTCTTCTGCAACCGCTCGGCCCGTGATAAAGGCCACCGTATCGGTTCTACCAATGCAATCCACTATCGCCTTTAAACCTACCGCAGAGGGAATACGTCGCAAAAAATCGACACGCAAATCAATAGTGGCAATCGGCTCTAACGACCGCAATGACGAAAAAATAGATAAGCCGCAAGTCGTATCCAGCAGCGTCACCAAAGCCCCTCGATGCAGTGAGCCTTTACGGTCAGAGAGTTGCTCAGAGAAGGGCATCGTCATCTCGGCATGACCATCGCTCACTGCACCAACACTAATATTGAACATATTGAATAAAGGGTGATTAGTACCAAAAAACGCCTTAGCCATGGTCAGGTGTGCCGTGTTATTACTGTCCATTTTTGAACTCCCGCCATTGCTGGCTGATTTTATTGCGAAAAAATTAGCGGCACGTCTCAAAGTGCAAGGGCGGCATCTGTATAATTACGTTCGGCCTGCATCACCGCCACAATGGCCTCTTCAATGGCGGCATATGGAAAGTTTGTGCTTTCCGAGGCAGACTTCAAACACATGGCTAATGCCGTCCATGCTTTTTCGCAAGCCCTCATTAACAGGGGCAGTCGATATTGCTGTACACTTGCGTCATAGTGAACCGCTTCATCAAGGAATTCAGCGTACATTTTGCGGAAGCCGCCGCCACCTGTGCCACGCTTTTCAATAATTTGGTAGGCAAATCGGGTCGTCCAGTGCCAATCGCCTGTGGCTCCCCAACGACTCAGTTCGGCCAGCCATGTTTCCAGTGCCGATATGCCACTCACAGCTAATGACTTGGCGTTGTCATGGATGACACCGGTAATCATCTCGGGGGTAATTTCGCCTTGAAACGCGGTGGGCGTGAACATATTGCCATAGTGAATAAATGGGGGCTGTGTAGAAAAACGTGCGCGGGTCAGTGCCTCTCGCGTCACCGACAAAACACTCGGACGCTCGGTATCGGTGACAAATACCGCACCTGTCTCTGGATTTCTCGACCAAGCGGCTATGGCGTGACCGGGAAAGTGCGTGCTGCTGTTGAAGTAAGGTAAATAAAAAATATCCGTCAGCAACAGGGTGGGGTGACCCGCATCCAAACATTTCTCCAGCGCGGTGGCTGCCGATTCGGGTGACTCGAAGGTTTGCCACTCAAAGGGTATACCGATACTTTCAAATACGCGCGCTTCAAACCCCAAAGACCGCACATGCACTAAAAATGGCACAGGGGCGTCAGCCATTTCCAAATAGGTCACGCCAAGCCCTGAGCCTAATCCAAAGCACATGGCCTCGGAAATATTCAGCCCATTAAACTCGAGCAAATCACGAATTGCGGAGCTGCCACAATGCCTCCCGATGGCGTGCGTGATACGGGATGGAGTCTTATAGTTGGTCACAGGTTTTTTGCCTCTTCGTGAAAATCTGGATTAAGGATGCCTCTTGTCATCATCTGCCATATCGCATCCGCGATCTGTTCAAGATTGTACTTACCATTTTCTTTATACCAAGTGGCAGCCCAGTTTATTGCTCCTAGCCCAATCAGTCTTAACAGATCTGCATCCACATCGTTTCGGATACAACCATAAGACTGCAGATCATCAAGAATTGTCTGCCAATATCGCTCGTATCTGTCTCTCTCAGCAATAATCTGCTCACGTGCGACTCCATGTACCGAGCGCCACTCAAACAACAACACATAAACCATATCGTCACCCGACATAAGGATATCGACATGTGTCTGCAGTGCCGATTGCATTTTTTTGAGTGGATCTTGAATCGCGGAAGTCGCCTCAACAATCCTGTAAATAGTTCTCTCAATAGCAAGCCGCATCATATCAACCAAAATATCGTCTTTACTACGATAGCGGTAATGCAGACTGCCTGGAAGAATACCACAAGCACTGGCAATTTCTCGCACACTGGTACGCTCAAAACCCTTTTCTCGAAACAGCTTGGCAGAAGCGGCTAATACTCTCTCGCGGTCAGCAACTTCGACTCGCGTAGATTCACTACTCAACATAGTTTGACTCATAACATTATATCAATAAGACAGGTTACTCGACTTGGTCAAGTCGAGTCGAGTCTTTCACGGTCTCTCCTGATCTATACAGCTTTTGCAATGGGGACATTAAAAACAATTCGTGACGCTTCCATAGGGTCTTGATGCTTATCATATTCAGCCAGCCAAGAATTAACCTTTTCTGGGATTTCGGTGTCGCTAGGATGGAAACCTGGCTTAAACCAGTCCAGATAGCGTGGAATAAGTCTGGTAATCAGGCCACGTGGTCCATAGAGGCGATAAAATCCCTTAGCAAGCACCAATGGCTGACCTTGTAGTTTGTCAATTTTCAACATATGCCAAAGAACTGAGCCAACCACCGCATGTACCAGTAGCGTTCCGATAATCAAAGCAGATGCGCGGGTGAAATACCCCCACCTGCCGCTGTTTCGTAAACATCAAAGGCTACTGTTTTGTGTTCGACTTCTTCTACCCCATGCCACATGAACATGGCACGCATTGCGGGATGAGCATTCTTGAACATCTCACCCTCACCCTCCATAGCACCCTCGCCTAGTACAGCAGTAATATGTTCAAAGGCAGCTGTCATGGCCAACAGATACTTGGCGGGCAGGTGTTTTTGGGAGAGCCGAATAAATAATTTGAATCTTGCGATGACCTTTTCGACATGAATGCCTTGCGACTGCATCACCGCATTATACTGGTCATGCACAATGCCATGTTGCGCTTCTTGGCGAAAAAAGTTTTTGATATCTTCTCTCAGTTTAGGATCTGTGACCAGATCCTGATAGTTACGCACCGACTGAATAAAAAAACGCTCTCCATCGGGGAAGTGAATAGAAAGTGCATCAAAGAAGCGTGTTAACACCGGGTCACCGTCGTTCCAAAAAACTGGAACATCACTTAAATCAAACCGCGGCTTACGTGGCTGGATATTGATCATATGAGTCATGGCGAGAGTTTCCTTGTAAAGGCATCGAATGTCTGTAAACCTGCTATCACATTTGACCTTGAGCAATATTTTTCACCTTGGTCAGGCACAGCAAATATCACACAAGAATTCAACGGGTATTGGTCAAATGACCAAATGCATATTTTGAATATATTGGTCGATTGACCAAATGTCAAGCCTGTCCTCAAAATTTGATAGAATGAGTTAACAACGCAGCAGGTGAGCCAGATCATCTTTGACATCGAATATAGCTACCAGACCTTTTGGCAGAGGTGTTTTTTTAATGTTAGTTTTTTTACATTAGAGTGTGTTGACGTTTGAAAATATTGATTGCAAATTGGAGGCAGACTCAGAGAATTAAAGCTCTCCCCATCCGAGTCCACCATGCCACGCTTTATGCTGAACGACCAACATTGAGCAAAGATTTCTCCTATGCTCAAGCAACAGGACATTGATCACAAACCAAATTTACGGCTCACCGTAGAAGCCATGCTCTACAGAATGTGGGTGAAATGTCCATGGCTAGACCTACCTCCTGACTGAGTTTGGTCAGCAGCCTAATCTCTACAAAAGATACAACGACTGGTCAGCAAAAGGTTTTTTCCAAAGCATACTCAGGGTTTTATCTACTGACTCTGATATAGAGTAGGGGTTATGGATAGCAATTACGTCAAGGCACATCAACATAATGCACGTGCTGCAACTCACGATCAGGAGGCGATTGGCTTAAGTCGAGGTAGCAAGACAAGTAAGATCCATCTTGCCGTAGATGGGTATGGATTACCCATCGTGTTTGCGATCACGGGTGGTGAATTACACAAAGCCAAAGCTGCACCTGACTTGCTCTCACAGGTATCTATCGATGCCATTCTGATTAACATCTGAATCAGCGTAATGCAAATCTAGCCTGATGTAGTTTTAAGCTACCCCATCAACGCCTGTACCGCAATCGACTCATCCGCCAACCGCAGTGGATCGACCGCCGTACCAGCCGTGATCAGCTTTTTGCTTAGCATAAACTCCTGCGGACGATTCACACAATCCGCCGCAATCAGGCGACCCGCCTGCAAATAAAACGCTGCAAAGCTACGCCTTTGCTGCACATCACCCCGAATCACGATCTGATCATACCCCTGACTGAGTCCCGCAATCTGCAACTTTAGATCATACTGATCTGACCAAAACCAAGGCAAACTCTTCGAGGTCCGCTGTAAGCCACACAAGGTCGCCGAGGCAATTTTGGCCTGTTCATTGGCGTTTGGTACCGACTCCAAGCGCATCCGCCGCTGATAAATCGGATTAAACGCATTGGCACAATCCCCGATGGCCACAATCTCTGGCGCACTGGTACGGCAATACTCATCAATCACAATACCATTGTCCACCTGCAAGCCCGCGTCCAGCGCCAACTCGATATTCGGTACAACCCCGACCCCGATGATCACCAGATCTGCATCGAACATCGAACCATCGGCACACAGCACCGCTTGCGCCCGCCCCTCACCCGTGATCGCCGTGACCGACACACCGGTATGAATCGTCACACCCTGTTCGCGATGAATCCGCGTATAAAAGTCCGACACTTCCGGTGCAGTTACCCGCTGCAAAATCCGCTCGGCGGCTTCCAAGACCACCACCTGCATGCCCTGCTCGGTCAATGCGGCGGCTGTTTCAAGACCGATATAGCCACCACCGATCACCACTGCTTTGCCGTTGGGTTGTACAAATGGCTGGATAGCCTGTACATCGCTGATATTTCTAAGATAATGCACACCTGCCAAATCAGACCCAGCCAGCGACACCGTCCTGACTCGTGCACCGGTACACAGCGCCAACTGGTCATACGCAAGCGTACTGCCATCTTGTAGTGTCACGCTGCGCGCTGCCCGATCAATCGCAACCACCCGCCCGTGCCGAAATTCGATCTGATTTTTTTGATAAAAAGCGGCTGGCCGAATCAATAACTCATCGACCAGTTGTGCACCGCATAAAAAGGTCTTGGACAACGGCGGTCGATGATACGGCAAATACGGCTCATCGCCGATCACCACAATCTCGCCCTGCCAGCCATCTGGCCGCAGACTTGCCGCCAACTGCGCCGCAGCATGACTTGCGCCAATGATGACGATTGTTTGCATATGAATTCACTCAGTTCATGGTTGATGCACAGCATCAATTGTTGCCGACGACAGTTGCAAAATGCCTCTGTCGCCTATTTTGATACCTACGCTTTGGCAGTCAGTTTGACCATCATCTTGGCATAGCCGCGCACAAAGTTAGATTGCACAATTTCTGGCTCACCCAAAACCTCAATATTTTCAAAACGCTGAAGCAGCTCTTCCCATAAGATTCGCAACTGCATCTCGGCCAAGCGATTACCCATACAGCGATGCACACCAAAACCAAATGACAGATGATTACGCGCACCTTTACGATCAATGATCAATTCATCAGGTCGCTCAATCACTCGCTCATCGCGGTTGCCAGAAACGTACCACATCACCACCTTGTCGCCTTTTTTGATGGTCTGACCGTTAAGCTCTACATCTTGCTTGGCAATCCGACGCATATAGGCCAGCGGGGTTTGCCAGCGAATAATTTCGGATACCATGTTCGGGATCAAGCTCGGATTGTTTTTGAGTTTGACGAACTCATTTGGAAACAGGTTAAGTGCGTATACCCCACCCGTCATCGAGTTGCGTGTGGTATCGTTGCCGCCGACAATTAGCAAGACCAAATTGCCCATAAACTCCATCGGCCGATAAATCAGGTCTTTAGTCGCTTCGTTTGACTGCATCAAGCTGATCAAATCATAGCCCATTTCAGCGCCTGCAGATTTTTGTGCGGCTTTTCTATGCCATAACTCCGCAAAATGCTTTGCTGCATCGACTGCTGCATCAAAAATCTCATCCAAATTTGTCACTGTCCCACCTGTGGCCTCCGCAGTGCCAGCCATCAAGTCTGACCATTCAACCAATTTGTGCCGCTTTTCGTATGGGAAATCAAATAATGTTGCCAACATACGGGCTGTCAGCTCAATCGAAACATTCTGCACCCAATCAAACGGCTGATCCGTTGGCAACTGATCCAAAACCTCTTGCACGCGTAGCCGAATCAAACCCTCTAGCTCTTTGAGATTTTTTGGTGCGACTACATCCTGTACGGCCTGCCGCTGCACATCGTGCTTGGGTGGGTCCATTGCAATAAACATTTCAGCATCTAACCCAGGAGGGGTGTTGCCAATCGCGATCACAGGTTCAGCTGAAAAAATCTCATGATTTTTATCGACATAGACAATATCATCGTAACGCGTGACCGACCAAAATGCCCCAAACGGACTGTTGGCTTGATAATGTACCGGTGCTTCATCACGCAGCCGCTTAAAGTAAGACTGCCATTTTTTTTGCTTGTATAAAAATGGGTTGCTAACATCAATCTCAGCAAGTGCCAGTGTTGCAACTTCTGGAATCGGTTGCTCGATAAATGCAGGAAATTCTTGCACGTTAAACACACGGAATTTGGCTTTTTGCATCCACTGAATGCCGCGAACCTGCGTGTGCAATGGGACAAAACGGGTCACTTGACCATGCAAAAACTGCTTGCCCGTTTGAAACTGCTCATTAGACTTGACTTTATCCGTAACCGTGGTTGCTACGTCTGCAGCGGTGCTGGTGACAGTTTGGGTTATTTTCTCAAAAATTTCTGCGACTGAGTTCATGATGGTCTCCTGACTGAGCATCGTTGACGAGGTGTGTTTGTTAAGGCGGTTGATCCGCTGGGTTACAGCTGACGTGTTACATCTGAAACTCAGGCAGATGTACCGTCATGCCATCCATTGCATCGGTCACTTGGATACAACACGCCAAACGTGAGGTGGCAGCACGCTCTGGGGTCATTTCCAACATCTGCTGCTCATTCGCTTGTGCCGTACCCGCAACATCCGACCACTCAGCACTGACAATCACGTGGCAGGTACCACAGGCGCATTCGCCACCGCAATCCCCATCAATTCCGGCAACACCGTTTTCAACCGCCAACTGCATTAGTGACTTACCCGCTTCGATTGCAACGCTGGTTTGTGCACCATCGTGGGCAATAAATGTAATTTGGCTCATGGCTACGACTCCGATTTGGCTTAATTTCACTGTTCAAGCTCAAGATTACGCACTCTCTGCGGTTCTGTAGAGGTTATTATTTGACAAATAGAGGTCATAAAAAGACAATATTACCTCGTCAGCCAATAAAGCATATTCCATGTATCAGACTCACTCAGGCAAAGAACCCGCGATCATTCCGTGTAGCTATACCCGTTTGATCGGTCGAGAACTGGACTTACAAGCGCGCGATCTGCCGAAATTATTAAAATTCACTGCGCTGACCACTGAGCAACTGATGCGTGATGACACCATGATCACGGCCAGCCAACAAGCTCAGATCCTGCAAAACAGCATAGATCTATCAACATCTGAACAGTTCGGTTTGCGCTTGGGTCAGCGCCTAACTCCCTCAACGCATGGTGCGATGGGCTTTTTAATTAATAGTAGCCCGAACTTGCTAGCCGTGTTACATGCGTTTCAGACATTTTTGCCGACGCGTATAAGTTTGATGCGACTTGAAGCACATACCGATGCTGCGTGGACGAGCTGCATGATTTTTTTTGAGCAAACCCTGAATAGCGCAGTACATCGGCTACTGTCCGAAACCGTTGCAGTGATTTTTTCGGAATGTGCCGAATTTATTGTTGGACGACCGCTGACCGAGGCGGTGATTCAGTTTAGCCATCCCGCCCCCGATCATCATGCCTGTTACGCGGATTATCTTGCCGGTACCTATCAGTTTGATCAGCCACAACTGTCGATCCGAGTGCCGACCGAGTTGTGCTTGATTGCCAATGCATCCGCGCAGCACGATAGCTATCTGCTGGCGATGCAACAATGCGAAATGATCCTCAACCGGCTCAAGACCCAACAACACAGCACCACCTACCAAGTGCAAAAAGCCATGCTGTCCTATCCGCTCGGGCAACTGAGTGAAGAGGATCTGGCTGCAGCCTTGTTTATGAATAAGCGTACGCTGGCCAGACGTCTGGTCAAAGAGAACACGAGTTACCGGCTGATTCGAGATCGGATTTTATCTGAGAAAGCCAGTAGTTATTTACATGACCCTCAAATATCGGTCGAGGCAATTGCCAGCTTACTGAATTACCACGACTCTGCTAATTTTCGGCGCGCGTTTAAACGCTGGTTTGGTGTATCACCAAGTGCTTATCGGCGAAAAATCACCCATCGGCAAGAAGAAAATGACCTGAGAGAATGAGGTTGTTCGTATGATTGTTAATACGTTGAAACATCAATACGCCCTAGAAAAATACCTTAAAACGCTATGTCAGAGATGGCAATCATATGGCAGCCCTCCACTTCCAATCCGATAACCTCAACTCAACCCAACGCTTGCAACCCGCTGTGAACTCTGTAGAGGTTTTAATTCCCATTGCAGCCCATCCACCGTCAATGTCTTCAGTTAGGGGTCGTCTCAGGAAACGGAAAATATAGCACGCTAAGGATTTTCACTCCGACTTCTTTTAACGATATCCAACACGGTATTTTTGCTTAGATTGACCAGCCGACCGACTTGTCGATAAGAGTGTCCAGCAGACACCAACTCCAACACTTTAGGTGCCAGACGATCTGACTTGGTACGTTGACCAGGACGACGACCAAACACAACGCCACGCGCTTGTGCCGCTGCTACACCAGAGCGCACACGTTCACGTAGTAAATCTCCCTCAAACTCTGCTAATGCAGACATCACAGAAGCCATGAGCTTTCCCTGAGATGTGGAAAGGTCAAACTGCAAACCTGTTTGTGCCACCAGAGATACCCCGAAATGCCCAAGATTGTTGACGCTCACTTAATATTGACCAGCGATGCTCGTTGAATATTGACCAGGCATTTAAGCAATGTAGCGTACTACACTGCTGTGGATAAATCGATCAATTGCTGTTGCTTTTTCTTCACTGATCGACGGTTAAAATAACTCTCCTTTCTCTGCTTCTCGTTTCTTTATACGCTGCTTGGCTTCCTCCGTGCTTTGCTTAAAACGATAGGATTCATTACCCGTTTCGATGATATGGCAATGATGAGTCAGTCGATCCAGCAGTGCAGTCGTCAACTTAGCATCACCAAATACATTGCTCCATTCCGAGAAGCTCAAGTTCGTCGTAATGATAGGGGTCGTCTCAGGAAACGGAAAATATAGCACGCTAAGGTTTTTCAATTGCGCGCAATGGCCTAAATTTTCCACCACCTATCTTGGCTTTGCTTCGCCATAGATAATCCCCAGTTAAATTGATGT
>NZ_OVCN01000068.1 GCF_900406815.1 Acinetobacter haemolyticus
GTTTGCAGTTTGACCTTTCCACATCTCAGGGAAAGCTCATGGCTTCTGTGATGTCTGCATTAGCAGAGTTTGAGGGAGATTTACTACGTGAACGTGTGCGCTCTGGTGTAGCAGCGGCACAAGCGCGGGGCGTTGTGTTTGGTCGTCGTCCTGGTCAACGTACCAAGTCAGATCGTCTGGCACCTAAAGTGTTGGAGTTGGTGTCTGCTGGACACTCTTATCGACAAGTCGGTCGGCTGGTCAATCTAAGCAAAA
>NZ_OVCN01000044.1 GCF_900406815.1 Acinetobacter haemolyticus
CTCGAAGTTTGGTATCAAACTCAACCAAAGTCACATGCTCAACGATCCCAGCAAGATCAATCGCAGCTTCCACACCTGAGTTACCACCACCAATCACAGCAACACGCTTACCTTTGAAGAGTGGGCCATCACAGTGTGGGCAATAAGCGACACCACGGGTTCGATATTCAGCTTCACCTGGTACATTCATTTCTCTCCAACGCGCACCTGTTGAAAGGATAATGGTTTTTGATTCCAGTTTGGCACCATTTTCTAGCTCAACCTCAACCAAGCCCGTTGCTGTTTGATCCGCACCTGTCACTTTGCTGACGCGTTGAAGATTCATGATATCAACATCATACTCACGGACATGTGCTTCCATCTCAGCAGCAAACTTTGGACCTTGGGTTTTTTGTACTGAGGTAAAGTTTTCAATATCCATGGTATCCATCACCTGACCACCAAAGCGTTCAGCCACGATACCTGTTTTGATCCCTTTACGTGCTGCATAGATTG
>NZ_OVCN01000038.1 GCF_900406815.1 Acinetobacter haemolyticus
ACACTAAATCAAGTTATGTATTGAATTTATCTTGCATACAACAACTGTTTGGGTGTTGTATAGTCAAGCCTCACGAGCAATTAGTATTGGTCAGCTTCACACGTCACCGTGCTTCCACACCCAACCTATCAACGTCCTAGTCTCGAACGGCTCTTTAGAGGAATAAATTCCTAGGGAAATCTTATCTTGAGGTAGGCTTCCCGCTTAGATGCTTTCAGCGGTTATCCCTTCCGAACATAGCTACCCGGCGATGCGACTGGCGTCACAACCGGTACACCAGAGGTTCGTCCACTCTGGTCCTCTCGTACTAGGAGCAGATCCTCTCAAATTTCCAGCGCCCACGGTAGATAGGGACCGAACTGTCTCACGACGTTCTAAACCCAGCTCGCGTACCTCTTTAAATGGCGAACAGCCATACCCTTGGGACCTGCTTCAGCCCCAGGATGAGATGAGCCGACATCGAGGTGCCAAACACCGCCGTCGATATGAACTCTTGGGCGGTATCAGCCTGTTATCCCCAGAGTACCTTTTATCCGTTGAGCGATGGCCCTTCCATACAGAACCACCGGATCACTAAGACCTACTTTCGTACCTGCTCGACTTGTGGGTCTCGCAGTTAAGCGCGCTTTTGCCTTTATACTCTACGCGTGATTTCCGACCACGCTGAGCGCACCTTCGTACTCCTCCGTTACTCTTTAGGAGGAGACCGCCCCAGTCAAACTACCCACCAGACATGGTCCTCGCCCCGGATTACGGGGCAGAGTTAGAACCTCAACATTACCAGGGTGGTATTTCAAGGACGGCTCCATTGGAACTAGCGTTCCAACTTCAAAGCCTCCCACCTATCCTACACAAGTAAGGTCAAAGTTCAATGTCAAGCTGCAGTAAAGGTTCACGGGGTCTTTCCGTCTAGCCGCGGGTACACTGCATCTTCACAGCGATTTCGATTTCACTGAGCCTCTGCTGGAGACAGCGCCGCCATCATTATGCCATTCGTGCAGGTCGGAACTTACCCGACAAGGAATTTCGCTACCTTAGGACCGTTATAGTTACGGCCGCCGTTTACTGGGGCTTCGATCAAGAGCTTCGCTTACGCTAACCCCATCAATTAACCTTCCAGCACCGGGCAGGCATCACACCCTATACGTCCACTTTCGTGTTTGCAGAGTGCTATGTTTTTAATAAACAGTTGCAGCGGCCTGGTTTCTGTGGCTGCCAATAGCTCAGGGAGCAAGTCCCATCACCGTCAGCAGCGTACCTTCTCCCGAAGTTACGGTACCATTTTGCCTAGTTCCTTCAGCAGAGTTCTCTCAAGCGCTTTGGTCTACTCGACCTGACCACCTGTGTCGGTTTCGGGTACGATTCCTGTGTAACTGAAGCTTAGAGACTTTTCCTGGAAGCATGGTATCAGCCACTTCACTGTACAAGTACAGCTTGCTATCAGCTCTCAGCATAGAGCACCCCGGATTTGCCTAAGATGCATGCCTACTGCCTTCCACCTGGACAACCAACGCCAGGCTGACTTAACCTTCTCCGTCCTCTCATCGCATTACACAGAAGTATTGGAATATTAACCAATTTCCCATCGACTACGCCTCTCGGCCTCGCCTTAGGGGTCGACTCACCCAGCCCCGATTAACGTTGGACTGGAACCCTTGGTCTTTCAGCGAACGGGTTTTTCACCCGTTTTGTCGTTACTCACGTCAGCATTCGCACTTCTGATACCTCCAGCATACTTCTCAATACACCTTCATCGGCTTACAGAACGCTCCCCTACCACGTATACAAAGTATACATCCGCAGCTTCGGCACATAGTTTTAGCCCCGTTACATCTTCCGCGCAGGCCGACTCGACTAGTGAGCTATTACGCTTTCTTTAAAGGGTGGCTGCTTCTAAGCCAACCTCCTAGCTGTCTATGCCTTCCCACATCGTTTCCCACTTAACTATGATTTTGGGGCCTTAGCTGGCGGTCTGGATTGTTTTCCTCTTGACTACGGACGTTAGCACCCGCAGTCTGTCTCCCGGATAGTACTCATTGGTATTCGGAGTTTGCATCGGTTTGGTAAGTCGGGATGACCCCCTAGCCGAAACAGTGCTCTACCCCCAATGGTATTCGTCCGAGGCGCTACCTAAATAGCTTTCGGGGAGAACCAGCTATCACCAGGCTTGATTAGCCTTTCACCCCTATCCACAAGTCATCCCCTGGCTTTTCAACGACAGTGGGTTCGGTCCTCCAGTTAGTGTTACCCAACCTTCAACCTGCTCATGGATAGATCGCCTGGTTTCGGGTCTATACCCAGCAACTATACGCCCTATTAAGACTCGATTTCTCTACGGCTCCCCTATACGGTTAACCTCGCTACTGAATATAAGTCGCTGACCCATTATACAAAAGGTACGCAGTCACACCACGAAGGTGCTCCCACTGCTTGTATGCATGCGGTTTCAGGATCTATTTCACTCCCCTCACAGGGGTTCTTTTCGCCTTTCCCTCACGGTACTGGTTCACTATCGGTCAGTCAGGAGTATTTAGCCTTGGAGGATGGTCCCCCCATATTCAGACAAGGTTTCACGTGCCTCGCCCTACTCGTCATCATTATGTGTGCCCTTTCGTGTACGGGAATATCACCCTCTACGTTCGCACTTCCCAGAGCGTTCCACTAAAACACACATAACTTAATGGGCTGATCCCCGTTCGCTCGCCGCTACTAAGGGAATCTCAATTGATTTCTTTTCCTAAGGGTACTGAGATGTTTCACTTCCCCTCGTTCGCCTCAATAACCTATGTATTCAGTTATTGATACCCGCCTTATAGCGGGTGGGTTCCCCCATTCAGAAATCTCCGGATCAAAGGATATTTGCCGCCTCCCCGGAGCTTTTCGCAGGCTATCACGTCTTTCTTCGCCTCTGACTGCCAAGGCATCCACCACATGCACTTAATTACTTGACTATACAACCCCAAACAGTCGTTAACACATACAAGTGAGTGTTATCGTTGCAAACTTAATTGCTACTGGTTGTTGTCTGTGAACTTAATCACCATACAGCTTCAATCTAAATTCATATACCAAAACGCTTGATTCAGTGTTTTTGCTAGTTCTCAATTTCATTCTTTCGAATGAATTGAGTGAACAATTTATTTCAGACTCAATTCTACTAATCTGTTAATGATTAACTACTGCCTCGTCAGCACGTAGTAAACTGTGATAAATCACAGAAGTTAATAAGCTTTAACTTACTAAATTCTGTAATCTTTAGTGGTGGAGACTAGGAGAGTCGAACTCCTGACCTCCTGCGTGCAAAGCAGGCGCTCTACCAACTAAGCTAAGTCCCCAGCTTTAATCACAATGAACGATATATCTTCTCTTCTGGCAGCTTGTGATTATTCATCACTTCGTCAGTAGTGGTGGGTCTGACAAGACTTGAACTTGTGACCCCACGCTTATCAAGCGTGTGCTCTAACCAACTGAGCTACAGACCCT
>NZ_OVCN01000020.1 GCF_900406815.1 Acinetobacter haemolyticus
ACCTGATCCCTTCCCGAACTCAGAAGTGAAACCTCTTCGCGCTGATGGTAGTGTGGCACTTGCCATGTGAGAGTAAGTCATCGCCAGCTTTTAAATCTAAACACCCCCTCCGCTAACGCTGAGGGGGGGTTATCGTCAGTGGAAAAAGAAAAATAGAAGCCAATATTTAACGAGTCGTGCTATTTTTATCCTAATTAGATGCTAAATAAGAAATGCTATTAGGAGTGATATGATTCTCTATGAACTTTTATCTGCTATTGGAATTGTCTATTTAGGGCTTTTAGTATGGAAGTCGTTAGAAAAACCTAAGAAAAAATATCAAGCACCTAGAGTTATTCGCGAATGGATATTGGATGATCCTGAAGGTGAGCTATATGTAGCGTCTATTACATCAGATCAAAAGGTCTGGTCTGCTTGTGGACGTTATGCACATTCTTCTGGTTCAGCAAGTACGACTTGGTCTGATTTTCTCTCAGGGGATTTAAATGAGCTTGTGCGAACAACGATGGGGCAGAAAGTATTGGATGAAATGATTGAATGCCTAAAGCAGCAAAATATAAAGTAGCTGATATTTCCTCATCATAAAAAGATTCAGTCTGCTCTGATAAGTGTTCCCATTTAACTTGAACTATCATTTTCCAGAGGGCGTTGAGGTTAAAGTAGACTCCGTATTACATAAATATTTATACTTTCGCTATTTTTTTGAACAAATCAGTCAGTAGAAAAGAATTTTCCTTATATGCGTAAACATGACTTTATGTTATAAATATTTTTATAGGCATGTTTTTTGCTTGTTTAAACAAAAAGGAAAGACTATGAAATTATCTGTTGGATTGAAAGTTGCGAATAGCTTATCGTTAACTCCTCAATTACAACAGGCAATTCGTCTTTTGCAGTTATCAAGCTTAGAATTGGAACAAGAAATTCAGATTCAGCTTGATAGTAATCCTTTACTAGAAAAAATAGAAGAAACAGGCATAACTGAGAGTCTTTCTACTTTGGAAAGTAAAGAAAATGATGATTTGACGACTGAATTAAATGCTGATCATTTGCCGAATGATTTACCTGTTGATACCGAGTGGGATGATATATACACACATCAATCAACAGCATTAGGCTCTCCTGAATATGAAGAACGAGAAGATAATCGTCAGGTTCAACATAATTTAAAAGAGCATATTTTAGAGCAAGTTAATTTGTTGAATTTTTCTTCTATCGATAAGTTGATTGCCTATTGCATTGTTGACTCTCTTGATGAAAAGGGATTTTTAGATGCAGAACTTGAAGATATTCAGTTAGCAACCACACGCTTTCTAGATGAAATGGAAAGTGATGAAGAGGTTGAGTTGGATGAAATTATCGTTGTTCTTAAGCATATTCAACATTTAGATCCGATAGGAGTAGGCTCTCGAAACTTGGCCGAATGTTTGAGAATTCAACTTGAAGCATTGAATGAACATGTGCCTTATGTGAGTGAAGCCAAGAATCTTCTTAAATTTTATGAGTTACTCATTTCAAATGACTTGAACAAATTATTGAAACAAACGGGTCTATCCAAAGAACAATTGAAGTCAGCCGTTGATTTGCTAAGAACGTTAAAACCTTATCCAGGACTAGAATTTAATCAACAAGAGTCTGAGTATCAAGTCCCCGATGTAGTTGTCGGTAAAAAGGATTTACATTGGCAGGTACAACTCAATCCTGATGTTATGCCAAAATTGCGCATTAACTCTTTTTATTCTGGAATGATTCGTCGTGCGGATCAAAGTGATGATAACGTTTATTTGCGTAATCAAATGCTTGAGGCGAAAAATTTTATAAAAAGTATTGATGAACGTCATAAAACTTTATTGAAAGTTGCGACCTGTATTGTTGAGCATCAACGTGCATTTTTAGAACAAGGTCCTGAAGCGATGAAACCTTTGGTTTTGCGAGATGTGGCTGAAGAAGTTGAATTACATGAGTCCACCGTCTCTCGTGTAACGACAAATAAATATATGCTTACACCGCGCGGTCTATTCGAATTGAAATACTTTTTTTCAAGTCATGTGGGAACAACAACGGGTGGGGAAGCATCTTCTACAGCCATTCGCGCCATGATTAAAAAGTTGGTTTCAAATGAGAATCCATGTAAGCCATTGTCAGATAATGCAATTGCTGAAATGCTGAAAGTAGAAGGGATTGAGGTCGCACGACGTACGGTGGCAAAATATCGTGAATCGTTACATATTCCATCATCTTCTGAAAGAAAAGTCTTGATCTAAATTTCAAGGTGTGACTATTCTAGGGGTTCATTATTACGAAATAATGAATCTTTTAATGATCACTAGAGGAGTCGCTGAAAATGATTTAATGGATGTTGAACCACAAAATGTGCATTAAATTTGCTTAAGCGACGTTCTCGAATCCTGAGAAAAAGGTGAGGGATAGAATTATGCAAATAACAATTCGTGGACACCATTTAACCATTACACCAGCAATTGAAGAAAATATAAAAGAGAAGTTTAGCCATATGACCAAGCATCTGGATCAAGTGAACAGTATGCAGATCAAGCTGGCTAAGGACCATCAGGTAGACAAGCGGTCACATAAGGGGAGTGCAAACCATATTGCAGAGGCGATTATTCGTCTTCCGGGGGTAGAATTGTTTGCACAGGCAACAGCTGATGATATGTATACTTCGATCAAAAAATTAACAGAGAAATTAAAAAGACAACTTGCAAAACATAGAAAAATACAATGTTCTTATCAACATGAACTTGCACTTTTAAGTTGATTTTTATTTTATAAAAGAGGCTTTTTGTTGAGCCTCTTTTTTTTATTGATAAAAAAGAAGCTGTATACTGAATTAAGTGAAAAAGTTATAGTAAAATAACGCGTTTTACACCAGTGGTTGTATAAGAGGTCTTAGTAATGAATAGTGAGCAGCTCACGCAAATTTTAAAAGAAGCTTTCCCTGAAGCAGAAGTAGCAGTGAGCGGACAAGCTGGAAAATTTGACCTACGTATTGTTGATGATCAATTTGAAGGTAAACGTACCGTTAGTCGTCAACAAGCCGTTTATGCACCTTTAAATTCTTATATTGCGAGTGGTGCAGTTCATGCTGTAACGATTCGTGCAATGACAAAAGACGAATGGCGCAAAGCAAGCCTTTTCGGAGCTTAAATATTAATGGATAAATTTTTAATTACGGGCGGTGTTAAGCTCGAGGGTGAAGTGCGCATTTCTGGTGCTAAAAATGCAGCTTTACCTTTACTTGCAGCGATGATTCTAGCTGACTCTCCGATTACGCTTACCAATGTTCCAAATCTAAAAGATGTAAATACATTAGTAAAATTGATTGCTGGTCTAGGTGTGACCATGAGCTACGAAGGTGAAACGGTTTGTGCTGATGCTTCGACATTAGACAATCAGTTTGCACCTTATGAGCTGGTAAAAACCATGCGTGCTTCAATCTTGGTGCTTGGACCATTATTAGCTCGCTATGGAAAAGCAAAAGTTTCTTTACCTGGCGGCTGTGCGATTGGTTCTCGCCCAGTGGATCAACATTTAAAGGCTTTAGAAGCTTTAGGTGCTCAGATCGAAGTTGAAAATGGTTATGTGCATGCTTCAGTTGATGGTCGCTTGAAAGGTGGTGAAGTCATTTTTGATATGGTGACTGTGGGTGGTACCGAAAATATCTTGATGGCAGCAGCATTAGCAGATGGTGTAACCACGATTCGTAATGCAGCACGTGAGCCTGAAATTACTGATCTTGCGCAAATGCTGATCAAGATGGGTGCCAAGATTGAAGGTTTAGATACGGATACGCTTGTGGTAACGGGTGTAGAAAGTTTACATGGCTGTGAATATGCTGTGGTCGCTGATCGTATTGAAACGGGTTCATATTTGGCTGCAGCTGCGATTACGGGTGGTCGAGTCAAAACGACACATACCGATCCTAGCTTGCTTGAAGCAGTGTTGGATAAGTTTGAGGAAATGGGTGCAGAAGTCACACGTGGTGATGACTGGATTGAATTAGATATGCAGGGCAAGCGTCCTAAAGCTGTGAGTTTTAGAACCTTACCACACCCTGAATTTCCGACCGATATGCAAGCACAAATTATGGCTGTCAATGCGATTGGTCGCGGTTTTGCAACGATTTCAGAAACGATTTTCGAAAACCGTTTTATGCATGTCCCTGAACTTTCACGTATGGGTGCTAACATTCAAGTCGAAGGACATGATGCGGTTGTAACAGGCGTCGAAAAACTTCAAGCAGCACCTGTTATGGCAACTGATTTACGCGCTTCTTTCTCTTTAGTTCTTGCTGCATTGGTTGCAGAGGGGGAAACACTAGTTGATCGTATTTATCATATAGATCGTGGTTATGAACGCGTGGAAGAAAAGTTGCAAAGTTTAGGTGCTCAGATTAAGCGAGTAAAAGGATGAATGACTTAAGAAACGATGATCCAAATTTTGATGTGATGGGCAATTTTGATCATGGTTTAACTTTAGCACTCAGTAAAGGTCGTATCTTAAAGGAAACATTACCGTTACTAGAAAATGCAGGTATCAATTTACTTGAAGATCCTGATAAATCTCGTAAATTAATTTTTCCAACCACCCATAAAAAAGTTCGTATTTTAATTTTACGTGCTTCTGATGTGCCGACTTATGTTGAAAATGGTGCAGCTGATTTTGGTGTGGCGGGCAAAGATGTATTGATGGAACATGGTGCACAACATGTTTATGAGTTGCTTGATCTAAAAATTGCAAACTGTAAGTTAATGACTGCAGGTAAAGTAGGTAT
Source organism: Acinetobacter haemolyticus (assembly GCF_900406815.1). Classification (GTDB taxonomy): domain Bacteria; phylum Pseudomonadota; class Gammaproteobacteria; order Pseudomonadales; family Moraxellaceae; genus Acinetobacter; species Acinetobacter haemolyticus_A. The sequence continues at coordinate 4,793 of NZ_OVCN01000020.1, forward strand.
GGAACGTCCGAAAGGTCGTTTAAAGATCGCGACTAAATATGTCAATCTAACCCGTCAATACTATGCAAGCTTAGGTGAGCAGGTTGATGTGATTAAACTTTACGGATCAATGGAGCTTGCACCTTTGGTTGGTTTAGGTGATTACATTGTTGACGTGGTAGATACAGGTAATACTTTACGTGCCAATGGTTTGGAGCCTTTGGAAGAAATTTGCAAAGTATCATCTCGCTTGATCGTCAACAAAGCAAGTTTTAAGCGTAAACAAGCTTTACTCAATCCGATTCTGACGCAGCTTGAGCAGGCGATTAATAATCGCTAAAAAATTTCGAATGAAATATTGAAGGTCAACTAAGGTTGGCCTTTTTTATTAGAGTTTTTCAGGGTTGCGCAAAACATAAATGTCGGAGATGTGCTGTTGATCAAAATGAAAAGTTAGTACGATCACACAATGATGTTGCTGATCATATAGTTTGAAACCGATATTGCCATTCAAATAACACATTTCCCAAGATAACTCAGTCCATGCTTGAAAGAGTAAACGTTCAAAAAAGCGTAATACACTGTTCAGATCCGTAAAGGGTTGCCGAATTGCGGAAACTTTACCACCGCCATCGGCTGTAAATAAAATATCTTCACTTAAAAGTGCTTTAAGTTGCTCTAGATTGTGTGAATGAATCGCATCTTTGAATGCATTCAGCAAAGTTATCTGATGAGAAGTCGGTATGGTCGAAAGTACTTTGGGCTGCTCTGCAATCCGTTTCTTACTGCGAGTCACCAATTGGCGACAATAATTTTGCTGTTCTAAAAGTATGTCTGCAATTTCAGCGTAATCAAGATTGAATATCTCATGCAATATATAAGCGGCACGCTCTTTGACAGACAGTTTTTCTAAGATGAGCAGAAAGGCAGTGGAAAGGGTGTAATCTGATTCGACCAATAACTCTTCAGTATGATGATAGGGTTCAGGCAACCATGTTCCGATATAATCTGTCCGAGATTTGTGATGAGAGCGCAATAGATCAATACAATGTCTTGTGCATATGGTGGTAAGCCAAGCTTGTGGATAGATAATTTCATGTTTGGGTTGCTGTTGCCATTTGATAAAAACATCTTGTAAAGCATCTTCAGCATCACTTGTTGAACCTAAAAGTCGATAGGCAAGACCAAACAAAAATGTTCGGCTTGCCTGAAATAGGTTTAAGTCGTCTTGACTGATATTGGTTGGTCTATTCATTTAATTTTAGTGTTGCGAAATGCCGATGCGATTCCACAAATTAATCATGCCAATCAATAAAGTTAAAGCAGAGATTTGCTGTTCATTGAAGTATTTAAGTAACTCGACACGAAGTGGTTGGTAATCTGTTTGCGGTTGTAAATGGGTGAGTGCTTCTACCCAGGCAAATGCAGCTTTTTCTTGCGCACTAAAATCCGAACAGTGACGCCAAACAATCAAGCGATCTAAACGTGTTTGTGTTTCCCCGTCAGCTAGTGCTTCAGCAATGTGCATCTTGACACAGAAAGAACATTGGTTGATTTGCGAGGCTTGTAGCAGAACAAGATGATAGAGGGATCGTTCCAGTAAAGCAGAGTCGTCAATATTTTGATGTACTTGATAGAGAGACCGAATTGCTTCTGGTAAATGTGTTTTCGGATGAGTATTTAGCTTTGCCATTTTTAATGTTCCTCGTTTAAATCAATAGCGTTACTAAATTGACGATTCAGAAAGTGAAGTTGTGACAGAAAGTTAAAAAATATTTTATAAGATATTGTTTTTATTTTATAAATTTTATTATTGTTTATTGGGGTTTTGTCTTGATGAAGCGGTATTCATGGTTTATCGAAGAATTCGCTCTTTACTATTGATTTTTTAAGCAGATATTGCCCCCACAAATCTGATTAAAAAGAGTAAACTTAGCGTTCTCTTTTTCACCTTGTAGGTAAATTGATGCGACGTTTATCGACTCAGGATCAGAATTTTAAACAAACATTTGCTGAGCTTTTGGCATTTGAAACTGTGAATGATCCTCAACTAATTCAAACTGTAGACCAGATTATTGCCGATGTTCGTCAGCATGGCGATGATCATGTACTTAAGTTAACGCAGCAGTTTGATCGACATCCAGCGCATCAATTTTCTGATTTAGAACTGACACAAGCACAACTTAAGACTGCCTTTGACGGTTTAAGTACTGAAATCCGTGAAGCCTTAGAGTTGGCAGCAAAACGTATTCGTTCATTCCATCAGGCGCAGAAGCAAGAGGGTTGGACTTACGTAGATGAACTAGGTAATACCTTAGGGCAGAAGGTTACTCCGCTTGATCGGGTGGGAATCTATGTGCCAGGTGGGTTAGCTTCTTACCCATCCTCTGTGCTGATGAATGCTTTACCTGCACATGTTGCGGGTGTACCTGAAATTATTATGGTGGTTCCGGCACCGAATGGTGAACTGAATCCATTGGTTTTAGCCGCAGCATATTTGGCTGGTGTTAGTCGAGTTTTTACCATTGGTGGTGCGCAGGCTGTTGCTGCGTTGGCGTATGGCACACAGACTATTCCTCCTGTAGACAAAATTACTGGACCAGGCAATCGATTTGTAGCAGCAGCGAAACGTGCCGTATTTGGTCAAGTCGGTATTGATATGATCGCGGGGCCTTCTGAAATTTTGGTCTATGCTGAAGGTGAAAATAATGCCGATTGGTTAGCAATGGATGTGTTATCTCAAGCCGAACACGATACAGTTGCTCAAGCGATTTTCATTACACCTGATGAAGCGCTTCTCAATGCCGTTGAAGCTGCGATTGAAAAACATTTAAATGAATTGCCGAAAGCAGAAATTGCGCGAACTTCAATTCAAAATCGTGGTGCATTGGTACTGGTCAAAGACCGAGCAGAAGCGGTTGAGTTGATCAACCAAGTGGCCCCTGAGCATTTGGAACTTTGTTTGGATGATGCTGAATTGATGAGTCAAGACATTCGTCATGCTGGTGCGATCTTTATGGGACGTTATACACCAGAAGCAATCGGAGACTATTGTGCAGGACCAAACCACGTCTTGCCAACATCGGGCACTGCACGTTTCTCATCGCCATTAGGTGTATATGATTTTCAAAAGCGCTCAAGTTTGATTATGTGCTCAAAAGATGGGGTTAAAACCCTAGCGAAAACTGCTGATGTACTCGCAGTGCAAGAAAATCTTGATGCTCACGCACGTTCAGCACGTTACCGTTATGAAGTTTGAACTAGAAGTGAGTGCTGTAGCCTAGCACTATAAAAAATATAAACCTCTCCCTGACCCTCTCCTAAAATGAGAGGGGACTTGTCACGATACATGTGAAATAGGTTTGAAGACTCCTCTCCCTTGGGGCGAGGTTAGGAGGGGGTAACAAGAGAATAGAAAATGACGTTTACAACAGAACAAATGCGTTTTTGGAGTCCTGAGGTTCGTGAACTAGAACCGTATGTGCCTGGTGAACAACCAAAAATTCAGAATTTACTTAAACTTAATACCAATGAAAATCCATATCCGCCTTCACCAAAGGTGGTAGAAGCTGTTCAAGCTGTATTATCCAATCAAGCCGATGCTTTACGTCTATATCCTGATCCAGATGCAACTGCCTTAAAACAAGCGATTGCAAAACAGCAAAATGTGGATGTTGAGCAAGTTTTTGTTGGTAATGGTTCTGATGAAGTGTTGGCTCATATCTTTAAAGCATTCTTTATTCAAAAAGAACCGATCCTTTATCCTGATATTACTTATAGTTTTTATCCTGTTTATAGTCAGTTTTTTGGGATTGAAACGAAGCAAATTCCATTGAATGAAATGTTTGAAATAGATGTTTCAGATTATCAACAAGAAAATGGCGGCATCATTATTACCAACCCCAATGCGCCTACAAGTATTGCGTTAGGATTGGCAGAGATAGAAAAAGTATTACAGGCAAATCCAAATCGTGTGGTTGTGATAGATGAAGCTTATGTCGATTTTGGTGCTGAGACAGCTGTTCAATTAGTCAGTCGTTATGACAATCTCGTTGTTTGCCAAACGACATCTAAGTCACGTTCGCTTGCCGGTCTGCGTGTGGGTTTTGCGATTGCACAAAGTCATTTAATTGCTGCACTTGAAGCGGTAAAAAATAGTTTTAACTCTTATCCAATTGATCGTTTCGCGATTGCAGCAGCAGTCGCTTCATTTGAAGATCAAGGTTATTTTGAAGCACAATGCCAAAAAGTGATTCAAAGTCGAGAGAAATTGGTTAATGATTTAAATACGCTTGGCTTCAACATTTTACCGTCAAAGGCAAATTTTATTTTTGCTACGCACCCTCAACATGATGCAGCACAGCTTGCTCAGCAGCTTCGTGAACAGGGAATTATTGTTCGTTATTTTAATAAACCAAGAATTAATCAATTCTTGCGTATCACGATCGGTACGGATGAGCAAAATCAACGTTTGGTTGAGACGCTCAAAACAAAGATATTATAAACCGATATTTATTTTTCGGATTGCTGCCATGTATTGAGTAAATCAATCATGGCAGAAATTTTATCAAAACATTCTTGATACTCTGCTTCCGCGTCTGATGCGATCGTAATACCGCCTCCAGCCCATATTGATAATTCATTTTGATATTTTTGAATACTGCGGATCAAAATATTCCAACGGCCCGTCCCATCAAAATTAAAATAACCGAGACTACCGCAATATGCACCACGCGGAGCACCTTCTAACTCCTCAATGATTTGCATAGCACGAATTTTAGGTGCACCCGTAATCGAGCCCCCAGGGAGGGCGGACAGCAACATTTGCATTGGGTTGATTTCCTCTTTTAATGTTGCCGTGATTTCACTGACCATATGATGGACTTGGTTAAAGCTTTCGATTTCAAACAGTTTTGTTGTTTCTACTGATCCTGTTTCGGCATATACACTTAAATCATTTCGCAGTAAATCTACGATCATCACATTTTCAGCTTGATCTTTTTCAGATTGGCTCAGCTTATTCTTCGAAATTTGATCCTGTTTAGGGTCATTAAAGCGTGGCATGGTGCCTTTGATTGGGCGTGTTTTGATTTTTCGCTCGGCTTGAAACTCAATAAATAGTTCTGGAGAGCAGCTTAGTAACTCAAAATTACTAATATTAAGATACCCTGCATAAGGTGCATGTGTGAGATCCCACAAAACTTGGGCCTGACTCAACAATGATCCCTCGACTTTCGCTTTAAATTCTTGCGTTAGATTGATTTGATAGCAATCCCCAGCTTTAATATATTCTTGGACCTCATCAAAAGCATCCATATATTGTTGTTTTGACCAGCGCGGATGGCATTTTGAAACTAAGTTAAGTTTCACATTTTTTTGGGGCTGTTCTAATCGATGACAGATTTGATCATAAATGTATTGCGCTTCGTCTTCATCGCTATGGAAATACCAAGCATTATTTTGGAACTTTAAGAACGTTTGATATTTGCCTAAGAAAAAACAAGGTTGTGAGCGGATAGTATTGTCAATATTGAGTTGTGCTGCATAGTCATAACTAAAAAATCCAATATAGCCCCCTTGGAAACTGACATTGTTTGCCTTTGGAGGCGAGGTTGGGTCTAAATTGGTGAATTCTAAAATTGATGTCGTGGTGCTCTTCTGATATTGATCAAATTCAATACGATCAAATTGTTGTAGTGTCGAACGCTCTATAATTAAGAATGCTTTAGGTGAAAATGCGATAATTGGATTGTTTTGATCATACAAATAGGTTAAGCCAGTCAAACCATCTAATTGCAATAGCAGGTCAAATGCAGATGTGAGTTGCGTATTAAGCTTGCGATTAAAATAAGACATAAAACAACAATGACTTCATCTGTATTTGAGGTTTCAAATTGTACTACAACCAATAAAAATCTACTGATACGTCAGATTAAAAAAACATCGAATATTTGTTTGAATGAATATCGAAAAATAAATTTTAATCAAACTGATTTTTTCTGCATATTGTTGAAGCTCATTTGTATTTTGTTACATCCCTGATATTGAGCTTCTGTCAGTAGAATAAAGCGGCATCTCTTGAAAATGCGCACGTAAAAACAAGCATATATTTCTTTAAATTATTATAAATTTTATATGTTTATTGTTTATCTCTGGCTGTTAGTCAACTTTTTAATGATTCAGCCGTTTATCGGTTTATTGGTAAAAAACATTTAACAGGAGTTGAACATAAAATAACAAACGAGTAATTTAGTACTTGCTAAGCGAACTACTCAAGGATTGGAAGTTCAGGTTGTCATTAAAGAAAAACGACAGTGGACAGTTTAGAGTAGTGAAAGTCAAAAAAATAAATGCTCTTGGGAGAGTGCTCAATGAAAATGTTTACTAAACTAGTTTTAGTTTCTTCAATGGCGATTAGCGCAAATGCAATGGCTATGCAGTCAATGGATGATGCTGCACTAAGCGCTGCAACAGGTCAAGATGGGATTAATATCGGTATTGCTTTAGATTCTACTGGTATTTCTATCGATAAATTATATATTCACGATAACGATGGTTTGCAAACATCAACAGGTATTACTGGTGCTACTGGTGTAGCAGGTGCTATTTCAATTGATGGTCTTTCTATCACTCAAAGTGGTACTGGTAATTTACTTGATTTAGTGATTGATACTGATGCGGGTACTTCAGGTGCATTCCTGAATATCGCAGCAAATGTTGGTGCTGTAGATGTTAGTATTGGTTCGATTGGTGTTGCTGCATCAAATGGCTCTGAATTAACTGATACTACAACTGCTGTTCGTGGTGTAACAGGTACGACTTCTGAAATTCTTACTGGCCTAGACCTATCTTTAGGTGCGATCTCTGCAAATGTTCAATTGGGTGCTACACCACAAGGTGCGATGATCAAGTTGGATTCTACTCTGCAAGGTGGTTTGACGATTTCTAACCTTGGTATTAATGATGCTGCTGGTGGTGGTCAAATCTACCTAGACAATATTTATGTTCGTGGTGACAATGCTACAGGTGATCTTGATATTGATACAGATATTTCTGTAACGAATGCGGGTCTTCGTATACAAAATAATAGTACTCAAAATATGAATGTGTATATCGCAGGTGTGCGTTTAGGTGCTAGCGCAACTGGTGCTACTAACGCATCAATTGGTGATATTGAAATCCAAGGTTTAAATGTTGGCTCATCAACCATCACGATTTCTGGTCACTAATCAGTTTTCAAACAAAAAAAGCGCATTTTGCGCTTTTTTTGTTTATTGAAAATAATCTTTATGAACTAAAAGTACCTTACAGATATTTTTATGGATACATAAAGCTGGTCTTATTAAAGAAAATATACATTTCGTCAAAAAAAATAAAAAAAAGCTGTATTTTTTCATAAAAAAAGGTATCTTCAACATGCAGGGACGTAGTGTTTTAATGATTGAAACACTAAAAATAAAATGAATAAGGCAAGTGCTGCCACGGTTAGAAAAAGAGACTTATGTTAGAGATCGCTTTAGGCTCGGCATTGATGTATTACTTTACAACGCAAGCCTTTGAAATAGAAAAAAAACCAGATGGGACTGTGTATTATACAGAAACCCTAGACTCTCGTAATCCTTCGTTTACACGGAATCACCGCGAAGCCGTCACTATTAAGCCTGCTGTGGAAGATCAGTTCCGCGGTATTGTACGTCAGGCTTACGATTATAGCTGTGGTTCAGCAGCATTAACTACATTATTAAATGGTTATGCTGGTTTGAGTTTAACAGAACAGCAAACAATGTCTGGTTTACTACAGTATGGTGAATATCAGCGAATCATTGAGCGTCGTAGCTTTTCTTTGTTAGATATGAAAAGGTTTGTGGCTGCATTAGGGTTAAATAGCGGGGGCTATCGAGGGCAGTTTTCTGACCTTGCTGCATTAAAGCAGCCTGCAATTGTTCCAATTACTTATGCTGGCTTTAAGCATTTCGTTGTTTATAAGGCATATAAAGATGGGCGTGTTTATGTCGCTGATCCGGCATTAGGAAATATCAGTTTTGATGAGACACGTTTCAAAGAGGTCTGGGATAATAACACGCTCTTTTTGGTTGATGTACCTGAACAATATCGAAAGAATCTTTTGGCTTTACAAGATGCGGATATGCGACATGTTGAAGATGCGACAATCAATAAATATGCACTTGTGGATACTCAGTTTCAAACGCCGCGTTTTGAGCGTTTAGCCGATCGTGCTTCGACGATGCGCCGAGTTATAGATACCAATCCAGATTCAACTCGTTATAACCAACCAGTAACGACTTATATGCGAATGTACTATAAGCGCAAATAGTTCTTAAGTTTTAGTAAATTAAATGCATAAGTAGGATGTTAGAATGAATAATCAATGGATGAATATGAGTGTGCTTGCCTTAAGTTTAAGTGCAATCACAACAACTCTTTATGCTGAAGAACAACCTCAAGTAGATTATGCTGAGCAAGTGCAAGCTGAGCAAGAAACATCAGCAGGTGATGTGGTTGAGTCGGTTGTTGTGCCAGATGGTGGTGCGAATCAAGCAGCGAGTGCTTTGCAACAACAAGAAGGTGATGCATCACAAGAAGCAAATTTACAAGAGGTCTTTACGGCAAGCGAGCGTCAATATTCTTTGATCAAGAAGGGGACTATATCTTCATATTATGATATTGATTATACCTATTATAGAGATAGCCGTATTGATGCATCATTGGAAGATGGACGTTTAAATAACTACCGTGTTGAAGAGGATGCGAACCATACTCTGACCAATACCTTTACTTTGCAATATGGTGTCTTGGATAACCTGACTTTATCTGCATCGTTGCCCTTTATGGCAAAAAAACAATTAATAGATGATAAAACGGCTGCAGGTTTAGGAGATATTTCTTTTAGTGCGCGTTGGGAACCATTTCCACTGAAACAAGGTCGCCTTCCTTTAATCATTTTTGGTAGTGCATCGACTAAGACTGGGGACAGTCCTTATGAAATTGCGATTGATGAGTTATCTACAGGTAAGGGCTACTATTCTGTGGGTGGTGGTGTCAGTACCCGTAAATATATTGATCCAGTGGTTTTATTTAGTTCTGTTTCTGCAAGTTATGGTTTTAAAGAAACGGGCTTAAATCAATTACGTGGTGGTGGTGCGAATGGGCCACGTATTTTGGATAGTTTTGATCCTGGTCTAAGTGGTGGTTTTGCGTTTGGTTTCGCTTATTCGTTTAACTACGATGTTTCACTGACGATGTCCTATCAACAAAGCTTCAATACGGGTGCCAAGTTCTATTTTAAAAATGGTGAAAGCTTTAAATCCGCTGATCAAAGTAGTTCCATGCTGTCCTTTGCTTTAGGCGTCCGTGTATCACCAGCCACAATTGTTAATGGAACAGTTGGGATTGGCTTAACCGAAGATGCACCAGACGTTACTTTGGGCTTGTCTTTCCCGCTTGATATTATAGGTTTCGGCAAGAAGCTGCGTTAAGGAGATGTGAAGGTGAAATACCCTAAATTATGTCCCTTGACGATTAGTATTTTAATTGCGGGACTATCCAATATTGCTCATGCTCAGCTTGGGCAAGACTTATCTGTTGATCTCAGATCTTTGGCATTGGGGAATGCTGTAACAGCAGACCCTCCAGGAATTAGTGCGGTTCATTTTAATCCCGCAGCACTGGCGAAACTTGATGGTTTACAAACCGATGTTCAGGGGATTTTAGCTAACTTTTCAATTAAACGAGACTATACAGCACCTGCAGGTTATAACGTTTTTGGTTACTCTGATGATCCCTTGGTTTGTAATGATGGCCCTGAGATCGATGCACGAATCTGTACAGATTTTAAAGGAACTGTGTCTGGAGATGTCGAGTATGCCAGTATTTATGTTCCAATTTTAAAGAAAATCGTTGACCTAGGGCCGAATATGCCTTTGGCAGCGCCTACAGCTGGGATTTCCTATAAACCGCCTGGTTCTAAGGTCACGTATGCGACATCTATTTATGCTCCACTGGTAGCAGGCTTTGGCGCAGAAGATGGTAACCCAAGTAACTACATGGGACAACAAGTTGCATTAGAGCGTATTACTTATTTATCACCGTCTTTTGGTTATCAAGTGAATGATCATTTAGCTATTGGTGCTTCATTTGGTATGTCCTACCAAGCAATTGCAATGAAAACTGATTTACGCTTTCCCAATGAAATGATTGGGGTATTGCGTATGGTTGATGAGGTTGTCTGTGCTCCATTTAAAGGCAATGGCGATATTATTACCGGTTTACTGCTTTTTGGTATGTGTAATGCTAAAGAAGGGATGAACCCATTTAATAAAATGGGTTCACTTGATATTGCTATGGAGCAATCATTAAGTCCAAGCTATAATTTAGGATTACTATGGGAACCAACTGATGATTTTAGCTTTGGGATGGTGTACCAGAGTGAAGCCAAAATGCGTCTGCATGGCAAATACCTGATTAATGTTGCTGAAGCACCGCAACAGTTGATTGCAGGTTTAAACTCATCAGCAACAGGGCAGATTCTTGCAGCAATTCTTGGTTTTCCAAGCTATGCGCCAGCGGTAGAGTCTGGTTTAGTGGCAATGGATTTTAAATATCCTCAGCATTTCAAAGCAGGGATAAAATATAAAATATTTCCAGATTTACAAATGAATTTCGATATTGGTTGGACGGATTTCTCTGCATGGGATAAGTTTAAATTTGAATTTGATCGACAAATCTCATTATTAAAAGTCGCAAAATTGTTATCTGCTGATATTACTGAACGTTCATTAGCATTACCTTTAAATTTCCAATCTTCGTGGCGTTGGGGGATTGGTTTTGAATATTCTGCGACGGATCGTTTAAAACTACGTATAGGTTATGAACCACGGACAAGTTCTATTCCTGATGATAAGCGAAATACAATGGTTCCGATCAACAATGCACAATTGTTTGGGCTTGGTGTAGGCTATCGCTTTGATCAAGATACAGATTTAGATTTATCTATTGGTTTCTTACGTAGTCGTGATGATATTCCTGCGAATACCAGTAGTCTAGCCAACAAAACGGGGGTTGATAATATCTTACTCAATCCATATGCAGGGCTTGATATTAAAACCAATACCAAAGTGACTCTACTCGGTATTAACTATAGAACAAGATGGTAATGCAAAATATAATTAAACAAGGGCCTAAGTTTGCGATTTTAATATTGGCTATCGCATGTGCAAATGGCTCAAATAGTTACGCTGATGGTTTTTATACAATCATTGGGCCAGATGGTCGTCCAATGATTGTTCCTACACGTAATGCAAAACAGGATGTTGTTGAAAAAAAACAAGTAGATAAGGTGTTGTCTAATCAAAGTAAAGTTAAAAATATTGATATAACGGAATCTTCGCAAATTCAACAAGCAGAAATAAACTTAGGTACAACCAAGCCTTTAGCTCCACGAATCGATTCTGTCAAATCTCTCGCATCAAAAGCTGATAACACTCAATCTGAAACAATACCGACAGTGATTCAGGCAGAGCGAGTTAATCCTACCACACAGCAAAAATATACTCCGCCTTCTAAAGTTGAAAAAGAAGTGAAAGCTTCTATTGTACAAGCGCAAAAATCTTCATCTGTTACAGAGACTAGTAATATTGCTGTTGCACAGAATAAACCAATCGCTAAAGAAAAGTCTCATAGTGCATTTGAGAAAATTGATGGTATCGAATATGTAAATAGCGATTATCTAGAAGATCAGGAGTTTAATTTAGACGGGAAAAAACGATTCTATATGATGCCAGACGGAAGTGGTCGCCTTGAAACGGTTGAACGTAAAAAAGGTGTGAGTCGTTCGGTTTTAGATAAATTATTAAATCGTTCTGTTCAATCTACTGTACCGATTGCGTTATCTGAAAGTTATATACGGTTGTCAACACAAGATCTTGCACTTGCTTTTGAAGATGATCAATGTTTTTTGGAAAATTATTCAAAATCAATTAAAACATTAACGTCTAAAAAGGATGTTGGGCTATGGCCTCGTAAGCCTTTAAAAGAAAAGTTTGAATATGATCTCGTGAAATTAGATAGCTCAATTCAATATTTACAAATTGATTCTTATGCCGCAAGTGCTGAAAAACCAGTCTATTATTGGCCTTTAGTCGTTTTTTTAGATGAAAAAGGGTGTGTTAAAGAGGGAGTTAGCGGTTTCAAAAATGGTGAAACTCGTGCAAATCTATTACAGCATGCGGCAATTAATGGTGTTATTAAAGTTCCAGCTAATGTGAAATATGTCATGATGACCCCATTAGCTTCTGCAGTTGATCTTCCTGAAAATAGGCTCACCAATCAAGGTCAAATCAAAATTTCTGTTATACAGTAATTATATTTAGGATGAAGTGTTTATGAAAAAAAGGATTGTATTGCCATTTGCACTTTCAGCATTAGCTATTCTATTAAATGGATGTGGTGGTGAAAGCGCTAAAATTAATGAAGATCCAAGGAAAGGTGTTACAGGGGTTACATCAAGTACCAGTTGTGATGTGCGGCAAGATAATTGTTTGCAGTTTGTTTTAGACTACCCAATTGCAGGTATTAATTTTGATTGTAGTAGTGACAATATTAATCATTTTGCAACGAAACTTGATAGTAATGCTGTGACAGGAGCCTGTAAATTAGGTGATAGAGTAAGCTTTTATATTCAGGGTGAGGAATCACCTAGAATTGATTTGGGTACGATTCATTTAGATAATATAACGAAAACAAAAGTGGGTGTACCAGCGCGTATTAGAGTTTTCGATTTAGCGATGGCTTTAACAGGCAAAACTCCTACAGAAGTAAGCAAGAGTGATGATACAACTCTTGTTGCTATGGCATTGGTTAAAATTTTCCAAAGTTTAGGTGCAGAAAAGAAAAGTAATGTGATTGGTGATATTCAACCAACAGAGATCACACAGGAAAAAAGAAATCAATTAAAGAATATTAGTCGAGAAATTGGAGGCGCAGAATTTTATAGTGGTGAATATATTGGCCTTATTGAACCATGGTTAGATGTGAGCAAAATCAATGATGATCAAGCATTTACAATCGTTAACCAATTACTTAATTTAAGTAATATGGGAATATGGTATGCAGAATTGCCAATTTTTAAAGCAGGAAGTAATGGAGTCATTGATATACCAAATGAAGGGAGTGGAGTTTTCCCTGATGGTTTATTTGGATGTAACAGAGAGCTTTACACAGATTGTTTAGATATTAAGGACGGTAAAGGCGCAAACTTATTACACTCTATGGGGCGTTTTGAATTATTAACAGATCGTCAAGGGTATATTCTTGGTTATGGACAACAGTGGAAAGGCGCGCCAGTCATAACGAATGATGTTGTATCCCCACCAATAGCATTGATTACAAAAGTTAAACCCGAAAAGTTACAAATTACGGCACAAAAAAATTGGTTTAATTTGGTTAATCAAGAGATTAACCCAGATCAGCCTTTACGCTTTACATTGAATACAGATAATCCTGCTGAAGATTTATTAATCACACAAGGTAAATTAATTAATGGATCAAATATCGCAAGTACAGAAGCAGTTTATCGACAATTGACAAAAGCGAAAGCGACAGACCCATTTAATAATGCCAAAGATTTGGGTTTATGGAAGCAAAGTATTAATAGCATAAACTATAAAGGTGTAACGGATGTCTTTAAGATCAATCCAGCAAGTTATCTACCAAAAGATGTATTCACTACAGAAAAGAATGTTCAATCAGGACAACGCTTTGCCTTCCCATTATATGCAACTTTAACCTTTAGATTTCAGGATAGTAGTATTTCACCAATTGATTTGGGTATCGTAATTGATGAGCATGGTGATATTCGTACTGACATTAAAAAAGATGCAACTGCTACAGATATGTCTGGTGTTTGTGCTAAGGCTGAACCACAATCTAATGGTACATTTATCGATGAAAATGGTGTAATACAATATCGAATTGGTACAACGGGCGGAGCTTTGTATTCAGCAAATGATAAATCAATTACTGTACGTATGATTTTAGCAAATCCAAGATTTGGTGCACTTGAAGGTGTATTGCTAGGCCTAAATTTCACTTCTTTAGATGGACAGTTGAATATTGGGGGGGCAAAAATTAACGTACACAATTTATTAAATGGACAAGCAAGTGGTATTAACTTAACGAACTTTTCAAATAATACAGCTTCCTGGTTAAATAATTATGCTTTATATCTGACCACGTATATCAATATTTATGATAACAAAGATACGGATAAGAGCAAATATGTTGAGCCAACAGCTCAAGAGCGTGAGTTTGCGAAAGGTTATAGAGGTACTGCAAGTATTCGAATCGCAAATCAAAACATTCCTGCCTGTAATGCGATAAAAGTAAAATCTTGATTCATTTAAAGACCGCAATTTGCGGTCTTTTTTATCTAGCCAGTGTGATCTAAACGCGTGCCAAGTGTTTCTAGGTGAGTTGTAAATAAACCTTGTTTTCTATCAGAAAAATAATGTCTTAATGTTTGTTCAACACTAGGGAAAGCGAGTTCTGTCCAAGGGATTTCATGTTCTTCAAACAATCGACATTCGAGACTTTCTTCGCCAGCGCCAAATAACCCTTGTTTTAATTGTGCTTTGAACAACACGTAGATTTGTCCAATACGTGGAATATTATACATACAGTAGAGTTGTTCAATCTCAACTTCAGCTTCAGCTTCTTCTCGAGTTTCTCTAGCAGCACCTTGTTCCATGGTTTCAAAAAGTTCCATATATCCAGCAGGTAATGTCCATAGTCCATAACGTGGCTCAATGGCTCTGCGGCATAGTAAAACTTTATCATCCCAAATGGCTAAAGCTCCGCAAATCACTTTTGGATTTTCGTAGTGAATGTTGCCACAATTTGTGCAGACCAATCTTAATCTATGATCACCTAAAGGAATTTTTTGTTCGGTTTGATGCCCACACGCAACGCAAAAGCTCATAATTATCATCAGCGAGAGAGATAGCTCAGCATAACCGAATTTTGACGACTTCGCATCATCCTCTATGATTGCAGTTAAAATTTCGGCTATGATGATGAAAAATGAAAACAAGAGATGAGTCCTATGGAAGAGCCATCGTTAATACAGCTTTTAGAACAACGGTTGCGTTTTTCCAAACGAATCCAACAAGCAGATGCAGCTGTGTTAATTGCAATAACACAGGAAGTGCAGCCTCGTGTGTTATTGACACGTCGTTCTATTCATTTATCGCAACATGCGGGTGAGGTATCATTTCCTGGCGGCAAGCGTGATCCGAGTGATACCAGTAATATTGTGGTTGCGCTACGCGAAGCACAAGAAGAAACATCTTTGAATCCATTTGATGTAAAACTTTTAGGTGATCTTCCGATTCAGCGTGCACGTAGTGGTTTATCTGTGAAACCAATTGTTGGTTTGATTCCTGCACATGTGGATTTAATTGCTCAGCCTTCTGAAATTGATCGCATTTTCTTTGCAGATCTACAAGCATTGATTGAGGCACCTCCACTTCCTTACGAGGTGCGTTTAGCTCGACAATCGATTTATTTCCCGAGTATGCAGGTGGAAAGTGAAATTGTATGGGGGCTGACTGCCCGAATGCTGATTTCTTTATTTCAATATGGATTGGGCTATCAAAAGAATTGGCCTTTTCTTGTTAATCCACCAAATTTTGGTTTGTCTAAGTTTTAATTTTGTCTAACAAAACGAGTTTTTATCATGATGTATAAATATCAAGGATTGAGTCCAAAAGCATTACATGAACCTTGGGATGGTTGGGCTGCGCCTAATGCGACTGTAATCGGGCAGGTGGAGTTAGGACGTCAAGTCAGTATTTGGTTTGGTGCTGTGGTACGGGCAGATAATAGTGTGATCCGTATAGGCCATTTTTCCAATATTCAAGAGAATGCTGTTTTACATACTGATGCCGGTATCGAGCTCAATATCGGTGAGTATGTGACGGTTGGACATCAGGCAATGTTACATGGTTGTACAATTGGTGATAATTCACTGATTGGTATAAATGCGGTTGTCCTGAATAATGCTGTGATTGGTAAGAATTGTATTATTGGGGCAAATGCGTTAATTCCAGAAGGCAAAGTCATTCCTGATAATTCTGTCGTGATGGGGGCGCCTGGAAAAGTGGTAAAGACGATAGATGAACAGGGCGCAGCGCGTTTACGTTTAAGTGCATTACATTATGCAGAGCATTATAAAAATTTTATAGATATGGAACCGTTTAGCTTTTAATCGATATCTTTATTTGAAATAAAACCAGCCAAACAGAAGTTTGGCTTTTTTGTATCTAAATGGAGAACAACTCGAATATGAGAATGGAGTACGTTATGATATCGCTCGTTTTTCATCATACTTCGCTTAAGGTTTCGCATGAAGTTGCTTGCGTTGGAAACTGCAAATGAGCAGTGTTCCGTATCATTGGTTGATATGACTCAAGAGCTCTATTTTCAATTAGATAGTCGTGCGAAAGCACAAACCCAGACGATCTTACCGTTAATTGAAGATGCTTTATTACAAACAAACACCCAACTCAAAGATGTCAATGCAATCGCATTTAGTCGTGGACCAGGTTCTTTCAGTGGAGTAAGGATTAATGCTGCAGTGACACAGGCATTGGCATGGTCACAAGACTTGCCTGTGATTCCGGTTTCCAGTTTACAGGCTTTAGCACAAGCTGCATTTCGTCATACAGGTATGCAGCAAGTTACAGCTGTACTCGATGCACGTATGCAAGAAGTTTATATTGCCAATTTTAGCCTTGATGAACATGGAATTATGCAGGCGATTGATGATGAGAAATTATTGAATTACGAGCAAGCTACGGCATATTGCAAATTTATTGCAGTCGGTTCTGGTGCTGCACTCATCCAGGCTAGCCAGGAAAGTTCGCAAGTCATTGTGGCAACCGCACAAGATATCGCCAGTATTGCAAAAGTATATGCAACACAACATAAATGGGTCGATGCAGAATATGCACTTCCTGTTTATTTACGTGATGATGCATGGAAAAAAATTCCAGAACAAGGTAAAGCGGGTTAGGTATGGATTTGTTACTGCTGCTTAAAGCAGCGATCATGGGTATTGTCGAAGGTATTACTGAGTTCTTACCAATCTCAAGTACAGGTCACTTGATTTTGGCATCGGAATTGATGGATTTCTGGACAACTGAGAAAAGTGCGGTTTTCGTTGTCGCAATTCAGATTGGTGCTATTGCCGCCGTGATTTATGAGTATTGGTCGCGTTTGTGGAATGCTGCGACAGGTATGGTCACAGGTGAAGAAAAAGGCCGTCGTTTAGGGTTGAGCCTTATTTTTGCTTCGATTCCAATTGTCTTGGTCGGCTTAACTTTTGGGCAAGTCATTAAAGAGGTGCTTTTTAATGATGTTATTGTCGCTTTAGGCTTAATCATTGGTGGTTTAATCATTATTTGGGTGGAGAAGAATCCACCTAAAATTAATGCGGTAGAAGTGGAGAATATAACTTTTAAGCAAGCGGTCTGGATTGGTTTAATTCAAATTCTTGCTTTGATTCCAGGCACCTCACGTTCGGGTGCAACGATTATCGGTGCAATGTATTTAGGGGTTTCTCGTAAAGCGGCAACAGAGTTTTCATTCTTCCTAGGTATCCCTGTGATTATTGGTGCAGGTTTATTGGATCTATATCAGAGTTATCATGTATTTGAAGGTTTAGAGGATTGGACAGTCATTGCCGTTGGGCTTGTTGTTTCGTTTATCTCTGCCTTACTTTTGATTCGTGCGTTGGTTGCCTATGTGGCTAAGCGCGATTTTATGATTTTTGCGTGGTACCGCATAGCTTCTGGTATATTGATTTTATTATTATTCTTGACTGGTTGGAAATTATGGTAAGCGAGTTTCGCTTATTTTACCAAGCTAAAGATATTGAGAAAGCACAGCATTATCATGCTGTGCTTTCTTTACGTGGTATTCAGGTAGAATTTTGCTTGATTGAGCAATTAAATGCTCGATTTTTACGTTTAAATCCTGAACTAGCGCTTTGTGTCGATGCTTCTGGATTATGGCTATGTGCAAATGGCATGAAAATGCGACCAGATTGGCAGGCAGAAATTCCTCGTTTAAAACGTGCGAGTCTAAAGTCGGAAATGCTGGCGCGAGCATGCCAATTGTCTGAAAAACCAAACTTGCTTGATGCAACAGCGGGGTTAGGACATGACAGTTTGTTGATGGCACACTTGGGTGCGACAGTGCAATTGGTCGAACGAAATCCAATACTATTTAGTTTGTTGGAAGATGCACATCATCAAGCCAAACAAGATTCGTATCTACAGACAACAGCATCAAGAATTCAGCTGGTATTTGCAGATTCAGCACTTTACTTACAACAACTCAAACAGCAGAATCAAACTCTTGATGTTGTGTATTTAGATCCAATGTTTCCTCAACGTGATCAAAATCAACAGGCAATCAAAAAACAAGCACAGGTTAAAAAGCAAATGCAACTTTTGCATATGTTGTTACCCGAAGATGGTGAAATGGATTTAGGTGATGAGTTACTCGCTTTGGCTCGTCAAGTCGCCAAACGCGTGATTGTGAAGCGTCCACGTCATGCCGTCTTCCTTGCGGAACAAACGCCAGATCATCAATGGTTAGGTGACGCTTGTCGTTTTGATGCTTATTTTTCAAAAGATTAATTTTAAATTATGTTCAAATGAATGTGTGGCTTAGGTCAATGCTCAGTAAAGATTTGTGATATAGTGCCAAAGCATAATTGCTAAAAAAATCTGCTCCAGCATACACTAGCATTGCACAATTTTCTTTTTTGAGAAATGAGATTCATTCTATAAAAAGAATGACATATTTTGAGTTTAGTCCTGAAGAATTCTATGATAGACCTCAAACCATCGATAAATATCTGGCATGATTTTAAAAGTAACCAAATTGCTGGAGTATGGTTATTTCTAGGTTCGCGTCGATCTTTACAAGTGGTTCATCCATCCATTGCTCAGTTGATCCTATGGGGGATTTTGGGTGCTTGTACCAACTCACTTTATAGTTGGTTGGTGGCAGGACAGGTTGGAGAGTTTAACTCTCAAGGTTTAATCGGTTACGCGCTTTGGCCTTTTATTGCACTGATTGTTGGGATTTTCTTGTCTCAACGTTTGAATCAACCTCGTTTAATGTTGGTTCCTGCATTATTATGGCTAGTGCTTGATACCAATATTCTGCTTTTGCAGTGTCTCGTCCAATATCTCGGTTCTAACGGCTATCTCAATTTTATCCCTGATAGTATTTATAACGGCTTTTTACCTCCATTCTTTGCTGCTCTTTTTGTCTGGCAAAGTTTAGCAGTGATTTGGGTGATTTCCCGGGCGTTAAATTGGCCATGGTGGGAGCGTGCTTTAGTTTTCGTGGCAACGATTGCAACACTTGTTGTTTGGCAGCTTTCCGTAAAAGATCAGCCGATTTGGAAAGTTGAAGAGAGACCTGCAAGTTTTGCTGAAGATGCATTCTATGCCCAAAGTCATTTGTTAAATAATGCATTGGATCAGATTCAGTTTAGTGACCTTGCAACAAGTCATTGGTATTTTTTAGGCGTAGCGGGCGATAGCTATGCTGATGTTTTCCGTTCTGAAATTGAGCGAATAAAAGAACAGTTTGATACCCGATTTGGTACATTTGGTCGGTCTATCATGCTGGTTAATAATCCAGAGACACGCTTGGATATTCCGATTGCGTCAAAAACCAGTATTGAGTTAGCCCTACGCCGTATCGGGCAGCAGATGAATCGTGACAGTGATGTTTTATTCTTGTATATGACTTCACATGGAGAACGTAATCATTTTGAACTTGAAAATGCACCTCTAGATCTTGGACAGGTTGATCCAAAATGGTTACGTGATACGCTAGATAAAGCAGGTATCCGTTGGCGTGTTATTGTAATCTCAGCCTGTTATTCAGGAAGTTTTATACCTGCGTTACAATCACCTGATACCTTAATCATTACCGCATCTGCTGCTGATAAGACTTCTTTTGGCTGTAATAGTGAAGCGGACTATACTTATTTTGGTC
Organism: Acinetobacter haemolyticus; assembly: GCF_900406815.1. GTDB lineage: Bacteria > Pseudomonadota > Gammaproteobacteria > Pseudomonadales > Moraxellaceae > Acinetobacter > Acinetobacter haemolyticus_A. Next base: position 24,869 of record NZ_OVCN01000020.1, read on the forward strand.
GCGCTTTTTTTGACTTAGCCATGCGTGAACAAGATTCAATGAAAACGGCGTTTGAGCAAGCCAAGCAAACAGTGACGAAATGGGAAGTTGCTCAAGGGGTTGAACCTTCTGAGCCGCAATGGTCAATAGGCCGTAATATGGAGTTAATGTTACCGCAATTAGAGCCGTATTTATTCCCTACACAGCGTTTAGCATCTGAACCCATAAAAACACAGGATAATGAACATGCAACTACTGCAAAAAAATCGCTGTTTTGACGGTGAACAACAGATTTATCAGCTTGAATCCCAACATCTCAAAGGTTTGACAAAAGTTGGAGTTTATTTGCCGCCAGCAGCGTTGGAAGGGAAACCATGTTCGGCATTATTTTACCTTGCTGGTTTGACCTGTACTGAAGAAACGTTTGCAATCAAAGCACATGCGCAACGTATGGCAGCTCGATTAAGTTTAATTCTGATTATGCCTGACACTTCTCCACGAGGTGAGCAGGTTGCACAAGGTGATCATTGGGATATTGGGCAGGGTGCTGGCTTTTATATTAATGCAACACAACAACCTTGGGCAGAACATTACCAAATGGAGTCTTATTTGGTTGATGAGTTGTATGCACAAGTATTGCAAGAATTTCCAATTATTGAGAATCAGGTGGGAATTTTCGGGCATTCGATGGGGGGCCATGGCGCATTGACTCTCGCATTTAAATATCCTGAGCAATTTAAATCAGTTTCTGCTTTTGCACCCATTTGTGTACCGACGATTTGTCCGTGGGGAGAAAAAGCATTTAGTCAGTACTTAGGCGATGACCGACAAGCTTGGTTAGCTCATGATGCCGCTGCGTTAGTACAACAAAAAGGGAAGTTGTTTGAAGAAATACTGATTGATCAGGGCAAGGATGATCAGTTCTATGCCCAGCTCAACCCTGAGAAATTTAAACAAACATGTTTGGATGTGGGGCAACCACTTACCTTGCGTTTACACGAAGGATATGATCACGGTTATTACTTTATCCAAAGTTTTGTTGATGATCATTTGCAGTTTCATGCAATACAACTAGAAAAAGCGTAGAGATTAAAGGAACGTTTTGAGCGTTCCTTTTAGTTATGTTCCCATTGAACAGTAAATTCTTGTTGAGCCATACGGTTCAGATGATCAATGACCACTTGCTCTAAATGTGCAACATCATCGTTTTGATTTTCAATCAGTACATCTAAATGTTGTTCTTGGGGGGTCAATGTTACCGTCGCAGTGGGCATAAATATTTTTGAATGTGTTTCAGTTTCAGACACTTCAAATTTATGCTTCCAATGATTCACTAAACGTTTGCTGATACGTTTGCCTTCGTTCGTTGTCAATTGTGTTGAGCTATTCATAATCTAAAATCTTGTAATCACAGGCAAATAAACAATAACAAATCAACTTTGCTTTAGAAAGAGTATTCCTGCAACGGGGTGTTGCATCTTTGCAATGTTATCTTGATCACTTTATAACAGACTTCACTGTGTTGAATTTGTTATACTTGGTCGATCATTTTTTCAGAGTTTACCAGGTCATCCATGTCCAAGCCTTATTTAATTGCGCCTTCGATTTTATCTGCTGATTTTGCACGTTTAGGTGAAGATGTCGAGAAAGTGTTAGCTGCGGGTGCAGACGTTGTACATTTTGATGTGATGGATAACCACTATGTACCAAATCTGACTTTTGGTGCCGGAGTATGTAAAGCTCTAAAAAATTATGGGATTAAAGCACCGATTGATGTGCATCTTATGGTTTCACCTGTTGATCGTATGATTGGTGATTTTTTAGAGGCGGGTGCAGATATTATTACTTTCCATCCTGAGGCTTCTGAACATATTGATCGTTCTTTGCAATTGATCAAATCTGGGGGTGCAAAAACAGGTTTGGTATTTAATCCTGCAACGCCGTTACATTATCTTGATTATGTCTTAGATAAAGTCGATCAAATCTTATTAATGAGTGTAAACCCTGGTTTTGGCGGGCAAAAATTCATTCCGATGACCTTAGAGAAACTTCGTCAAGCTCGTAAAATTATTGATGCGAGTGGTCGTGATATTCGTTTGGAAGTCGACGGTGGTGTTGGTCCTGCAAATATCCGAGAAGTGGCGGAAGCCGGTGCCGATATGTTTGTTGCGGGTTCCGCTATTTTTGGCCAACCAGACTATAAAATGGTGATTGACCAGATGCGTGCCGAGTTAGCCAAAGTTGGTGCAAAAGCGCTTTAACGCTGGGCTTTATTATTGATACAGAGGAGCTACCGGGGTGTGGATAACTTTGTTCATAACTCGGTGGATAACCGTGTTGATAACCACGTGGATAAGATGTTGTTAAAATAAACAAAATGATTTCAGTTGTTTATATATACAACGAATTGATGAAAAAAGGACAAGTTTTTGTCCTTTTTTTGTGCGCTAAATTATTTATTTCGCTCTATTTTTATTCATTTTCTTGTTTTTTTATTTTTGTATAATAAAGCAACGCCAGTATAAGTAAATCCGCTCAATATTGCAGAATCAGAACAGAAAGAGGATTGTGCATAAGTAAGAAAGAATTTATGCTTGGTCTATCTATAAAAAATTAATTTGCTTAAAGGATGATTCAGTGCAACTACTGAAAAAATGCAAACATGTATGGTTTGTATTCCTGATGATATTCTTCATCGGGGGAAGTAGTGTGGCTGTTGCTGCAGCACAAACATTGCATTCTGATCAAGTCTCCTCTGCTTCAACTATGGCAACGATGCCATGTCATAATGAGAAAATGATTGATCAATCTCATCATTTGCAAAAGCATGACTTGAGTAATCTGCTTGAATGCCATGATGAAAAAATACAGAGTCAACAACATTGTCAAGATTGTAATCATCCTTCCCATTGTCAATCTGTCAGTTTCGCTTTAGATCAACAACTTCCAGATTTATCGCCAGTGATATCTGTTAAGTTAAGTATAGATAAAAAAACGGACTATCAAGCTCGCCATCTTGCAGGTTATTGGCAAGAAATTTTACGCCCGCCCAAAGCCTAGTCTGTTGAATTTTCTCCTCTTATAAAAGGAGGGAGCGTTTTTTTAACAGATTAGGAAAAGATCATGTCTACCAAAATTTATGCGAGCGTTATCGCAAGCGTCAGCTTATTGTTTGCACCCTATAGTTTGGCTGCAATTAAAGAATATCATCTTAATGTCAATCAAGAGATGGTTAATATCACAGGAAAACCTGTCAAACGAATCACGGTAAATGGCAAATTTGTAGCGCCTCTTTTAGAGTTTGAAGAAGGGGATGAGGCAGTTATTCATGTACATAATCAATTAAAAAATCAAGATACGTCATTGCATTGGCATGGCTTACTTCTCCCTGGTTTGATGGATGGTGTACCTGGTTTTAATGGCTTCCAAGGGATAAAACCTAATGGGAGTTTTGAGTATCGTTTTAAGGTTCGTCAGAATGGTACTTATTGGTATCACGCACATAGCAAAGGACAAGAACAAGATGGTTTATATGGTGCGTTGGTCATTTATCCTAAAGGGAAAAAACCTGTTGCAGCACATGAAAACGCTGAACGTGATTATGTGGTGATGCTTTCAGACTTTCATGAAACGGGAAGTGATCAGATCATGGCAAACCTTAAAAAGTCTGCTGAGTATTATCAAAATCAACGTGAAACAGTTGGAGATGTCTGGAAACAGATCAAGCAACAAGGCTTAAAAGCGACATGGCAAGACCGTTCGATGTGGAATCAGATGCGGATGCTTAAAACAGATTTATCTGACGTCACTGGTTATACCTTTTTGGTCAATGGTAAAACGCCGCAGCAGAATTGGACTGGTGCATTTAAGACAGGTGAAAAAGTTCGTTTGCGCTTTATCAATGCCTCAGCAATGTCATTTTTTGATGTTCGGATTCCAAACCTAAAAATGACTGTGGTTAGTGCAGATGGTCAGCCTGTGCAACCTGTACTTGTAGACGAGTTTCGTATTGGTGCTGCGGAAACCTATGACGTAATTGTTGAGCCACAACAAGCCCATTATCAAATTGAAGCAGAGTCGATTGATCGATCGGGTTTTGCAATTGCTACTTTACATAATGAAATGCACGCTCAATCGCAACATAAGGTTCATATACCAACAGCTCGCCCACGTGCTTTGCTAACCATGGAAGATATGGGCATGGATCATAGTGCACATGGTCAAAAAGATATGAGCAATATGGATCATAGCGCACATAGTCAACATCAAATGCCGCAGAACAAGGCGAAGGCTGCAACAGCTTCACAGCCAGCTATGGATCATAGTGCGCATGGGCAAATGAATATGGCGAATATGGATCATAGCCAGCATCAATCCACTATAACTCCGGAAACATTCAACACTGATACGGTGCAAGGTTGGGCCAATGCTGCGACGCCAGCTGGGCATAAAGCCTTACAATATGCAGACCTAAAATCTTTAACGCCTCAATCAGATACGCGTCCAGCGGAAAGAGAGTTAGTTATTCGTCTTGGCGGTACGATGGAACGGTATATTTGGACCATTGATGGTAAGAAATTTAGCGAAAAAGATTTTGAACCATTGAAAGTGAAATATGGTGAGCGTATTCGTTTGAAATTCGTGAATGAAAGCATGATGGCTCACCCAATGCATTTACATGGCATGTTCATGCAACTGGAAAATGGGCAAACAGCAGCGGATATGCCCAACAAACACACCATTGTGGTTCCACCCGGACAAACTGTCACAGCAATGCTGACTGCAGATGAATTGGGAGAGTGGGCGATACACTGCCATTTACTGTTTCATATGTCAGCGGGCATGATGAGTAAATTGATTGTCGCAAATGTCGATGATTCAAATCCAGCACCACAGAAAACAACATCTATTCAATCTCCTCAAGGAGCAAGCCATGCACATCATTAAGCGAGCTTCTGAAATGAAACGTTATACCCAATTGTTGGCGGTTGGCGGCATCGTCTCTACTTTCAGTGTATTGACCTATGCACATGAAGGACATAATCACTCCATGCAAATGGAGATGTCGGCACAGCAAAACGTGGCGATGAATACTTCAAAGACGATGGATCACTCACAGCATCAAAGCCCGAATATTTCCTCGCAAATGCAAAATAAAGCTGAGCATGCAGAGCATTACAAGGAACATGGCGGACAGATTTATCAAGCGACGCAGTTAGATACTCAATGGCTACTTGATGAGGATGGGCAGGGTACACTCAAATCCAAGTTAAAAACTTGGGTGGGAACGGATGAGAATAAATTATTTGTCATTGCAGATTATGTCAAGACTGAGTCAGAAAAATCGGAGCAAAGTTTGGCTGCCTTATATAGTCGGAATATTGCAGATTTCTGGGATGTACAAGCAGGTGTAAATTACCGATATAACCCTGATCGTGAGGTTGATAAGGAGCAGTGGGAGGGTGTCGTCGGTCTACACGGCATGGCTCAGTATTTCTTTGAAACTGATGCACATATGTATATCGGACAAGATCAACAATGGCGCTTTGTATTGGAAACAGAACGAGATCTGTTACTGACTCAAAAATTGATCCTGCAGCCTTATCTAGAAATGGAATGGGTACTGCGGGATGAGTCTAAATATGCCTCCAAAACTGGACTTGCAGATGCAGAAGTGGGGATTAAAACCCGCTATGAAATCGTTAAGAATCGAGTGATGCCTTTCATCGATGTCGGTTACGGTTATAGTAAAGGACGTAAAGAAACCAATTGGCAAACAGCCAGTGATTCCAAAACTGGTTGGAACTATGGTGTAGGTCTTTCGCTAAAGTTCTGATATTTTTAACTAAAATATCTGATTAAATGTCATTTTTTCGAGATACTGTTGGTTTATACTAACAGTATCTTTTTTGAGTCATTTATGGTGCATCAATGGCTTTAGAACAACAAGACGAACAAATAACAGCGAAAACAAAACGACCTAATTTGCAAAAAGAGCATATCCAGCCTTTGAATCAGTCTCAACTCGAGTTGATTCCTAAGGATGGTCGGATGAATGTCAGTTTTTATCACATCCCCCACATGTCGAGTCCAGTTGAAGCGAAACGTGTAAGATCAGCCTTGGTTCCATTTGCCGATTTGTTGTTGGAACATTGTATTGATCTCGAAGCACGGCATTTATCGCTTTATCACCATGGCTCAATTGAGGTGGTTACAACCGCATTACAACGTTTGAGTTTGGGGGCTGAGTTGCAACAGACAACAACGCATTATGAGCCGATGGAAGTCGTTGTACCAAAAACTGATGAAACTGCTTTGTCGAACCAAACCAAGTTTAAAGAAAATGATTTGACCCTAGCTCAAAAAATTCTGACTACTATTTTCGTGAAATTTAAACAATGGATGGATATATTGCTCAGCAATAATAAGGATAAGTAAATATGCCTAGATGGATCTATGGCTTAGTGGGGATTGCTTTGATGTGGTGGGTTTGGACCAATTGGCTCAAGCCTGTTTCATATCTCACTCAAGTCACAGCACAGGGAGTACAAATTGTAGAATTGGAAGCTTATGAAGGGGCTTTTCGGGTGCTTGCCCGTAAGGACTACCAGACTGGACGTGAGTCAGAATTTTCTCCAATTGATCTGGCTGTGGGATGGGGAGAAATGGCTAAACCCGAAATTTATAAGCAAGTTGAAGTTTCGCAACGAAATCGTTGGTATTACTGGCGAGTAGATTCAGAACCTCCAATAGCACTTCGGCAAATCGCTGTGCAGAGCGCTAATATGCATGTAGTGCCTGCCACTGAAGAAATTGTCAAGCAACTTAAACAAATCAAAAAAGATGACTTGGTTTACTTAAAAGGTGCCTTAATCGAGATTCAAGCATCTGATGGATGGCGTTGGAGGAGTTCATTGTCTCGTGAGGATACGGGCAACGGTGCATGTGAGTTAATGCGAGTAGACAGTGTGGTTTGGCATTGAGTATGTAAAAAAGTTCTTGAACGCCTTTGGTTTTGGATACATAACAATTCACATAATCATCGTATTTTAAATTACACTAATTCACCGAGTAGGACGACCTCTCGTTAAAGAATCATGTTGGGACGACCCAACCCTTGCTATGTATGAGAGAAAAAAATGGCGTGGGCAATTTTAATTTTGGCAGGTATTTTCGAAATTATTTGGGCGTATTCAATGAAACTGTCAATGGGTTTTACACGTTTAACCCCCAGTGTGATTACGATTGTATTCATGATATTAAGTGTTGTGCTTCTATCCATTTCAATGCGTACTCTGCCTTTAGGAACAGCTTATACAGTTTGGACGGGAATTGGTGCAATTGGTTCATTTGTAATAGGAATTGTGGTGCTGAATGAACCCATGACGGCGATGCGGATGATTGCAGCTGTGTTGATTGTTTCTGGGTTAGTGTTGATGAAACTTTCATCAAATTGACAATTTTCCTCTTTGTCAAAAAGTACAATGCGTGAAATAGCTATAAGGAGAGCTTTGATGCAACTGGTTTATATGTATATGGAATCTCCAGTGGGTGCATTAAAACTGGTTGCACATGATCATGCATTGGTTGCTGTCATGTGGGACAATGAAGATCATAAGCGTGTACGTTTAGCTGAGCTGATTGAAAATAATCAACATCCAGTCCTCCTTAAAGTTAAGCAACAATTAGAAGAATATTTTGCTGGGCAACGTCAGCAATTTGACTTGGTTTTAGACTTTCAAGGAACTACTTTTCAACAACAAGTTTGGCAAGCTTTGTTGTCTATCCCTTTTGGACAAACACGCAGCTATAAGGATATCGCGCTTCAGATTGGCAATGTAAAAGCAGTTCGTGCCGTGGGTGCTGCCAATGGTAAAAATCCGATTTCGATTATTGCGCCGTGTCATCGGGTGATTGGTTCGAATGGGACATTGGTGGGTTTTGCGGGTGGTCTAGATAAGAAGCAGATTTTACTGAGTTTAGAGCAAAACCAAATTCCATAATCTGTATTGTTAATACTCGATTTTCATTTCTTTTTGGAATAAGCTACCAAAGCAGATATGAATCAACATATTTTATGACTTGAACCGTAACTCAGTTATTAGCGAGGCGGTGTCTTGCTTAGTGTAATCCAATGTTAGGAATAACTTTCGGTTCGAGTTACTTTGGTTTCGCCCAAAGTAACCAAAGGCATTGTCATCTACAAAACCTGTTCATTTATTGCATTTGTTTTATCTATCTCAGAAACGGGATATTACAAACACCACGCAGGTTGTAGATGACCTTTCCGAGTCTCATATATAGGATATGTATTCATTTTCTTTTTCATAACAAATTGAATGGAAGTTTAAAAATGGCTGTTGGTGACGTAAGTATGCCACTTATGCATGTGGTGCAGGGTGTAAAAATTGGCTCAACTGAGGCGTATGTACGTTATCCAAATCGACGAGATCTAGTCATTTTTGAATTGGCAGAAGGCTCAAATGTTGCGGGTGTATTTACCCAGAACGCATTTTGCGCTGCACCTGTCCATGTTTCCAAAGCTCATTTGGCCCAAGCTAATCCTCGCTATTTAGTCATTAATACCGGTAACGCCAATGCAGGTACGGGACCAAGAGGCTTGAAAAATGCACAAGATACGTGTGCGAAGTTGGCAGAACTGACTGGGGTAAATAATTTTGAAGTTTTACCCTTTTCTACGGGTGTAATTGGTGAGCAGCTTCCGATGGAGCGATTATTGGCTGGACTTCAACCAGCATTGAACACGCTACAAGAGTCTGCTTGGACTGATGCTGCTTCTGGTATTATGACCACAGATACCGTGCCTAAAGGTGCGTCTGAACAGTTCGATCTTGATGGGATCACTTATACCATGACGGGGATCAGTAAAGGTGCAGGAATGATCCGTCCAAATATGGCTACCATGTTGAGTTTCGTTGCGACTGATGCGCCGATTAGTCGTGATCTGGTACAAAGTTTATTAAAGACCACGGTTGAACATTCATTTAACCGAATTACGATTGATGGCGATACTTCAACCAATGACTCTTGTATATTTGTAGCAACTGGTCAGGCTGGAGGAAGTGAAATCACCTCGAACGATGATGCGCGCTACGCCAAAGTATTAGAGGTGCTTGCACGTGTCATGAATCGTTTAGCGCAACTGATTGTGCGTGATGGTGAGGGTGCAACCAAGTTTATTACCGTTGCTGTAGAAGGTGGTGCAAATACACAGGAATGTTGTGATATTGCCTATAGTATTGCTCATTCACCTTTAGTGAAAACCGCGCTTTTTGCATCAGACCCGAACTGGGGGCGTATTTTGGCTGCGATTGGTTATGCTAGCGTCAAAGATTTAGACGTCTCCAAAATTCAGGTGTGGCTAGACGATGTACAAATCTGTAAAGATGGCGGCGCAGCCGAAGATTACACAGAAGATGCTGGTGCACGGGTTATGGCACAAACCGAAATTACAATTGGTGTTAATTTAGGTCGAGGTCAGGCCAAAGACACGGTATACACCTGTGATTTATCTTATGACTATGTGAAAATTAATGCCGATTATCGTTCGTAAATTTGCGCTATAATACAGCCTCCACAGTGAGGCTTTTTTAATATCGCTTGTTTGTGGACGATGTGATTTATCCCAAATGATCACCTGATACCCACGTTATAAGTTTGCAGTGATGCAAACACGCAGGATAGAGAAGACGTTTTATGAATGATACGAATTTAATTGCGAACGAAGCCAAAAATATTGTGCAGGCGCATTTAGATCGTTTGGGTGAGCCAAAGGACCATAGCCTCAGCCCAGAAGTGAAACAAGAAAAATTTGCTCAAATTGCAGCCGAGCTTAAGAAGCGCAATGCTGTACTCGTGGCTCACTATTACTGTGATCCTGACGTGCAAGAACTTGCAGAACTAACAGGTGGTTGTGTTTCAGATTCTTTGGAAATGGCTCGTTTTGGTCGTGACCATCCTGCAACAACCTTGGTGGTCGCTGGGGTTAAATTTATGGGTGAAACCTCAAAAATTTTATCTCCTGAAAAAACGGTTCTCATGCCAACTTTAGAGGCAACCTGTTCATTAGATATTGGTTGTCCAGTCGAAGAGTTCTCTGCATTCTGCGATCAGCATCCTGACCATACTGTGGTGGTGTATGCCAATACTTCAGCGGCGGTAAAAGCACGTGCAGATTGGGTGGTCACATCAAGTTGTGCGGTTGAGATCATTGAACATTTGGATAGTTTAGGTGAAAAAATTATTTGGGCACCTGATCAGCATTTAGGGCGTTATATCCAAAAGAAAACGGGCGCTGAAATGTTATTGTGGGATGGTGCTTGTATCGTACATGAGGAATTTCGTGCGCGTGGCATCGCCCAAATGAAAGCGCTTTATCCAGATGCGGCAGTATTAGTGCATCCTGAATCTCCTGAATCTGTGGTTGATATTGCTGATGCAGTGGGTAGTACATCGCAACTGATTAAAGCGGCACAGACTTTGCCTCATAAGCAAATGATCGTGGCTACAGATCGTGGTATTTTTTATAAAATGCAACAAGCGGCTCCAGATAAAGAGTTATTTGAAGCACCGACAGCAGGTGAAGGCGCAACTTGTCGTTCATGTGCGCATTGTCCATGGATGGCAATGAATGAACTTGATGGAATTTTGCATGTATTACAACGTGGTGATCAAGAAATACACGTTGATCCTGCTTTGTCAGAACGAGCGAAATTACCGTTAGATCGCATGTTGAACTTTAGTGCTTCATTGAAGCGTTAAAAACAACCAAAATGCTTGTTAAATATACATTTGATAAGGGTTTTTAATATTTTTGAAAAATAGGTGTTGACGTTCTAGGGCGTCAAGCCTAGAATGCACACCGTACCGCACGATGTGCGATACAATAAAAGCTGAGAGAAATCGGAGCATAGCACAGCCTGGTAGTGCACCTGGTTTGGGACCAGGGGGTCGTAGGTTCGAATCCTACTGCTCCGACCATTTAAAAAATGTTGAAAAACATTATTTTAAGATCGGCGAAGTATCGCTTGATAGTATTATCATCGTTATGCGCCTGTAGCTCAGTTGGATAGAGCATCCGCCTTCTAAGCGGATGGTCACAGGTTCGAATCCTGTCAGGCGCGCCATTTGGTAGCTTGGTACATAGAACTAAAAATGTTATGGTGGATGTAGCTCAGTTGGTAGAGCCCCGGATTGTGATTCCGGTTGTCGCGGGTTCGAATCCCGTCATTCACCCCACATTCGGAGCATAGCACAGCCTGGTAGTGCACCTGGTTTGGGACCAGGGGGTCGTAGGTTCGAATCCTACTGCTCCGACCATCATCTTAAAGATGAGATAAAATTCCGCTAGTTTAGCGGTTTTTTTATGTCTGAATTTTGATTCTTTTGATGACACATATCTCTTAATTTCATTTAATTATTAATAAGTTAAGCTGTTTAATAAAATTTAACGATCGTATTTTTTCTCTAACTTCTGTTTTATATCATTTGCATAAATAAAATGATGAATCTACTATTAAACTGTTCACCACATTAAATCTTCAATGAACAATTAATATCTTAATACTGAATTACCAAATAATAAATTTGCTTTGAAAGCGATAGAAGAGAGTTGGTACGTGCAAAATATTCACTATGTTTTTGTTAGTCTTTTAGGTGGTCTAATCGTACCCTTACAATTAGCCATGATTCATGCGTTTCGTAGTACCAGCGGAGCGAGCCAACTACAATCCACCTTCTTTCTCTATGTGGGCGGAGCAATTGCCTCCTTGATTATCGCATTATTGATTGACGGTAGTATTAAGCCACCAATGTATCAGCAAACAGCATGGTGGATGTGGTTATCAGGGTTATTGGGATCATTTTATATACTCTGCATGTTTCTGGCTGCTCCACATATTGGTGTCACCAATACTTTGTTGTGGATTTTTTTAGGTCAAATGATCTTCGCTACACTTATGGATAGTAGCGGTTTTCTTGGGATGCAAATTAAAAAACTAGACGGATTAAAATTGTTAGGTTTAGCATTTATTTTTATGGGGGGCTTGATCATGATTTATAGTGAAAATAGAAGTTCTATTTCATAAAAAAGAGTAGATTTCTTTAAAATTAGTAGGTTAAGTTAATAAGTTATCGTAATTTTTAAATTAAATAAGTAGTCATTAAATATTGCATTTGTGAATCAACGACTTCTTCTGCGGACTGGCAATTTACTGCAAAAAACTTGCATATTTTAACGCTTGTAGTTGGATGATTATCCCGTTATTTTTGCTGTTGAGGATGCAGATCTGTTTAGATAAACATAACAGTATTTAACAGCCATGGTTGGCATAATGCATGCACTTTTTAAAAAGAAAAATTGAGTATAGTAATGACACAAACAGCTTTTGATTTTGTAATAATTGGTGGTGGTTCAGCAGGTTCAGTACTGGCTGGAAGATTATCAGAGAATCCAAATATTTCAGTATGTTTATTGGAGGCTGGGGGCGATGGCAATAGCTGGTTGGTCAATACACCTGCTGCTGCAGTCATCAGTATCCCCACTAAAATTAATAACTGGGCGTTTGAAACCATTCCTCAAAAAGGCCTGAATGGCCGTAAAGGCTATCAGCCACGTGGTAAATGCTTAGGCGGATGTTCTGCCGTAAATGCGATGGTCTATATTCGTGGGCATCGTGATGATTATGATCAGTGGGCTACATTAGGGAATACTGGTTGGTCGTATGACGAGGTACTACCGTACTTTAAAAAATCAGAACATAACGAAAGAATTAACAATGAATATCATGGTCAGCATGGGCCGCTCAATGTCTGTGATTTACGTTCAGATAATCCTTACCAAAAAACCTTTATTGAAGCTGCAAAGCAAGTTGGTTATCCGCTTAATGATGATTTTAATGGAGCAGAGCAAGAGGGCTTAGGTGTTTATCAAGTCACTCAAAAAAATGGCGAACGTTGGAGCGCGGCGAAAGGTTATTTATTCCCTTATTTAGGCAAGCGTCCAAATCTGCATGTGATTACACAAGCCATGGTGTCACGGATTGTGATCGAAAATGGCCGCGCTGTAGGTGTGGAGTTTAAACATAAAGGTCAAACGATTGTTATCGATGCGAATAAAGAAGTTTTATTGTCTGCTGGTGCTTTCAAATCACCTCAAGTATTGATGCTTTCTGGTATTGGACCCCGTCAAGAATTAGAGAAACACGGTATTCCTGTCATTAAAGATTTAGCAGGTGTGGGTGAAAACCTGCATGACCATCCAGACTTTATTTTTGCTTATAAAGCTAAACTCATGGACGGAACTTTTGGTATGTCGATGGGTGGAAGTCTGGATTTGTTTAAACAGATTGGACGTTATCGTAAAGAACGCCGTGGTCTGATCACGACCAATTATGCTGAATGTGGTGGTTTCTTAAAAACTCGTCCTGAATTGGATAAGCCTAATTTACAGTTGCACTTTGTGATTGCTGTGGTGGATAACCATGCCAGAACGATGCATATGGGACATGGGATCTCATGTCATGTCTGTTTATTGAACCCACGTGCACGAGGTTCAGTCAAACTTAGCGGTAAACATGTGGATGATCCATTACTGATTGACTTTAAATTCCTTGAGGATGAGCAGGATCTTCAGGATATGGTCGATGGTTATAAAGTCACGCAAAATTTGATGCAGGCTCCTGCGTTAAAAGACAAGATCAAAGAAGATATGTTTACTGTGAACGTGAAGTCAGATGATGAAATTCGTGAGATTTTACGTCAACGTGTCGATACGGTTTATCATCCGGTCGGCAGTTGTAAGATGGGCGTAGATGAGATGGCTGTCGTTGATCCAGAGCTGAAAGTGTATGGTGTCGAAGGGCTGCGTGTAATTGATGCGTCGATTATGCCGACTGTTGTTAATGGTAATACGAATGCGCCTGCCATCATGATTGCTGAAAAAGCTGTCGATATGATTCGTCAGGCTTGGAAGTAAGTTTTTAGAGCTAAGGTTTTGCCTTAGCTCTTTACTTATTCAGTTGGGATACGGGGTGTTTCCAGCATTCGTGGAAACGTAAAATGATAGTGGTCGAGTGCATAACGAAACAGTTGGGCAGGGCGTTTGCCGACAATTTTTTGCTGTCCTGTTTCTTCAACGACCCCTGCTTCTTGCATACGGCGTCTAAATGATTTCTTTTCTAAGGTATGACCTAAAATAATTTCATAAATTGTTTGTAATTCGGTCAGCGTAAAGAACTCAGGCATGAGACTAGCTGGGAGTGCGGTATAGCGGGTTTTATTGCATAAGCGATCAAATGCTAATTTTAGTAATTTCTGATGGTCAAAGGCTAAATCAAGTTGCAAAGCTTCTTCTATAGAAATCCATTTACTTATTTCAGTTGTTGATGTCTTTTGAATTTCAAATTTTTCAAAATCAATCAGGGCGAAATATAAAGCGGTAATGGACCAACCGCGTGGATCACGATGCTGATTGCCGATGGTTTCAACTTGTTCTAGGTACGGGGAATGAATCCCTGTTTTTTCAAGTAGTTTACGATGCGCTGTTGCTATTAGGTCTGGGTCAGTTTTTAAATCAACAAAGCCGCCAGGGAGGGCCCATTTGCCTTTTTCAGGAAAGTTGGAGCGCTGGATCATTAATACCTGTAACTGACCTTTTGCCACAGAAAAAATTGCCATATCGACTGTAAACAGCGGGGTGTCATAGTCTGTCTTTTGATAGTGGGCAAGGTATTCTTGTTCGGAAGCGTGGGTCACGGTTTAAACATCTCGGGCATTTGATCTGAGATTGAGTATAAATGATTTTGGATAGCGTGAGATGTTTGCTTCTGTGATATAGATATCAAGCTATAAGTTAAGATGTAAATCATTCTATAGTGCCACTGGTAGGTTATCTCCCTGTTGGGCTACGGTAACAAGCAGGTACCTCAGCCCGTGAGTAGCGATTCAAGCTGCGCAAGATGGCACTATATTCTCCTTTTTCCAAAAGCTAACAGATGCCTGTTTGACAGATATGTGGGTAATCAATCTTGATGTAGCAATATTGCTGCATTGAAAGAGATTTTTCACATTAATCTCTCCCTAATTTGGTCAAGAGAGCATTCTCTTAATAATTGACCATTTTCAAATACCGTTTGCAGTGCGCCCATATTCTCCTGTTCAAAGCTTTGTTGATCAAATAACTCAAAACCATTCTCAGTTTGTTCAACCCGTAATAAACCCTTGGCTGATTTTTTAACACCTGAATCTGTCACAGGGTCTTTAAACAGCTCACGACCTACACCGTTGACTTGCCCCCAAGTGGCTTTTACTGCAAAACCAAAGGTATCGCGAGTCAGGTAGTTGTAAGTATAACTACCGATGCCAAAAACTAGATTATTAGAGGCAAAGCCTTTAGCTTCTAAACCCTTTAAGATGTTTTGCGCACGTTCTAGGGTAATCGAGTCACCATAGATCAAACCGACGCGTTCGTTTAGCACTTTATAGCCTTGAGCTGTCTCTGTACCACCAAAAATTTCCCATAAACATTGCACGGCACCTTTATAAGCAGGACTATCTTGCTCTGCCTCAGGATCGCCGCAGATAATTTTCACAGGATCACCTGAGTCTGGACGAAACACCACTTTGGCGAGTCCGAGCGTATTCGGTTGGCGTTTTAAAATCTCTGTTTTTAATTCCACGCTAAATTCAGTAATCACACGCCAGAAATCCCAAGTATCTGAAACGATACTTACCACACCGGCAGGATAGAGCTCGCAGATCAGACGTCTAAAGGTCTCGATTTCACTTTCTTCACTGCCCATGCACATCACGCTGTGTTCTGTGGCAGGCACTGAAACGCCCACGATACCTGTTGCATTGTAATATTCTTCCGCGTAGTCAATGGAAGCGACTGAATCCGTACCAATAAAACTGGTCAAGTGACCCACGCCTGATTGGGCTGCATCATAGATACCACTCATACCACGGCTACTAAAATCATGACCCTGAACAGGAACAAAATCTAAAGGTGCACCTGTTTTTTCTGCATATTGTGTCAACAAGCGTTTGTATTCATACGCAATGCTGGCAGTGGTACAGCTTTTCCATAACTCGGCACTCAGCACGGTTTCGATATAGTTGGTTAACCAAAAGAAATTCGGATCAGTATTAATAATCGTCAATACAGGTACTTTGATGTTAACTCGGTTTCCTTCTGGCAGGGCTTTAATTTTTAATGGTAAATAGCCGAGATCATGCAAGGCTTGAATGTGTTCGACAGGTACAGCACCTTCACCCAAAGAGTTGTCCATTCGGCGTTTATAGGCTGCGACCACTTTGTCTTTAGGTTGATTGAAAAAACCTTCATTCCAAGTTTCAATCAGAAAATGTTTGATAAAGCCTTGTAGACCAAAGAATACAATCTTGTCATCAAAATCAGGCAGCATTTTGGCTAAACGTGATGAGCGAGGGGTAAAGTTAGCATAAACGTATTCAGTTCCCACTGGATACTGACGACGGTGATCTGCTTTGTAGAAATCAATTGCATTGAGCGGGTTAATTTTAATACTCATTTTTATAGGCCTCTTGCTTTAAATCTTAATTTTGAAAATTGATAATGTTGAGTTTGCTTGATTCTACTTGTGGCAAACTATTGCTAGTAAAGATCTGATCGACTAAGCCATCAAATACCGCCAAACCTTTGCTAAAAATGCCATGCGTGACATACAAAATAATGTTTTGGCAATTTAGACTGCGCAGTTGTTTGGCAATACCAATAAAAGTTGCACCGCCGTCACAAATATCATCGGTGATCACTGCTGTTTTTCCAGTTAGGTCTGGACTATCCACCGCCGTTGTTCTAATTTTTCCCGTGCTTGGGTCGCGTTGCTTTTCACAGCGAATCACTTCAATGGCGTGTTGACGTTGCGAATTGATGCCGTTGGCAATCGCTTGAGTGCGTTGTGTTGCACCTGCATCAGGGCAGACTAAAACTGTACGCTCAGCAGTTAAAATCTGCATCAATGTTGGACTTTGCTGGATAATCTCGATCGGCTCGATATTGATTACCTCTTGGAAGCGAGTATTTTTGCGTAACAACTCTAACGTCATTTGACTATGACAATCCCACACCACAATTTTTTGACGTTGACCTGCAAATTTTTCGGTATTGCTATTTAATAACTTGGTCATTAAATCCAGTGAAAAGGCTTGGCCTTGTGCACAAATACGGTCTTGGCGTGCATAAGGGAAATAAGGAATTTCTACTGAAATACGAGAACCTTGTTCCAGTAATACATTCTCCAATAACAAATAATCCATCACATCCGTACTGTTGTGCAGTGAGGCTTTGATCTGGATGTTTGCTTGTAATTCATTCAATAACTCAGGTGATAGTTGAATATGACGTTCACCACCTGAAAACTGCAAAAACTTGATGGGAACATTCGCTTGAGCTGTCATAAGTTGAATCGTCATGTTTAACTCCCCTTATAAGGTGGCTTAAAGCCATTAAATATATATTGGCACAATGACACTATTAAATGCAAGCTTTAAATTATGCTTTTTTTAAAGAAAAAAGCAGAGAGGGGAAGTAAATTTAATATTTAAATGAAAAAGACAGCTTATTGGCTGTCTAAGATTTTCGTTTTCATTAATTTAGCGTGATGTTTTAAATTATTTTTTATTTGAGCTATTCAACACAAAAGTACGTTTAGGTTTTAAAATATAAACATTTTTATTTTGATCTAATAACCATACCCAATCATTCTCTTGTTTAATTACGTAACCTCTTAATTTTTCATCATTAAATGTCGTCGCAATAACAAAGTCACTGTTGGGGACTTGTTGAATATCGATATTTGAAAGACAGTCAGTCACAAAAGCTGCACTTTGTATAAAAGTGGAAGTTAATTTTTCCTCATTAATCTCATTCCAAGTAATAAGCTGATCTAGGTTAGTGTCTTGTTCTAAGTTATGGAAAATATAAATCTGAGACTTAGTTGATTCACTTTTCGTCTTAGGTTTTGATGCTTTTAGGCGATATTTAAACACCATTTTCATCGTATGGAGGGATGGGCTTAGGTAATACTCTGGTTCGACATCCAGTTCATATAAACGTCCATCAGTCCATTTAGGATGCTTTTCTAGTTCTGATGAGAGCTGATTTTTGATCAAAAGGCTTGGTTGGACTGTTTTTGCTAATTTAAGTAATTGGGGGATTTTCTTTTTTTGCTCCATTTGCTCAGCGGTTTGACTGATTTTATCTGCCGTCATATAGCCGATAACTACACCTGTTAATGCAATGAATGGATCGACACCTTGTAAGTTTTGTACCGGAATAGGGACTGTTGCGGCATTGAAGCTTTCAACAAAGAAATTTGTATCGTCTTGCTTTAATGAGACTTTTATTTGCGTTTGTGCAGTTGAAATTACCTCATCTGCGTAGGCAAATGAGGTAATTGAAAAGATAAGCACAATCACAAAGCTAAATAGTTTGTGAAGTTTATTCATGGGCTTAGTTAGTGATTGTTACTTTTGGCATGTTGTAATTGAAAAACTGTTTTTTGTATTCTTGTTTTGATGCTTCTACAGCTAAATCAACTGCTTGTGCAACATTTGGATATGATGGTGGTTGATCCCATTTACCACTTACAGGTTTAACGACATTGACTGGCTTCCACCATTTAATCTCATTTGTTTTTACATCCACTAGATGTGCAATCCCACCATACACGCCTTGAGGTGCGGAGGTTGGAACAAATCCATAATAAGAACGAGTGGTACCAACTTGATTACTGGTTACGATAAAGACAAAATCTTTATCTTTTAAATCAGGTACAGCAGCAAGATTCATTTGGAATACGGCTGGATTTTTCTTTTGTTCTGCAGTTTTTTCCAAGGCAGGAATATTCTTTGGATCTAATTTTACGACAGTCGCATCGAAACCACGCTGATCAAATTCTTTTTCAATGTCTTCAGCTAATGTGCTATATGGTTCGAATTGTAAGCTTTCAACAAAATTATCAAATTTATTTGAAATGGCGTTATTGATTGCCACATCTAACAGACCTTGATTACCTGCTTTGTACGCTGCTGATTTAGGCAATTCATACACAACAACTGCAACTTTTTTATTCGGCTGCTGCCAAAAATCTGATTGTAATTCCATTGGTTTAAGGGTCGCACATCCAGAAAAAGTAACAGCAACTACAGCGATGGCGGGAAATGAAAAACGCATGAATTATTCCTTGAATATGGATAAATTGTTAATGTTTTTAACTTTTGGTAAATTAATGTTAATTGTAAATGATTCTAATTACATTTCAATGAAAGTAGATTTATTTGTTTATTATTTGCTCGGTGGGTTGAAGGGTTGAGTAAGAGCTGACCTCATTTGATAACGATATTGGTATTTGGGTCATGGATTCTGACAATATGGTTTGTCAAAATTAAAATCAAATGAGTTAGCCAAACAGTTTTTAATAGAAAGACTCAGCGTGGCTAACAAATGCAATAAAACAAAAAGGAAAGCATTCTATGAAATCGCTAGTTTGTCATAACGCCGAGTTGAAGCTGGAAGATAGTCTTCAATTAGTTCCAGCTAAAGGACAAGTATTACTTGAGGTAGTACGTTGTGGAATTTGTGGCTCGGATTTACATATGCAACATCACTGTGATCATATGCATGATTTGGCAGCACGAGTCGGTTTTAATGGGGTAGCAAAATCCTCTGATAAACTTGTTTTCGGTCATGAGTTCTGTGGCAAAGTCTTAGATTATGGTCCAAAAACCCGTCGCAAATTAAAAGCAGATACTCTGGTTTGTGCGATGCCGCTATTAAATGTTGATCCTCAAGGTTATGTGCCAACTGGACTTTCACCAACTGCATCAGGCGGTTATGCAGAACAAGTTTTAGTTCAATCCAGCTTAATGTTTGAAGTTACAAATGGTTTGGATGCTGATCGTGCTGCATTGACAGAACCGATGGCTGTTGCTTTGCACGCTGTGCGTCGTAGTCGAATTAAGAAAAATGAGCCAGCCATTGTGATTGGTTGTGGTCCTGTTGGTTTAGGCGTAATTATTATGCTCAAAGCGATGGGTGTTAAAACTGTCGTTGCCAGTGATTTTTCACCGAATCGTCGTAGACTTGCTGAGTTATGTGGTGCAGATGTATTGATTGATCCTAAACAGCAATCTCCATTTAGTAATTGGAAAGAGCTGGGTTTATTAGGCAATGTATCTGAAGCAATTAATATGGGGATGGGGATTTTTGATAAAGTTCAGACCTACTCCTTGCCATGGGTCAATGCAATGCGTGTGGGTGACAAGCTCGGACTATTACCGAAGCGTCCCGTGATTTTTGAATGCGTGGGGGTAGCAGGTATCATGCAGCAAATCTTGGAAGGTGCACCATTGTTCTCACGTATCGTGGGAGTAGGGGTTTGTATGCAGAGCGATAAGATCGAACCTGCATTGGCTATTAATAAAGAATTGGAAATCCAATATGTATTGGGTTATACGCCACTTGAGTTCCGCGACACCTTGCATATGATTGCGGAAGGTAAAATTGATGTTTCACCACTGATTACAGGTGTAGTGGGCTTGGAAGGGGTGAGCAACGCCTTTGAAGCCTTACGTGATCCAGAACAACATGCAAAAATCTTGATTGATCCGAAACGAGCAGGATCAGATATTCAATTGATTAAAGTCTAATTAAAGGCAATAAAAAAGCTGCATTGAGCAGCTTTTTTATTGCCTTAATTAAAAGCTCTTCGTAATGGAGAATGTTACTGTTGAATCAATGGGATTTGAAACTTTAGCATTTGGATTGCCATTACTATACTGTTGGTAAAAGCCATCTTTATCCCATGCTTTGCTATAGGTCAAGCTGCTGGATAGGTTATAAGGCAGTTCCTTATTAATCGCAAAACTAGCATCTTGGAAGCTTGCAGCGGAGAAGTTTTTAATACGTTGGTTACCATAATGTGCATCTGCAGACCAACCTCGCCCCAATGGTTGATGCCAATTGACATCTAGGTAGCCTGATCCACGAGAATGCCTATTGTCACCTATAGCGAGTGTATCCGAGTTATTGCCAAAATAGTCTTGGGTATAGGTCACAGCATATTTGACTGTGAGCGGCCCATAACTGATTTCGGGAATAATTTCACCATAGTCAAAACGCGTATGCCCCGTTTCTGCTGTGGTTTTGGCACCTGGATAGAAGTAGTAGGCTGCTGTTATACCTAAAGACAAATCTCCAATACTGTGGCTATAACCAGTATAGACATCCCATTCGATCGAAGCGTCACGAATAAAATCATCACTGACATTTGAAGCCCATGTCCCAGCAAAAAAGCCATTTGGATGATTGTAATCTACACCACCTTGTAATGCGGGTTTGCCCCAAGTTTGTTGGAAACCGCGTGATACATACTGGCTGGCGAGTGTGAGATTGGCACTGAATGGAGATGCTGTTTCAGTGGTTATTTCTGTCGCATGTGCTGTATGAATCAATGTGAAGAAAGGAAGTGTGAATAAAATTCTTTTCATTTGGATTTTCCTAATGGTTGGCAGCACCTTAAAGTCTTAAGGTGCTGAACATAACTGGACTAGGTTATGCAAATGGACGTAAAGGTGTTTGACGAACAGGGTTTGAGCCAGCTTTGTAATAAGGGGCTTGAGATCGTGGTAATTTTTTCCCACGAATTTGATCTGCAATTTTTTCTGCCATCATAATGGTGGTGGCATTTAAGTTACCTGTAATGATTAACGGCATAATGGAGGCATCGACCACACGTAAACCTTGTACACCATGGACACGACCTTGGCCATCCACCACGGCCATATCGTCTTCACCCATCTTACAACTACATGATGGATGAAACGCTGTTTCTGCATGGTTACGTACGAACTCATCCAATTCAGCATCAGTCTGAATGTGTTTACCTGGGCTGATTTCTTCACCACGATACGGATCCAGAGCAGGTTGAGCCATGATTTCACGCGTAATACGAATCGCGTCGCGGAATTCTCGCCAGTCTTGTTCGGTTGACATATAGTTGAACAAGATACTTGGATGCTCAAACGGATCTTTAGATTTGAGCTTGACGCGACCACGAGAAGGTGAACGCATTGAACCAACATGAGCTTGGAAACCATGTTCTTTCACTGCATTACTGCCGTTGTAGTTAATCGCCACTGGCAAGAAATGATATTGAATATTTGGCCAGTCGAACTCTTCCGAACTACGGATAAAGCCGCCTGCTTCAAATTGGTTACTTGCACCAACGCCTGTACCGTTGAATAACCATTCAGCACCAATCGCTGGTTGGTTATACCATTGTAGAGCAGGATAGAGTGACACAGGTTGCTTACATTGATATTGCAAGTACATTTCCAGATGGTCTTGCAGATTTTCACCCACACCTGGTAAGTCGTGCACCACATCAATATCCATCGATTTCAGGAAGTTGCTTTCACCCACACCTGAGCGTTGCAAGATTTGCGGTGATGCAATTGCACCCGCACACAGCAATACTTCACGTTTGGCTTGCGCCTGTTTCATATTGGCTTTGTCTGCGCCGAGGATATATTCCACACCCACGGCTTGTTTTTGATTAAACAGGATTTTGTTGGTGGTGGCATGGGTCACGATGGTCAAATTCGGACGACCTTTTGCCATATCCAAATAACCGCGAGCGGTACTTGAACGCCGACCATTTGGCGTCACGGTACGGTCCATTGGGCCGAAACCTTCCTGCTGATAACCATTCAAATCATCAGTACGCGGATAGCCTGCCTGTACGCCAGCTTCAATCATGGCGTGGAACAGTTCATTGTTACCTTGTTTTGGAGTGGTGACTGAAACGGGACCTTCACCACCATGATAGTCATTTTCACCAATATCGCGGGTTTCAGCCTTTTTGTAATACGGTAAGCAGTCTGCATAAGTCCAGTCTTCCAGACCTTTCATGGTTGCCCATTGTTCTAGATCCATTGCATTGCCACGGATATAACACATGCCGTTGATCAGAGATGAGCCACCCAGTCCTTTACCACGACCACATTCCATACGGCGATTATTCATATGAGGTTCAGGATCAGTTTCATAAGCCCAATTATAACGGCGGCCTTGGAGCGGAAAGGCCAATGCAGCTGGCATTTGGGTACGAAAATCTAAACGATAGTCTGGACCGCCTGCTTCTAATAATAATACCGAGATATCTGCATCTTCAGTTAAACGTGCGGCAAGGACATTACCTGCTGAACCTGCACCAATAATAATATAGTCGTATTCTTGCTTATTCATAATTAGCCTTTATTTGTTTGCATGATCAACTGAAAGCATGGCGCTTCAGTTGATCAAGTGAAGATAAAGCGCAATGCTTTTTAGAAAATGCTTTGGTAATCACCAAGCTCAACTTGAATGGATTTAATGCGGGTGTAATGCCCTAAGGTGGTGAGACCATTTTCACGACCAACACCAGACTGCTTATAGCCGCCTACTGGCATTTCAGCAGGGGATTCGCCCCAAGTATTGATCCAGCAGATCCCAGCTTCAATTTGATGAATAATACGGTGCGCTCGACTAATATCTTGCGTAACCACGCCCGCAGCGAGACCAAAGTTTGTGTTATTGGCACGGCGAATCACTTCTTCTTCAGTTTGATAACTGAGGATACTCATGACAGGTCCAAAGATTTCGTCTTGAACAATACGCATATCATCGGTGCAATCACTAAAAACAGTAGGTAGCACATAAGCACCTTGGGCAAATTGTCCCGTTGCACGCTCACCACCAACCAACAATTTAGCGCCCTGTTGTTTGCCTGCATTGATATAGGAAAGCACTTTGTCCATGTGTGGGAAGCTTGCTAGTGGACCGAAATTTGTTTCAGCATCCATTGGGTCGCCGAGGCGGATACGCTGTACACGTTCTACAATCGCTGCCTCGAATTCGGCTAAACGTGATTTTGGAACAAAAACGCGCGTGCCATTGGTACAAACTTGGCCTGAGCTAAAGAAATTTGCCATGATTGCAATATCTGCGGCACGGTTCAGATCTGCATCTTCACAAATAATCAGGGGTGATTTACCACCGAGTTCCATCGTGACTTCTTTAAGTGTAGAACCTGCGGCGCTGGCCATTACTTTTTTGCCTGTTTCAACACCACCTGTGAAAGAGATTTTTTCAATCACCGGATGTTCAGTAAGCCATTGTCCGATGTCACGACCTGCACCTTGTACCACGTTAAATACACCATCTGGGACACCAGCTTCGGTATAGATTTCAGCAAGTTTAAATGCGGTAAGCGGGGTAGTTTCACTTGGTTTGAAAATCATCGCATTTCCCGCAGCTAGTGCAGGAGCTGATTTCCATAAAGCAATTTGAATTGGATAATTCCAAGCGCCGATACCAGCGACAACGCCAAGGGGTTCACGGCGTGTATAAAAGAAACTTGATTCACGCAAAGGAACTTGTTCACCTTGAATGGCAGTCGCAAGACCTGCGTAATATTCAAGTACATCAGCACCCGTGACGATATCAACGGTTGATGTTTCGCTATAGGCTTTACCAGTATCAAGTGTTTCAAGCTTCGCCAGTTCATCATTACGTTCACGCAGAATATCAACAGCACGACGTAAAATACGGGAACGTTCCATCGCAGTCATTGCTGCCCAAACTTTTTGTCCTTGTTGGGCACTTTGAACAGCTGCTTCGATATCTTGTTGTGAGGCTTGCTGAAGTGTTGCGATCACTTCACCGTTGGCAGGGTTAATACTATCAAATGTTTGTCCGCTGGTTGCTTCAACGTAGCGTCCATGAATATATAGTTGATGAACTTGTGCATCACTCATTCTGTTTCTCCTGCAAAGGCTTGTTCGCAAATTGCAATTGCGTTTTTACATAATCGTAAGCAATGGAACGGGCGAGTTGACTGTCAAATTCGTCATGACTGCTTAAACTCCCGCGTAACCATAATCCGTCAATCAACGCTGCTAAACCGCGAGCAGCAATACTTGCCTGTTCTTTATCCAGTAACTTGAGAAAATAGAATTTCAAGTTTGAATAGAGGCGTTGATCATTAATTCGTTGCAAACGCCCTAATTCGGGAAGATGCATACTGGCTGACCAAAAATCTAACCAAACACGCATCGCTTGCTTGTTGACCTGACTAATATCGAAGTTGGAATCAATAATTGCCTTGATTTGGCTTTCTGGATGCGCATCTGCTTCCGTTTTATATTGGTCAGTTTTTTGACGCAAAACGTTGAGCATTTCTTGCATGCAGGTATTGATTAATCCCTGTTTATCACCAAAATAGTGACTCACAATACCAGTTGATAACTCGGCCTTTTTTGCAATTTGTGCAATGGTGGTATTGGATAACCCCACTTCAGAAATTACATGGAATGCGGCGTTGATAATTTCTTCGCGTCGCACATGCTCTGGTTTGACTCTACGTTTTGTCATGTTGATCCACTGAAAGCCCTGTAAAGGTACTTTTTATTTAACATTTCTCAATGTAGAACATCATAGCATTTTTTTATCATACTTTTTATTGATTGAACGTTCAATCAATAAAAAGTATAATCTGTAAAAATCACACAATTTTTGATTACTTGGTCAAAAGATGCAGTAAGAAAAATACACCGATTGCAAGGAGCAAGATGATGGTGTCAAAAAGTAAGGATGGGTTTTCTTCCGAACGTATTCGATTAAATTTTTTTGTTTTTTGGAGCTCCGCAATCAGTATCGGTGTTTTCGGTCTATTGTTTGTCGGCTTTCCAGAGCAAAGCCAGTTTTGGTTGACTTATGTCCAAGAGCAAGTCAACCAGTTATTTGGTTGGTATTACATATTGGTGATCGTGGCATGCTTAGGTTTTGTCGCATGGTTAGCATTTTCTCGAGTGGGCCAGATTCCATTAGGTAAAAATCAAGACAAGCCAGAGTTCGGTTATCTGGTATGGGTGTCCATGCTATTTTCAGCGGGTATCGGTATTGCCTTGCTCTATTATGGTGTTGCTGAGCCAGTTGACCATTTTCTTCGTCCGCCAGAAGGTGAGGGCGGTACTGTACAAGCAGCGCGTGATGCCATGATGTATAGCTTCCTGCATTGGGGTATTCATGGTTGGGTATTGTATGCCTTGATCGGCGTAACCTTGGGTTATTTTGCTTTTCGATTAGATTTACCGTTGGCTTTACGTTCTGCGCTGTATCCAATTTTCGGTCCTCGAATTTATGGCTGGATAGGCGATTTCGTTGATGGTTTTGGTATTTTAGCGACGGTCATTTCTCTAGTAACCAATTTAGGGATTGGCGCACTGGTATTGGTGTCAGGAATTACTTATTTGTTGCCAGAAATTCCCAATACACATGGTACTTTGATTGCAGTGGTGTTACTGATGATGGCAGTAGCTACGCTAACCACTGTCGTCGGTATTGAAAAAGGCTTGGCGTGGTTATCACGCATTAATTTACGTCTGCTATATGCGCTGCTACTTTTTGTTTTCCTCACAGGACCAACCAATCATTTGCTCAATGGTTTGGTGCAAAACATGGGCGATTATCTCAATAACTTTATTGCTAAAAGTTTTGACATGTATTTATACGATCAACAGGCAAATTCATGGTTGGGTTCGTGGACGGTGTTTTATTGGGCATGGTGGATTGCTTGGGCGCCTTTTGTGGGAATGTTCATTGCACGTATTTCCAAAGGCCGTACCATTCGAGAAGTAGTTTTAGGGGTATGTCTGATACCGCTTGGTTTTACCTTGGCTTGGATTTCAATTTTTGGAAATACCGCGATTCATTTAATTTTGAATCAAAAACAGCAAGCATTAGGAGAGATGGTCTTAGCTGATCCTGCGTTATCCCTATTTAAGTTCCTCGAATTTTTACCGTTCAATCCTGTTATTGCTGGGATTGTTGTTATGATTTGTTTCGTATTGTTTTTGACTCCAGTCGGTTCGGGTACACTTATGATCGCAAATCTTTCCTCGAAAGGGGGGAGTAATGAAAGTGACTCACCGATTTGGTTGCGTATCTTTTGGTCTGTGGTCATCACGATTGTCAGTATTGGTCTGCTTTTAGCAGGTAGTTTTGATGCAATGCAAAGTGCGGTTGTACTTTGCGGATTACCATTCTCCGTTATTCTTCTGCTTTATATGTTTGGTTTAGCCAAAGCGCTAAAACAGGATCATTATCATCCTCAACAACCCAAAGTGGTGACGGAGGAAATTCAACCATTACATCAGCATACTAAAGAACCAGAAGTTATGTAATTTCGGTTGATGCGCTTTATTTTTCATTTTTTATTCGGATGGATCTTTTCGTTTAAGTTTTAATTAACGAAAAGATCAGGATGAATATTTTTCTTTTTTTCTCATTCCTTGAGGATTGTATGGTGACAGATAATCCAAGAGCAGTTGATGATTCATCTATTCAAACAAAAGATCAGTTAAACCGTGTGGTCTTTTATGTTTCAGCGCTCATAATTTTAATATTTTCATTAACTACGATTTTGTTTAATGATTTTGCCAATCACGTATTGAATACGGTTTTGGACTGGGTCAGTTCCACATTTAGTTGGTATTACCTCCTTGCTGCAACTTTATATTTAATCTTTGTGGTGTTTATTGCTTGTTCTCGTTATGGGGACATCAAGCTGGGGCCTAAGCATTCCAAACCAGAATTTAGTTTATTGAGCTGGTCGGCGATGTTGTTTGCGGCAGGGATCGGCACAGACTTAATGTTCTTCTCTGTGGCTGAACCTCTTTCTCATTATATGAATCCACCAGTGGGTGAAGGACAAACCTATGAAGCCGCAAGACAAGGCATGGTGTGGACACTATTTCACTATGGCTTAACAGGCTGGGGTATGTATGCATTGGTGGGAATGGCATTGGGCTATTTTAGCTATCGTTATAATTTGCCTCTCACCATTCGTTCTGCTTTATATCCTATTTTTGGTAAAAAAATTGACGGTCCAATTGGGCATAGTGTTGATACAGCAGCGGTGATTGGTACGATTTTCGGTATTGCAACCACCTGTGGTATTGCCGTTGTTCAGATCAATTATGGTCTGCATGTTTTGTTCGGCTGGCCAGAAGGACTCTGGATTCAATCCAGTTTGATCTTGGTTGCGGTGATTGTCACGATCATTTCAGTGACGGCAGGGGTGAATAAAGGGATTAAGGTCCTGTCGGAGATCAATATTTATGCCGCCATTGGCTTGATGTTATTTGTCCTGTTCTTGGGGAATACTGAATTCCTACTCAATGCACTGGTACAAAACTTTGGTGACTATATTAGCCGTTTCCCGAGCTTGGCTTTAGATAGCTTTGCATTTGAACAGCCGAAAGAATGGATGAACAGTTGGACATTGTTCTTCTGGGCATGGTGGGTGGCTTGGTCGCCATTTGTGGGGCTGTTTTTGGCGCGTATTTCACGTGGCCGTACCATTCGTGAGTTTGTCTGTGGTACTTTAATTATTCCATTACTCTTTACCATTACATGGTTATCTATCTTTGGTAATAGTGCTTTATACAATGTTATTTTTGACGGTAACAATGCCTTGGCGCAAACGGTACTGACTGATCCTGCCCATGGTTTCTATGACTTGCTGGCTCAATATCCTGGCTTTGCCTTTATTGCGGGTGTAGCCACAATTACAGGTTTGCTGTTCTATGTAACATCTGCCGATTCTGGTGCCTTGGTACTCGGTAACTTCACTACCAAATTTTCCAATGTCGATAATGATGCCCCACGCTGGTTACGTGTGTTTTGGGCGATTGCGATTGGATTATTGACGATCGCCATGTTGATGGCAAATGGGATTACGGCGTTACAAAGTGCCACGGTGATTATGGGTTTGCCGTTCAGCTTTGTGATGTTATTGGTGATGGCGGGATTGTATAAGTCTTTGCGTTTAGAAGACTATCGCAAGGCCAGCAGTAGCTTAAATGCAGCGCCTGTGGTGGGGAATGTGGATATTCTCAACTGGAAGCAACGTTTATCTCGTGTGATGCATCATCCTGGAAGTAGTGAAACCCAACGTATGCTCGATAGTGTATGTAAACCTGCGGTACAAACGGTTGCAGATGAGCTGGTGAAACGCGGTATGAATGTAGAGGTGACACAGGGTGAGGTGGAAGACAGTGATTCCCTTTACCATTTGGACTTAACCATCTACATCGAAGATGAACATAATTTTGTTTATCAGATCTGGCCTGTGCGTTATATCGCCCCTACATTTAGTGAGCGTGGTAAACGTGGTAAGCAACATTATTATCGTTTAGAGACGTTCTTATATGAAGGTTCTCAGGACAATGATTTGGTCGGTTATACCAAAGAGCAAGTGATTAATGACATTTTAGATAAGTATGAGCGTCACATGACATTCTTACATATCAATCGAATTAGTCCAGGAAATCGCCCATTGTATCCGGATTCACAAGATTAATTTTTATCAAGACCCCGCTTTAAACAGTGGGGTTTTTTTATCCTTTTAAAGTGCGCCGTATTGTTGCCATGTTTCGCCCGTTTCATGCGGAGCGTATTTTTCTTTTAACTCATGTAGGGATTGAGTTTGATAGATCGCAAAAACAATCATTATTATGAATAATCCGCCGAGTTTAATTAATTTTTTATAGCGATATGGGCCTGAATAAAGATAGAAAATACAATAAAACGCCAGTAACAAATAGGTGCAGAACAATGAGTGCAGTGCTAAATAGATCAGAAGCAAAGCTGTAAATAGTAAAATGATACGATTTTTTAAAGTACTGGAATGAAAACTGAAGATATATAGAAATAAGAAGCCAATTGAGGTCCAAAAGAGATAGCTAGGCCCACCGATAATCACGATATAGGTCGATTGTAGGCAGAGTAAGACTAACCATACAAAAATGGAAAAATTAATAAATTTGCTAGAGCCTGATGAGGCAGGCAATGAGTCTTTCATATGGATTGGCGTTTAAAATCAAAGTTGTTAAGGGCTAAAACGAAAATTCAGTAAATCTTTGGTTTTGAGCTTGGTAAAACAACGCAGACTAAAGCCAGTGACCCTCCGATATATACCGCGGGTATTAGGCTGAAAAAACATGTCATTACACTGGATTGGAATGTACCAAGTTCATTGCTTGCGCTAACAAAAATGCCATTTATTGCACCTGTCCTAGCAAGTATTGGGCGAGGTGATGGGCAATATGGTCTGGCAAATTACAATGTTAACACTGTCACAAGCATCCATCATAATGAGAACTGAAAGGGAAAAATAGGGGTGTCTGGTAACTGCGAAAATTAAAGTATAAAAAGCAAATTCTGTAACTGCGATTATGATGAAGTTCCATGGCTGAGATCCTAATGAAAAGGAACTAACTCGCTCTCATGAATAGTCCACCAATAGTATCTGCTGTATGAAACAACCCCGTCATCAACATCGAGGCGTAAAAAAGAGGAGTCGAAACTCCTCTCTTTAAGAAAGATTAATTATTGCGCCACAGCTACAGCGGTACTTTGTTGCTTCGCAGGAACAATTTGAGCTGGGGTCGTATAGTTCAAGCCTAATGTTGAGCTTGTATATTGGCGAATTTGATCAAGTAAAACAGGGTCGGTTGCAAGATCCTGTCCATAAGAACGCACGATCTCATGTAACTTCGCATCCCATTCACCTTTGGTTTTTTCTGGGAAGGCTTTTTCAAGCAAATTCAGCATGATATACGGCGAAGTTGATGCGCCTGGAGAAGCACCGAGTAAAGCGGTTACGGATTTATCTTCTGATGCAAAGATCTCTGTACCAAACTGTAACTTAGCTGGTTTGCCAGGTTCTTTTTTGATGATTTGGACACGTTGACCTGCTTGACGTAAATGCCAGTCTTTCGGATCAGCTTCTGGATAGTATTTTTTCAACTCATTGAAACGATCTTCATCAGACATCAACACTTGGCTAATCAAGTATTGAACAAGGTCAGCATTTTGTAAGCCAATCGCAGTCATTGGCAAGATGTTGTTCTTGTTGGTCGATGCTAACAAATCGAGTTGAGAACCATATTTCAGGAACTTGTTCGAATAGGTTGCAAATGGTCCAAACAATACATATTTCTTACCGTCAATATAACGCGTATCAATATGTGGAACTGACATCGGAGGTGCACCAAGATCTGCACGACCATAGACTTTAGCGGTGTGTTTTTCAGTTATTGCAGGATTATCTGTCACAAGGAACTCACCGCCTACAGGGAAGCCAGCATATTGTTTTGCCTCAGGCAAACCTGTCATTTGTAATAATTTAATCGCTGCACCACCTGCACCAATAAATACAAAGCGGGTTTTGACGTGGCTAACTTCACCAGATTTCAGGTCTTTAAATGCGACAGACCAGGTATTGTCATCATTTTTACTGATACCCGTTACTTCAGTAGAGGTTCTCAGTTTGAAGTTTGGATTTTTTTCGAGGTGGTTAACCAATTGAGTTGTGATCGCACCATAGTTCACATCTGAACCAACATCCATACGCGTTGCCGCAATTTTCTGTTGAGGATCACGACCATCCATCACCAAAGGTGCCCATTTCTGAACTTCGGTTGGATCTTCAGTGATTTTCATGCCCGCAAACAACGG
This sequence comes from Acinetobacter haemolyticus, assembly GCF_900406815.1. GTDB lineage: Bacteria > Pseudomonadota > Gammaproteobacteria > Pseudomonadales > Moraxellaceae > Acinetobacter > Acinetobacter haemolyticus_A. The sequence continues at coordinate 56,475 of NZ_OVCN01000020.1, forward strand.
CTCTTGGATCATAGCTGCATAACGCTTTTCCATGAATTGCACATTATCACCCCAAACGAAGGCAATATGTGGTACTGGATTGATAAAGCTATTTGGTGTACTCAATACACCTTGTTTCACTTGATGCGCCCAGAATTGTTTTGCAATTTCGAATTGGCTTGCAACTTTCACGGCTTTAGAAACGTCCATTTTACCGTCTTTTTCTTCGGTATAGTTCATTTCCATAAAGCCTGAGTGACCAGTACCCGCATTGTTGAAACCGTTTGAACTTTCTTGTGCAACCGCATCAAGACGTTCATACATGCGAATATTCCAGTCAGGTTGTAACTCATTTAGATAAGTGCCTAATGTGGCACTCATAATACCGCCACCGATCAATACGACATCGACAACAGGTTCGTCACTTTTAGTTTTAACTGCCTTTGACGTAATCGGTCTAAAAAGAAAGGCAATAGCGATAACAATTAGCACAAGTAACAGTGCTAATACGTATTTCCAAAATTTTTTCATTCAATTTACCTTAAAAATTAAATGACGCTCTATATAAAGGATATATAGAGAGAAAAGATTTAAATAATGATGTATGCACTCAAGGCACATCAAAAGAGGAGGGTGCCCGAATTGGGATTGGAGACAATTTTGTGAATTTTACTTTAATTTGGGTGCTTTTTTATAGCCTTAATGTTTAAAAATGTACATATCAAGCCCGATTTAGTGATCGTTTGCTGATTTATTGCTTCGTGAAAAAACTATAATTAAATTTATTAAAGAGTGATAGCTGTCACGCTTTTTTAAGTAAATTTTCGCAATTTTATTGAAGTGATAGATTTTACCCTTTATCTCGACTGCATAGCGGCTTAGGATTTAAATATAGTGGATTAGTACGGCAAACATGGAATGGATGTTGGAATAAAAAATGGAATAGAATTTGGGAATAATGAGGTAAAATTACACATAGTATAATTAAATTATGTATTGCATAAATTCATGGTTTCTTGTAGCATGAATTTATGTTGAGGGCCAATGCTTAAATTTGGCTGACTTATGGACGGAGGAAAAGGTTTCAACACGGATGCTTTTAGCCTATTTATAAAAACATCGGAAACCTTTTCTAATCATGCTTGCGGCTGTTGATGCCATTTAAATGGAATGTTTAAGCATTTGGATGCACAACACCAAGGCCGAGTGTGAAACGGATGAATTTATCTAAATAAGGGAAACTAGATGGACATTTTAGATAACCCATTAGAATTATGTGGATTTGCTTTTATTGAGTTTGTATCGACGGAAAATGGATTAGATCAAATTTTTGAGACCATTGGGTTTACCAAAGTCGCAAAGCATAAGTCTAAAAAAGTTTATTTATGGCGCCAAGGCAATATCAATATCATTTTGAATTACCAGCCTGAATCTTATGCTTCTTTCTTCTTTAAAGAACATGGACCATCAGCATGTGCGATGGGCTTTAGAACCCGTGATGCAGCAAAAGCATTCAAGAACGCGGTTGAGCTTGGTGCAGAGCCAATGTATTCGCAAGCGGGTCCAATGGAGCTGAATATTCCAGCGATTAAAGGCATTGGTGGCATGCCAATCTTCCTTGTGGATCGTGACATTTATGAAAATGACTTCATCTTCTTCGATGATGTCGAGAAGAATCCAAAAGGCGCTGGCTTAAATGAAATCGATCATTTGACTCACAATGTTTATAAAGGTCGTATGGAGTATTGGGCGAATTTCTATGAGAAGATTTTCAACTTCCAGGAAATCCGTTACTTTGACATTAAAGGTGAATATACAGGCTTGACCTCTAAGGCATTGACTGCACCTGATGGTTTGATCCGTATTCCTTTAAATGAAGATTCAGACAAGGGTAACGGTCAGATCGCAGAATTCCTGTCTGATTTCAACGGTGAAGGGATCCAACACATTGCCTTTATTACTGATGACTTGATTTCAACTTGGGATAAGTTAAAAGGCTTAGGGCTTGAGTTTATGACGCCACCGCCTGAAACTTATTACGAGATGTTGAAAGAGCGCCTACCAGAGCATGGTGAGCCAACCGAAGAACTGCAAAAGCGTGGTATCTTGTTGGATGGAAATACCAAAGATGGTCAGAAGAAATTGTTATTACAAATCTTCTCTCAAAATATGCTCGGACCTGTATTCTTTGAGTTTATTCAACGTAAAGATGACGACGGTTTTGGTGAAGGTAACTTCAAAGCCTTGTTTGAGTCGATTGAACGTGACCAGATCCGCCGTGGTGTATTAGAAGCCAAATAATTCGTTTAAAAATCCAAAGCAAAAAGCCAAGAAATCAATTTCTTGGCTTTTTTATTGCTATAGGTTTGAATTAACGCGTTTTGATATATTGATTGATTGCTGCCACTTCTCGTTTGAAAAGTTCGAGCTTTTCACTGCCTTCATGGACTGGGAAAAACATTTCACTATCCAATGCAACAATACAGAATTCCATTGCTTGATGTGCGTTGAAGATCGGTAGTCCTACGGCATTGATTCCCACCAGTAAGTCACCTTGAGCGACTGCCATCCCGTTTTGCAAGATATTTTCTTTGAGGTTTTTGAACTCATCCCAGTTCGCTGGTTTGATGGGATAGTGATGATGCGCAGCTCTTTCCCATTCAGCGTGTATCAATGGCTGAATCACCGCTTCTGGTAAATAAGAAGCAAAAATACGACCTGCCGCAGAGTTGACCAAGGGCATGATCGAGCCAACTTTGGTCACGATCGAAATTGGATGATTGGACTCAATCGACTGAACCACCAATGGACCTTTGGGCGACCATTTGCTGATTTGAATACCACAACCAATTTTGCTTTGTAGCTCATAAATTAAATGTTGAACCAGCTGTAATACATCGGTGTGTTGAATGCAATTTAGACCTAATCGCCACGCTTGATCGCCGAGTGCATATTGACCATCATCTAGCTGTTTGGCGTAATTCATACGAATCAAGCTGACTAAATAGCGGTGAACCTTGGCAGGATGCATATCCAGTTTACTGGAGAGCTCTTTCAATATAATTGGCTTATTGTGTTCTAAAAGGGCATTGAGTACAGATAAACCCACCTCTAGTGATTGAACTCCACCAGATAACTTTTCTTCAATCATTCAATAAACCCTTTATACCCATGATATCTAGCCGTATTCGTTTGATTTGAATAGATGGTTTCAATGTTCAACACATCATGCCTGAGCATACTACAAAATAGAAATCACCTTTTTTAATGACTTAAATAGGTGAATTGCATAAGCATACAATGCTTTGCACTGACATAGTATCGTGTTTGTCGTAAAACAGAGGACAAGATTTCTGTGTCAGCGCAGCCAACATTTGACCATAAAAAATCGACATTGAAGCAAATCTACTCCAATGTCGATCAATCTTACATTTATGCTGTGAATCGATGCTTTGACATGAGTTTTGCGATTACATCTTTCAATTGCATCCTATTCACAAAACCCATGCTTAGACGCCTAATTCTTCTTCATGCAGGAAGTGCGTATGTTGAGGAGCACGTTTGGTTCTGCTCCATTCCTCTAGCATTTCGGTTTTCATCTCTTCAGTAATACGCGCAATCTTGGCATCGGCATGAATATCGTTATAAGTGAGTTCTAAACGATGACCATTTGGATCAAAGAAATAAATCGAATGGAAAATGCCATGATTGGTCACGCCAAGGACTTTTACACCATTTGCTTCAAGATGTTCTTTGGCTCTTAACAATGTTGCCTGGTCTTCAACTTCAAAGGCAATATGTTGTACCCATTGAGGAGTGTTCTCATCACGTCCCATTTCAGGCTGTGTTGGTAACTCAAAGAAGGCTAAAACATTTCCTTGACCTGCATCGAGGAATAAATGCATATAAGGATCAAAGGCTTTGGTTGAAGGGACATGATCTTCAGCAAATGCCAAAATGAAGTCCATATTCAACATGGTTTTGTACCATTCCACTGTTTCTTTGGCATCTTTGCAGCGGTAGGCAACGTGGTGAATCTTTTTAATTGCAAATGTCATGATAAAGCTCCTTTTTATCTTTATTCCCAATCGGGCTGTTGTTCAGGGGCAGCTTGATGAAATGCTGGAAGCGCCATACAGTGTTGATAAATTGATTCAATTTTTGGAAATGCACTCACATCTACTTTAAAACGTTTGGCGTTATAGACTTGTGGAATCAAACAGCAATCGGCAAAAGTGGCTTGTGTACCAAAACAAAACTGACCATTGGATTGGCTGAGTTGCGCCTCTAAGCTATGAAAACCTTCGATAATCCAATGCTGATACCAGTGATTTTTTTGAATATCACTGAGCGCAAGCTCATTTTGTAAGTATTTCAGCACTCTTAGATTGTTGAGTGGATGAATATCACAAGCGATGGCTTGGGCAAATGCACGCACTTTAGCGCGATCTGCAAGATCTTTTGGTAATAGAGCAATCGCTGGATAGGCTTCTTCCAGATATTCCAAGATACTGATGGACTGGAGTAAAGGCTGATCTGCATCCATGAGGGTAGGTACCAACTGACTTGGATTGAGTGCTTGATAATCTGCCAGTTGTTGCTCATTTTTAACCAGATGCACTGCCTGCGTGTCATAGGCAAGTGCTTTTAGGTTGAGTGCAATTCGTACCCGATAGGCAGCTGAACTACGGAAATAGCTATACAGTTTCATAGCTCACTTCCTCAGTTTCCTGAAAGTCAAAGCGGTGTGCTGCAAGAATGGTATTTTCGACTTGGCCAAAACCAACACGAATACCGTCTTTTTCACAGTGACCCTTCATAACGACGCGATCACCATCTTCCAAGAAGCCACGCTGCTCACCATTGGCAAGGGTAAGTGGTTTGGTGGTATTCCACGTCAGCTCAAGCAAACTACCATAAGAGTCTTCCGTAGGTCCTGAGATCGTACCTGAACCCATCAGATCGCCAACTTGGACATTACAACCTGCAATGGTGTGGTGAGTGAGTTGCTGTGCCATCGACCAGTACATATATTTAAAGTTGGTCTGACAGATCACATCCGCCGTTTGTGATTTCGGGCTTTGAATTTCGACACTGAGCTGGATATCGTAACTGTTGGCGATATTTTCTTGTAAATAGCTGAGTGGCTGCGGTTGCTGTACTGGGCCTTTGACTTTGAAAGGTTCCAATGCTTCCATGGTCACTACCCATGGTGAGATCGCGCTGGCAAAAGTTTTGGCATTAAATGGTCCTAATGGCACATATTCCCATTGTTGGATATCACGTGCAGACCAGTCATTTAATAACACCATACCAAATATATGATCCCAAGCATCTTCAATCGCTATGGGTTGACCTAAACTCGTTGCTTTACCCACGATAAAAGCAGTTTCTAACTCAAAATCGAGTTTACGTGTGGCAGAGAAAACTGGACGTTCGCTATTCGGTAATTTGATCTGTCCAGATGGGCGAACAATATCGGTACCACTGACGATCACAGAACTGGCACGACCGTTATAACCGACTGGCAACTCACTCCAGTTAGGTAATAGGGCATTCTTTGGATCTCTGAACATGGTACCGACATTGGTGGCATGTTCTTTAGATGAATAAAAATCGGTATAGCCTGGGACATGGATCGGTAAGTGTAAAGTTACCGCATTTTGTGGACGTAAAACTAAAGTACGTAATTCCGCATTGTCACGCAGGGCTGGATTGTTTGCAGACAACAAGCTTTGTAAGGTCTGACGCACGTATTGCCAGTTGTGTTTACCTGATTCGATAAATGCATTGAGCGTCGGCTGATTGAAATAATCCTGATTTCCTTCAAATTTTAATAAGCCATGCGCCGTCAATGCTGCAAGGTCAAGCACCCAGTCACCAATTGCCACACCTACACGTTTATGTGCTGGGTTACTTTCACTAAAAATTCCATAAGGCAAATTATGAATTGTGAAATCGGATTGTGAGTCAATCTCAAGAAAAGAGGTTAAATGCTGTGTCATGAGTTTGCCTTCCTTGTCTTAATTTTGTCTGGATTTACCATAAATATTTTTGAGTCTTGACTAGATATATGAAAAACAAAGCTAAATTGAAAAATTACCGCGCTTGTTATGCTTCATCAAGGCTCTAAACCGTAGCTGATAACTTCTATCATACTGAAAATAATTAATTACGCAATACATAATTTAATTACATATTTCATAATTGTTGTTATTTGTTGAATTTTCTGTTTATATGCGCGGTTATGAGAAAAGTGAATCAATTATTTTTTGATCAACACTAGGCATTTCTGATTAATTTATGATATACGTAATTTTTGATAAGAAAATTACGTGACAAGGATGAGAATAATCATATGTCAAATCAACAGCAAGGAAACCTGAAACACGGTTTGAGCAATCGGCACATCCAGCTTATCGCGCTAGGTGGGGCAATTGGTACAGGGTTATTTCTCGGTATCTCACAATCGATTAAGCTTGCAGGTCCGTCCGTCATCTTAGGTTATGCAATCGCAGGATTTATTGCATTCATGATGATGCGACAGTTAGGTGAAATGGTGGTTCAAGAGCCAGTGAGTGGTTCTTTTAGTCATTTTGCACACAAATATTGGGGTTCATTTGCTGGCTTTATGTCAGGCTGGAATTATTGGGTACTCAATATTCTGGTCTGTATGGCAGAGCTGACCGCAATTGGACTCTATATTCAATATTGGTGGCCCGAGATTCCAACATGGGCATCAGCATTGGCGTTTTTCCTGTTAATTAACGGTATCAACTTATTACATGTCAAACTCTTTGGTGAAATGGAGTTTTGGTTCTCTATCGTCAAAATTTTAGCAATCTTGGCCATGATTGGCTTCGGTTCTTATTTGCTAGCGACAGGCACAGCTGGTCCACAAGCAGGGATTAGTAACCTTTGGGCATTGGGTGGTTTCTTCCCATTTGGTGTTGAAGGTCTGGTCATGGCGATGGCGGTGATTATCTTTGCTTTCGGTGGAATTGAATTGTTTGGTATTACAGCAGCAGAAGCGCGTGATCCAGATAAAACTTTACCTAAAGCCGTTAACCAAATTATTTACCGTATCCTGATTTTTTATATCGCAACGTTATTTATTTTGTTTGCATTGTTCCCTTGGAATCAAATGGCAGAAGGCGGTAGCCCTTTTGTGATGGTATTTGCTTCTTTGGACAGCCACGGTGTGGCGACGATGCTGAACTTCGTCATTTTGACTGCTGCTGTTTCTGTGTATAACGGTACAAGTTATTGCAGCAGCCGTATGTTGTTAGGTTTGGCTCAGCAGGGCAATGCTCCAAAATTTTTAAAGCAGATCAATAAACGTGGTATTCCAACCAATGCAGTATTGGTTTCTGCTTTTGTGACAGTGTTATGTGTAGTGATCAACTACCTGTTTCCTCAGAAAGCTTTTGCGTTATTGATGATGTTGGTTGTTGCTGCGATTGTCATTAACTGGATCGTGATTTCATGGACTCATCTCAAGTTCCGTAAAGCGATGCAGGCACAAGGACAAACCACTAAATTCCCAAGCATTGCTTATCCATTTAGTAACTATCTGTGCATTGCTTTTATGCTGGGTATTTTGGTCGTGATGTCACTTTCACCAGATATGCGTATCGCTGTGATGATGATTCCTGCATGGATTCTCTGTCTCATGTTGGCCTATGCAGTGAAGTTACGGAAATTGAAAAATGCCCAACCTAGCGTTGCTTTAGGTACAGATTAAGTCCTAGCACTTCTTAAAAAATCTCCATAAATAGGGCTGAGTCATACTCAGTCCTATATTTTTATTGATCAATCGACTGGATCACTTCATGACGATGAATGTGATTTAACGAAAGGACATTGTTAATGTTTCAACATATCCCACCTTATGCAGGCGACCCAATCCTCTCTTTAATGGAACAGTTTAATGCTGATTCACGCGCTGAAAAGGTTAATTTAAGTATTGGTTTGTACTACAACGAAGATAGCATCGTTCCACAGCTCGATACCATTATCGAAGCGCAGA
>NZ_OVCN01000016.1 GCF_900406815.1 Acinetobacter haemolyticus
CATATACTCTATAATCATCCACATCTTTTACTTTTTTTATTTCATAACTGTCATTTTCATAAAATTCTTGCATCGTCAAAAAACAATTTCTTTTAGCTTTTTGAAAAAAATGATATAAGTTATAACTTGAACGAAAATCTAAATTAATTTTATTAAAATTATCATAAAGATTTGGATTGTAATTAACTGTTAAAATTTTTGAATCTATTCCAATGGATGAAAAAATTCTCAATCTTGATATAGCAGCATGTTCAATTCCTGTTAAATTTGCTCCTACATTTTTATTTAAAAAGTAATGCATATTCATCCACCTCTTATATTTTTAATTTTATAAAAAAACCTAGTTCATCATTATGAGAATCATATTGATCACTATTAAGTATTTTTGTTAATGCTGATTTTATAGAGATAAAATCTTCTTTACTTACAATATATGGTTGCCAAAACGTTTTTAAGTTATTGGTGAAAATTGGATAAAGCTTTAAGATTTGTTTATCCATATCCAATCGGACGATACAGCCATAGGGCAACGCTCCGTGTTTATCGTATTCGCCATTACTATTGAATACACCATTACCAATACTATAGATAATCGGCTTACCATCTATATATTCAATAGGTTGAATAGTATGTGGCCCATGTCCAATCACCATATCAGCTCCACAGGAAACAAGTATTTTTGCAATTCTTTTTTGTTCATCCTGAATAGGTTTAAAATCTACCCCCCAATGACTTATTACCATAATTTTATTGTAAGGATAACATTCTCTGTAGGCTTTGATCTGTTCGATAAGAATACCATTCACACAAGCTACCCCATCCCGATGTCCTAACGCATAGAAATCAAACTTGTTGTAAGCTGCATCCCTATGCCAGTAACCATTAAAGATCGCAAGTTTCTTACCTCTCCAATCAATTTCAAAATACTCATGTGCTTGTTGTTGATTAAGCCCAGCACCGATATAAGCGATCGACTTTTTATCAAATTGTTCTAAAGTAAATTCTAGGCACTCACTTCCATAGTCTTTTAAATGGTTATTCGCTAGTACAACATGATTAATATTTCTATTTAAAAATTCATTTAAAGTTTTGTCTGCATCGGCACCTAAAATAAAAGGTTTAATTTTATCTAAAGGTGACTGTTGATTTTCATCAGCAATAAAAACCGCTTCAAAATTTGCAATATTGATATCCTCCTTACCAAAAAAAGAGGCTATTTTCTCGAAAGAATGTGTATAACCATGTTTCTGTAACGCGTCGATCACTCCTCTTCGTTTTCTAATTTTAGTATAGGATTCACCAAAATATGTATCTCCTAAAATATTAATAAATTGGCTCTTGGCATCTATCTTTTTAGGCTTTGGTAATTCATCAAAAGCTTGATAGTACGGTAAAACATGCTCAATTTTTACCTTTTCTTCATCTGTATAATGAATACTTATTTTTTTATTCGATAGTTGACTAAAACCAATATAGGTTCGTCTACGCCGATCACCTACAAATAAAAAACCATCTAAACCAGCATCAGATGCTATCGTTATTACAGGTTTTAATATAGTTCCTTTAAAATAGGTAATATCAACAAAAAATTGCTTTCTAAAATAAGGTGGTAATTCGAATATTTTTTTACTCACTTTAAAAATGTCTAAAAAAGTTTTTCCTTGTGTTATATCTCTTACATTTCGGCCTGTTATATTCAAAATCTGATTCGGATCTATACCGATCAATTCAGCTTCTTTTTTTATCTCTTTTAATGCTTGAGCAGTCGTCTGGTATAAATGCTCTGCTAAAGCCAAAATACAATCCGGTTTTTGGGTCAAAATAACGTATTGTAGAATTTGACTAAAATAGTAATTCTCACCTAAATACAATCCTAATGCATTTCGTCCTTTTGCTTCTCGATCTACATTTGCAGTGACACTATAAATAGAGTTTAACTGCACTTCTTCTAAGGCATATTTTTTTAAAGCTAAATAAATTAGGATTAATGGACCAATTCCATATTCAGTCTTCGTTTGCCATATCTGTTCAGTGAATTTCTTGTGATTCAAATGTGCAGTAATACATTCACCTAAGCTTTTTTCTGTTGAATTATTCTCTGGTAAAGTGATTAAACTAGGAATAGTCGAAATCGTCGAATTTCGTCTGGAACCTTTGACCAGTACTACATCATTTTCCTGCAAGATATTTCTGATCTGCATGGCACATTGCTTCGCATCAGTAAAGTGGCCCAAATTTCGATCTTTAGGCAAAAGTTGGTTTAGATATAGCGCATCTTTTCCAAATGTAGCAATTAATTCGAATTGATTTTCAAGTATTGGTTTAAGCAAACTCTCATGAACTTCCTTAGATTTATCCTCTAAGTTAATAATATCTCCGACTACCAATATTTTTCTATTTTTCTTATATTTACCATAGCAATATTTTAACGCATTAACCATCGAAAGATGTTCTGCATTATAGGTATCATCTATTAAATAAGCTTTTTTATCAGGTATTGTCAAAATCTCTAATGTTGATTCTTTATTGCTGATAGAATTAAATAAATGTAGAACTTTAGTTATATCAAGACCTAGTGCATATATTGCTGCCAAAGTCGCAACCATATTACTTAAAGTACCATCATCAATATAATGATCTAATAAAACATGATAACTATGGTTTTCTAAGTAAACTAAAAATCCATTATCAGTTCGTTCATACTTCACATCAGCTTTTGAATGTTCTCCATAACTTAAAATTTTATGACTATAACGATGAACATAAGTTAAGAGTTGATCATAATTCTTTATATCGCGATTTAAAATGACGATACCATCAGTACTTAAACCATTTGCAATTCGGCTTTTAAAATCTGCAGTTTGATTTTCATCATATCCTTTTTGACCAACTCCTATTTCTGTAATAATTGCAATATCTGGGCGTATTAATTGACTAATCCCTCCATCTTTCATCCAGAGTGCAGACATTGCGGTTTCTAGAATTAAATAGTTTGGCTCAACCATCGCATTGGATAGTGTCAATTTTACCCCTGTGCGAGAATTATGGTTTCCATGGGTTGCATAGGTAGATCCATAGTTCTGCAAAAGTATATTAAGATAGTTTTTTGTGCTGGTTTTTCCAACTGTGCCCGTAATTGCTATCGTTTTACTCTTGATTTTTTTCCTCATATATTCAGCACAATGGTGAATGAACTGATAAGAATCTTCTACAATATATTGAGGCAAATGTGATGGTAATTCGGGTATAGGTCGTTGTACAACAACGCCTTTTATTTGTTCATGGAACTCACACAAAAGATCATGTGTATCCTCCCATTTTGCATATACACCCGTATTCCCTGTTCCTTTTAACCAGGTTTCCTTGTCCATTGCGACAAATAGCGTTTCATCTCTTTTGCAATTCAACTTATTTTCTGAAATATGCTGAACAAACCAATCTTCTTTAGGTTCGATATACCATTTTCCAGACATTATTTCTTCAATGTTTTTCTTATTTATAATCATTCTTTCACCATTTAGAAATAATTCACATAAGCCACATATCCAGATAAATTATGTTCTTGATCGTCTATTCGTGTTCTAAAGCGATCATGACGTACATAAAAAGCATTTAATATCTTATCTGGCCTCGCCATATACATTGCAACTTCTGGATAAAAAAAGCCACTTCTTTGAAACTCACTTCTAATTTCTATCAACTCTTTTAGTTTTTCAAATTCTGCTTTAGCATATAATTCATCATGACCTTGTTCTTTTAATCGATTCACCATTTTATATGCAGACATTAACATTTCTAAAAAAGTTGCATATGCTGTCTTTCTATTTTTAATAAAGTTCATATGTTTTAAGTAATTGTTTAAACCGAACTGAAAATATTTCTCTTCAGGACAAATTTTAGTGAGTTCATTCGTACAATAACTTAACCAATGGTCATGATATTTTTCATATTTTTTCTCAATAAAATGTTCGAACATACGTTTCACTGTTGCTAGTAACCGTTCGTCATAATTGATTTGATAAAGCCTCAATAATGCTAATGCTGCTTCACCATCATAGTACACGATACGGAATTTTTCTTTTACGTCTAAACTTGGATAATGCAAGACATGCGTTGTTTCACCCTTCGCATCAACCATTTCCATGATTCCATTTGCGATCGCTTCAGCATATTTTAAATAACGATCATCTTGGGTAAGTTCCTGGTATTTTGTAAGCATGAGAATTGCAGCTGCGTTGGACCCTAACTTAATTTCTGGATCTTTTTCTCCATCTATCATGAATGCAATATTGTCTTGTTTCTCTTTATAAAAAGTATCAATAGCATACTGAATTGCGGTATAAACTTTTGGCCAATAGGCTTGATTTTCTTTGACTTCAAAACTTTCAATTAATGCATATACTGATGTGCAATGTCGAACTGTGTTATAGCTTTTTAATTCACGATCGAAAGCTGGAAAATAACCATAGATAAATCGCCCATTTTCTTGGATTTGTTGTTCTAGAAACTCCGCATTTTTTTCAATCAGATGTTTTAAATGTTCTTTCTTATCTTGTATAAGTTCTCTAACACCATTTTGACAACCACCACTTTGTAATGCAATAAATTGATTATCTTCATATATTGCACCATAAGTTTCAAAAGTCCATATTGATTGAAGCTGATCTAAAGCTATTTTTTTTTGAATATTAGGATATTTTTTCTTAATTGCATTGTTTAAATTTTGTTCATCAAAAAAATTAGGTTGATCATATTTCAAACCTCTTATAATTGCTCGTCCATAAATCTCTTGTTCAAGAAATGCAATATTAAAGTTTTCATCTAAACTAATACCTTTGCGGTAATGATTATTGTGATCTTGATTGATGACTTGGTAAACCACACTTGGCCACGCTTGTTGTTCAATTTGGTAAGCAATATCAATTTTTATAAAGTTAAGCTGAGTTTTATTTTTTTCGAAAATTTTGTCGATAAAATTAAATAATCTTTTTTTAATTGAGTGTACATTTTGATCAGCATTATTCCAAATATTACATCTCTGATCTTTTGCACCATAGGATAAAAAAATGCAAAACACATTTTCGTTTATTTTTTTATCTTCAACTGTTTTATCTATCCAACTCTCTAATTTCTTTTTAAAGTCTAATAATTCGTTGTAAGTTTGAACGCCCATATCTTCCACTTTATTGATTATAAACATTTATCCTGTCACAAAATATAGCATATAACTTTTATTTGAATATATGCGTTTACTTATTTAAATAAAAAAAAGAGAGCTCGAAAGCTCTCTTTTTTCTTAATCTAGATTAGAACAAGAGTTGGTTGTTTTGTAGTAACTCTTCTAAAGACGTATCTACATTTTTCAAAGTAAGAAGTTCTGTAGAGCTATGTACTCCAGCACCACCATCACGGTCTATGCTAATAATTGTGTCTGTACCATTGAAACTTACGTTTACATAAGCACTGAGGGAAGCTTCGCTACCATCACCAGCATAACCAATCAACAGCTCACTGATATCGATCTTATCGGCTTCGCCATCTATAGAAGTATCTCCAACATGGAAGTTCTCCCAAGTATCTTGACCATTTCCACCAGTACCATTTGCAGCATTTAACAGATCAAAGATTAAGGTATCTGAACCACCATTTGCAGTATTGATTGTATCATTACCCGCTCCTGCATAGATCAGATCATCTCCAGCACTGTCAGTAATAATGTCATTACCTGTACTGCCTTGGATTGTGTAGCCAACATTGATATTCAATGTTGCTGTTGCTGTGTCACCATTTAGATGAGTCAAGGTATAGCTGAAGCTTTCACTTCCACCAGTTGTATTTGATGTTGGTGTATAAGTGTAATCACCATTTGCACTAATCACCAAGTTACCATATAGACCTTGAATCACAGTACCATATGAAACATCTATAACATTACCATTTGCATCTGTTACTTGCAGCTGAGTGAATGTAGAACCAGTTGAATCATTTCCGAAAATATTACCTTCCGCTTCAATTGTATTTGATACTACATATTGATCCAGATAGGTGACATTTACATCTGTATTGATACCAACTAGTGCAGCTAGTCCACCGAATAATGGTTGTTGCATTGTTGTTTGGATACGGTAGGTTCCAGCAGCTAGGTCTAAAGTTGATAGATCTAGTGATACCAAAGTACCAAGCAACGAGATTATTCCAGAGTAACTGTCGTTCGCTACTGTAGTCCAAACTCCACCGACATTCATCTGTAGATTTAAATTAAGGTTTACTGTTCCAGCGGTAGCTAAAGAGTTAACCGTAATCAATCCAGATGCATCCATATTAGAGCCTAATGTGAATGTGCCTGAAGTGTAAGTCTGAGTTGTTGCTAAAATACCTAACAATGAAGCCGAGGCATTGAAGTAATTGTTATCTACTTCATTGACCATCACGAGTGATGCAGTATCAACATCATCTGTCGCAACAAATGTGAATGCTGCAGGTTCTGATGGATCCGCTGGGTTCCATGTCATATCTACAACACTGCTATCTATATGGAAGTACAGAGTTGCACTTGCTGCATTAGCTCCACCAATAGGATCTGACAGGGTATACGTGAACTGATCCACTTGACCTAAGCCTGTTACATCATTGAATGGTGTATAGGTGTAACTACCATTTGGATTAATCACCAAGGTACCATAAGTACCATCTATGGTTGTTCCACCAGCAACTACTGCTACGCCATTGACACTGCTTACAGTGGTAAATGGTGTCGTAACATCGGCATTACCATCAATACCAGCATCAGTAATCACATTACCAGACGCTGCAACGACTTCATAACCACCAATTTGCGATTGATCATAAAGATCCATAGTTGCTGACAAGGTGCCTAGCAATCCTAATCCAAGCAATCCATCGAAGGCCATGAAGGCGCGATATTGACCCTCTTCAAGTCCATCAACCGTAATAGTTGATCCACCGAACAATGCCAAGCTCAACAGATCAGCTTGACCTGGGCCATTCGCTGCAACCCATTGTCCTGTTGCTTCATCAAATTTTTGAAGAACAAGTACATAGTCAGCCAACGCATCTGCACTAATTAGTGCACTGTAGTTAAACGTCATATCACCGGTATGACCTTCATCAACAGTGAAGTTAATACCTGCAGAGCCAAGCTGTAGATCTAATCCTCCTAAAGATGCAAGTAGCAAGTAAGTATGGCTACCCGCTGGAACATTATCTCCAACAAGCAATGCTTGTGGGTTGATCTCAGCAACATTTAGATCATCACTTGCAACAATATCTACTGTTGCAGGTTGTGATGGATCCGCTGGGTTCCATGTCATATCTACTGCATTACTATCGATATGGAAGTACAGAGTTGCACTTGCTGCATTAGCTCCACCAATAGGATCTGACAGGGTATACGTGAACTGATCCACTTGGCCTAAACCTGCATCGCCACTAAATGGTGTGTAGGTATAACTACCATCTGGATTAATCACCAAGGTACCGTAAGTACCATCTATGGTTGTTCCACCAGCAGCTACTGCTACGCCATTGACACTGCTTACAGTGGTAAATGGTGTCGTAACATCGGCATTACCATCAATACCAGCATCAGTAATCACATTACCAGACGCTGCAACGACTTCATAACCACCAATTTGCGATTGATCATAAAGATCCATAGTTGCTGACAAGGTGCCTAACAAACCAACACCAAGTAATCCATCAAAGGCCATGAAGGCGCGGTATTGACCTTCTTCAAGTCCATCAACCGTAATAGTTGATCCACCGAACAATGCCAAGCTCAACAGATCAGCTTGACCTGGCCCACTCGCTGCAACCCATTGTCCTGTTGCTTCATCGAATTTTTGAAGGACAAGTACATAGTCTGCTAATGCATCTGCACTAATTAATGCACTGTAGTTAAACGTCATATCACCTGTATGACCTTCATCAACAGTGAAGTTAATGCCTGCAGAGCCAAGCTGTAGATCTAATCCTCCTAAAGATGCAAGTAGCAAGTAAGTATGGCTACCCGCTGGAACATTATCTCCAACAAGCAATGCTTGTGGGTTGATCTCAGCAACATTTAGATCATCACTTGCAACAATATCTACTGTTGCAGGTTGTGATGGATCCGCTGGGTTCCATGTCATATCTACATCATCACTATCAATATGCAGATATAGCGTTGCATTTGCACTTTGACCAGTTACAGGATCAAATAAGGTATAAACAAATGGATCCACTTGACCTAAACCTGCATCACCACTAAATGGTGTGTAGGTATAACTGCCATCTGGATTAATCACCAAGGTACCGTAAGTACCATCTATGGTTGTTCCACCTTCTACAACCGCTACACCATTTACCATACTGACAACGGTGGTATCTGTAATAACATCAACTTCACCATCAATACCAGCATCAGTAATGACGTTACCTTCAGCGGCTATCACTTCATAACCACCAATTTGCGATTGATCGTAAAGATCAGCAGTTCCTGACAAGGTGCCAAGTAATCCTACACCAAGCAATCCATCAAAGGCCATGAAGGCACGGTATTGTCCCTCTTCAAGTCCATCAACAGTTACTGTCGTACCACCGAACAATGACAAGCTCAACAAATCAGCTTGACCTGGGCCAGTCACCGCAGTCCATTGTCCTGTTGCTTCATCGAATTTTTGAAGGACAAGTACATAGTCTGCTAATGCATCTGCACTAATTAATGCACTGTAATTGAACGTCATATCACCTGTATGACCTTCATCAATCGTGAAGCCAATGCCTGCAGAACCAAGCTGTAGATCCAGTCCTGCTAGAGAAGCGAGTAACAAGTAAGTATGACTACCGACTGAAACATCATCTCCAACTTGCAACGGTAAAGCATTAACGAATGCATCATCGACATTATCGAATGCAATCAAAGGTGGTGTTATATCCACCACTGCTGTCGCTGGGTCTGAGGTGTTGCCTGCTGGGTCAGTTGCAACCGCAGTCACTTCGTCGCCATCTACCAAGTTGCCTGGGTTTGGAACGCTCCAGTTACCATCTGCGTCAACAACCGCTTCTGCTTCGCTGCCGTCTGGGAAGGTTACTGTGACTGTAGTGCCTGGCTCTGCTGTACCCGTAATCGGATCAGTGCCATTCACTGGATCAATCACTGGTGCAGCTGGTGCAACGGTGTCGATCGTGATGGTTCCTGTGGTGCTGCCTTCGTTGCCGGCTGCATCTGTCGCAGTCACGGTCACTTCGTGATCACCGTCTGCAAGTGCTGCAACAACATCGTCTGCAAGTGTCCAGGTGCCATCGCCATTGTTCACTGCATCGTAGTCAACGCCATCAATGGTCACCACTACTGTCGCTTCTGGATCGTCAATCGTACCTGTCAATTCAGGTGTATTGTCGTTCGTCACCACTTCATCCAAGGTCACCACTGGTGCTGATGTATCCACCACTGCTGTCGCTGGGTCTGAGGTGTTGCCTGCTGGGTCAGTTGCAACCGCAGTCACTTCGTCGCCATCTACCAAGTTGCCTGGGTTTGGAACGCTCCAGTTACCATCTGCGTCAACAACCGCTTCTGCTTCGCTGCCGTCTGGGAAGGTTACTGTGACTGTAGTGCCTGGCTCTGCTGTACCCGTAATCGGATCAGTGCCATTCACTGGATCAATCACTGGTGCAGCTGGTGCAACGGTGTCGATCGTGATGGTTCCTGTGGTGCTGCCTTCGTTGCCGGCTGCATCTGTCGCAGTCACGGTCACTTCGTGATCACCGTCTGCAAGTGCTGCAACAACATCGTCTGCAAGTGTCCAGGTGCCATCGCCATTGTTCACTGCATCGTAGTCAACGCCATCAATGGTCACCACAATAGTTGCTGTTGGACTATCTACAGTACCTGTTAATTCTGGTGTGCTGTCATTTGTCACAATCGTATCAAGGGTGACTTCAATATCAGAATCTGAGTCAGAGTCTGAATCGCTGTCTGAATCTGAATCACTGTCTGAGTCAGAGTCCGAATCACTGTCTGAATCTGAATCTGAATCGCTGTCTGAATCTGAGTCGCTGTCTGAGTCAGAGTCTGAATCGCTGTCTGAGTCAGAGTCGCTATCTGAGTCAGAGTCGGAATCGCTGTCTGAATCTGAATCGCTATCTGAGTCAGAGTCTGAGTCGCTGTCTGAATCTGAATCACTGTCTGAATCTGAATCACTGTCTGAGTCAGAGTCTGAATCACTGTCTGAATCTGAATCGCTGTCTGAGTCAGAGTCGCTATCTGAGTCAGAGTCTGAATCGCTGTCTGAATCTGAGTCGGAATCTGAATCGCTATCTGAGTCAGAGTCTGAGTCGCTGTCTGAGTCAGAGTCCGAATCACTGTCTGAATCTGAATCTGAGTCGCTGTCTGAGTCAGAGTCGCTATCTGAGTCGCTATCTGAGTCAGAGTCTGAATCTGAGTCGCTGTCTGAATCTGAGTCGCTGTCTGAGTCAGAGTCTGAATCTGAGTCGCTGTCTGAATCTGAGTCGCTGTCTGAATCTGAGTCGCTATCTGAGTCAGAGTCTGAATCGCTGTCTGAGTCAGAGTCGCTATCTGAGTCAGAGTCGGAATCGCTGTCTGAGTCAGAGTCGCTATCTGAGTCAGAGTCGGAATCGCTGTCTGAATCTGAATCGCTATCTGAGTCAGAGTCTGAGTCGCTGTCTGAATCTGAGTCTGAGTCGCTATCTGAGTCGCTATCTGAGTCAGAGTCTGAATCACTGTCTGAATCTGAATCACTGTCAGAGTCTGAATCGCTGTCAGAGTCAGAGTCTGAATCACTGTCTGAGTCTGAATCACTGTCTGAGTCAGAGTCCGAATCACTGTCTGAATCTGAGTCAGAATCACTGTCTGAATCACTGTCTGAATCTGAGTCTGAGTCTGAATCGCTGTCTGAATCTGAGTCAGAATCACTGTCTGAGTCAGAGTCTGAATCACTGTCTGAATCTGAATCGCTGTCTGAATCTGAATCGCTGTCTGAATCTGAGTCGCTATCCGCGTCAGAATCACTCTCGTCATTGTTACGGTTTTTACTTCCACCGCCACTTGCTGCTGCAATAATTCCACCCGCTACAAGCGGAACTCCCCAAAGCCAAGGGCTTATACCCCCATCTTGATAAAGTAATGGTGTAATTGAATCGATAGGTTGAAAAACGGCATCCGAAACAGGTGCCTGAACTGCAGGAGGGATTGCAACAGGAGTCTCTTCTAAATAAACAGCGGCCTCCATGTCTGGTTCAACATCGGCGTCGGCATCCGCATCTGAATCAGCATCCGCATCTGAATCACTTTCAGCATCTTTGAATCGCGCCCAGATCAGCTTCCCATCTTGCCCTTGAAAAACCAAGCTATTGTCAAGGTTTTGATTATTATCATTCGCAAAGAAGTTCTGAATGACAATTTGTTCTCCATTTTTTAGAAAAACAACTGCATTAGTTCCATCTCTTTTGACTTGTGCCACATCCTCAATAGACACTTTTATCAGCACGACGGCTGGTTGAGAGGGAGATAATGCTGTGGTGCTATCCGTAGTATTTAAAAGCGTTTTATGGCTTTCCTTGGAAATTATTTGTATTTCAGACATGGTCTTGTTCCTCAATTATAATTCATTAGTTTTCAACTGCTTATCGATTCAAGTGTTAAGCTTTCGCGTAATTATTTCTGTTTTGATTAGGTACAGTTATCAGCTCTACTCTAAACCAATTCAAATTAATGTTAAATAGCCCACACAAAATTCTAGTAATGTATGATAGTGCAAAATAAATAAAAACTTCCAAGCTTTTATTTTTCAATATTTTTTTATTTAAGGGTTTATTTTTGGTTACATTTATGCATCAATCTCCATTAAAAGTGTTTTAAATTTTATTTAATAAAATAAGATTCAAGTGATTTCATCAGCATTCCATTTTTCAATATATGACTGAAATAAAATGCTAAATCATTTACCTAAAACAATCGTTAAAAATTATCAGGATTTTCCAAACGTCTCACCTCTTCTCTCTTATTTGGATGATGCATTGTTGCAACACCATCTTCAGTTTTTTGATCTAATAGTACCTCTGGATTATAAATTGTTATTGTTTCTTGACCTAAATTATCCTCTCCTACGATGTATTTAAACCCTCTTCGATTCATTTTATTACATAACTGCTGATAAAGACCTTTTAAGCCAGTTTTTGCTTCATTCGGGTTGTAATAAAAGGCATTCATTACTGTTGGCAAACCTAAGCCACATATTACTCCTGATAACAAGACACTGATAAATGTATATCCAATCAGAATACTACTGTATGCACTTAGTGCAGGTATATTTGCAACAGCTAAAATCAACGCAAGAGAAATCCCCCCTCGCACACCACCCCAAGATAAAATTGTTAAACTACCGTTATAACTTTTCTTCCTAAACGATGGAAAAGCTGAGAAAGCAAGAAAATTAGCAGCAAAACGGGACAGATGAAGAATAATGAAAGCAATAATGCCACCAATAATCAGATTGGCACTCAAGTCTAAAATAAACAACTCCAAACCAATCAGTGTAAATAAGAATGAGTTAATAATTCCTTCTACCGTATGCCAAAAATGATTCACCTCACGTATTTCACGTTGCTCACGGAATTCTTGCCATTTATTTCCAACAATCAAACCGCCAATAACACAAGCGATAGGCGCTGAAGCATGTGCAAATAAAGCAACCAGATAAGAGCCACTTGCCAGTAGAGCCGTCGTCAAAATTAACGACTCCATTTCATGCTTGCCGCGCAACAGACGTAAGATCCCAAAGCCAAATGCGAAACCGATGATGACAGCAACAAAGATTTCATACAGTAAGGTTTCTAATGTAGAGATCAATGAAAAATGCTCACCTTGGATTACATTAAGCAAAGTCATAAATAGTGCAATACACATTGCATCATTAAATAAAGATTCACCTTCGAGTTTAACCATTAAATGATGAGGTGCACGTATAGAACTAAGTACTGCTTTAATACCAATAGGATCTGTTGCCCCAAGTGCAGCACCAAGTAACAGTAACACTGTGATCGGGACAGGATATCCAACTATCCATTGAAATATATATAGCAGTCCAGCATAAAAACCCGCACAAAGCACTAACGCAATCGTTGCTAAAATACCAATTGGTTTCCAGTAATTCTTTAAATCTGATATTTTGAATTTTAATGCTGATGAAGTCAGAATAAAGCAGATCACACCATTAATCAGAAAATCATAAAAATCAATGTCACGAACTGCTGCTTCGATATTTTGAATATTAATCGTAATAAATTGATTGCCATGCAGCAAGCTTGCTCCCCACTGCAATATAAAGACAAAAATTGCAGATACAATAGGCACACCAATCGCTTGCGGAAAACCTAATATTCGTTTATTGAAAATCGTGGTTGCAATGGATAATGCAAAAATGACCGTTAATGCTTGTAAAAGAAAGTAATTACCCATACAACCTCTTTATTTTTTTGAGTATCTAAAAACATAGTGCATCAGTTAAAAAATAACGTTAAAAGATATTATTATTTTCTTTAAGTCTCTCCACTTTTTTTAATAGAAAAATCCACAATTAGATTCATCTTATGCAAACGTATTGCATTGATTTACGTCACCTGACTTCAATCCCACTTGAAACCAATGCATACGCTGTTCACTCGTACCATGTGTAAAACTATCAGGTACAACTTGCCCAGTTGCTCGACGCTGCAAATAATCATCACCGATTTTTTTAGCAGCATCCATTGCTTCTTCAATATCACCTTGTTCTAGGAATTGGGTGCGTTGATGGTTTTTATTTGCCCAAATTCCCGCAAAACAATCTGCTTGTAATTCCAAGCGGACAGAAAGTTGGTTACCTTGTGTTTGGTTAACTTGAGCCCGTGCTTGTTGCACTTGACCGGAAATTCCTAATAAATTTTGAATATGATGTCCAACCTCATGTGCAATCACATAGGCTTGTGCAAAGTCACCAGCTTGATCTTGGCGAGAAAGCTCAGTTTGATTTTTCTCACCAGAAATACCCATTTGTTGGCGCATATCTCTGAAGAAGGAAGTATCAATATATACTTTTTGATCTGCTGGACAATAAAATGGCCCCATTGCAGCCTGAGCAGTTCCGCACCCCGATCTAACTACACCATTAAATAGTACAAGTCGTGGCGGCTGATAAGTCGACCCCAATTGCTGAAAAATAGGCGTCCATGTATCTTCAGTATCAGCTAGTATAGTCCCCACAAAATCACCCACCTCTTTCTGTTCAGCGGTTAAATTTTGTGGTGCTGAAGCCTGTTGAGAAGATTGAGAGTTCGTCACCGCTTGAGTCGCTTGATAAGCTTGTTGAGGATCTACCCCAAAAAACTTCCATGCAACAAAAGCAACAATTAACCCCAATATGCTAATACCACCAGCTTTTGCTCCACCACCGCGACGATCTTCAACATTGGTACTGACACGACGACCTTTCCAACGCATGACTACCTCTCTTCATTATAATGATGACGGTTTATTTTTATTTAGATGCTTTTGACCATACTTTTTGTATCAGTCCTACCACAAGCAATACAATAACCCCAGCGATAAATCCAATACCAAGGTTGATTAAGGTTGGTGTTAATGCACCAATAATAGAACCAAAACTTGGGATTAACTCCAAATGATCAACCGTTTCCTCGGTAAAATGATGTAACAAAGGGATCGTGTGAGTAATAATACCCCCACCTACTAAAAACATTGCTACAGTTCCCACTACAGATAATGTTTTCATAAGAATCGGAGCAAAAGCAAGTAAGCCACGTCCTACTTTATTTTTAAATTCTGAAGCTTGCTGAGTTAGATACAAACCTAAATCATCAATCTTGACAATCATCGCAACAAAACCATAAACACCAATTGTCATCGCAATCGCAATAACACTTAATACAGCTACTTTAGTCATAAATGCTGCAGCCGCAACAGTACCCAACGAAATCACAACAATTTCAGCAGATAAAATGAAGTCTGTGCGTATCGCACCTTTCACTTTTTCTTTTTCAAATTTTACTAAATCAACCTCTACTGCTTCTAGATCGGCACTTGCTTCTTCGGCAGTTTTTGCTTTTTTGTGATGTAGCATGTGCACCACTTTTTCTACACCTTCATAACAAAGGAACAAGCCACCAATCATCAATAAGGGATTGATTAGCCAAGGCGCAACTACACTAATTAACAATGCTAATGGAACAAGGATAAGTTTATTAACAAATGATCCTTTAGCAACACTCCAAACTACAGGTAACTCTCGCTCTGATCGTACACCGCTCACCTGCTGTGCATTCAAAGCCAAATCATCACCTAAGACACCTGCCGTTTTTTTTGCAGCCATTTTACTCATTACCGCAACATCATCTAATACGGTTGCGATGTCATCGAGCAACATTAATAAACCACTTGCCATATTCTTGTCCTAATCTTAATTTGTATTTATCTATCCTATTGTAGAATTGCTTTAATGATTCACAAGAATATTTTTGAGAAAAAAAGTTAAAGCAATCGCTGACGAAAATTTTTTATTTCCCGTACAATAATGCCAATCTTATATTGATGAAATCACTAAATCTTGGAACATAACATGAGTAATGCTGATCATCGCCCAATTATTTTGACAGGCGACCGCCCTACTGGCCAACTTCACCTCGGACATTTTGTCGGTTCATTACGCTCTCGTGTAGGTTTACAAGACAGTCATCACCAACACCTGCTTTTGGCTGATGCTCAAGCACTTACAGATAATGCTGATAACCCAGATAAAGTTCGCAATAATATTTTACAAGTTGCATTAGATTACTTAGCAGTTGGAATCGACCCAACCAAGACAACCATTTGTGTACAATCATGCTTACCGGCGCTCAATGAGCTGACCATGATCTACCTTAACTATGTTACCGTGGCGCGTTTAGAACGAAATCCGACAGTAAAAGCGGAAATTCAATTACGTAATTTTGAGCGTGATATCCCAGCAGGTTTCTTATGTTATCCAATCGCACAAGCAGCAGACATTACTGCATTTAAAGCAACTGTTGTTCCTGTGGGTGAAGATCAACTGCCAATGATTGAACAGACAAACGAAGTTGTACGTCGTGTGAATCGTCAAATTGGGCACGATTTATTACCCGAATGTAAGGCACTCTTATCAAATATGGCGCGTTTACCAGGTTTTGATGGTAAAGCAAAAATGTCGAAATCATTGGGCAATACCATTGTATTAAATGCTTCTGATAAAGATATTAAGAAAGCTGTAAATGCAATGTATACGGATCCAAATCATTTACGTATCGAAGATCCAGGTCAAGTGGAAGGCAATATTGTATTTACCTACCTTGATGCTTTTGATCCAAATAAACAAGAGGTTGAAGAATTAAAAGCACATTATCGTCGTGGTGGTTTAGGTGATGGTGCTGTGAAAAAGCGTTTAGAAGGCATTTTAAAAGAATTAATCGAACCAATCCGTGATCGTCGTGCTGAACTTGAGAAAGACCCAGATTACATCATGGATATTCTCAAGCAAGGTACGGAAAAATGTCGCGATATTACACAACAAACTTTAGATGAAGTTAAATCAGGACTAGGTTTATTTAAATTCTGATTTAGCTTGGTATAAATCAATAAAGCCCATTTTTGGGCTTTTTTTATTGTAAATATTTGATTTCAGTCTCATTTTAGAACTATCACAAAAAATCAAAAACTAACACTTTTTGTCACTTATTAACATGTATTAACAGTAATTAACACGAATATGCATGAACTAGTTCAAGGTTTTAAATAATATAGCGCTGTAGATTAGCAAACACTAATCTTATGACATTTCTCCTTTTCAACCGAAACTGTTTTATGCAGATTCGTTGTTCAACGCAATGATCACCCCAATCATTGCGTTTTTTTTCGCTTATAATATTGTGATTAATATCAGTTGAAATTATTCTGGCTTAGATTTATCTTATAACTGTTTTATTTATATAAAAATCTATTAAATATTTCAAAAAGAAATAAGAGTAATTTCAATGATTCTTGATCTCCTTACGCATCCTTCAAATTCTATTTTTAGTATTGCGCTGCTGTTATGTCTATGTATTGGTGTACTTGAAATTATCCTACTGTTACTCGGGGGCAGTTCGAGTTTTTTTGAGCAATTTTTGCCAGATAGTTTATCTGATGTAAATCATGCAGATGTCTCTATTGAACATTCAAACAATGTTTTTATTCAATTTCTTGAATGGCTCTATCTAGGCAAAGTCCCATTACTCATTTGGTTAATTATCTTCTTAGCAGCTTATGGATTAACTGGCTTAATTATTCAGGATATTCTATATCACCTGACTGGGCTTTATTTTTCAGCATGGTTGATCGCTCCTGCAAGCTTTTTCCTATGTATGCCGATCGTTCGTTTTAGCGCTAAATTGGTCGCAAAGATAATTCCTAAAGATGAAACTACAGCAATTTATAGTGATGATTTAATCGGTCTCACCGCACACATTATTTTAGGGGATGCAAAACCTAATTCCCCTGCTCAAGCCAAGGTGAAAGATCAACATGGTCAGACACATTATGTCTTGGTTGAACCAGAACTTGATACTATCTTTTATCAAGGCCAAGACGTTATTTTAACGCAAAAAACCAAAATTGGCTTTCAAGCCATTGCGACATAATCTTTTTAAAAGTGTTTACATAGAGGGTTTTTAAATGCTTAATTCAGCATTGACTGAAATTTTAATTATTACTGGTATTATTTTCGCTGTACTGATCTTTATTGGGGTTGTGATTGCTCGATTATATACACGTTCTAGTAAAGAAGTTTCTTTCGTTCGTACAGGTTGGGGTGGAGAAAAAGTTATTTTAAATGGTGGTGCAATTGTACTTCCTGTTTTACATGAAATTATTCCAGTAAATATGAATACCTTACGCCTAGAGGTGAAACGCGCTGCGGATCAAGCACTCATTACACGTGACCGTATGCGCGTTGATGTGATGGCTGAGTTTTATGTTCGTGTTAAACCAATTGCTGAATCGATTGCGACAGCAGCGCAAACGCTAGGTCGCAAAACTATGTCCCCACCTGAGCTAAAAGATTTAGTTGAGGGTAAATTTGTCGATTCACTTCGTGCTGTTGCTGCCGAAATGGCAATGGAAGAATTACACGAGAAACGTGTCGATTTTGTGCAAAAAGTCCAACAAGTGGTTTCTGAAGATCTATCAAAAAATGGTTTAGAGCTTGAAACTGTATCCTTAACAGGTCTAGATCAAACCAGCTTTAAATTCTTCAATCCACAAAATGCTTTCGATGCTGAGGGTTTAACCAAACTTACAGAAACCATTGAAGATCGTCGTAAGAAGCGTAATGACATCGAGCAAGATACCGATCTTGCCATTCGTGCGAAAGATTTAGAAGCTGAACGTAGAAGATTAGAAATTTCTCGCGAAGAAGAATACGCAAAACTGCAACAAGAACGTGAAATTTCTATTCGTAGAGCTGAACAACTTGCTGAGATCGCATCACAAGAAGCTGGTAAAAAACGTGAAGCTGAAGAGGCTCGCATTGCCGCAGAGCGTGAAGTTGAGTTGAAAAGAATTGCTGCTGCCCGTGATGTCGAGAATGAAAATATTCAAAAATCACAATTGATTGAAAAAGCACAAGTTGAACAAAAGAAAACCATTGAGCTTGCGGAACAAGATCGTGCTATTGCGATTGCTGAAAAGTCACGTGCTGAATCTGAAGCAAAAGCGCAAGCAGATAAAGCACGTGCTGAAGCAGTAAAAGCTGAAGAAGAAGTAGTGACTGTACGTGAAACCCAGCGCGCGGAACGTCAAAAAGCAGTCGAGTTGGTTGCAGCAAAACAAACAGCAGAAAAAGATGCAATTGCGATTACGGTAGCAGCCGATGCGGGTAAAAAGGCTGCGGCAGATGAAGCTGAAGCTGTACGTATTGCTGCTGAAGCAGATGCTGAAAAGATCCGCTTAAAAGCGAAAGGTGAAGCAGATGCTAAAATATTGCTTGCTCAAGCTTTAGAGAAACAGTATCAAGTTGATGCCGAAGGTGCTCGTGCGGTGAATGAAGCAGCCAATACCCTTTCTGCTGAGCAAGTGGAAATGCAAGTGCGCTTAGCATTACTCAAACATTTACCAGATATTATTCGTGAAAGTGTTAAACCAATGGAAAACATTGATGACATCAAGATTTTACAGGTTAATGGTTTAAATGGTTTTGCTGGTGGTTCTGCTGTGTCAGGTGATAATGCAGAACACGGCACAACAGCTTCATTATCCGATCAGGTGGTGAATAGTGCCCTACGCTATCGCTCACAAGCTCCACTTATTGATAGCTTAATGAATGAATTAGGTCTTCAAGGTGGCGATATCAATGGTTTAACTCAGGGGTTGAAACCAAAAATGGATTAATATCTAACACCATACAAAGTACAAGCAATAAAAAACCCCAATGTCTCCATTGGGGTTTTTTAAAGATCAAAACCTAACGTATTACGCTAAACCTTTCTCTTTTAAAACTTGCATCATCGTTGAACCAAGCTCTGCTGGGCTACGTGTGTAAGCCATTCCCGCACGTTCAAATGCAGCGAATTTCTCTTCAGCAGTACCTTGACCACCAGAAATGATCGCACCAGCATGACCCATACGCTTACCCTTAGGCGCTGTTACACCAGCGATGTAACCCACTACAGGCTTAGTCACGTTAGATTTGATGAATTCAGCAGCTTCTTCTTCCGCTGTACCACCGATCTCACCGATCATGATGATTGCATCAGTATCTGGATCGTCTTGGAACAATTGAAGCGCTTCGATCTGGTTCATACCTGGGATTGGATCACCACCGATACCGATACAAGTAGACTGACCTAAACCAAGCTTAGTTGTTTGAGCAACAGCTTCATAAGTCAATGTACCTGAACGTGAAATGATACCAATACGACCTGGTTGGTGGATGTGACCCGGCATAATACCGATCTTACATTCACCTGGAGTGATCACGCCTGGGCAGTTAGGACCAACTAAACGAGTACCGTTACCGTTAGTTTCTAAGTAGCGTTTAGCTTTAAGCATGTCGATTGTTGGAACACCTTCAGTGATCACAACGATCAGACCAACACCTGAATCAACCGCTTCAACGATTGAATCTAAAACGAATGGAGCTGGTACATAGATAACAGAAGCATCAGCTTGAGTTTCACGAACAGCTTCTTTCATTGTGTTAAATACTGGCAAATCAAGGTGTGTTGTACCACCTTTACCTGGAGTAACACCACCAACAACTTTTGTACCGTAGTCTAAAGCTTGTGCAGAGTGGAAAGTACCGTTTTTACCAGTAAAACCTTGTACCAATACTTTAGTGTCTTTATTAATTAATACGCTCATGATTGATACTCCTTACGCTTTAACTGCAGCTACAACTTTTTCTGCGGCATCAGACAAACCGTTCGCAGAAATTAATTTCAAACCAGATTCATCAAGTAATTTCGCACCTAACTCAGCGTTGTTACCTTCTAAACGAACAACAACTGGAACAGTTACGTTTACTTCTTGAACCGCTGCAATAATTGCTTCAGCAATCATGTCACAACGTACGATACCACCAAAGATGTTGATTAAAACACCTTGTACAGAAGTATCAGCAAGGATGATTTTGAACGCTTCGATTACGCGCTCTTTAGTTGCACCGCCACCAACGTCAAGGAAGTTTGCAGGCTGACCACCATAAAGTTTAATGATGTCCATAGTTGCCATTGCAAGACCAGCACCGTTCACCATACAACCGATGTTACCTTCTAAAGCAACATAGTTAAGATCAAATTCAGATGCTTTTAATTCGCGCTCATTCTCTTGAGACTTGTCACGTAAAGCAGCAACTTTAGGTAAACGGTAAAGCGCGTTAGAGTCGATACCTACTTTCGCATCAACACATAAAATATCGCCATTTTCACGAACTGAAAGTGGGTTAATTTCAAATAATGCAAAGTCATTTTCTACAAATGCTTGGTAAGCAGCGCCCATAATTTTTACAAATTGGCTCACTTGCTTGTCTTTCAAACCTAAAGCAAACGCAACTTCACGCGCTTGGAATGGTTGTAAGCCAACTAATGGATCAACTTCAACTTTGATGATTTTTTCAGGAGTTTCTTCTGCAACTTTCTCGATTTCTACACCACCTTCGGTAGAAGCCATGAAAGTAATACGACGGCTAGAACGGTCTACAACCGCACCTAAGTAAAGCTCACGCTCAACTGGGTATACGTCTTCAGCAACGATAATGCTGTTAACAGGTTGACCATTTGCATCAGTTTGATACGTTACAAGACGAGTACCAATGATGTTGTTAGCGAATTCGATAACATCTTCTTTAGATTTTGCAACTTTAACGCCGCCAGCCTTACCACGACCGCCCGCATGAACTTGCGCTTTCATTACAGCGAATTTACCACCAAGCTGTTCAAATGCAGCAACTGCTTCGTCTGCATTGGTTGCCAAGATACCTTCTTGTACTGGCATTCCGTATTCTTTCAATAACGCTTTAGCTTGATACTCATGTAAGTTCATTTAGTTACCTACTATGTTGTTTGGTGTGATACAGCCCAGTTGTTTTTAGAGCTGGGCTGCTACATATTGAGTAAATGAAAGTCTAAATAAGACCATCATCATCATTTAAAAAAGTGTGGCAAGCCACACTTTTTGTTTATTTACGCTTACGTTGAATCGCGTGGATTGCACGACCATCAACAGAAAGCGCCGCTTCATGTACAACTTCAGAGAATGTTGGGTGACCAAAAGTCATCAATTGCAAATCTTCAACTGAAGATACAAATTCGAGTGCGATCATACCTTGGTGTACGATGTCAGACGCATTTGGACCAACAACGTGCATACCTAATAGACGATCAGTTTTTGCATCAGCAACAAACTTAACAAAACCTGCAGTATCACCCGCAGCCAATGCACGTCCATTTACAGCGAATGGGAATTGGCCTGCTTTAACTTCGTGACCTTTTTCTTTTGCTTGTTCTTCGGTTAAACCAACCCAAGCTGCTTCTGGATGCGTATAAATAACGCTGATGATTGTGTCATAGTTCACTTGAGCAGCATGACCGTGAATACGCTCAACAGCCATTACGCCCTCTTCCATTGCTTTATGTGCAAGCATTGGACCACGTACTAAGTCACCAATTGCATAAACACCTTCAACAGATGTTTGGCACTGATCATTAACGTCAACTAAACCGCGTTCAGTGAGTTTAATACCAGAATCTTCTGCCAATAAACCTTCTGCATATGCTTTACGGCCTACACAAACGATTAACTTGTCAAAAACTTGTTCTTTGTCTTCGTCAGCTTGGTTATATTTAACCGTTACTTCGCGACCGTTGGTTTCAGCACCAGAAACTTTTGCACCGATACGAATATCCAAACCTTGTTTTTTCAAGATTTTTTGATATTCCTTCGCCAATGCTTTGTCTGCCATTGGTAAGAATGCATCTAATGCTTCAAACACAACAACTTCTGAACCAAGACGACGCCATACTGAGCCAAGCTCTAAACCGATCACACCTGCACCGATCACACCAAGACGCTTAGGAACTTCTGGGAATTTTAATGCGCCAGTAGAATCAACAATTAAATCTTCATCTACAGGAGCAACAGGAATATTTACAGGCACTGAACCCGTCGCAAGAATGACGTATTTCGGTTCTAAAACTTGTACATCACCTTCAAATGGTGTGAATTCTACTTTTTTACCTGCAAGTAATTTACCTGTACCTTGTAACCACTCGATACCATTACCTTTAAGTAACTGAGCAACACCACCAGTTAATTGTTCAACGACTTTGTCTTTACGTGCTAACAAAGTATCTAAATCAAATTTAACTTCGCCAGTCGTAATACCGTGTTCAGCAAGTTCGTGAACAGTAGCTTCGTAACGATGAGAAGAGTCAAGTAGTGCTTTAGAAGGGATACAACCCACGTTTAAGCAGGTACCACCTAAAGATGGTTTACCGTTGTGAATACGTTTTTCAATACAAGCGACTTTGAAACCAAGTTGAGCTGCACGAATCGCCGCTTCATAACCACCAGGTCCACCGCCAATAACAACAAGATCAAACTGTTGAGACATTTTTATCTCCAGAATCCCATATAAAGGATCACTTTATATGGGAGGCAATATTTGTAGTATTAAAGATCAAGAATGAGTTTAGCTGGCTCTTCTAACAATTCTTTGATTGTTACCAAGAAACCTACAGCTTCTTTACCATCGATTAAACGGTGGTCATAAGAAAGCGCTAAGTACATCATTGGCAAGATTTCAACTTGACCATTCACTGCCATTGGACGTTCTTGGATTTTATGCATACCCAAAATCGCAGTTTGTGGCTGGTTTAAGATAGGTGTTGAAAGCAATGAACCGAACGTACCACCATTAGTGATCGTGAACGTACCACCAGTCATTTCTTCAATCGATAATTTCCCTTCACGTGCTTTGCCAGCATAAGCAGCGATACCGCTTTCAACTTCAGCATAGTTCATGCGATCAGTATCACGAAGGATAGGCACAACTAGACCACGGTCACTTGATACAGCAACACCGATGTCATAGAAACCGTGATAAACAATATCGTCGCCATCAATTGATGCGTTTACAGCTGGATAGCGTTTTAATGCTTCAGTTGCTGCTTTAACAAAGAAAGACATAAAGCCTAAACGAGCACCATGACGCTTTTCGAAAGCATCTTTATATTGCTTACGCATTTCCATGATCGGCTTCATGTTAACTTCGTTGAAAGTCGTTAACATTGCAGTTTGCTGTGTCGCAGCCAATAAACGTTCAGCAACACGCTTACGTAAACGCGTCATCGGAACACGTTTTTCGATACGCTCACCAACAGCAACGCTTAATGGTTGAACTGATGCAGATGCAGCTGGTTTATGGTTTGCAACATCTTCTTTGGTGATGCGACCACCGCGACCTGTACCTTGTACGTCAGCTGCATTGATACCTGTTTCAGACAATGCCTTACGAACTGCAGGCGCTTGGTTTTGATCAACAGGTTGAGTTGATGTAGCAGCAGGTGCAGATACAGCAGCAGGTGCCGCTTCTGCTGGTGCAGCAGCATCAGGAGCAGCCGCAGAAACAGCACCAGCTTCAAATTGAGCGATTACTTCGTCAGAAAGAACGGTATCACCTTCATCTTTAACGATTGCAACTAAGCTACCATCAGCTGGAGCAACCACTTCTAAAACAACTTTATCGGTTTCAATGTCACAGATCACTTCATCACGTGATACAGGTTCACCTACTTTCTTGTGCCAAGTTGCGATCGTACCGTCAGCAACTGACTCTGGAAATACCGGTGCTTTAATTTCGGTTGCCATTATTTAGAATCTCCTGATTGTTCAGCTTCAATTGCAAGTGCGTCGTTGATAAGCTGAGCTTGTTGTTTTGCATGCAAGTATGGCGAGCCACACGCAGGTGCGGCAGATGCTTCACGACCAGCATAGCTAATACGAATTTGTTTACCAGATTTAAGAACGTCTTCATACAAACGAGGAACGATGAACAACCAAGCACCTTGGTTCTTCGGTTCTTCTTGTGCCCAAACAAGTTCTTCAATGTTTGGATACTGAGCCATAACTTCTGCTAAGCGTTGCTCTGGGTAAGGATATAATTGCTCGATACGTACAATTGCTACATTGTTTAAACCAAGCTCACGACGTTTTTCTAGTAAATCGTAATAAACCTTACCACCACAAAGCACCAAGCGAGTGACGTCAGCTTTGTTAATTTGATCCACTTCATCGATCACTGTTTGGAATGAGCCATTTGCCAATTCATCCAAAGAAGAAACTGCAAGCTTATGACGTAACAATGATTTTGGTGACATTACGATTAATGGTTTACGAATCGGACGAACCGCTTGACGACGTAATGCATGGAAGATTTGCGCTGGCGTCGTTGGTGTAATCACCTGCATATTGTCTTCCGCACAAAGCTGTAAGAAACGCTCTAAACGTGCAGATGAGTGCTCTGGACCTTGACCTTCATAACCATGTGGTAACAGCATAGTTAAACCACACACACGCTCCCACTTGGTTTCACCTGAAGCGATAAATTGGTCAATTACAACTTGCGCACAGTTTGCAAAGTCGCCGAATTGAGCTTCCCATACGATCAAGCTTTTTGGCAATGTCGTTGAATAGCCATATTCAAACGCAAGTACAGCTTCTTCTGATAATAAAGAATCATAAACTGCAACACGTGGTTGATTTTCTTTAATATGGCATAGCGGGATATATACAGAACCATCAGCTTGGTTATGCAATTTCGCATGACGGTGAGAGAACGTACCACGACCAACATCTTCACCAGTGATACGAACTAGGAAACCATCATCAAGCAAAGTTGCATAAGCTAAAGTTTCAGCTGCACCCCAGTTGAGTGGCATTTCACCAGTTTGCATTTTAACGCGATCATCAATCACTTTCTGAACTTGACGCTGTAACACAAAGCCTTCAGGCAATGTATTCATCGTTTTACCGAGTTCTTTCAAACGATCAATATTGAATCTTGTGTCCCAAACATCGGTATAGTCGTGACCTAAATAAGGCGACCAGTCAACGAACATATGCTTGTTCGGTTGGCGTACCAATGCATTTGCAACATGATTACCCGCTTCTAGGTCAGAACGATAATCTTCAATCATTTGATCCGCACTTGCACGATCAAGGATTTTTTCTTGCACCAATTTATCTGCATAAAGCGTACGTGTCGTTGCTTTTTTATTGATGACTTGATACATCAATGGCTGTGTAGCAGATGGTTCATCGGCTTCATTGTGACCACGACGACGATAGCAGAACAAGTCTAAAATCACATCTTTGCGGAATTCATGACGGAAATCATGTGCAAGTTGCGTAGCAAAAATAACAGCTTCAGGATCATCACCATTCACATGGAAAATTGGTGCCTGAATCATTTTAGCAACGTCAGTACAATACTCAGTCGAACGTGTATCACGAGGATCAGAAGTCGTGAAACCAACTTGGTTGTTGATCACGATATGAACCGTACCACCCACTGTATAGCCACGTGTCTGTGACATTTGGAAGGTTTCTTGGTTAACACCTTGACCTGCGAATGCTGCATCACCGTGAACAATCACAGGAAGTACATCATCACCACCAATGTCTTTACGGCGGACTTGACGCGCACGTACAGAACCCTCAACCACAGGACCAACAATTTCCAAGTGTGACGGGTTAAATGCAAGTGCTAAGTGAACTTCACCACCTGGTGTCATCACGTTTGAAGAGAAACCTTGGTGATACTTCACATCACCAGAACCTTTCTTATGCAGGCTCTTTCCTTCAAACTCACCAAATAAATCAGCAGGGTTTTTACCCATAATGTTGACAAGAAGGTTAAGACGGCCACGGTGTGGCATACCGATAACAACTTCTTTACAGCCAACACTACCAGCACGTTGGATGATTTCATTCATCATTGGAATAAAAGACTCACCACCCTCTACACCAAATCGCTTCGCACCAACGAATTTGTTACCAAGATACTTTTCTAGGCCTTCAGCAGCAGTTAAACGCTCTAAGAAACCTTTTTTCTGATCATTGGTATAGTTGAATTTACCGCGCACGCTTTCTAAACGTTGCTGAATCCAACGTTTTTCTTTCGTATCAACGATATGCATATATTCTGCACCAATTGAACTGCAGTATATCGCTTCCATTGCCTCAATCATTTCAGACAATGTTGCTTCTGCTTTGCCAATTGCGAGATTACCAGTATTGAATACTGTATCTAAGTCTGACTTGGTTAAACCGTGAGCTGATAAATCGAGGTCAGGAACATTTTCACGTTTCGCAAGACCTAATGGATCGAGTTTAGCTTTTTGATGACCACGGTTACGATACGCAGCGATGAGTTGTAAAACACCAATTTGACGACGCTCATGCTCAGTACTTACGGTACTTTGTACCATTGGTTGTACCCGATTCGCATTGCGTCCTAACAAAAGGAACTGTTCGCGTACATTACCGTGTGGTTGATCACCTTTAGGGTATTTGTCGAAGTATTCACGCCAGTCCTCAGAAACCAAGGTTGGCGATGATAGATACAACTCATATAACTCTTCAATATAAGCTGCACTATCAGCAGAAAGTTCAGTGTCAAGACGCAGCGCGTCAGCAACTTCTTGCATTTTTGGACCCATTTCCTATTGCAAAAAATAATTCGGGCTGCCTTTTAAGCATACCCATGATTCATAATGTCAAATTGGTAACAAGACACTACCGCCCAAGATCTTTCGACCTCAGGTCATCATTACTACACATCAGGAGTAATCCTTTGATGTAATAAATGAGCCATGCACCTCTGAACGCAAGGCACATAACTCATTCTTATACTCGATAGAATCGAGCAATTTTTTGCAAATCATTTTAGAAAAATTAAATAATTTTTTAACTTTTCTAAAATAACTTTTCAGCTAAACATTTTACAATCTAAATGATGCAAACTCCCCCACCAGCAAGGATACGCTCATTTTGGGCTTTTAGCTGTGGCAGAAATGCTAACATGTAATCAAGCTCGGATTGATTTTTTTGACACATACCATCTATAAAGCAGCGAAATACATATAACAAATTATGCTCTAATATACCGCCCTTTTTATGAAAGATGCGCTTTTATCGACCAAAGTTTAACAATCGCTACAATTCTTGCACAAACTTCATGCATAGTGATCAAAAACCCAACAGCGACACTCTTATCTAATTAACAAATTTGATTTATCAGCAAACCAAATAATGAATATTTTCACTTTCAGCGGGTGACCAAATTTAATAAAGATCATTTTTAAATATAAAAAGGAGGCTCATAAGGAGCCTCCTTTTTTTTGTTAAAAAGCGAATTAACCCGCTTGATCTAACAACATATTACGAATGTGACCAATTGCCTTTGTCGGGTTCAAACCTTTAGGACATACAGATACACAGTTCATGATTCCTTTACAACGGAACAAAGAGAATGGATCGTCTAAACGAGCCAAACGCTCTTGTGTTGCTGTATCACGAGAATCAATGATAAAGCGATATGCATTTAACAATGCAGATGGACCAAGGAATTTATCAGGGTTCCACCAGAATGATGGGCATGCAGTTGAACAACATGCACACAGAATACATTCATACAAACCATCCAAATGTTCACGTTCAGCTTGAGACTGTAAACGCTCTTTTGGAGGAGCTGGTTGATTGTTAATCAAGAATGGCTGAATTTTGTTATATTGATCGTAGAACTGATTCATATCTACAACCAAGTCTTTTACAACTGGCAAACCAGGCAAAGGACGAATCACAATTTTCTCTGGCAGGTCGTTTAAATTCCATAAACAAGCCAAACCATTTTTACCATTAATGTTTACACCATCCGAACCACAAATACCTTCACGGCATGAACGACGGAACGTTAATGTTTCATCTTGAACTTTCAACGCAAGTAACGCATCAAGCACCATACGATGCTTATCCGTTAACTCAAGTTTGAAAGTTTGCATGTACGGCGCTTTGTCCTTATCAGGATCGTAGCGGTAGATTTCGAATGTACGAGTACCTCTACTCATCTTTGTTCTCCCGATTAGAATGTACGTGGTTTAGGTTCAATAGCTTCAACCGTTAATGGGCTGAAACGTACTGGCTTATATTCAAGACGGTTGTCTGATGAATACCATAATGTATGTTTCATCCACTCATCATCACGGCGACCGTATGAATAAGTTGGGTGATCAGGTGCTAACTCATAGTCAACAACTGTATGTGCACCACGACATTCTTTACGAGCTGCAGCTGAAATTAAGGTTGCCTTCGCAACTTCATATAAGTTTTCAACTTCTAATGCTTCAACACGTGCAGTGTTAAATACTTTAGATTTGTCTTTTAAATGAATATTGCGTACACGTGGTTCAATCGCAAGGATTTCTTTTACACCCTTATCAAGCAATGCTTGAGTACGGAATACACCTGCATGATCTTGTACGATGTCACGAATTGCATCAGCAACTTCTTGTGCATTTTCACCAGATGTAGATTCATCTAGTTTACGTACACGCGCCAATGTATTGTCTAATACATCGTTTGGTAATGGTGCATAGTCATCACCATGATGCTTGGTCACATAATCAATGATATGTTCACCAGCAGCTTTACCAAATACCACAAGGTCAAGTAGTGAGTTCGTACCTAAACGGTTTGCACCATGCACAGATACGCAAGAACACTCACCAATTGCATAGAAACCTTTTACAGGCTTCACATAGTCACGCGTACCTTTATAAGTATACTCTTTAGTATCTTTATCATAATGCGCAGAGAATTCACCCTCTTCCACACCATGTGGTACAACCACTTGACCATGAATATTCGTTGGAATACCACCCATTTGGTAATGGATTGTTGGTACAACTGGGATAGGCTCTTTAGTACAATCAACGTTTGCGAATTTCTTACCAATCTCAAATACAGATGGAAGACGTTTCATAATCGTCTCAGCACCCAAATGCGTCATATCTAATAAGATATAATCTGCTTTTGGACCACAACCACGGCCTTCTTTAATTTCTTGGTCCATTGAACGTGATACGAAATCACGAGGTGCCAAGTCTTTTAAAGTTGGTGCATAACGTTCCATGAATGGTTCGCCGTCTTTGTTACGAAGGATACCACCTTCACCACGACAACCTTCAGTCAACAATACACCCGCGCCAGCAACACCTGTTGGGTGGAACTGCCAGAATTCCATATCTTGCAATGGAATACCTGCACGCGCAGCCATACCAAGACCGTCACCAGTATTGATATAAGCATTTGTTGATGCACGATACACACGACCTGCACCACCTGTAGCAAATAATGTTGCTTTCGCTTGGAATACTGCAATATTACCTGTTTCTTGGTCGTAAGCAGTTACACCAAGTACATCACCTTCTTCATTACGGATTAAATCTAATGCAATCCATTCAACGAAGAACTGAGTACCCATTTTCACGTTGCTTTGATAAAGCGTATGAAGCAATGCGTGTCCAGTACGGTCTGCAGCAGCACATGCACGTGGTACAGCTTTTTCGCCATAGTTTGCAGAGTGACCACCAAATGGACGTTGATAAATCGTACCATCTTCGTTACGGTCAAACGGCATACCCAAGTGTTCAAGCTCATATACAACTTTTGGCGCTTCACGCGTCATGAACTCGATAGCGTCCTGATCACCTAACCAGTCAGAACCTTTTACCGTGTCATAGAAGTGATAGTGCCAGTTATCTTCTTGCATGTTACCTAACGACGCACCGATACCACCTTGAGCAGCAACTGTATGCGAACGTGTTGGGAATACTTTGGTTAATACTGCAACTTTTAAACCTGCTTGAGCAAGTTGGTAAGCTGCACGCATACCCGAACCACCACCACCAACGATGACTGCATCGAATGATAGGGTCTGGATATTTGAATAATTTTCATTAGGGGTAGTTGCCATGATCTCTTCCTATCAATTTGCCCAGAAAATCTGGATACCCCAGATTGCGTACACGAACACTGAAATAATGACAGCAGAAGTCAACACAAGGCGTAAGCCTGAAGCCGAAGGCCCCATTTGACGAGTCGTTACATAGTCAGTAAAGACTTGCCACATTCCAATCCATGCGTGAGCAACAAGTGATAGAACTGCTAATAAAGAAAAAATCTTCATTGGCAAAGTCAGCATAAAGCCAGCCCATTGTTCATAACCGAATCCACTGTTACAAAGGATCCAGCCTAAAATGACAACTGTATATGCAGCTAAAACCACAGCACTTACACGTTGGATATACCAATCGCGAGAACCTGAACCTGTTAAACCTGTAGCACTTTTCATTAGAACATAATCCATACAAAAGCTGCGACAATACTGATCACAGATAAGATCAACGAAACTGTAGCCGCAATACGACCACTTTGTAGTTCCTCAGCAAAACCAAGGTCTGCAAGAAGATGTTTAATCCCTGCAATAAAGTGGAAAAGTAAACCTGCTACAAATACCCATACGATGAAACGTACAAAGATATTTCCGAATACGACATTTTTAACGTAGTCAAATCCTTCTGGTGAAGATAAAGATTTATCCAAAATCCACAAAAGAACAGCGACTAATAAGAAAACGATTACACCTGATAGACGGTGTAGAATTGATGCAATAGCCACGGGTGAGCGTAAATTTACCGCTAACACCTGACCCATGGACAAATTGACAGGTCTGTTGCTTTTCACAGCGGGCATCCTGTAGGTAGAAACTCCAACTGGAGTTTGTTTGAATTAATTCAAAGGAAAGCTGGCATTGTCAGGCAAGCACAGCACATGCCTAACCTATATAACGACACCGAATTATAAGACGTGAAATATCAAAATACAAACAATCAACTTTCGCTTTAGTCTAAAAAAGCTATAAATAAGAATCATTCACAGAAATAATTATATCAACCATATAAAATTAACATCCAAAAACATCTCATCTAATTGTTTTATATACAAATGTAAAAAGACATGCAATTTTTTCGTTTACCCCCTGTTTACTACAGTTTTTCTATTTTATTTCATCAAATATTCATAGTTCTAAGCTTAAAATTGGGTTCAAAACATCAATTCTAAATATTGTCAAAAATAATACCCCTCATTTTGATATTAAATATAAATAAGCAATAAACTATTTTTCAAATTGATTTAAAAAAAGAATAAGTCATTTTTTATACAAATGAATGCACCATAATGAATCGATTCTGTATTTTAAAATACATTTTTAAGATAATTTTTTAACCATTATTTCAGGCTAATGCTTGAGTTATATAAGCATTATGATTCACATAAGTATTTATTTTATAAGCACCAAAATATTGCCAAAATAAAAATTTACTTACAATTGTACTGATGCTTCATTTTTTTTATGCACCTAAAACTTGATTTGACATATTATACTCGACCGGTGCTGTGATTTTACTCAGTTTTTTCTTCGATAAAGCATGACTCATTGGCTGTAGCAACGTCATTTTTATCCCTAAGTATAATTGACAAAATTTTAGTAGCCACTACTCTTATAGCAAATTTTGACACCGTCTGATTCGCACATGACAAGATTAGGATTTCGAGTCAGATAATCATTCACCAGGACAGGAGATCTATTGAATGTCTGCAGCAACTGGCAAAAAAGCCGTATTAAAGCTTGATGGCAAAGAAATTGAATTACCAATTTACAGCGGCACATTGGGCCCAGATGTAATTGACGTTAAAGATGTATTAGCATCAGGTCACTTTACTTTCGATCCTGGTTTTATGGCGACAGCGGCTTGCGAATCTAAGATCACATTCATTGATGGTGACAAAGGTGTTTTATTACACCGTGGCTATCCAATTGATCAATTAGCAACTCAAGCGGACTACTTAGAAACTTGTTATTTACTTTTAAATGGCGAGCTTCCAAATACTGAGCAAAAAGCAGAATTTGACGCAAAAGTACGTAACCACACGATGGTTCACGATCAAGTTAGCCGTTTCTTCAATGGTTTCCGTCGTGATGCTCATCCTATGGCGATCATGGTTGGTGTCGTTGGTGCTTTATCTGCGTTCTATCACAATGCATTTGACATCGAAGATGTTAACCACCGTGAAATTACTGCGATTCGTTTGATCGCTAAGATTCCTACGCTTGCTGCGTGGAGTTACAAATACACTGTAGGTCAACCATTCATTTATCCACGTAATGATTTAAATTACGCTGAAAACTTCCTACACATGATGTTTGCTACGCCTGCAGACCGTGACTATAAAGTAAATCCTGTTCTTGCTCGCGCAATGGATCGTATTTTCACGCTTCATGCTGACCACGAACAAAATGCATCGACTTCTACAGTTCGTCTTGCTGGCTCTACTGGTGCAAACCCATATGCATGTATCTCTTCAGGTATTTCTGCGCTTTGGGGACCTGCTCACGGCGGTGCAAACGAAGCTGTACTTAAAATGCTAGATGAAATTGGTAGCGTAGAAAACGTTGCTGAATTCATGGAAAAAGTGAAGCGTAAAGAAGTTAAACTCATGGGCTTCGGTCACCGTGTGTATAAAAACTTCGATCCACGTGCGAAAGTCATGAAGCAAACTTGTGACGAAGTACTTGAAGCATTAGGTATTAACGATCCACAACTTGCTCTTGCAATGGAACTTGAACGCATTGCACTTAGCGATCCGTACTTCGTTGAACGTAAGCTTTATCCAAACGTAGATTTCTACTCAGGTATCATCTTAAAAGCGATCGGTATCCCAACAGAAATGTTTACTGTAATCTTTGCTCTTGCACGTACTGTTGGTTGGATCAGCCACTGGTTAGAAATGCACAGCGCACCTTACAAAATCGGTCGTCCTCGTCAGCTTTATACTGGCGAAACTCAACGCGACATCAAACGTTAATTTTCCAAAATTAATGTGAGAAAAGCTGCCTAATGGCAGCTTTTCCGTTTTAGCTTTCAGTCAAATCATTCATCATCTTCGATCAAGCGCATTAAATTGTGGCTAATGCCATCTGCACGCAGCCATGCCAACTCATAGCTTGCTTTTGCCAAAGCTAGTACCCGTCGTTCAAACTCATCCCAAATCGGTTTGACCTGTGTATCTACAATCCCTAACCCACTCTCTTGGGCCAAATACTTATTTTTCTCACAAATTTTCAAGGCATGATAAAGCTTACGTCCCCGACTCGCAGTTTCTAGAACGCGAATTCTTTTATGCTGAATAAACCCCTCAACCTGTTGAAGGTCTGCATTTGGCAATAAAGGCACCAAGATTTGATCCAACTGCGTATCTAAACGATTCCAAACTGCTAAACGCTGTTCTGGCGTATAGGTATTCCACTGAATGACTTCATGATTAAAACGGCGACATCCACGACAGACCAGATCACCAAATACCGTTGAGCAACGCCCTGCACATGGCGTCAATGATGGAATTCGACGATCATTACTCAA
Organism: Acinetobacter haemolyticus; assembly: GCF_900406815.1. Lineage (GTDB taxonomy): Bacteria > Pseudomonadota > Gammaproteobacteria > Pseudomonadales > Moraxellaceae > Acinetobacter > Acinetobacter haemolyticus_A. The sequence continues at coordinate 34,105 of NZ_OVCN01000016.1, forward strand.
AATTAACTCCTATAAAACCATATTTATTTTATGGTTTTCTCGCTTATTTTAAAATTTCGCGCTAAAATATGCGCCTTTATTTTCCTATCTTAATACATTTGGAGTTATCCATGAACGCTACTGTAGAACAGCTTGCACCTGTAGAACAGCAAGCGACCAATAATTGGGTTGTTGCAGCACTATATCAATTTAAAGAAGTTTCGGATGCAGCCGATCTGCAAAAACGTCTTTTAGACTTAGTGAATAGCATCAATTTATGTGGAACTCTGATTGTTGCCCCAGAAGGAATTAATGGTACGGTTGCAGGTGATCGCGCTGCGATTGATGCAGTCCACCAATTTTTGCTGAACGAAGGTTTCAACGAAATGGAATATAAAGAGTCTTTTAGCTCTGATAAACCATTCCGTAAAATGAAGATTAAATTAAAAAAAGAAATCGTAACTTTAGGTGTGGAAGTAAAGCCACGAGATCTGGTTGGTCATTATCTTGATCCAAAAGAATGGAATGAGCTGATCAGCCGTGATGATGTTATCTTGATTGATACACGTAACGATTATGAATATAAAGCAGGCACATTTAAGGGCGCGATTGACCCTAAAACAGAGTCTTTTCGAGAGTTTCCAGAATACGTAAAACAAAACCTTGAGCAACATAAAGATAAAAAAATTGCAATGTTCTGTACAGGTGGTATTCGTTGCGAAAAATCGACCTCTCTGCTCTTACAAGAAGGATTCAATGAGGTTTATCACCTTAAAGGCGGTATTCTTAAATATCTCGAAGAAACACCTGCTGAAGAAAGCATGTGGGAAGGCGAATGCTTCGTCTTTGATGGTCGTACTGCCGTGACTCATGGTGTTGAAGAAGGCGAGAATATCAAATGCCATGCGTGTGGTTGGCCTTTAACCCAAGAAGAAGCATCACTACCAAGTTATGAACATGGGGTTTCTTGTGTTTTTTGTATTGATAAAACGACTGAAAAGCAAAAAGAAGGCTTCCGTATGCGTCAGTCACAAATTGCAGCGGCAAAAAGAAAGCGTTTATAAATTTTTCTCGCAATTAAAAAGCCTTAGTTAATACTAAGGCTTTTTAATTTGGTTAAGATTGTTAACCAATCATTTATTGAGCACTAATTAAATAGCAACTATTCTTAATTACACAAAATACATTTAGTAGATTTAAAGACATATGGGATTAGAAAATTGGGTCTTATCCATCATGGAGAAACTTGGTTATCTTGGTATCGCATTTTTAATGTTTCTCGATAATGTTTTCCCTCCTATTCCATCAGAAGTGATCATGCCCTCAGCAGGCTATACCGCTTCTAAGGGAGATTTAAGTTTAATCGGTGTAATCATCGCAGGGAGTGCAGGCTCTTTATTGGCTGCCATGCTGCTATATTGGATTGGTCGAAAAATTCCACAACATCGTTTATTAGGTTTTATAGCGCGTTATGGAAAATATTTAAGAATAAGTACAACGGATTGGCATAAGTCTTTAAGCTGGTTCGAAAAACATGGGCATCGTGTGGTTTTTTTTGGTCGGATGATTCCAGCTGTACGCTCATTGATTAGCATTCCAGCAGGAATGAGTAGAATGCCCTTTCATAAATTCATAAGTTACAGTGCTGCAGGAACAGTGATTTGGACGAGCTTGCTTGCGTATATAGGTTATCATTTTAGTGAAAACCAAGCTTTAATGACTGCTGTCATTCAGCGGTTCGGCTATATCGTTTTAAGCGCTGTAATCCTCTATGTGCTGTGGCGGTGGGCAAAGAAATTTTATTCAGCAAGAAATAAATTTAAATAAAAGTGAGGTGTAAAAAATGCAACACGATTTCTGGCATAACAAGTGGCAAACCAATAATATCGGTTTTCATCTCGATCAGCCTCACACCTTACTGACACAATATCTGAGTTCGCTCAACCTGAATAAAAATGCTCGAATTTTTGTTCCTCTTTGCGGTAAAAGTTTAGATTTAGCTTGGTTGATCGATCAGGGTTATCATGTGATTGGTATCGATCTAAGTCCAGTTGCAATTCAAGATTTGATTGTAGAATTAGACCTCAATTTTAAAGAAATTCAGATGGGTAGGCTAACTTATTATCAGCACGCACAGATCGAGCTATTTACGGGTGATTTCTTTGAATTAACAGCTGAACAACTTGGTAAAATAGATGCAATCTATGATCGAGCAGCACTTATTGCCCTACCCGAGCACATGCGATCAGCATATACACAACATTTGCTTCAAATTACCAATCATGCACCACAACTTCTCATCAGCTTAGAATACGATCAATCCCTATTAGCAGGGCCACCCTTTTCAGTTCCTGAATATGAGTTAACAGTGTATTATGCAAATCATTACGACATTAAATTACTCGCTTCCAATACAGAAAATTTGAAAGGTAAATTGATTGCTTATGAACATGCTTGGCATTTAAGTAAGCATTCAACAGTCAATAACGCTTAATTTAAAAATAAGTCATGCGCTTCTTGCTGAATGGATCAATATGTCTGGTTCATTCACAACAAGTCTATTGTTTAGCTCGAACCAAACTCTAACTGACTGGCTTGCATTTGCCCCCTTAGCCAATCGCAAAATAATAATTTACGCACATCTCCCTCAAAAGGCTCCGCAGACAATAGAAAATATGCAGATTCATCTTGATATATAGAACTGATTGGTTGTAGCAATTGATGTTTGATCTCGCGTTCAACCATGTAGGTCGAAACTAAAGTCGCGCCCAAACCAGCCAAGCAAGCTTCGATACACAAATAAAAGTGCTCTAGTTCTGTTTTAGAATAGCCTCGGAATTGTTCTAAATGCTTAAACTGAAATTGTTGCCACAATTTACTCCGTGATGTTGAAATAAATAACTGATTGGTTTGCTGAGTTATCTTACTCGCTGTAACACATAGCATTTGCTCATCAGCAATTTTCTCACTATAGATTGACTTACCCCAATCAAAATCATTTCGTCTCAAAGCTAAATCGATATTTTGCAGTTTGAAATCAACCTTTCCTCCTCCTGTTAAGAGAGTAACCTCAAAGTCAGGATAAAGCTGCTTAAAATTAATTAGACGTGGTATCAGCCATTTCATTGCTAAAGTAGGTTCACATGAAAGGACCAGATTTTTTTGTACTACTGCTTGTTTATTTAATCGCATTAAACACTGGTCAATTTGCTGAAAAGCTTGCTGGCAGCAATCAAACAAAACTTCCCCTTCCGCAGTTAAACTGAGCTTTCTAGATGCCCGAATAAATAAAGTAAAGCCTAAAGCATCTTCTAAATTTTTAATTTGTTTACTCACAGCACCCTGCGTCACAAATAAGCGTTCAGCCGCAACCGTCACACTTTCATAGTGGGCTGCAAAATAAAAAAACTTTAATGAATTCAATGATAGACGCGCAAGCATTCCAAAAACTCATATATATGTACGAATTATTTTCGATTTTAAATATAACAAGATTATGAAAAATATAAAAATTATGTATAAATTCTTATTAGGAATAGATGAGTGAATGAAATATTAACAGTTAGTTTGATTACCTTACTTGCTGTCATCAGCCCTGGCGCAGACTTCGCACTTGTTACTCGAAATAGTTACTTGTATGGGCGAAATTTAGGAATTTGTACCGCCTATGGAATAGCATGTGGCGTTTGGTTCCATATTAGCTATAGTTTAATCGGCTTAAACTTTTTGAAAAACCTTCTTCCAGATTTTATTCAACTTATCCAATATATTGGCGCAGCATATCTCATATATATTGGTTATAAGACTTATACCCAAACTACCGTTAAATTAAATGACGACCAGACAAACATCACTAGCTGGCAAGCATTCAAACATGGATTTTTAACCAATAGCTTAAATCCAAAAACAACCTTATTTGTGATGAGTATTTATTCTCAGATCATGACGATAGAGAACCAACTATTTACGCTCCTTGCTTATGGTATCTTTATTTCTAGTAGCCATCTGATCTGGTTCAGCTTAATTACGATTTTCTGCTCAACACCAGCGATTCGACACAAAATTTTAGCTAAGCAGCTCCTACTCAACCGATTGATTGGCATGATACTTAGTGGATTAGGTCTGAGCTTGTTATTCGCAAACCTCTAAATTAAGATGGTTAAGTATAAAAACGATACAGCAAAAATCATAAAAACGTCCATTACGGACGTTTTTAATTAATCTTTTTGTAATACGCAGGCTTCAACCTTACGCAGCACAAGAGCTACACCTTTAGCTAGGCGTATGATACATGAGATAAATCTCATTTAAATTATCTGGAATTTCTTCTGCCAATTCATCCATGAGTTGACCATTGCGACGGAAAGACTCCATTTGTGGATCTTCTTCATCAATACCACTAAACACCATAATTGGTAGAGTCAAATCAACTAATTGCTCTTCATATTCAGGTGCAAACCAAGCATCTTCATTTAAGAACATCGCATCCACAAAGCCGACGCTCCAATCACCTAAACTTGAATCAACTTCGGCTTCTTCGATTTCAAATGGAAATTCAATTCCATCTTCATTCGCCAAGTTCTGACGAATAGATTCCAACCAAAGTTTGATTTGCTCAATCACCTCAGTTGGGACTTTCTTTTGATTGCTCTCAAAAAGTTCATCCAACCAGCGGTCAAAAGTTGGACCGACAGCAATTGCGCATAAAAAGCCATGAGTTGCAGCGAAATCTAGACCGTATTCGTTTTGATCACCGTCAAGATAATTACTCAATAAGTCTAAATCTAACGTGCTCATTCTCTATCCAATTCTAAAAATACATCGTCAACAGCATAACATTGTAGACTCTAAAATCTTAGTAATTTTGCTTAATCTTCGTCATCAAAATCGTCATCGTCGAAATCATAGTCAAAATCTTTTAATTCTCGCTCTAAACGGCGTTGCGCTAACAAATCATCGATTAAACGGCGCTTTTCTAATGATTCTTTAGCGCTAAGCTTGCCTGATGACTCATCAAAACCAGCGTCGTCTTCACCGTAGTTATCATCATCTAGTTCAAAATCTGTAGAAGACACTAAGTACCTCAAATGAAAAAATGTTAATGGGCCTAGCCGCTATTTATCTGTCTTAGATTTTCTTGTCAAGTTTTATTTGCTTTTTTTACTATAAAACGTAGTTTTGTACTTTTTTTCGGCAGTTTTTTTGTGTATTTATAATCTAAGAACCTCATGTATAAAAACACCTTTAGGAATTTTAGGCTTGAAAAAATACGACACACCCCCATATTCAAAAAATCATTGGAAAATAAAACCTATTTTTTATTTAGTGCAAACGGATCAAATCCAAAACATTCCTCGTGAATTGTGCTATCATGCACGGTTTTTCACCGCCACAGATTCAACAAAAGAGTAAGCAAAGATGAGCGATATGCATTCCCCTACTTCGCAAGTAGCGGCTCTGATTAGCCGAGGCAAAGAACAAGGTTACTTAACTTACGCTGAGGTTAACGATCATCTACCAGACTCGATTACAGAAAGTGAGCAGATTGAAGATATTATTCAAATGCTCCAAGACGTCGGTATTCCTGTGCATGAGCGCGCACCAGAAACTGATGACACTATGTTTGGTGAATCGACTGAAGCAGCAGATGAAGTTGCTGAAGAAGAAGCTGCTGCCGTATTAGCATCGGTTGAAAGTGAGCCTGGTCGTACTACAGATCCAGTACGTATGTACATGCGTGAAATGGGTACGGTTGAACTTTTGACTCGTGAAGGCGAGATCAGTATTGCAAAACGTATCGAAGAAGGTATTCGTGATGTTTTGCATTCGATTGCCTACTGGCCAAATGCCGTCGAAGTGGTTTTACAAGAATATAATGACTTTTTAACTGGTGAGCGCCGTCTTGCTGATATTCTCTCTGGTTATTTAGACCCAGAAACTGACGAAGAAATTCCCGAAGTTCTTGAAGACGAAGCTGAAATCGAGGAAGAAGAAAGCTCAACTTCAACAACCAAAGAAGTCAAACTTGACGATGATGACGAAGAAGAATCTGAAAGTGATGATGACTCAGAAGGTGATTCGGGCCCTGATCCTGAAGTTGCCAAAGTACGTTTCACTGAATTAGAAACCGCTTGGAACGAAACTAAAGCAGTTATCGAAAAGCATGGTCGTAACAGTAAAGAAGCTGAGGCTGCGCTTGAAGCGTTAGCGGCTGTATTTATGATGTTCAAATTTACCCCGCGTTTATTTGATATCATTTCTGAAATGATTCGTGGTACACATGACCAAATCCGTGCCAATGAGCGTGAAATCATGCGCTATGCGGTTCGCCGTGGTCGTATGGATCGTACAACTTTCCGTACCACCTTCCCTGAACAAGAATCAAATCCAGCTTGGTTAGATGAGCAAATCGCAAAAGCCCCAGCGGAAATCAAAGCGCATTTAGAAAAAGTTCGTCCTGATGTGTTGGCATTCCAACAAAAGATTGCTGATATCGAGAAAGAACTTGGCTTGAACGTGAAAGATATTAAAGATATCTCTAAACGTATGGCTGTAGGTGAAGCGAAAGCACGTCGTGCTAAAAAAGAAATGGTTGAAGCAAACTTACGTTTGGTAATTTCGATTGCGAAGAAATATACCAACCGTGGCTTACAGTTCCTTGATCTTATTCAGGAAGGTAACATCGGTTTGATGAAAGCCGTGGACAAGTTTGAATATCGTCGCGGTTATAAATTCTCCACCTATGCAACTTGGTGGATTCGTCAGGCGATTACGCGTTCAATCGCGGATCAGGCACGTACTATTCGTATTCCAGTCCACATGATTGAAACCATTAACAAAATCAACCGTGTGTCTCGCCAACTTCTTCAAGAAATGGGTCGTGAACCGACTCCTGAAGAATTAGGTGAACGTCTGGAAATGGACGAAGTTAAAGTTCGTAAAGTGCTTAAAATCGCGAAAGAACCGATTTCGATGGAAACACCGATTGGTGATGATGAAGATTCGCATCTTGGTGACTTCATTGAGGATTCGAACATCACTTCTCCAGTGGATGCTGCGACCTCAGAAGGCTTAAAAGAAGCGACACGTGAAGTCCTAGAGAACTTAACTGAACGTGAAGCGAAAGTATTGAAAATGCGTTTTGGTATCGATATGCCAACCGATCATACTTTAGAGGAAGTCGGTAAACAGTTTGATGTAACACGTGAGCGTATTCGTCAGATCGAAGCCAAAGCGTTACGTAAGCTGCGCCACCCTTCTCGCTCAGAACACTTACGTTCATTCTTGGAAAACGACTAATCTTAGGGAAGTCCTGAGTGATGGTTCCAGCCATTACTCAGGACTTGAAGTTCAATACTTTATCCCCATTTATGTATTAGATCATAAGCGCCTGCACTGATGCAGGCGTTTCAAATTAAGAGGTTGCTCATGTTAGACCGCACTCCTTCTCGTGAATTGCAAGAACATCTTTGGGTTTTCCCAATGGACTATCCAATCAAATTGATTGGTAATGCAGGGGATGAACTTCGAGTAGCTGTTGTTGATATTTTGCAGAAGCACTTCCCTGAATTTGATGGTGACTCAATTAAAGTCCAACCTTCACGTACAGGTAAATATCATTCTTTGACAGCGCAATTGCGTTTTGAAGAATTAGAACAAGTTCATGCTTTATACGCTGACCTTGCAGCATGTCCTTTAATTAAGACAGCGCTTTAATAGAAAAATCCAAAATGCGAAAGTGTTTTGGATTTTTTCTTTTAGCTTAGAATAATCATAATAATCGAATGTTTTCGGCCAATTTTATAAAAGATGACTATTTATCTTTCTCAAATGATTAGATAATCAATGCCAAGATAAAAACTGCACCAATCGAAGGAAAAATGTTGTAATGAACTTTGAGAAGCCCTCATTAATCATTCGCTGTTTCAAAGACCTCCAAGACTACACTGACCGATTTGAAGCGATGAAAAATTTCACCGAAAATCGAGATGCGGATAGTCCTGATGAAATTTGGTTATTACAACATCATGACGTACTCACTCAGGGACAAGCAGGCAAAGCAGAGCACATTTTAATTCCCAGCCATATACCAATTGTACAAACAGATCGTGGTGGTCAAGTCACGTGGCATGGTCAAGGACAATTAGTGGCTTACTTCTTGTTTGATTTAAATCGTTTGAAATGGAATGTTCGTACCCTCGTTAGTTTTGCCGAACAAGCAATGATTGATGTGCTTAAACAATACAATATTACTGCTTATGCCAAAGCTGACGCACCTGGTGTATATGTAGAGGAGCGTAAGATCGGTTCACTTGGCTTTAAAATTCGTCGAGGTCGGAGTTATCATGGTTTGTCTCTTAATATTGATTGTAGTTTAACAGGCTTTCAAACCATTAATCCTTGTGGATATGCGGGTTTAGAGATGGTACGCTTGCAAGACTTACTACAGGATTATCCAAACTTTGAGCAACTTTGTGAGGATTTTGCGCACTATTTACAAAATACAAATTTGTTTCATGACCTTGTAGTCAAATCTGAATAATTTGCTTTTCAATTCAAACAAAATAAATTAGAGTAAATACTCTAAATTAGCTTTTTGCATAATTTTAACAAGGGATACGCAAGTGATTTCAAGCAAAGCAGTGAAGCCCACCTTGCAATTTGCCTACGTCAAACTCATGATGGATGTTGTTGGTCGTGGTTTAGTCATGGCAAGTCAAGTGGATGATGAAGTACATGAGGAAGTATCAAAATTTCCTATCGGTTTTGTACTTTCGATGAATGTTTTCCCCAATGGACCTGCATTTATTGCAAAAGTAACCGAAGAAAAAACGCTGGAACTTGTATCCAATTACAAAGGTAAGCCAGATTTAACCATCACCTTTAAGCATCTGACCCATGCATTTTTAGTGTTCTCATTTCAAGAGAGTACGGCACAAGCATTTGCCAATGACCGCATGATTGCCGATGGTGATCTATCTAATGCAATCCGTCTCGTTCGTTGTTTAAATAAAATGGAAGCATTAATCCTACCAAAATTAGTTGCTTCACTCGCGGTAAAACGCTACCCAGCTGAATTGACATTAAAAGAAAAATTCACGGGTGCAAAGAATATCTATCTTAAAGTCGCTAAATCATATCTCAAACGGAGCGCATAACATGGCTAAGCCTTATTACGAGTTTTTCTGTCCTGTAAAAGTCATTGCTGGTAACGCTGCGTTAGAGCATATTCCTTTTGAACTTGCAGCTTTAGGTGCAAAACGCCCAATGATCATTACGGATAAAGGCGTTCGTGCAAATGGTTTACTTAACCCGATTGAAGCAGCATTCAGTACTACAGATGCTGTAATCGGTGCAATTTTTGATGATGTTCCACCTGACTCAAGTCTAGAAGTAGTTCGCTCAGCTGCTGAAACTTATCGCACACAAAATTGTGATGCCATTATTGCCATTGGTGGCGGTTCAGTGATTGATACGTCTAAAGCGACCAATATTTTGGTATCTGAAGGCGGTAATGATTTACTACAGTACTCAGGTGCACACAATCTACCGAAGCCACTTAAACCATTTTTCGTCATTCCAACCACTTCAGGTACAGGTTCTGAAGTCACGATGGTTGCTGTAGTGTCCGATACTCAGCGCAATGTGAAGCTGGCTTTTGCTTCTTATTATTTGATGCCTCATGCTGCGATCTTAGATCCACGTATGACCATGACTTTGCCACCGCATTTAACAGCAATGACAGGTATGGATGCACTCACTCACTGTGTAGAGGCTTATACGTGTTTAGCAGCAAACCCTCTCAGTGATGCATATGCAAGTGCGGGTATTAAGAAAATCAGTGAAAATCTATTCAAAGTCCTCGACAATCCAAGTGATGCTCAAGGTCGTTTAGAACTTGCACAAGCATCGACAATGGCTGGTATCGCATTTTCAAACTCAATGGTCGGTCTCGTTCACTCGCTTGGTCATGCTTTAGGTGCAGTTGCTCACCTCCCTCACGGACTTTGCATGAACCTATTCTTGCCATATGTACTCGAATATAACAAAGAGGTAAATGGTCAAAAGATTGGTGAATTATTGCTTCCACTCGCTGGCGCAGACATCTATTCTCAAACTTCTGCAAGCCAACGTGCAGACAAAGCCATTGCTACTATTTTGACTATGCGTGATCGTTTACACAGCCTGACGAAATTACCGCGTACTTTGCGAGAAACAGGTAAGGTGACTGAAGCTCAACTGGATGAGGTTGCAGAAAAAGCCCTGAATGATGGTTCTATCATTTACAATCCTAAAGAAGCAAATTTCCAAGATCTTCGTGCTATTTTGCAAAAAGCATGGTAATGCCTTTCTTAGCTAGATAAATCTTGAGTAAAAAAGCCTCGACTCACTTAGCTTTACATAATGATCCATGTAAATTTAAGGTTCGGGGCTTTTTTATGGCAAATGAACCCATAATTCATCGATTTTTCACCCAATTTGGCAAAAAAATTGCTAAAAATACAGAAAAGTGCTGACAATTTACGCCAAATTAGGATAGATTGGCGCACTTCGCTTTTTTTTCTGTAGGGGGGATCATTTTTGTCTCAAATGATCCTTAAACCATAGCTGATCCTTGATCAACGATATGAGGATAACGCCGTTGACAAACATCTCTGGGACTCAATCAGCAGCTAAACTGCAAAAAACATTAGGTCTATGGCATGTCATAATTATTGGCTTAGCTTATGTTCAGCCAATGACATTATTTGATACTTTCGGTCTCGTATCCGAAGCAAGTAATCACCATGTTCCCACCTCTTATATCTTCGCACTTGTTGCCATTTTGCTAACTTCAATTAGCTATGGGCATATGATCCGACGTTATCCTTCGTCTGGCTCTGCCTATACTTATGCACAAAAATCGATTCATCCGAACGTCGGTTTTATGGTGGGCTGGTCATCGTGGTTGGATTACCTACTCTCTCCTATGGTGAATATCATTCTTGCTGTCATTTATTTGACCGCATTATTTCCTGATATCAACCATTGGGTATGGGTATTGGTACTTACTGCTTTCATGACGGGTGTTAATTTAAGGGGTGCACGATTTGTTGCGAACTTTAACAGCTGGATCGTGTTAGTACAGTTACTGGTAATTGGAACGTTTACCTATTTGGTGTATAGCAAATTACAAATGGGAATGAATGCGGATGGTCCTATCACCGCAGAAACTCGTTATCAACTTTGGACTTTAGAGCCATTTTGGAACGAACTCACATCAGTGGGTGCACTGATCACAGGTGCAACTTTACTATGTTTCTCATTTACGGGATTTGACTCGCTGAGTTCACTTGCTGAAGAAACCAAAGACACTGAAAAGACATTGCCTAAAGCAATTTTCTTAACTGCATTATTTGCAGGCGTAATCTTCATTATCAGTACGTATTTCATTCAGCTTTATTTCCCTGGTAATCCAAGCAGTTACTTTAAAGATATTGCTGAAACACAACCAGAAATCCTATTACTCGTGGGTGGATCGCTGTTCCAATCTTATGTACTTGCGTTTGCAATTATTACGGTAATGGCTTCAGGCATTTCAGCTCATGCAGGTGTTTCACGTCTTATGTATGTTATGGGTCGTGACGGCATTATTAACAAAAAGATTTTTGGTCATATCAGTCCAAAAACATTTACTCCATCTTATAACATCTTGATTGTCGGTCTCGTAGCATTATCTGCGGGCTTTATGGATCTAGATATTGTAATTTCGATGATTAGTTTTGGTGCTTTAACCGCATTTACCTTTGTAAATCTATCGGTTATTTCTCGTTATGCACTTCGAGATGGCCGTACCAAAACATTGAAAGAAATCATCAATTATGTCGTTATTCCGTTATGTGGTTTTATCAGTATCTTTGCCTTATGGCTAGAAATTGAAGAAACTGCATTGAAATACGGTTTATGGTGGGCAATGTTTGGGGTGCTATATTTAGGCTATAAAACAAAAGGCTTTAAATATACCGCTCCACAATACAATGAGTTTGATGACAAGCATTAATTTGCTTCTCATTTAGTTCATTTAAAAAGGTGCAGTTTTACAACTGCACCTTTTTTGTATTATGCAGAAGCTAAACGCTCCACGACATCCTTGACACGTTGTGCATAATGTTTAGCCGTTTCCAAATCTCCAGAGGGAATCTCATCAATACTCGCATCCGAAGGCGATTGCACCAACAACCCTACTGATCCACCTAGATTATTCACATCTTCTCGTTTTGCTGCTTTGGTATTGGCTGGAAGTAAACCTAAGCTGACCCATATTCCACCATGCTGTGAAGCCAAAGTCTGTAATTGTATGAGGGTCACTTGCTTATCACCATTTAAGCTTGCACTGTTGGTGAAACCTGCAAAAACTTTGTCTTGCCAACCACGCGTAAACCAGATCTTTGATGATGCATCAGCAAATTTCTTAAATTGCCACGGTGCAGCGGCCATGTAGGTGGGTGTCCCGAACACGATCCCTTGTGCATCACTTAAAGTCTGCCAATCTTGTTCCGTAATTTCACCATTTTGATCAATCTCGATTAACGTTGCATCAATTGCGTGAGCAAAAGTTTCAGCAACGACCTTGGTATGACCATAGCCAGAGTAATAAACCACTGCAATTTTTGTCATGAGTTCACCTAGTGTTTTTAAAAATTTCAATTTAATGATATATTTTAGAAACTAGGTGTCAATTAGTTACCAATAGGTAACTAGGAAACTTAAATAGAAAATTTGTGGGTGTTAAAGATGATTAACGACTTGAAATATAATGTTTATCAGCAACATTGCCCTGCTCGATTATTTTTTGAAAAAATTGCAGATAAATGGGTTTTATTGATCATCAATGTATTGGCAAAAGAGAGTCAGCACTTTAATTTGCTTAAAAAGAACATCGAAGGAATTTCACCAAAGGTGCTTTCACAAAAATTAAAAATGCTTGAGCGAGATGGTTTTATTGAAAGACAAGTCCAAAATACTTCCCCAATTCGTGTGGAGTACTCATTGACCGCTTTAGGTTTAGAAGTTGCAGAAATGGCATTTCAGTTAAAAGATTGGGCTGAAAGTAATATCGAACAGATTATTTATGCACAACAACGCTTTGATGCTATTCAGGCGAAAATAGAATAATTCAGTAAACTTCGTCTGTATCTGCAACCTCTGATTACTATTACAGAGGTTGAAAACATCAAGCAGTGAACAAACTGCCCTTAATTTGCAAAGCAAACACGGCAGCAGAGAATAAGAGCAGTAAAAAATACCCCAATATCTACTCCCATCAGAGCTGTTTAAAGCCCTGCTGTCTCCACGCTTCGTAAACAATGACTGCGGTTGCGTTCGACAGGTTTAAGCTTCGGGAGTTTTCAGCCATTGGCAGACGAATCCACTGTTCTTGTGGGAACATCAAGCGAACTTGCTCAGGCAAACCACGGGTTTCAGGTCCCATCAACAATGCAACAGGACGGTTAAGATCAACTGTATGTGGTGTTGCAGACCCTTTTGTAGTGAGCGGAAAAACATGTTCCACGCCTTTGGCTTTTAAATCAGCAAGACATAATTCGATATTGTCCCAGATTTGCATTCTCGCCCATTCGTGATAATCCAAACCTGCACGTTTCAACTTTTTATCATCTAATTCAAAACCTAACGGTCTCACTAGATGGAGTTGCGCACCTGTATTGGCACATAGACGAATGATATTACCTGTATTCGCTGGAATTTCAGGCTCGTATAGGACGACATGAATCACAAATTTTCTCTACTTTTCACAATCCCTCCTAGCCTCCCTTTTTCAAAGGGAGGAACTTCTCTTTTTAAAGAGGTGAGGAGCGGTTATAGCTCCGCAAGGAGAGATTTTATTGCCATTTTAACTGTTCACGTAGACTCACCACCTCACCAATAATGGTTAAAGTCGGTGCTACGATCTGATGTTCGGATACTTTGGTCGAGATATCCGCCAATGTACCGACCACCACTTTTTGTTCAGGAGTAGTCCCTTTTGAAATAAGAGCCACTGGCATCGTTGGACGCTGACCATGTGCAATCAATTGCTCACAAATCCGCTCTAATCCGACTAAGCCCATATATAGCACCAAGGTTTGGTTTTCATAGATCAGTTCATTCCAAGGTAGCTCAGGCGAGCCTTCTTTTAAATGACCCGTCAAGAAACGTACACTTTGTGCATAATCACGATGTGTCAGCGGAATACCAGCATAGGCAGAACAACCCGAAGCAGCAGTAATTCCCGGTACCACTTGGAAAGTCACATTAGCCTCGACAAGTTCCTGAATCTCTTCCCCACCGCGTCCAAAAATAAAAGGATCGCCGCCTTTTAAACGGCAAACGCGTTTACCTTTTTGCGCATATTCCACCAGTAAAGCATTAATGCCATCTTGCGGAACCGAATGATTGGAACGTGCTTTGCCTACATAGATTTTTTCCGCATCACGACGGCATAACTCCAGAATAGGTGCAGACACCAAGCGATCATAAATTACGACATCAGCTTGTTGCATCAAACGTAAGGCTTTTAACGTCAGCAGTTCCGGATCGCCTGGCCCTGCGCCCACCAAATAAACTTCACCTTTCGGCGCAGTCCATTTGCTAAGTGCTTGTTGAATCAGATCATTAGCCACATCAATATTGTCATTAAAGACTTGCTCTTTGAGTGGACTGGCGTACAGGTTTTCCCAGAAGATACGGCGCTCATCAGGATTGATGATTTTTTCCTTTACCTGCTTGCGCCATTTTCCAGAAAAATCAGCAAGTTTACCCATTCCATGCGGCACAATCGTTTCAATTTGAGTACGAAGTTGTCTGGATAAAACAGGTGATGCTCCATTAGATGCAACTGAAATCACCAAAGGCGAACGATCAATAATTGCAGGAACCATAAAACGGCAATGTGGAATATCATCCACACTGTTGACCAGCAAATTACGCTGTTCACATTGTTCAAATACCGTTTTATTGACCTCAGGTTGGTCGGTCGCAGCGATGACTAAGCGATAAGAGGTTGCAAGCGTATCTTCTGAAAAAGGTTTGTAAATACACTGCCCTGCTGACTTTTCAACAAGAGCCGCTAATTCAGGCTCGATCTCAGGTGCAATCACATCAACAATTGCACCTGCTTTGACCAATAAATTTGCTTTGCGGTAAGCAATATGCCCGCCACCAACAATCAGACATCGTTGCTGCTGCAACTTTAAAGAGATTGGGAAAATTTCCACATCATGCCTCTATATTTTTCAATCTGATTGAGATAAAGCAAAAACTATGCACAAATTCAATGCCTGGCTTAATCGATATAAGTTACACCGCCCATATATGGACGTAAAACTTCAGGAATCTCGATTGAACCATCTGCACGTTGGTAGTTTTCCATGACTGCCAGTAAGGTACGCCCCACTGCGAGACCTGAACCATTTAAGGTGTGCACCAATTCGATCTTCTTCTGATCCACTCGGTAGCGTGCTTTCATACGACGCGCTTGGAAATCGCCCATATTTGAGCAACTTGAAATCTCACGATACGTATTTTGGCTTGGTACCCAAACTTCGAGGTCATACGTTTTAACTGCACCAAAGCCCATGTCACCACCACAGAGCAAAATCTTACGATACGGCAAACCAAGTGCCTGCAAAATGCCCTCTGCATGTGCAGTTAACTCTTCAAGTGCCTGCATAGAGTGCTCTGGCTTGACGATTTGCACCATTTCAACCTTGTCGAATTGGTGTTGACGGATTAAACCACGCGTATCACGCCCGTAAGAACCCGCCTCACTACGGAAACATGGTGTATGTGCTGAATATTTAAGTGGCAAACGTTCTGCATCAATAATCTCATCACGTACAAAGTTCGTGATCGGCACTTCTGCTGTTGGAATCAAATAATATTCTTTTTCGCCTTGCAGCTTGAATAGATCTTCTTCAAATTTTGGCAATTGACCAGTACCACGTAAGGTATCAGCATTTACCAAATATGGAACATAAGCTTCGGTATAACCATTTTTAAGCGTATGAGTATCCAACATAAATTGGGTTAAAGCACGTTGTAAACGCGCTAAAGGACCTTTCAACACACTGAAACGTGAACCTGTGAGCTTAGTTGCTGTCTCAAACTCAAGACCACCCATCCATTCGCCAAGATCAGTATGATCTTTGATTTCAAAATCAAACTGACGTGGTGTACCCCATTTTAAGATTTCTAAGTTATCGCTTTCATCTTTACCAAATGGCACTGACTCATCTGGCAAGTTTGGAATCGCAAGAGACTTCTGCTCAAGCTCAGTTTGCAATTCAGCCAGTGCGACTTCAGCAGCTTTGATTTCATCGCCAATCGCAGCCATACGTGCCATGATTTCTGATGCATCCCCACCCGACTTTTTGATTTGACCAACTTGTTTTGCACCAGCGTTACGTTCAGCTTGTAAATTTTCTGCTTTAGACTGCAAATCTTTACGGCGAGCTTCTAAATCAGCCCATTCTTGCACATCGAGCTGAATACCACGTTTTGCCAAAGCAGCATTTACCACTTCGATATTATTTCTAAGTAATTTTGGGTCGATCATAATCAATCATGAATAGAGAAAAAACTGGCTATAGTGTAAGGCTTTAACCTGAAAAAATACAGCATCTACCTCGTAATTGCAGATGCCGTATCTAGATTAATTTGGGACTTTCGGTAGGCTTGGCAAGTATTCTGCCTTGATAAATTCTTTTGCTGCGTAATAAGGCAAGGTTAATTCACTCATTCCTTCGGCATAGGATGCGAGTTCATAAAGTGGATAAACAAATACAATTCCATTCACACCATAATAATAGTTATCGCTGACTTGTAGTTGGTCCTTCTTAATATTGTGCTCATCTAACCAATTTTGATTTGCAGCATATAACTCGTCACGAAGCTCCTGATCCATTCCTTCCTTGATCAAATCCTGTACACGAATATGTTTTTTATTCTTTAAATCAAAATTAACAAATTCTTGATGATACATCCCATGTGCAGCTCCCGCAGGATAGGTATAACTCTGAACCGCAAAAGTTGCCAAATTATAATTTTGTCCAACAAAGCGTACATAAGTACTACTTTCACTTAATGCGGCTTCCCCCTCAGGCACTTTAACTTGTTGATCTTTCAAATTTGCAAACGCATTTGGTTCCGCTTTTTTCATGCGTGCCACAAAATAATCATCTATCCATTGTAGATTGGTTTTTACCGTTTGCAGATCATAGTTGGTACAACCATCCTCTAAACATACTTTCTGTTTAGGTAACTCAACTGCTACGACTTGAGCTTGAACCAGAGGGATATCAGCTTTCTCAACCTTGGTTGTTGAATCTGATTTTGGCTGGCAACCTACTAAGGCGAAAACTGTCAATATCGGAATCAGTGGAACCAATGTTAATGATTTTGAACTGTTCATTGTCATGCAAGTCTCTAATGTTTTTCTTCACTATACGAAGCCTTGATCACAGATGAAATTAAAATATGTATCTGACAAAAAGCCGCAATATCTGCGGCTCTTTGGATCACACCTACGGAGATATTATTGATCAATAATATCGGTACCTTTTGGTGGTTCAAAATTAAATACTGAAGCAGGAATTGCTTGATTTACCTTAAGATTACTAAAACGGACGTAAGTGGTTTGTCCTAATGAATCTTGTAAAATCATTAAATTCGGCGCTTTGTTTGCCCCAAAGCTGATCGTTAAACTTTGGAACGTGCTGTCTTCTTGTTTCGGATACAAGGTATAGTACAGTTTGGTACGATCAGGCTGTGTCACACGGTAAGACTGCATAATTTGATTGGTGTTACCCGACAACAGCAATGCTGGGGTGTTTGCTACTTGATCGTCTAGGTTTTGACGGATAGCTTGCTGTAAATCAGGATCGTAAATCCACACTGTTTTTCCAGATGTCACAATCGTTTGCTTTGCTGGGCTGGTAATTTCCCAATAAAATTTACCTGGACGTTCAACTTTCATCACACCTTTAAAAGTCTGATTCATGTGTTGAGCTGTTAAGCCACGTTTTTGGGCTGCTTTTTTGTTGTTGCTGACTTTGGTTGTTTGTTCAAAATCTGCAGTGAATCGTTGCAAACCTGATAATTGCTGAACCAAGCTCGTCGTTGCCTGTTGAGCCGATGCCGCCACAGGTGCAGCAGACGCCTGAATACTGACAACAGGTGCTAGTGTGATTGCACTTAAAGTTGTCGCATAAGCTATTTTTTTCATAAAATTCATAAAATGAACCTTCTATCAGAGTCCTACTGTTATGACGACATCTTACTGTTTTTAATCATTAAAAAAATGAAGAAAAGCAGCGGTTTTGTGTAGTTCGTGTCGCAAAGTTCAGCATTATGTATGAAGTTGCAGGCTTTATGTAGAAATTGTAATAAATAAAATTTCGAATTCTCTACGGCATTTTAGGAAGCTTGTTCTGACCCCACAGAAGAAATAATTTATAAAGAATGCACTAGACCACAGCTTACAATTTGATAATCTAACTCTAATGACACAAAAAGCCAAAACCATGAAAAGTCTTGCGTTTATTCATCGGAACGATACCCGTTTTGCTATTGGTGACTTTTATCCAGCGCTATCAGTATTTTCATATCATGAACTTGGAAATACCACCTCTCCTTTTTTATTGCTCGATCATCTTGGTCCTGGACGACTAGAACCTCAAAGTAACAAAAAAGGTGTCAATGAGCATCCTCATCGTGGTTTTGAAACCGTGACTTTTGTTTTTGCAGGAGAATTAGCACACAAGGACTCTACTGGTCAGGGAGGTCTTATTCAACAAGGTGATGTGCAATGGATGACTGCCGCTTCAGGTATCCAACATATCGAACAATTTAGCCCTGAGTTTCGTAAACGAGGGGGAAACTTTGAAATGGTACAACTATGGGTGAATTTGCCAGCTAAAGACAAAATGTCAGCTCCACGTTATCAAAGCCTATCCAATAGTGAGATTCCTAAATTCACTCTCGAGCATCAAGCAGGTTATATTCGCGTGGTCGCTGGTGAATATCAAAATAAAAAAGGGATAGCCAAAACCTTTACCCCAATGAATATTTTTGACATTCATTTAAAAAAGAACCAGCAAATTACCCTCCCCGCAGAAGAAGGAACCACAACATTAATCTACTTGCGTAAAGGCAAAGCCATGTTTGCAGCGGATGAAGATCATCTTGAAGAACAAGCTCTAGCCGTGATGTCGAGTTTAGGTAGCGATGTTGAAATAACAGCGATTGAGGATTGTGATTTGTTATTTTTATCCGCCCAACCTTTAAATGAACCGATCAATGGACATGGCCCCTTTGTAATGAATACTTATGATGAAATTCTTGAAGCCTATGATGATATTAAAACTGGAAAATTCGGCCACTATTCAAACTAAAAATCTTTTAAAATATATCCATAAAAAAACCCGCTTAACGCGGGCTTTTTTTGAACCATAAAAGCTTAAGCTTCAACAGTTACGTAGCGACGGCCAAATTGACCTTTCACTTCAAATTTTACTACGCCGTCAGCAGTAGCAAATAAAGTATGGTCACGGCCCATACCAACATTTGCACCAGCGTGGAACTCAGTACCACGTTGACGAACGATGATGTTACCAGCAGTTACAGTTTGACCACCGTAAACTTTAACACCTAACATCTTAGGATTCGAATCACGACCGTTTTTAGTCGATCCACCGGCTTTTTTAGTTGCCATGTCTATTTACTCCTCGTGTTAGCCTGCGATACCAGTAATTTTCAACTCGGTAAACCATTGACGGTGACCTTGTTGTTTACGGTAATGTTTACGACGACGCATTTTGATGATGCGGATTTTGTCGTGACGACCATGGCCAACTACTTCTGCAGTTACTTTTGCGCCAGCTACAACTGGAGCACCGATTTGAATGCTATCACCGTTTACAAGCATTAATACGTCATCAAACGTAATAGTTGCACCAGTTTCAGCTTTCAACAATTCAACTTTAAGGGTTTCACCCTCAACAACACGGTGCTGTTTACCACCGCTTTGGATTACTGCGTACATAATGTACTCCAACATGCCCGTGTCGTCGTGTCGATAAAGGGATATACCGAACTTAAAACGAACGCCACTGGGGTTATACAAGGGGACAAATTTTAAGTGAAAATTGATCAAACAACAAGTGATTTTGCATAAATGCATAGATCCGTATGCATTATTTTATTTTCCCAATAAAATCAAATAGATTAACCATACATTGTTTTGATTGATTCTTTTTGTGATTTGCAATACATTTTTAACCAACCCATTTGGCAATAACAAACTGTGTTTTAACAAAATCTAGAAACCGTCTTTGTCTCGGTCAGGAAGTCAATTTTTCTGCCTAAAATAAGACCAAAAAAACACCTTACCCTGTTCTAAACGGCAAATAACCATATGTGTATCAATGTTTAGCAACAGATTAGTTGATACACTTAACGCACTCACTCATCTATACGAGGTTCTTCTTCATATGGTCATCGATTTCAAGCAAGACATTCTCTCCCCTGTTGCGACAGATTTTGCTGCGATGGATCACCTCATCAATGAAGGAATCAGTTCTAAAGTCGGCTTAGTAATGTCCGTGAGCAAGCATGTAGTTGAAGCTGGCGGCAAACGTATGCGCCCGATTATGTGTCTACTTGCTGCACGTGCATGTGGGTTAACCAATATGCAGCAAGCTCAACACTTAGCCGCTGTCATTGAAATGTTGCATACCGCGACACTGGTGCATGATGATGTCGTCGATGAATCCAATTTACGACGAGGCCGCCCGACAGCCAATGCAACGTGGAATAATCAAACTGCGGTTTTGGTCGGTGATTTTTTGATTGCACGTGCATTTGACCTACTGGTCGATTTAAACAACATGACACTATTAAAAGATTTCTCAACGGGGACATGTGAGATTGCTGAAGGTGAAGTTTTACAACTCCAATCTCAACATCAACCAGACACCACAGAAGAAATCTATTTAAATATTATCCATGGTAAAACTTCACGTTTGTTTGAGCTTGCGACCGAAGGTGCAGCAATATTGGCAGGTACTGAAGAATATCGTGAACCGTTACGTCGCTTCGCTGGGCATTTTGGCAATGCATTCCAAATCATTGATGATATTTTGGATTACACCTCGGATGCAGAAACATTAGGTAAAAATATTGGTGATGATTTGATGGAAGGTAAACCAACTTTACCTTTAATTTCTGCACTAGCGCACTCAACAGGTGAAGATCATGCGATTATTCGTCGCAGTATCGCAACTGGTGGTATCGAACATTTGGATAAAGTGATTGAAATCGTTCATCACTCAGGTGGTTTAGATTATTGCCAAAAGCGTGCTCAACAAGAAACTGACGCGGCTTTAGAGGCACTGAAAGCACTGCCTGACAATGAATATCGTCAAGCACTGATGAATTTAACCTTGATGGCTTTACATCGACTACAATAATGTCTGACTGCTTATGCATTTAAATTTATCTGATTTATTTTTAAAAATGCAGGAACAGCTTGAGCACCCTCAAACTGTTCTTGATGAAAATCTCCTCATTGAATTGGTTAATCGCTTACGACCAAAAAACCCAAATGATGCAGATGAAGTAAAACAAAGAATTCATCATCTCATCAAAACATTGTTACTGACACCTACATCTGCCAATTTACTTCAGCATTTTTTGTTGAAGCTGATGAGCCAATATAAGCAGATTAGCTTATATGCAGATAGTGGAATCCTCTCTCTTGATGGTTTTTGGAATCAGCTTGGACAACGTTTAGGTGCGCACTTTCTTCCATTAGTTGAAGATGGGCAACAACTCACAACGCTTGTAGGCAAAGTCTTTCACCAAGAAACAGACAGTGAATGGCTAGATCTCATCGACAAACAAGATTGGTCTACATTGTTTAATTTGATTTGTGAAAGCTCAAATAGTAGTGCTGAAAAACAAGTTTCAAGCAATGAGTTGATCAAAGCCATTACGGTTTTATCCTATCGAATTAGTGGTATTGGGTTATATCCTGAGTTTATTAATGCTCAACCCGATATTACCGAATACGAATCACCATTCTTGGTACAAAACCGAGAAATAGTTGATTTTATAGAAAAATATAAAAAACAAGTTGATCAGCAAGATGCTGTTGCAGTTCTCCCACCGCTGGATGCATCACAAGCTTTCGTGATGCTTGATCAGTGTCGTGATGTGGTGATGAAAATTCGTCGTGCAACGAAGCGGATTGGTGTCAGTATTAGTTTGACATATTTATTGTCATTATTAGAACAAGCCTTAGATCGTATTGAATTATTACTCAGCCTATTAGCAAGTAAAGATGAAGTAAAATATCTTGCTCTGGGTGAATTAATAACAGATCTAACTAAAGCGCATTACGATAGTCGAAGCGTTCGTCATCTCCTATCCTCTACCAGTGAATTAATCGCCTTACAGGTAACAGAAAACGCGAGTAAAACCGGCGAACATTACGTAAGTACCGACAAAGCTGGCTTCTTTGGCATGTACAAAGCAGCAGCTGGTGCAGGTGCAATTATTGCCACCATGGCAACCTTAAAAATTCTGACTGCACGTTTGGTGTTAGCACCGTTTACCCATGCTTTTTTATATAGCATGAACTATTCACTCGGTTTCATGTTGATCCATGTGTTGCATTTTACTGTTGCAACCAAACAACCCGCCATGACTGCGGCTGCGCTAGCGTCTACTGTACAACAGCAAAAAGGTAGCCGAACCGCTCAAATTGCAGAGTTAGCTGCGCTAATTATTAATATCATTCGAACACAGTTTATTGCCATTTTAGGTAATATTTCGATTGCGATTCCTGTCGCTGCGCTGATCACATTTTCATGGCAGTTTTATTTAGATGAGCCACTATTAAATCATGCTAAATCAGCAGCGCTATTACATAGTCTCAATCCATTCACCTCGCTTGCTGTACCGCATGCTGCAATCGCAGGTGTATGCTTGTTCCTTTCAGGTTTAATTGCTGGTTACTTTGATAATTTAGCTGTGTATCGAAAAGTTGGTCCTCGACTCAAACAACATCGTCGCTTGAAACGCTGGATGGGACAAGAACGTTTAGACAAATTTGCCAACTATATTGAAACCAATTTAGGTGCTTTAGGTGGTAACTTTCTCTTCGGTATTATGCTTGGGAGCATGGGAACCATTGGTTTTATCCTAGGATTACCTTTAGATATTCGTCATATTGCCTTCGCATCAGCAAACTTTATTCAAGGTTTGATGACCATTGGTTCTCCTGACATTGCATTGATTATTGTGTCATTCCTAGGCGTGTTATTGATCGGTTTAACCAACTTATTCGTCAGTTTTACTTTAACGATTATTGTGGCTTTACGTGCACGTCGAGTCCGTTTTTCACAATGGAAACCACTGGCACATTTGGTGATGACTCATTTCCTTACAAGACCAAGTGACTTCTTTTGGCCACCTAAACAACCCGTTGAAGTACAGGAAAAAACGACCACCGAGAAAAAATGAGATATCAATCAAATTTTGTTATGTTTTTTTACTAAACCTTAAAAAAACTTGAAAATGAAATTATCATAAAATTTCAATGCTTGACCAAAAGTATACTCTTGAGTACACTTCAAAACACTCTACAACTCTTAAAATCGTTAAGCAAAAAAACTGAGGTTCGCATGCCGTACCTACTACTTTGTATTGGTTGCATTTTTTTAGTTTTAGGTGTGATTGGGCTGATTCACCCCTCTACATCAAACTTAGATCTTTTGAGTGTTCAAATGCTATTTGAACACCGTTTTTCCGTGCTTGATCATGTGGCGATCCTACTTTCTCAATTGGGCGGAATGCCCTTTTTAATCGTTTTAATTACATTTTTGTGTATATATCAAACTTGGATGAAAAATTATAAAAGTTTAGTTTTTATCGCATTAAGTGTAATCGGAAGTATTGCTATTGGTTGGCTCCTAAAATGGGGGATTGATCGACCTAGACCTTTAGAGTTTTATCATTTGGTCCAAAGCTATGGTGCCTCATTCCCAAGCGGTCATAGCCTTTACGCGGCAACCCTAGCGAGCTTAGCGTTGTTATTGTGTCAACAACATCGATATCGCCTATTTGTCATTTTAATCGCAACGTTATGGATTATGGTGATGGGTATATCAAGAGTCTACTTAGGAGTACATTACCCAACAGATGTGCTCTCAGGCTGGGGAATTGGATTAATTTGGACTTCGTTGCTTTGGTTATGGCTGTACCAAAGCAACTTCAACAACAATTTGTTTTTAGATCAAAATCTAAATTGAGGTGGAACAATGATGTCGGCTAAGCTTTGGGCTCCTGCCCTAACTGCTTGCGCATTAGCAACAAGCATCGCGCTTGTTGGTTGTAGCAAAGATACAGATGATGCACAGCAAGCTGCTGCTGCACAACAAATGCCACCTGCTGAGGTTGGTGTTATTGTAGCTCAACCGCAAAGTATTGAACAAAACGTTGAACTTTCAGGTCGAACATCTGCTTATCAAATTTCAGAAGTTCGCCCACAAACCAGTGGTGTGATCTTAAAACGCTTGTTTACCGAAGGCAGTTATGTCTCTGAAGGTCAAGCGCTTTATGAGCTTGATTCACGTGCAAATCGCGCAGCTTTAGACAATGCCAAAGCTGCACTTTTGCAACAACAAGCAAACCTAAGCTCATTACGTACCAAATTAAATCGTTATCAACAACTTGTTTCGAGCAACGCTGTTTCTAAACAAGAATACGATGATTTACTTGGTCAAGTGCGAGTTTCTGAAGCACAGGTTTCAGCAGCTCAAGCACAAGTGAAAAATGCAGAAGTTGATTTTGGTTATTCAACTATCCGCTCGCCAATTTCTGGACAATCTGGTCGTTCATCGGTTACCGCGGGTGCGTTAGTGACTGCGAACCAAACTGCACCATTGGTCACGATCCAACAACTTGATCCGATCTATGTGGATATTAATCAATCGAGTGCGGAGCTTTTACGTTTACGTCAACAGTTGAGCAAAGGCAGTTTAAGCAACAGCAACAACACCAAAGTGAAGTTAAAGCTTGAAGATGGTTCAACCTATCCGATTGAAGGACAACTCACCTTCTCAGATGCCTCTGTGAACCAAGATACAGGTACTGTTACTTTACGCGCAGTGTTCTCAAACCCAAATCATTTGCTCCTTCCGGGTATGTATACAACAGCACAAATCGTGCAAGGTCTTGTACCGAATGCTTATCTGATTCCTCAGGCTGCCGTAGCGCGCTTACCAACAGGTCAAGCGACTGTCATGATTGTCAATGACAAGGGTGCTGTAGAAACACGTCCTGTCGATACAGCAGGTGTACAAGGTCAAAACTGGATTATTACCAATGGTCTTAAAGCTGGCGATAAAGTGATTGTTGACGGCGTTGCCAAAGTCAAAGATGGCCAAGAAGTTTCAGCAAAACCTTATCAAGCCCAACCAGCAAATGAACAAAAGGCTGCGCAACCTGCTTCAGCAGAGCAAAAAGCCACTGTAAAAGCATAAGGGGCACATTGAATGGCTCAATTTTTTATTCATCGCCCCATATTTGCGTGGGTGATTGCATTAGTCATCATGTTGGCAGGGATATTAACCTTGTCAAAGATGCCTATTGCCCAATATCCAACGATTGCTCCGCCAACCGTTTCTATCTCTGCAACATATCCGGGTGCATCAGCTGAAACGGTTGAAAATACAGTAACCCAGATCATTGAACAGCAGATGAATGGTTTGGATGGTTTACGTTATATTTCTTCGAATAGTTCTGGGAATGGTCAAGCATCGATTGAACTTAACTTCGAGCAAGGTATTGATCCTGATATTGCGCAAGTTCAAGTACAAAATAAATTACAATCCGCAACTGCGCTTTTGCCTGAAGATGTACAGCGTCAAGGTGTAACTGTTACTAAATCTGGTGCAAGCTTCCTACAGGTTCTTGCATTTTATTCACCAGATAACAGCATGTCTGACTCTGACATTAAAGACTATGTGAATTCATCTATCAAAGAACCGATTAGTCGTGTGGCAGGTGTCGGAGAGGTAACTGTTTTCGGTGGTTCTTATGCAATGCGTATATGGCTTGATCCAGCAAAACTGACTAACTATCAACTCACACCAAGTGATGTTGCTCGTGCAATACAAGCGCAAAACTCTCAAGTTGCAGTCGGTCAGTTAGGTGGTGCGCCTGCTGTTAAAGATCAAGTGATCAATGCAACGGTAAATGCGCAAAGCTTATTGCAGACGCCTGAACAGTTTAAGAATATTTTCTTGAAAAATACGGCTTCTGGTGCTGAAGTTCGTTTAAAAGACGTTGCACGCGTAGAGTTGGGTTCAGATAGCTATGCGTTTAACTCTATGTTTAATGGCAAGCCAGCTGGTGGTCTTGCAATTAAAATGGCAACAGGTTCCAATGCATTGGACACTGCGGCTGCGGTAGAAGAACGTTTAACTGAATTACGTAAGAATTACCCAGCGGGTCTTGAAGACAAACTGGCATATGACACTACACCATTCATTAAGCTCTCAATTGAAAGTGTTGTACACACGCTGATTGAAGCGGTGATTTTGGTATTCATCGTCATGTTCCTGTTCTTACAGAACTGGCGTGCGACGATTATTCCAACTTTGGCGATCCCTGTAGTTGTACTCGGTACATTTGCAGTCATTAATATTTTTGGATTCTCGATCAACACTTTGACCATGTTTGCTATGGTGTTGGCGATTGGTCTACTGGTCGATGATGCGATTGTTGTCGTTGAGAACGTCGAACGTGTGATGACTGAAGAACATACGGATCCGGTCACTTCAACTGAAAAGTCCATGAAACAAATCTCTGGTGCGCTGATTGGTATCACCAGTGTATTGAGTGCGGTATTCGTACCGATGGCATTTTTCAGCGGTACGACTGGGGTAATTTACCGTCAGTTCTCGATCACACTCGTTACGGCAATGGTTTTATCATTGATTGTTGCTTTGACTTTTACCCCTGCCCTTTGTGCAACATTGTTAAAGCAACATGATCCAAACAAAGCACCGAGTAACAATATTTTTGCTCGCTTCTTTAGATGGTTTAACCATAGCTTTGACCGCGTATCACATGGCTATCAAAATGGCGTAAGCCGTATGCTGAAAGCCAAAGTCTTTTCAGGTGTGCTCTATGCTGTTGTGATTGGCTTGTTGGTCTTCATGTTCCAAAAACTCCCTTCTTCATTCCTACCAGAAGAAGATCAGGGTGTTGTAATGACATTGGTACAGCTACCGCCAAATGCGACGCTTGATCGTACGGATAAAGTTATTGATACCATGACCAACTTCTTTATGAAGGAAAAAGATACGGTTGAATCAATCTTTACTGTATCAGGCTTCTCGTTTACAGGGATTGGTCAAAATGCGGGTATCGGCTTTATTAAGCTAAAAGACTGGAAAGATCGTACTACTGCTGAAACGCAAATTGGTTCACTCATTCAACGCGGTATGGCGTTAAATATGATCGTCCAAGATGCATCATATATCATGCCATTACAGCTTCCAGCAATGCCTGAGTTAGGTGTCACTGCTGGTTTTAACCTGCAGTTGAAAGACTCAGCGGGTCAAGGTCATGAGAAACTGATTGCTGCACGTAATACGATTTTAGGTTTGGCTTCTCAAGACAAACGACTGGTTGGCGTACGTCCAAATGGTCAAGAAGATACTCCACAATATCAAATTATGATCGACCAAGCACAGGCGGGTGCGATGGGTGTGAGCATTGCTGACATCAACAGCACTATGAGCATGGCGTGGGGTGGTTCATATATTAATGACTTCATTGACCGTGGTCGTGTGAAGAAAGTTTATGTTCAAGGTGAAGCGGATAGCCGTATGATGCCTGAAGACTTAAACAAATGGTATGTGCGTAATAATGTAGGTGAAATGGTTCCTTTCTCTGCGTTTGCAACGGGTAAATGGACCTATGGCTCTCCTCGTCTTGAACGTTATAACGGCGTGTCATCGGTGAACATTCAAGGTACACCAGCACCAGGTACAAGTTCTGGTGACTCGATGAAAGCCATGGAAGAAATTATTGCGAAGCTACCATCAATGGGCTTACAAGGTTTCGACTATGAATGGACAGGCTTATCTCTCGAAGAACGTGAGTCTGGTGCTCAAGCGCCATTCCTTTATGCGCTTTCTTTATTGATCGTATTCTTATGCTTAGCAGCATTATACGAAAGCTGGTCTATTCCGTTCTCGGTCTTACTTGTCGTCCCACTCGGTATTATCGGTGCGATTCTCTTAACTTACTTTGGTATGGTACTGAAAGATGATCCAAATCTTTCAAATAACATCTACTTCCAGGTGGCGATTATTGCCGTGATTGGTCTATCGGCCAAGAATGCGATCTTGATTGTAGAGTTTGCGAAAGACTTGCAAGAACAAGGTGAAGAGTTACTAGAAGCAACATTGCATGCAGCGAAAATGCGTCTACGTCCAATCATCATGACCACACTCGCCTTCGGCTTTGGTGTACTGCCACTTGCCCTCTCTTCTGGTGCAGGTGCGGGTAGTCAGCATTCTGTTGGTTACGGTGTCTTGGGTGGCGTACTCTCTTCAACACTTCTAGGTATTTTCTTCATCCCTGTATTCTTCGTGTGGATTCGTAGTATCTTTAAGTACAAACCTAAAACTACAAACATTCAGGAGCATAAATCGTGATGCAAACAGTATGGTCTATTTCAGGTCGTAGCATTGCGGTATCTGCACTTGCGCTTGCTTTGACTGCATGTCAAAGCATGCGCGGCCCAGAACCGGTCGTGAAAACCGATATTCCAGAAAGCTATGCATATAACAGCGCTTCTGGCCCTTCTATCGCAGAACAAGGTTATAAACAGTTCTTTTCTGATCCTCGTTTAATCGAAGTGATTGATTTGGCACTGACCAACAACCGTGATTTGCGTACTGCAGCACTCAATATTGAACGTGCACAACAACAATATCGAATTACTGAAAACAATCAGCTTCCAACGATTGGTGCCAGTGGCAGTGCAATTCGTCAGGTTACGCCTACGCGTGATCCAAACAATCCATATTCAACGTATCAAGTGGGTTTGGGTGTCACTGCCTATGAGCTTGATTTTTGGGGTCGCGTGCGCAGCCTAAAAGATGCCGCTTTAGATAATTATCTCGCGACTCAAAGTGCGCGTGACTCAACGCAAATCAGCTTGATTAGCCAAGTCACTCAAGCTTGGTTAAATTATTCATTTGCAACAGCGAACTTAAAGCTTGCTGAGCAAACCTTTAAAGCGCAACAAGAATCTTATAACCTGAACAAACGACGCTTTGATGTTGGTATCGACAGCGAAGTTCCGTTACGTCAGGCTCAGATCTCTGTTGAAACAGCGCGTAATGACGTTGCAAATTACAAGACACAAATTGCACAAGCAGCAAACTTACTGAATCTTTTAGTAGGTCAACCTGTACCGCAAAACCTGTTGCCTGTGCAACCTGTGAAACGTGTTACTCAACAGAATGTATTTTCTACTGGTTTGCCAAGTGACTTACTGAACAACCGTCCAGATGTCAAAGCAGCCGAATATCAATTAAGCGCTGCGGGTGCCAACATTGGTGCGGCAAAAGCACAGTTATTCCCAAGCATTAGCTTGACAGGTACTGCAGGCTACGCCTCAACTGATTTAAGTGATTTATTTAAGTCAGCGAACAGCATGTGGTCAATCGGTCCAAGCCTTGATATGCCGATTTTTGACTGGGGTACACGTCGTGCCAATGTCAAAATCTCAGAAACTGATCAGAAGATTGCATTGTCGAACTATGAAAAGTCAGTTCAATCTGCTTTCCGTGAAGTAAATGATGCCCTTGCGACACGTGCCAACATCGGTGATCGTCTTGCAGCGCAACAACGTTTGGTTGAAGCGACCAATACAACTTATAGACTTTCAAATGCACGTTTCCGCGCTGGGATTGATAGTTATTTAACTGTATTGGATGCGCAACGTTCAGCATATGCAGCAGAGCAAGGTTTATTGTTATTGCAACAAGCTGAACAGAACAATCAGGTTGAACTGTACAAAACATTGGGTGGTGGTTTAAAAGCCTCAACCAATGAAACGGTAACGCTTCAACCTTCAAGTTCTGAAAAGCACTACAACAAGTAACCTTTCGGTTATTAAAAAAAAGCTCACTGCAAATCAGTGAGCTTTTTTATTGCAAGTTGATTCAATATTTCTTATCTTCAAAAAGAATTTTTAATGGTCAAAAAAATAATGTTATTGAGTAATTTAGAATCTGTACCCGGTCATACGATCTTACGTCAACTCGATGTAGTCTATGGCAGCACTGTACGCAGTAAACATGTCGGACGTGACTTTCTTGCGGGCTTAAAAAACATTGTTGGTGGCGAATTAACTGCGTATACCGAACTGTTAGAAGAGTCTCGCCAAGAAGCCATGCAACGGATGATCGATAAAGCGCAAAGCTTAGGTGCAAATGCAGTGGTGGGTATTCGTTTCTCAACCTCTAGTATCACACAAGGTGCATCTGAACTGTTCGTCTATGGCACTGCCGTTGTGGTACAACCGATTACCCCAAAACTCCCTGATCCATTTAGTTCATAGGAATATCGAATGGATGGCTTAATTTTTCAAATTGTCATTTTTCTCATTTTATTTTCTGTAGGCTGGGGATTTGGTCGTCATAACGAGCAAAAGCATTTGAGAGAATTGGACGAAAATGAACGTCTATTGGCAGATATCCAAATCGATAGCCGCCGCTTTGCAAGTAGTGAACATCCAGGGCACTTAATTAGCAGTAATGTCGTGATCTCGCATGATTATTTTAAATTCATCCTTGCCTCTATTAAAAATATTTTAGGGGGGCGCTTGGTCAGTTATGAAAGCATCGTTGAACGTGCACGCCGTGAAGCGATTGTACGTTTGAAGCAACAAGCGAGAGCCATGGGCGGTCATCAAATTCTAGGGGTACGTTTAAGTACCACTGAAATGGGGATGCAAGGTGGTATGGTTGAAGTATTTGCTTATGGAACGGTGATTGTAGAGCCAAAATAAAGCGGCTTGCCCACATAGACTTACCGTCTTGCACTTTATGATTGAGATTTTATCTAGCCTTGTCTGAGCTATTACATGAGGGTTAAAGAAAAGATTAAGCATAAAGACAAGACGGCAAATATCCAATTCATTAGAGATAATGCTTTTGGATATTTCTTTATCAGGATCGACAATATGATTAAGCACAGTATATAAATGAAAGGTGCGATGATCATAAGCCATCCAATCCACGCATACCCCCTCGCCCCTTCCAAATTAGAGATATCGTTTATCGTTACCAATAACAGAGCAACCAACCCAGCAATAAAAATACTCACCGGAACTGCAAATAACAGATAAAGAATGATTGAGAGAAGTGATACACGCTTTTTCGTGAGTGAATGTGTCTCGTTAGAATCACCTTTCATTTTTTCGCCTATTCTATCTACTACTTCACTTTACTCTTGCGGATCATTTTGTATAACAAACTTGGTGATAAACGAGATACAAGCACACCGAGTTGCTCTTTTTTACCTCCCACAACAATATATTCCTCTCCCGACATCAATGAGGCAACTACACGTTCTGCAAAAATATCGGCATCTAATCCATTTTCAATCGCTTCATCTTGGTAGCCTTGTGGCTTTCCTTCTCCATTTAAGGCATTAAAAGAAACATTGGTTTTGACAAAACCTGGGAATACCACAGAAACTTCAACTCCTTCTTTTGCAACTTCGGCACGCAAACTATTCGCCCACATATGAATAGCGCCTTTCGCGGCAGAATAGCTCGCGCGGTATTGAGTTCCCAATAGCCCCGCAACACTCGAAACAAATATCACTCGACCAGATTTCTGTTTCAAGAAAGTCGGAAGTACCGTTTTAGTTAGAAACACTTGTGAGAAATAATCCACTTCCATGATGGCACGTTCAGTTTGCATCGTTGTATCTTGAATCAATGCACGCTGACTTAAGCCTGCATTATTGATCAACCAGTCGATGCGCCCTTTACATGCCAATACTTGCTCATACGCATGGCGAACTTGTGATTCATCGGTAATATCTGCAGCAATAGAAATATGTTGTTCTGGCTTAAACAAACCGACACGCACTGACTCCAGTTCATCATAACGGCGTGAAGTTAAGACCACTTGTGCACCTTGTAATGCACATTCACGAGCCAAAGCTTTGCCCAAGCCAGAAGATGCACCTGTAATCCAAACTATTTTATTTTCAAGACTCTTTAGCTTTGCCATATTTCTTCCCTACCTATGCTTGCTGGCGCATAAACTTTAGAAAATAATCCACATAAGTCGATGCCATCTGTTGATCAAGTTGAGTGCCTAACTTTTCTAAGCGCTTGTAACCAAGATGCGTTGTCATATTGATCACGCCATTTAAGGTTTTATCGACTACAAAGTTAAATTTTAAACATTTTTTCGGTTCTCGAATCAGGTGGGTTACCCCAACATCAATCACCTCTGTTAAAAGCTTAAGTGCGTGCTGGATTTCCTGCTGATTACCTGCAGCTAACTTTTGTGCAGATGCTGTAACTTGCTGAGCGAGTTGCGGCTCTACAGGATAAGTCATGTATATATGATCATCTTCGATTTGCAAAGTTTTGGATAAATATTCAACCAAGGGAATCAGTCGATCATTTCCAAAAAAAGAAACTGACCAAGGCATATATTTGCGAATCGCTTCTAAAATTTGCTGAATTACTTTTTCAGATTCACCTGTTCTTGAGTGATCCTGGTTTTCTTGTAGTAGCACCATAAAAACCTGTTCAATCACTTCACAAGCCATTTCAGACAATACATTACCCAACGCATTGGCCTGACTTTCTTTATTCCCTTGCAATAATTGCGTTCGAATATGCGCAAACCTTGCATAAGTATCTGCATGAATACTTAAATAAACAGCGGTCTTCATCCTCACAACCTTAATTTTTGAGTTCTATAAATAAAAAAAGACTTGTCAAAACAAGCCTTTTTCAAATTTTAAAGTAAAAATCTATTCTATCATTCTGGCTTTTACTTCATGAATGTAGCACAACCTAATTCGGTTCTGTATGCATAAATGCCAAAAAATGGTTAACACATGCTGTAGCCGCCCCCGCATCCACTTGCTCACCCATTTTTTCGAGTCGTTTATAACTTAGATTTGCAGTGAGATTGATCACACCATTCAGTGTTTTATCCACGACACGATTAAAATTGAGACATTTTTTCGGTTCACGAATCAGATTGGTCACTCCCAAATCTACGATTTGAATCAGTGTTTGAAACACATCCATCATATCTTGAATCTCATTGTTTTTTAATTGCTCGACCAAAGCATGTGCTTGTTGTACCAAATGATGGTCAATCGGATACGATACATACACTTGCTCATCATGATACTTAATCATATTGGAAAAGTAATTGACGAATGGACATAAACGCTCATTGCCAAACAATGCAATCGACCACGGCATGTATTTACGAACCGCAGCGATAATTTGCTGAATGATTTTTTCAGATTCACCTGTATATTTTTGGGTTAAATGGGTTAGTTTTCGATTTTGAATCAACAGCACTGAAAAAACCTGCTCCACAATATCGCAAGCGATATCAGATAGCACTTCCCCCAACACACGCGATTGGTTTTCATCACTCCCTGTATTTAATTGTTGGCGTATCGCCTCAAACTGGCTATAGGTCGTTGTATTAATTTTTAATAGGATTGAATAGCTCATTGAAATCATCCTTTTCTTAGTTTTAGCATTGTTATTTTGTTGTTTTATGCATCAGCATTATTTAATTATGTGATCCAATATACATAAATTTAACTTTTTATTATCAAAAAACCAACGCATTTCGTCGGCTTATTTAAACTTTGTAAAGTTATTTAAGCAGATACGCTTTGCCAGCGGTGAAATGCCAACAGATTCGATAGATTTTTGCTACAATAGATGCAATTTTTTATTCATTTTTGATCTTCTGTACTATGACTGACGCTCAATCTGCTCAAAATATCGCAACGACTTACGACCCAACCGAGATCGAGAAAAAATGGTATCAAATCTGGGAACAACAGGGTTATTTCAAACCGTCAGGTCAAGGTGAATCATTCTGTATCATGATTCCACCACCAAACGTCACGGGTAGCTTGCACATGGGTCATGGCTTTAACAATGCCATTATGGATGCCCTCACCCGTTATAACCGTATGATGGGTAAAAATACCTTATGGCAACCAGGAACTGACCATGCGGGGATTGCAACGCAGATGGTCGTCGAGCGTCAACTGGGCCTACAAGGGATTAACCGCCATGACTTGGGTCGTGAAAAGTTCATCGACAAAGTTTGGGAATGGAAAGAACAATCAGGCGGAACGATTACGCGTCAAATCCGTCGTCTAGGCTCATCAGTCGACTGGTCACGTGAACGCTTCACGATGGATGAAGGTTTATCCAATGCGGTGAAAGAAGTGTTTGTTAAACTTCACGAAGATGGTTTGATCTATCGTGGTAAGCGTTTGGTGAACTGGGATCCAAAACTACAAACAGCCCTTTCTGATCTTGAAGTTGAAAGCAAAGAAGAAAAAGGCTCTTTGTGGCACTTTAAATATTTCTTTGAAGATAAATCGCTAAAAACCAAAGATGGCAATGACTACCTTGTGGTTGCAACGACACGTCCTGAAACATTATTGGGCGATACTGCCGTTGCAGTACATCCTGAAGATGAACGCTATGCACACCTCATTGGTAAAAACATTGTTCTACCGATCACAGGTCGTTTAGTTCCTGTTGTTGCTGATGAATACGTTGAAAAAGACTTCGGTACAGGCTGTGTAAAGATCACACCTGCGCATGACTTCAATGACTATGAAGTAGGTAAACGTTGTGGTCTAGCGATTATCAATATCTTCAACAAAAATGCAGAAGTTTTGGCCGAGTTTGAATACATCGCTAAAGCGGGTGAGCAAATTTCACAACTGCTTCCTGCCCCTGCAGACTATATCGGTTTAGAGCGTTTTGCGGCGCGTAAAAAATTGGTTGAACAAGCGGAAGCTGAAGGCTGGTTAGATCAAATCCAACCTTATGACTTAAAAGCACCACGTGGTGACCGTTCAGGTGTGATCGTTGAACCATTATTGACAGACCAATGGTATGTGAAAATTGCACCACTTGCTGAACCTGCAATTGAAGCGGTTCAAGATGGTCGTATCAAGTTTGTTCCTGAGCAATACACCAACATGTATATGTCTTGGATGCGTGATATTCAAGACTGGTGTATCTCTCGTCAACTCTGGTGGGGTCACCGTATCCCTGCTTGGTATGATCTCGATGGCAACATCTACGTGGGTCGCAACGAAGAAGAAGTTCGTAGCAAAAACAACATCGCTGCTGATGTAGAGCTGAAACAAGACGAAGACGTTTTGGACACATGGTTCTCATCTGCGCTTTGGACATTCTCAACTTTGGGTTGGACTGGCGACGCACAAAAAGATGCAGCGAATGATTTCCTTAAAACCTTCCATCCAACAGATGTGTTGGTGACTGGTTTTGACATTATCTTCTTCTGGGTTGCGCGCATGATCATGATGACCATGCACTTTATGAAGAATGAAGATGGTTCATCACAAGTTCCATTCAAGACGGTTTACGTTCACGGCTTAGTACGCGATGGTGAAGGTCAAAAAATGTCGAAGTCTAAAGGGAACGTCCTTGATCCATTAGATTTGATCGACGGTATTGATTTAGAAAGTCTTGTTGCGAAACGTACAACGGGCTTAATGAATCCGAAAGATGCTGCGAAAATTGAGAAATCAACGCGCAAAGAATTCCCAGACGGCATCAATGCTTATGGTACGGATGCAGTACGTTTCACCTTCTGCGCACTTGCAAATACAGGTCGTGACATTAAGTTCGACTTAAAGCGTGTTGAAGGCTATCGTAACTTCTGTAACAAGATTTGGAATGCAACACGTTTCGTCCTGATGAATGTTGAAGGTCAAACAGTTGGTCAAGAAGCGCGTCCTGATCTTTGGGAACTTCCAGAACAGTGGATCATCAGCCGTTTGCAAAAAGCAGAAGCTGCGGTGCATCAAGCGTTTGCAACATATCGTTTAGACCTAGCAGCACAAGCAATCTATGACTTTATTTGGAATGAATACTGCGACTGGTACGTTGAGTTAACTAAGCCTGTTCTCAATGATGCGAATGTATCTGAAGAGCGTAAAGCTGAGGTTCGTCGTGTATTGCTTGCAGTGATGGAATCTTCACTACGTTTGGCACATCCACTCATGCCGTATTTGACAGAAGAAATCTGGCAAACCCTTGCGCCGATGTTAGGCAAAGGTGGTGCAACGATTATGACTGCACAATACCCTGTTCCTGATCAAGCGAAGATCAATGATCAAGCTGAAGCAGATATGCAGTGGTTACAAGGTTTGATCGGTGCAGTACGTAACATCCGTGGTGAAATGGGCTTAGGTAATGCACGTTTATTGCCTGTATTGCTCAAGAACATTTCTGATGCAGAGCGTGAGCAAATCATCCGTATCGAAGCATTGTTCAAAGCACTCGCGAAAGTTGAAAGCATTGAGTTCTTGACCAATGAGCAAGAGCCACCTCTTTCATGCTCTAGCGTTGTAAGCCATGCATCTGTATTTGTACCGATGAAAGGCTTGATTGATCCTAAAGCTGAATTGGGCCGTTTGCAGAAGGACTTGGATAAGGTTCAAAAGCAACATGATCAAATTGCCAATAAACTTTCTAACGAAGGTTTTGTCGCTAAAGCACCAGCAGCCGTAGTTGAAGGTGAAAAAGTGAAATTGGCTGAGTTTGCTAATCAGTTAGCGAAAATTAAGCAAAGTATGGAGCAGATTGCTGCGCTTTAAGGTGTTGCATATTTAATCAAATCTGTTGTATAAAGGGCTGATTATTCAGCCCTTTTATTTATAATTTAAGGAATATAAAATTGAAAATAATATTTAATGGCCTATTTATTATAGCTCTTTTCGTAACAAAACAAGTTCATGCCCAAATTGAGATACCTGAAAAGTTAATCCTTAATAAAAATGATTTATATTTAAAAGGTAATATAAAAAGCTTAAATACTTGGACTAAACAAAAATTTAGTCCTTTTAAGTTTGACGAAGTACAAATTTACTTTTTACCCAACGGAGTATTAAGACAAATTGATTCCCCATCAATGGGATCTTTTGGACAAGAGTGGGAATTCGATAAAAAATCTTCCAAACTTATAAAGCATCATTTATATACGAATAATCAAGCTATGGAGCGAAATAATTACTTGATTGGCTCTGTTACTCATTACGATAAAGAAAATAGACCTCAAATCATTGCTTATTATCCAAAGATTTCTTCAAACATTTTATCTAAAAAAGTAACTATAGAATATACTCCAACTACTCAAATTTACAAACATTATTCTAATACCCCAAACAATAACCTTCAACTTATGTCAGTTCAAACAATACAAATTAGCTCTCAAAATGGTGAACTTGAAAAAATCATATTGGCCAATGCTCCTCCATATCATTTCATGCCACCTATTGAAAAACTATATAATCACAACGGTCTGATAAAATCATCCTTACAAGATATGCGCGAGAATTCAAAAATAGAATATCAATATGAGAATTCTGTATTATCGAAAATCCTTAATTATACTCATAATGATACGAATGTAAGTTTTAAAGACTACAAATTTGATGATTCTGGCAATTGGATACAAAGAAACCTATTAGATAATAAAAATAATGATATGGGAGTAGAATATAGAAAGCTTGAATATTACTCCGCCTGTATACCGAATACTTTTATTTCAAGTAAATAATATTAAATTCACGATATTAGAATAAATCTTCAATAATTATAATTTAGTTTTTCCAAAATTCCCTTCTGTGGCTATTTAATAAAAAAGATTTCTACCCTCTTTTATATGGAGAGGGTGTATTACATTAAAGCACCCCATGCTCCAACAACATCTCCACCCCACTCACTTTTTTCATATGCTTTAAACGTTCCTTTTCCCACTTCAACTGCTGCTTTAACTCAGCACAGTCCGCATCAATCGCTTTGTACACATCACTGATATGCACATGCTCGGCTTTTACCTTTTTCGCCAACTGAAAAGAATCCAAAATTTCTTCGATTTGACTTTCAAGCTGCTGACTTTGCGCATCTAAAGCCAGTTTATAAAACTTCACTTGCTCCGCAGATAACTCTTTCACCCCTACACCGTTATTCTGTTCAAGCTGTAACTGGAGTTTCAACAAATAAAATAAATCCTGCCGTTCATACGCCTGACTGGCTTGTTGGAACAATTCGGTTTTTTCTGCTTTCTTGGTTTCATCTTGCTCACGGTCAGGATGAATCATCGCAGCAATTTTTAAATACACCGTTTTAAGTGACTGTGCTGCCAGTTGCTCGGCTTGTTCACGTTTCTGTTGCTGGCATAACTGCTTGGCTTTTTCTCTTGCCTGTTGCTGATCCACCGCATATTGCTCAAAGTCATTTTCTAGTTCGCTTGCTTGTTCTGCATGTTGTTCGATGCTCTGTTCAGATGATGCTTGATACTCAAACTTTTTTGACTGTGCTTTTTTAGGCTTTTTAACAGATTGTTGTGCGTGTTGCTGATAAAAGGTATCGATCTGCTTCACAAGATTGAGTTGTTCTTCATCCAACATTTGTGAGCGTTTCAACATACGGGCAAGTTGTGCGATTTTCTCATCGAGTTGTTGTAAGTCAGTTTTGGAAAATGTATGTGATTGCAACATTTGCCAAAGTTGCTCTAATTGTAGAAACAATACCTCATGTAGTTCACGGTACACTGGCATTAACTTTTGTCGGGTATGTTGTTGAATCTCGTCTTGCGCATTTTTCCATGTGGCAAGACTGATTTTTTGCTGTTTAATTTGAGCAATCAAACGATTGAGCTTTTTCTGCTGTGCAGATGGTTCAGACCTTTGTTTAAAACTGACTTTGAGATCAAAGGACATGTTCATCTACCTGAAAAGAAGAATTGAATAATAAGACAAATAAGGAATTAACTCTTTATAAGTATAGAATAATATCCTTATGTTTAAGCATGAAGAGTATCTTGTCACTTGATTTATAGTTCAAGATACCCACCAAATCACTACTGGTAGCGTTACAGCCGCACATAAAGTTTGAAAGCTAATCACCGCTGCCATGAGTTGACTATCCCCACCCAAGACTTTCGTTAAAATATAAGCAGCAGAAGCCGTTGGCAAAGCAAAAAACACCACTAAAATTTGAGTTTGTAGGCTTGGCAAGCCTAACCATGTACAGACCATAAATGCCAAAGCTGGTACAGCCAAAAGTCGAGCAAAAGTATCGGCAACTAACACCACAATATCTTTTTTCATCTGCATAAACTGTAAAGCCGCGCCAACACATAACAAACCCAGTGGCAAACTCGATGCTGAAAACAGCTTGATCAAACTAGAAAGACCATCCCAAATCGGAATATTTAAGACATTAACCACACCACCCACAATACAAGAAACAATCAACGGATTCTTCAGCAACGCAATCAAAACAGGTTTAACCGCCATTTGCTCTTTAGACGTTAAAGCCAGCACTGAAATCACATTGACCAATGGAATACACAGCGCCAGTAAAATCACCAAAATCGCCAGTCCTTCTTTTTGGAATAAAGAAGCAACCAACGCTAAACCAATGTAAGTATTGAAACGAACCAAACTTTGGACATGTACACCAAAACGAGCAGGCTGAATATTCCAAAACATTCGCAATACATACATAAAAGCCGTCACGAGCAGCACGACAAAGAACATAGCGAATATCGCTGTACTCAGACTTTGAAAGTCCACCTTTGTGGTCGATAAGGTATTGAATAATAAAGCAGGAAATAAAATATAGTAATTTAGCTTTTCTGCACCTGCCCAAAAATCTTGACTCAGGAAATGATATTTTTTAAATAGATATCCTGATGCAATCAATGCCACCAAAGGAAATAGGGCCAGAATAATACTATTCATTACTTTACTCAGCTTTTAATGTTGCAGTGCTTGGATATTTCAAAAATCAACTTATTGGTATTGATTAAAGATGATTTACAGTTTGTTTTAAACCCGTTATTACACTTAAGTACGATATGAACTTTATAAATTAGAAGCATCTAGCTCTGTCACACCATCATGCATGCTCATTTTCCATTTAATATCAAATAATCGCTTAGGCTTCTACCCAAAAGCCAAAATGCACTACTTTTCACCAAAAATAAAATATTACCTCTAAATTGGTGCGTTTTTTGCATATCTCAGTGCATCAAAATGAGCTTTTTATAGATCGCTCTAGTTTTTAGATGAATTAAATCCATTTTGGTGCAAAAAATGATCGTTTTATTTGCACCAAAATTGGGTTTAGCACTTATATCGAGCATGTTATGCAAAACGTAGATATCTTTTTTCTATTACTTGGTGCTGTACTCGTCCTCTCTATGCACGCTGGATTTGCTTTCCTCGAACTAGGAACAGTACGCCATAAGAACCAAGTCAATGCACTTAGTAAAATCCTCACCGACTTCTGTATCTCTGCAATTGCCTACTTCTTTGTCGGCTACTGGATTGCTTATGGTCAAAATTTCCTCGTGACTGGCGAATTACTATCTGCCAATCATGGCTATGACCTCATGCGTTGCTTCTTCTTGCTCACCTTTGCCGCAGCGATTCCTGCGATTGTTTCAGGTGGTATCGCAGAACGCGCGAAGATGCGCTCACAAGCATTAGCCACTTTATTATTAGTCGCACTGATCTACCCATTTTTTGAAGGTATGATTTGGAATGGCAATTATGGTGTACAAACATGGTTGGAAAATCAGTTTGGTGCCCCGTTCCATGATTTTGCTGGCTCAGTCGTCGTCCATGCGATGGGGGGCTGGATCGCACTTGCAGCAGTCTTGTTGTTGGGTGCACGAAATGGTCGCTATAAAGATGGACGCGTAAGTGCTCATCCACCGTCATCTATTCCCTTCCTGGCTTTGGGTTCATGGATTTTGATCGTGGGTTGGTTTGGCTTTAATGTAATGAGCGCGCAACGTGTTGAGGCCATCTCAGGACTCGTCGCCATTAACTCACTCATGGCTATGGCGGGTGGTACGTTGGCAGCCAATTTCATGGGGAAAAATGACCCGGGTTTCTTACATAATGGCCCGTTGGCAGGACTTGTGGCAATCTGTGCAGGCTCCGATATTGTGCATCCAATTGGTGCATTAGTGATTGGTGCAAGTGCAGGTGCGATTTTTGTGTACTTTTTCACTTATACTCAAAATAAACTTAAAGTCGATGATGTACTTGGTGTTTGGCCTTTACATGGTATTTGCGGTGCATTCGGCGCCATCGTTGCAGGTATTTTTGGCCAACAAGCACTTGGCGGTTTGGGTGGTGTATCTTTTATTTCACAATTAATCGGTACAGGATTGGGCATTAGTGTGGCTTTAATCGGTGGTTTCATCGTCTATGGTCTATTGAAGCTCACTATAGGTATTCGCTTATCTCAAGAAGATGAGTTTCGCGGTGCCGACCTATCTATTCATAAAATTTCAGCGAACTCAGAGCAATCAATGTTCTAATTTTTCAATTATTTAAAGCGGCGATCTAGCCGCTTTTTTTTTCGACGTCGATATTCATTTAAAGAATTACCGATCAATCACGGCGCTTATTTTAATCTTTGACGACATATAACATCTAGAACGAAACCTAGTTCTAATGTCATCTATGGTTTTACATCCTAAAATTTACGCTGAAATTTATCCTCGCCAAAAATACAAGTTGTGGCATGTATTATGCTTTCTTTTTCCTGCAATTTTTACTGTAATTCGTTCGCTATTAAATTGCGTGATTGATCCATAGTTACGTTTAACAAAACCGTAAAAAATATCGCTTGAGCAACCGTATTGAAGTCTATTAATATGAAAACTAATGTATTTTTATACATGAAAAAAGATATTATTTTTCATAAAAACTGACCGCTCAATAGTAACAATTACGAATGCGTCCATAACGATACAAAAGGAGTTTTGTACATGACACCTAAACGCACCATGACCTCTTTGCTTTGCGCAAGTGCTTTAATGTTCGGCCTGAGTGCCTGTAGTGATAATAAAGCCCCAGCCGCAGGTGATAAAGCAACTGAAGGTGATGTCTCTACCTCAGGTACCTTAAATAAAATCAAAAGCTCTGGCACTATCGTGCTGGGTTATCGCGATTCTTCTATTCCATTTTCTTATATTGCTGGCAATCCAAATCAGCCTGTAGGATATGCTCATGATTTACAGCTGAAAGTGGTTGAGGCTGTTAAGCAAAAACTGAATATGCCAGATCTGAAAATCCGTTATAACCTTGTCACCAGCCAGAATCGTATTCCCCTCGTATCAAACGGTACCGTAGATCTGGAATGTGGTTCCACCACCAATAATAAAGAACGCCAACAACAAGTTGATTTCTCAGTGGGTTTCTTTGAAGTTGGTTCACGACTATTAACAGCCAAAGATTCTGGAATTAAAGATTTTGCCGACCTTAAGGGCAAAAAATTGGTAACCACGGCTGGTACGACCTCAGAACGTTATATCCGTCAGCATCAACAGGAATTGGGTATTGGTGAAATCATTTCTGCCAAAGATCATGCTGAATCATTCCTGATGTTACAAAATGGCCGTGCGGTTGCGTTCATGATGGATGACATTTTACTTGCGGGTGAAAAATCAAAAGCCAAAGATCCGAATAAATGGGACATTGTGGGCACTGCACCTATCCAAGAAATTTATGGCTGTATGTTGCGCAAAGGTGATACCGGATTTAAACAAGTGGTCGATGATGCCATTAAAGCCACCTATGCTTCAGGTGAAATTAACCAAATGTACGAAAAATGGTTCCAACAACCAATTCCACCTAAAAATATTAACCTGAACTTTGCTATGTCTGATCAACTTAAAGCGTTAATCAGCAATCCGCATGATCGGGATCAATAACCCAATCACTTATATCGAAAATATTATTGCGGAACCGGGGAACAATGGATGTTCTCCCGCTTCTTCTCAGGAGTTATTATGACTTATAGCTGGAACTGGGGAGTTTTGTGGCAATCAACGGGTGTGGGCGATACCACTTACTTAAACTGGGTTGTAACGGGTCTAGGATGGCTGGTGGTTATTGCTGTAGTAGCGTGGACGATTGCCATGCTTCTCGGTAGTATCCTTGGCATTATGCGTACACTTCCAAATAAAACAGCCAGAGCCATAGGTACCGCCTACGTCACGGTGTTTAGGAATGTACCTTTACTCATTCAGTTATTTATCTGGTTTTATGTGTTTCCAAACTTTCTCCCTGCGCCAATTAAAAACTGGTGGATGAGTGATCTTGGTGCCAATACCACCGCATTGATTTCTGCCAGTATCGGACTCGGACTATTTACCGCTGCACGTGTTTGTGAACAAGTAAGAACGGGCATTGAAGCCTTACCCCAAGGTCAAATCAATGCAGGCTATGCAATGGGCTTTTCTACGGCACAACTGTATCGCTATGTGATTCTGCCACAGTCTTTCCGTACAATTTTACCCCCACTGAGTTCAGAGTTAACGAACTGTGTAAAAAATACCTCTGTGGCCTCCCTTGTCGGGGTTGCGGAAATTATTTCACAGATGAAAACTATTAGTGAATACACGCAAAATACCATCGAAATTTACACCATTGTCACCATCATTTTTATCGTCATCAACATCTGCTTGATTTCTGCAATGAACCTACTGGAAAAACGTCTGCGTATTCCTGGTCTAATTTCAGGAGGTAAGTAGTATGGAATGGCTAACTTCTTTTCTGAATGATTTACAACAATCTGGCCCTGCCCTTTGGCACGGTTTCAGCATCACAATAAAAGTGGTCGTGATTGCCACAATTGGCGGTATTTTTATTGGTACGCTGCTTGCACTA
This sequence comes from Acinetobacter haemolyticus, assembly GCF_900406815.1. Lineage (GTDB taxonomy): Bacteria > Pseudomonadota > Gammaproteobacteria > Pseudomonadales > Moraxellaceae > Acinetobacter > Acinetobacter haemolyticus_A. The sequence goes on from NZ_OVCN01000016.1 coordinate 78,187, forward strand.
ATGCGTTTATCTTCAATTAAAGTCTTGAACCTAATCGCACAAGCTTATGTGAACCTCTTTCGTTCCATTCCCCTGCTGCTGGTACTGATGTGGTTTTATTTTGCGGTACCGTTTATTTACACCTCGATCACAGGTAAATATCTGACCATTGATACTGCTTTAGTCTCTAGTATCGTGGCGTTCATGTTATTTGAAGCTGCTTATTTTTCTGAAATTGTGCGTGCTGGTATCCAATCAATTCCAAAAGGTCAGGTTGCTGCAGCGGCCGCTCTCGGCATGAGTTATGGTCAGTCCATGCGTCTGATAATCCTGCCTCAAGCATTTCGAAAAATGACCCCACTATTACTTCAACAAACTATTATTCTATTTCAGGATTCCACCATGGTATATGCCATTGGTCTACTGGATTTTTTCAGAACAAACTATGTCCGTGGGGATCTAATGGGCTTACTCACCCAATATATTTTATTTGCAGGGTTGGTGTACTTTACCGTTAGTGCCATCGCAACATTTGCAGTGAAACGTTTACAAAGGAGGTTACGTGTATGAGTGATAATAAAGTAATGATAGACCTCCAAAATGTCAGTAAGTGGTATGAAAAATTTCAGGTACTGACCGACTGTTCTACTCAAATCTGCCAAGGTGAAGTGGTTGTCGTTTGCGGTCCATCAGGTTCAGGAAAATCGACATTGATTAAAACTGTAAATGGTCTTGAGCCATTTCAACAGGGTAAAATTTTTGTAGATGGTGTACCGATTCATGATTCCAAAACCGATATGACCAAATTACGCAGTCGAGTCGGAATGGTGTTTCAACACTTTGAATTATTTCCTCACCTCAGTATTACCGAAAATCTAACCATTGCTCAGATTAAAGTGTTAGGTCGTTCAGAAGCAGAAGCGAACAAGAAAGGTTTGGCTTATCTCGACCGCGTTGGACTAAGCGCACAAGCCAATAAATACCCTGCACAGCTTTCAGGTGGGCAACAACAACGTGTCGCGATTGCCCGTGCGTTGAGTATGGATCCGATTGCGATGTTGTTTGATGAACCTACATCTGCACTTGATCCTGAAATGATCAATGAAGTGCTTGACGTGATGGTTGGACTTGCCAAGGAAGGGATGACGATGATGTGTGTTACCCATGAAATGGGTTTTGCTCGTCAGGTCGCAAATCGTATTATTTTCATGGATCAAGGAAAAATTGTTGAGGATTGTTCCAAAGATGAGTTCTTTGGTACACCACGCGGCGAGCGTGCTCAGCAGTTTCTGGATAAAATTTTGCATTAAGTTCATCGCAAGCATAAAGCAGCCGACTTGGTTGCTTTATGCTGAAATATAAGCCATTAATTTTCTTTTCGCCATCACACATCGCTATATTTCAATTCCGTAATTAAGCCACAATATGATAAAGTGAGTCCTCATTGAAATGAGTATGATGACTTAGGAATAAATAGCTGCACATGGATGACTTTCAAAAATTCTTAGATACCACAGTTACGACTCAACAAGATTCAATCCAAGCATATGAATTAAGCACGGGTAAAGTATGGTTAAAGAAAGCATCTGAACGTCATGGCTTATGGTTATACACGCCCCTGAAATGGCTCGCCAAAATTTTCAATTTGGGCGCAATCATGCCTGTTCCAAATCAAGGTGGTAGCAAAGCAATCCAGTGTGAATTTAACCGCATTAATCAACTCAAACAACTTGGTATTTCTACACCGAATGTACTTGCTATCTCAGAAAAAGGAATTCTACTAGAAGATCTCAGCATACAACGTCAAAGTAAAGTAAAACAACTTGATCAAGCTCTCGCAGGCCGTAAAAAAAAGCCTAGTGTACAACTTTCGTTATTTGAACAAGCAATACAAGAAATCCAGAACATCCATTTTAAAGGAGGTTATTTAAGTGAAGCTTTTGCGCGTAATATTTTAATTGATGAGCAGAACCACTTTAGTTTTATTGATTTTGAGACAGATCCTGGAGATGTGCTTAGTCTACATGACTGTTTTGTTCGCGACTGGCTATTATTTATATTTTCAACTGCCTATCATTTTGAATTTGAACAATTAAATGATGCCAGCCACACACTTTATCAAGTATTATTGGCTGAACCACAAGTCTATAAAGACATTTGTAAAGTTGGAAAACGCCTAAACTGGATATCTCATTTAAACATCAAAAAAGTCGGTAATGATGGAAAACGTATCCAAAAATGTGTTTTATTTTTACGCTATTTAAAAGAACAATCAGAAGTAAATAGCAGCACTTAATTTATGTTTTATAGAACTGATACTAAGTATGTCGTTCAAGGGTTTTGGGAAGTCGAACAGTCACGGATAATCCTCCCAAATCTTTACTTTGAGCCAAGGTTAAACGTCCCCCCAAACGTTGCGTAGCTTTATCAACAATGGACAATCCTAAGCCACTACCCACTTCCAAATGATGATGGACACGATAAAAACGTTTCAGAACCTCATCATACTTTTCAGGATCGATACCTGTACCACTGTCTTCAATTTGAATACAGGCAAAATCTTTATCGTCGCTATATACAGAAATATTGATAATACCTTGATTGGGGGTGTATTTAATCGCGTTATCAATCAGATTAAATATAATCGAATGTACTGTGGATTCAAGGCTTTGCATCTCCACAATGTCATTGCGTTCAAACCCTAGATCAATTTCTTTTTGCATCGACAAACTAACCAGTTGTTCGATACAGTCCAATACAACATCATTTAAACGAAATTGGCTATGTGGTTCGACCAACATTAAGCCAACATCCTGCTTCGCCAACGCCAGTAATTGAGTGACCAAATGCTGAATACGGGCCAGCCCCTTACTTAAATTTTGTAAAGACTGTTGTTCTGGTAATTGGCTCATCAGAATTTTCGTCTGCAAATTTAACGCAGTCACAGGAGTTCTGAGTTCATGTGCTGCATCTGCAATAAATTGTTTTTGTTCAGCTTGAGCATGCTGAATGCGTGCAAATAAATGATTCATTTCTTCAATGGTCGGTATCAACTCTTGTGGATACTCTCCACTATCAATCGGAGCTAAGCCATCTGAATCACGCTGTGTTAGCTCTGCCTTGAAATCATCCAAAGGTTTTAAACTTAAACTAATAATAAATGCGAGAATGATGATGGCAAATGGCAAAAGCAACACATAGGGAATAAACATACTCCCAGCCAATTCCCATGCAAAATTCTTACGCACACTTTCTTGCTGACTGACTTGGATTTGATAGTCTTTCAAAGGGATCGCATATACTCGCCATTTACCTTGAGGGGTTTCTTGGCTATAAAAACCTGCTTGTTGTACTGGCGGAATAAGCAAATGGGTATGATGTGATAAATGGCTATGATCTTTATATGCCCAAATATCAACCAGTAAATCTTCCTCATGATAACTACGATGCAACTCAACTTTACTGGCGATCGTGGTCATCGGCTGCGTGACAGATCGTTCCGCCATATACTGCATTTGCGTATCTAGAATCTCATCGACTTCATACAATGCAATTTTATAAGCAGTAAATACCAGCAGACATCCAAGCAAAAGACTGAAAAGTGAAGTCCCCCAAATCAGTCTTTTTTTCAGTGAAAATTGCTTAGATATCTTTAGCATTATTAAGGTTGCCCTAGTCGATAGCCTAATCCACGAATTGTCCGAATAAAGTCTTTACCCAACTTTGCACGTAAATGATGAACATACACTTCGATTGTATTACTGGTGACTTCACTATCAAAATCATACAACTTATCTTCTAGATTTGCCTTTGAAAAAATCTTATTAGGATGTGTCACCATCGGAATCAGAATCGCCCATTCTCGGTTCGAGAGTTCGATTTGCTCCCCTTTAAACATCGCTAAATGCTGTTCCACATCGAGAACAAGATCACCACTTTTAAGAAGTTGGATATTACCCTTATTCTGATTCATGACAGTATTGCCACGGCGCAATAAAGCATGGATACGAGCCAACAACTCATCAAACTCATAGGGCTTAATCAGATAATCGTCTGCACCTTGATTTAGACCATCGACGCGATACTGAAGTTGATCACGCGCTGAGATAATCAACACGGGCATTGCCGTGCGTTGACGAATTTGTTTAAGGATTTGCATACCATCCATCAAAGGTAAACCCAAATCCAGCAACACCAAATCAAAAGCTTGCTTTCCGAGCAAAGCCAAACCATCTACACCATTATTGACCCATTCAACATCAAACTGATGGAATTGCAATAAGGTTATAGTTGACTCTGCAATCATAAAGTCATCTTCGATCATCAAGATCTTGGTCATAAGCTCATCTCACCTTATGGATGGGTACATGCAGTTAGCATATTGTTGTTTGAGTCAATCACTTTGGTTTTCACATCCAATAAACTCAGCATGGTTGGAAATAAGTTATCTTGACTCAGTTTTTTATCCTGTTGTTGTAACAAACAGTGCACTTGTTTTTCTGCCTGTTGCTGCCATGATTTAGAAAACCACATCAACATCGGAATATGGGTTTGTTGTGTTGGTGCGATTGCATAGGGCGCGCCATGTAAATACATACCATGTTCACCAGTGGACTCACCATGATCTGATAAATACCACATTGCACTTCGATATTGCGTTGTATTTTTTAATGTTTCTATTAATGCATCCAATATGTGATCTGTATAGAGCACCGTATTGTCATAACTATTGATCAATTGATCATGATCACAACCTTGAATCGCATTGGTATCACACGTTGGTTTAAACTGACTGAATACTCTCGGTACACGTTCATAATACGCAGGGCCATGACTGCCAATTTGATGTAACACAACCAAGCGTGGACGCGTATCTTGTGCTGAAATTTTTTCTAGATAAACCTTTAAACTATCGACTAAAATTCCATCAAGGCATTCATCATTCTTGCACCATTTTTGTTGAAGCGTATCTGGTATTTTAAACTGTTCAACACGGTCACAGGTTCCTTTACAACCTGAATTATTATCAATCCACGCCACTTGATAACCCGCTCGCTTAGCGATATCCAATAGTCCTTCGCGATGACTGGCGAGTTGCTCATCATAATCCACTCTAGGCATGCCTGAAAACATACATGGCAAAGATACAGCCGTTGCTGTACCGCAAGAGCTCACTTGGGAAAAATTGATGATCTCTTGCTGAGCAAGTTTGGGATTGGTATTTCTTGCATAACCATCTAAAGCGAAACTTTCAGCACGCGCAGTTTCACCGACCACTAACACCATTAATTTAGGTAAATTTTCTGTATTTTGATCGTGAATCTTTGCATCCACACCATAACCAAGCAAAGGTAGATTTTGCTGTGGTGCTTTCTTTTTATAATAAGAAGCAGATGCCGCAAGCATATTTTGTGGCGATAGCATACGTTTTAAATCTCGATGCTCACGAAAAATTGCAGCAAAATCAACATAAAAAATAAATAGTGTCCCAGCTACAAGCAACAAAGCCAGTCCTGAAGCCACAACTTTCTTTAAAATTTGACCCGTGATCGGTTCAGATTTAATTGGAATCAAAAGCATTGCGGTGATAGGAAAAATAATCATTCCTAGGACCCATAACAACAAACTCCATGACCATGTATCTCGAGCTTCTGCAAAATTAGTTTGCATGATATTTTGAATTTGGTCGGCAGTGATCAACACCCCTAAACTTGTTACCGTATAAGAAGCTAACCCACCGATTACGATTAAAATCATCGCAATCAGTTTTGCATTCCACTGCCAACTCACCCACTGCAAGATAAAGTTATATACGGCGATCACGACCATAACAGAGGCGGCAACAAATAAATTCGCCTTTATCCCTGTATAGGGTGTGAGTGATCGAAGTCTTTCATAAAAGCTAATATTAAGGAATAATCCCAACCAAACTGCCAACAAAAGGTTAAAAGTCAGTAGAGAAATGGCTTTGATCTTGAGGTTTTGCAGCAGCATGAAAGTCACACTCTACCAATCAATTTTGGAGTGTTGAAACCTTACTGAAACAAACTTAAAAATGACTTAAAGATAAAAGACTCTAATTTGCTATAGAACCTCTGAAGAGTTTTATCAATAAAAAATCGAGGCTTAACCTCGATTTTTTATCCTTGCGTATAGGGATGTGTTAGAAGCTGTATTTCGCCATCAAACCAACACGATTATCTTTAAAAGACTTACCTTCAAATGTTTCACGCTTACCATTGATATATTCAACCCCTAAATCAATTGGTTTCGCAGGCGTATAAATAAAGTTGATCCAAGCTTGTTGTACTTTCTCATTGGCTGTGACATTGGCTTTGGCATAGTCAGTACCATCATCAGCAAAATGAGCACCGTATGCTAATGTTGAACGCAAGTTAGGTAAGATTTTATAAGTTCCACCGACTTGTACAGCGATGACTTCATTTTGCTCTATATCATCATTTACTACGGTATAAGCTGTGTTGCTGCCATAAAGATAACTGCTATCACCCACTACATAAGAGGCATCAGCAAAAAGCTTCAATGGGTCAGCAACTTTAAAGTCAGTTCCTAGAGCAATACCCCAACCAGTTTTATCGTCGCCAGCCTTTTCTGATTTATAATTTTCAACTAAAGCACGTGCTGAAGCAGAACCTTTACCTTCTGCATAAGCTTGTGTCACTTTAGCTGTCAACACAGGTAATCTATATTTAATTTTATCATCAGTTGCTGAGCTATCACCTTCTTCTGCTGAAACGAACAACTGTGTGGTTGGACCCAATTTGTAGTTATAACGGACTTGCGGAAGACGCTTTGTACCACCACCAATGTTGGTAGAGAAGTCTATCATTTCAGGCGCATGGCTCGATAGAAAGTTTGATGTGGTTTGGCCAAAGAGCCAGTTATCATAAGTTAAGTATGCATGACGAATACGTAATGCCTCATTGGTGCCCGCGAAGTCCACCTCAACTCTCCCTCCTACCTTGGCATCACCGACTGGCGTGGTAAAATCTAAACCAAGACGTGTTGTTTTAGCTGTGGCCCGTAATTTATCTTTCGCCTCACCTGTTGACTTACTTACAGCATTAAAATCATCATCTGCACCTTCGATAATGTAGTTGGCATCTCCTCGAACAAAACCATACAGATTTACGTCAGCTCCCGCTTTCGACTTTAAAGATGCTAATGGAGAAACAGGCGTGGTTACTTGAGGCTGGGTCTTAACTTCCGCTAATTGTACCTGCTGCTGCTGTTGTACCTGTCGTTGTTCTTGGACTAAAGCTTTTAATGCTTCAACTTCCTGACGAAGCTTTTGAATTTCTTCCTTATCGGAAGCTGCCGCATGTGCTCCGCTCATCATCAAAGCCGTGACCGTTAGCGCTAAACCTTTAATTACAAATGATTTACTATTTAGTGATAATTGCATCGAAAACTCCTAATCTATATTTTATGTTGCCTATCCATGCGAAATTGATCCGTATTTTTGCTAAGAACTAAAAGGATCAAACATTTTCCAATGTATTGAGGTGCATGAATTTGGTTACTACATCTAAAAAAATGATTTATATATAAAATAAAGTTGAAACTTGGATCGAAACAAGGTGAAACCATCTTTCCAATTTACCAAGATATTCTCTTTACTATATTTGGTAACAAATCCTACACAGCACCTTTATATTACAGAACGATTAAAAAAATATTTCATTATTCTTATTTAGACTTTAGGCGAATACCCACCTTCTTTCTCACTTTTTTAGCTTCATTATTCACGTAATTCTAATAATGAAAAATATAAAACCCTCTTCATGTTTTATTCCAT
>NZ_OVCN01000067.1 GCF_900406815.1 Acinetobacter haemolyticus
GATTTAATTGAATCTCTTATGCAGGATGATGCAATTGCTTTTACAGACCCATTTCTTCGTGAATTAATTGTTATTCGCCAATCCTACGATTTGATTATTGAGCGTTCTGAGTAATTCTCATGCTCGATAAGATTCATCAACGGATATTCTTCAAGCCTCAGCATTATGTGGGCAACGAGCAGAACGGCTATGTTCTGACGTTTGACTTGCTTGATCTAGGGTTGGGGAATATACATTCCCGTTGTGTCTACAAGG
>NZ_OVCN01000021.1 GCF_900406815.1 Acinetobacter haemolyticus
AGATATATAGTTCTTATAAAATAAAAAGAAAAAGTTTTCTAAAGACTTATTATTTAGAAATGTATAAGGGAGATCAACTTTTTTATAAAGATGAATGTGCCTTATCTTTAGAGCGTTATTGTGAATATTTACTTGATCGTGGAGGACTACCTATTAAAAATTTAAGATATAAAGAAGGGATAAGCCCATCTAATAATATTATTTATTCCATTCGATCTTTTGAAATAATACATAATGGGGAAAATAAAAAAATTGATTACTCTTCGGTAATGGACACTCCCAAAAAGCAAAGTAATATTTTTTTATAATAGTTGCTATTTTACTTTGTTTAGCGGTACATATATGGATTCTAAGAAAATGGTTTTTGACTAAGAAAAAAGATTTTACTGAAGCCAATCAATTGGAATATTGGATAACAAAAATTGGACTACCGTTAAGTGTAGTTGTAGCGTTTAGCTTATTCTTTTATGAGTTGCAAACTGTTTTAGGCTGAATTGAATAGTTTAAGGAAACATAAAATATATCAGGAAGGAGCTATGAAATAGCTCCTTTATACCTTCAATAGAAATTAACGGCCATTACGGCTACGCCCACGCGGCGCTTTGGTATTCGGTCGAGTTGTACCATTGGTCTTGCGACGTGGTTTCTCACTTTCATCCATTTGCCAAATACGCTTGGTGCCTGATTTTTTCTTATTCGGGTCTTTCTTGTCACCTTCTTTTTTCTTTTGATGCATCGGTTTGCCACCTGTACCGCCTGGTTTTTTCACATAAGAGCGAGAACGATAAGGTTTGTCTTCAGGTAAGTCTTTAAAATCAGGGAAAAGCAACGGCTCAATTTCGGTCTGTTCACCTGGTTGTAAACCTAAACGGATCAAATTGATTGAACCAATTTGAGTACGGATAAGGCGTAAAGTAGGGAATCCAACAGCAGCAGTCATACGACGAACTTGACGATTACGACCTTCACAAATTTGCAGCTCTATCCAGCTCGTTGGGATGCTAGCACGATAGCGAACAGGAGGATCACGATCCCACAACCATTCTGGTTCATCAACTTTCATCGCTTTAGCAGGTAAGGTCATGCCATCCGCAAGCTCGATACCGTTACGAAGTTGCTCCAAAGCCTCTTCGGTAACATCACCATCAACTTGAGCGAGATAAGTTTTATATTTTTTATTGCTTGGATGAGTGATGAATTGATTTAAACCTCCATGATCGGTTAGAAACATCAAACCTTCAGAGTCTAAATCTAAACGACCTGCAATCCGCAACTCAGGATCTTTGATAAAACTTGAAACCGTTAGATGTGCTTCATCTTCCCGAAACTGTGACAAAACATCATAAGGTTTGTTGAAGACAACTATTTTCATAGAGAGATACTACTTTTGGATTATGGGGTATTTGGTGAATATATGTTTTTATTTTATCGGGAAATGTAATTATTTCTCATATAAATCAAAAAACATATTGGATTGGATTAAACTAATTCACAGTATAAAAAATAAAGTATGCCATACAAGGTATACATTTACTCGCAAGTTACATGAGGGAGAACCTACACAATGGGTTATCAGAAGATCGTGGTTCCTGCAGATGGCGATAAAATCACAGTAAATGCAGACCTGTCACTGAATGTTCCGAACCATCCAATCATTCCCTTCATTGAAGGCGACGGTATTGGTGTAGATATTACACCAGCAATGAAAGCAGTTGTAGATGCTGCTGTTCTAAAAGCATACGGTGGCAAACGTTCGATTGTATGGATGGAAGTCTATTGTGGTGAAAAAGCCGATAAAATTTACGGTAATTATATGCCAGAAGAGACATTCGATGCACTACGTGAATTCATTGTTTCGATCAAAGGTCCATTAACGACACCTGTTGGTGGTGGTATTCGCTCTTTAAACGTTGCATTACGTCAAGAACTTGATTTGTATGTATGTGTGCGACCTGTACGGTGGTTCGAAGGCGTTCCTTCACCAGTACAGCATCCTGAACTAACAGATATGGTGATTTTCCGCGAAAACTCGGAAGATATTTATGCTGGGATTGAATGGAAGGCAGATTCTCCAGAAGCAAAAAAAGTGATTAAGTTTCTCAAAGAAGAAATGGGTGTGACGAAGATTCGTTTCCCAGAAGGATGTGGTATTGGTATTAAGCCTGTCTCCAAAGAAGGTACACAACGTTTGGTTCGTAAAGCAATTCAGTTTGCGATAGATAACGATAAGCCTTCTGTGACCTTGGTACATAAAGGCAATATCATGAAATATACCGAAGGCGCTTTTAAAGAGTGGGGCTATGAGCTTGCAATCGAACGTTTTGGCGGTGAACTTCTTGATGGTGGTCCTTGGGTTAAAATTAAAAATCCTAAAACAGGCAAAGATATTATTATTAAGGATGTGATTGCCGATGCATTCTTGCAACAAATCCTTATGCGCCCAGCGGATTATTCAGTCATTGCCACATTAAATCTGAATGGTGACTATATCTCTGATGCCTTAGCCGCAGAGGTGGGGGGAATAGGGATTGCACCGGGTGCAAATATTGGCGGTGCGATTGCAGTTTATGAAGCAACACATGGCACTGCACCAAAATATGCTGGACAAGATAAAGTCAATCCAGGTTCGATTATTCTTTCTGCGGAAATGATGTTACGCGATATGGGCTGGATCGAAGCTGCTGATTTGATTATTAAAGGCATTTCAGGGGCAATTGCGGCAAAAACCGTAACGTATGATTTTGAGCGACTTATGCCAAATGCAACCTTATTACGTTGTTCAGAATTCGGTCGTGCCATTATTGAGCATATGGACGATGAGTAGCGTGTTCTGATAAAAAGAGCGGTTTAGCCGCTTTTTTTATTTCCGATGAATTGAATATAAGCATGAAAATATGCTGTGTATTGTAAATTTAGAAAAAACTGTATCTATAATTCATCAACCATTTGTTCAAAATAATGGAAAATATCTGAGAGTCCGAATCCATGAAAATGTACCAAGTTGATGCTTTTACCAAAGAACTTTTTAAAGGTAATCCAGCGGCTGTAATCGTTGTGAATGAGTGGTTAGATGAAGCGCTGATGCAAAATATTGCTTTAGAAAACAATTTGTCTGAAACTGCTTTTGTCAAAAAACAAGATGATGCGAATTATGAAATTCGTTGGTTTTCGCCAACAGATGAGGTTGCCTTCTGTGGACATGCGACTTTAGCCAGTGCCTTTGTTTTATTTAAAGATTTCACTACTGTAAAGACGATTCAATTTCATGTGAAAGATTTAGGAATTTTTATCGTTACTCAAGATGAAGACGGTAAAATTAAAATGAATTTCCCGATTCGTAGAGCTGAGTTGATCACTGACTACCCACAAGTGTTGCGTGAAGGCTTAACGAAACCGTTTAAAGCAGTTTACCTGAATGCTCAAGCATATATTGTTGAATACGAAACAGTGCAAGATGTATTGGATGAGCAACCTAATCTAGAAAAACTAAAGCAGCTTGGCAAAGTTCGTACCGCGATTACGGCTTCTCAACCAGATGTGGCGATTACTGCCAGAGGTGAGGGGAAGTTTGACTGTGTATCTCGTTATTTTGCACCTGCAATTGGAATTGATGAAGATCCAGTGACAGGCTCAATTCATACTGCAATTGTTCCACTTTGGGCGGAGAAACTAAATCAAAAGCAACTGGTTGCCTTTCAAGCTTCGAAACGAGGGGGAGTTTTAGACTGCGTGATTCAATCTGAAGATCGGATTGAGATTTCTGGTTATGCAAAACTCTATATGCAGGCTGAACTTCTTCTCTAAAAGTTTACGTAATCTTAAAACAAATAAAGAAAGAAGCTGTTTAATTAAACAGCTTTTTTCAAAACATAACTATTAAAAATACAAATCGTTCTCTACTATAGTTTTTTTATTTAAATCACCAAAAATACTTGGAAAAATTATGTTAACGCGGTTTAAGCAGCTTACTCTCTCTCTTTGTTTGATCGGGTTGAGTGCGACGTCTTGGTCTCAAGCGGTACTCGTAAAAAGTGAAAGAAATATTGAAGAATATAAATTAGATAACGGCTTTAGAGTTATTTTGGCGCCAAATGAAAAAGAAAATAAAGTTTATGTAAACACAGTATATTTAACAGGGTCATTGAACGATCCCAAGGGCAAAGGTGGTCTAGCCCATCTATTGGAGCATTTGGCATTTAAAGGTACGGTCAATGTTAAAGGCGATGAGTTCCAGCGTCGTTTGGATCAATACACTTTAATGACCAATGCCAGCACCGATTATTATTCGACCAAGTATATTAATATTGTTCGTCCTGAAAAAAATGCGCTGAATGAAATTCTATACCTTGAAGCTGAGCGCATGGACAAGTTGGTTCTACAGGAAAAATTTGTTCCAGCGGAAATCGAGATTGTAAAACGTGAGCGTGAGATCCGTATGGATCAACCTTTCGCCGTGTTGATGGATCAAATGTTGAAAGCTGCTTATGGTAACCAGTATCTAGGTCGTTTGCCGATCGGTGATCTTGCTGAGTTGAAATCAATCAACATGAGTGAGTTGAATCAGTTCTATAAAACTTGGTATGCACCGAACAATGCCATCATGGTGATTTCTGGCAAATTTGATAAGAGCGAAGTACTTCAAAAAATTGACCAGCATTTCAGTCCAATTCCAGCGCGACCAGTGCCTGCTCCAGTGCAAGTTCCAGTGTTGGACAGCACCAAGATTAAACAACGCCAGTTCAGTGTAGAAAAAGGAAGTGATCTCGCCAAGTTTCATATTTATATGAATGGAAAAAATAGCGATATCGCACCTGCTTTAGCACTTGCACCAGGATTATTTACTTTACAACCAAGTGGTAGCTTGTATAAAAGCATGGTTGAAACAGGGGTAAGTACTGCTGTTCAATCAACCACTTGGCTGGATCAAGATTTTAATCTTGTCTTTATGGGCGCGATCTACGCGCCGAATCATGATGAAAAACGTGTGAGTGAAGCCTTAACAACGGGCGTTGAAAACAAACAAGCATTTAGTGAAGCTGAACTACAGCGTCTCAAAAATATCACCCAGAATGCAGCTGATACCATTGCCAACGATGCGGTCGCTTTAGGCTCACGTTTAAGCGATTATGCAGTAACCTCACATGGTCAGTGGGATCGATATTTTAAAGATCTCCAAGCAATTCAAGCGCTCAAAGTTGATGAGTTGAATTCCACCCTCAAACAATTTTTAGTGCCTGCACATCGTGTTTCTGGTGATATTCGCCCTACGCCAGAAGATCAGAAAAAAGCAATGACGCTCAGTGAAGACAAGCAGCCTAAAACTTTAGATCAGACGAATGAAGTCGTTGAACCGCTTAAGGACGTGAAAGTCTACCAGCAAGAAGTGGCACAATTCGTTGCACAGTCAGCACAGCAATTGCAAAAAAATGAACAAAAGATCCAACGTGGTCGATTGAAAAATGGCATCCGTTACGCCCTTTATCCAACATCAACGCGTGATGATAAAACCTATGCCACCATTAGTTTAGATTTTGGTGATGAAAAAGCGTTATTTGGAAAGGGCACAACCTTAGATTTAGCCAGTTATTTGATGTTGCGTGGTTCCGAAAAACATACTTTACAGGAAATTACGGATAAGGCGATTGCAGCGAGTGGCGGTGCATCGGTGAGTTCAAATGGCAATGGTTTAACGATTGCCGTGCAAGCGAAAAAAGATCAATTTGAAGATTTCCTGAATTTTATCGTCGATGTTTTAAAGCAACCAAAGTTTGCTCAAACAGAGTTTGATCTGGCTAAAAATCAAAGCTTGTCAGCATTGGATCGACCTTATACGGAACCTGCTGTTGTGGCATCGATGACCTTATCCCGCGTGCTGGAAATTTATCAGCCAGGAGATTTACGTTATCACTTTGAGCCTGAGCTTGCCAAGAAAGAGTTGAATGAAGCCACTCAGGCACAAGTTAAGCAATTTTATGATCAGTTCTTTGAAACAAACTACGCGCAAATTGCAATTACAGGTGATTTCGATGCGAAGAAAATGAAAAAGACGTTGCAAAAAACCTTTGGTTCTTGGAAGGCTAAACAACCTTTCCGTAAAGTTACTGGGCAATATACGGAATATAAAGCACAGAAAATCCATGCTTTATCTGAGCAACGTGAGTTTGGAAGCTATCAAAGTATTTTAGCAATTCCTGTTGGTTCTTATCATCAAGATGCTCCTGCTTTAATTGTGCTTAGCCACATTTTGGGTAATTCACAGCTTTCTTCACGTTTGGCGCAAGAGTTACGTGAAAAGAATGCCTTAGTCTATGGATTTGGGAGTGGCCTGAATTTAGATCCAGATATTGATGATGGTACTTTAAGTATTACTGCCAACTACACTGCGGGTCGTTCAAGCCAAGTCTCACAGTCAGTTCACAAAGTGCTGAAAGATCTACTCAGTAAAGGCGTAACCGAGCAAGAAGTCGAAGCAGCTAAAGCCGATATTATGAAAAAGCGCGTGACTGCACTAGAAGATGAACGTCGTATTCACGGTATGTTGACTTCACAATTAGAGCGTAATAAAACGCTAATGGATCGAGCTGTGCGTGATCAAGAATTTGCTAAGTTAAGTAAAGATGACGTAGATCGAGTGATTAAGAAATACATTAAGCTTGAGCACTTCGTTGAGGTTATGGCTGATCAATATGGTCAGGCACAAGATCATCGTTGATTTGAGAAGCTCTCATTTTGATGGGGGCTGTTAAATAACCTGAGCTTTCATGGTTAAAGTGATGCTTAAATTTATATGGTTGGATTTCGTTTGCTTGTCATCTCACCAAATAGAGTAAATCTATGTTTCTAAGGCGTTTTTACTGATAAAAAAAAGGGGAGTAGCATGGCTTTTGCTGTGATCGCGGTGATTGTTGGACTTATTTTATTGGTCTGGAGTGCTGATAAATTTATTGATGGTGCTTCAGCGACTGCTGGTCACTTAGGGATGCCACCGTTGTTGGTTGGGATGATTATTGTTGGTTTTGGTACATCTGCACCTGAAATTGTGGTCTCGGTCATGGCCGCTATAGATGGAAACCCAGGGCTGGCATTAGGGAATGCTTATGGTTCAAATATTGCAAATATTGCTTTGATTCTTGGGGTGACTGCATTAATTCATCCGATTATGGTGCAATCTGCCGTTGTACGTAAAGAATTGCCAATATTATTGTTAGTCACCGCAATCTGTATCTTACAAATTTTTGATGAGATGCTCAGCCGAATTGATGCAGTGTTAATGCTTTTGATGCTGGTCTTATATATGGGCTGGTCGATTTGGCAAGGCATGCGAAGTCAAAGTGATGTATTGAGTCATGAGTTCAACACCGATCTACAAAGCAAACAAACACCATTAAAGACTTCGATTTTTCAGCTTTTATTTGGTTTGATTATCTTAGTGATTAGTTCACGTTTATTGGTTTGGGGGGCGGTAGAAATTGCTCAAGCCTTTGGTGTGAGTGACTTAATTATTGGATTAACTGTGGTTGCTATTGGAACGTCTTTGCCAGAGCTGGCTTCTTCGATCGCAGCAGCACGCAAAGGTGAGTTAGATATTGCGATAGGTAATGTGATCGGCTCCAATATGTTTAACACGCTCGCTGTTGTCGGTTTAGCTGGGGTGATTCATCCTACAGTCGTGCCACAAGAGGTGTTACATCGTGACATGGTGGTGATGGGAGCACTGACTTTAAGCCTATTGATATTCACACTGAGTTTTAAAGGAAGAGGACGGATTGGTCGTGTTAAGGGTGGCGTGTGGTTATTCAGCTTTGTTGCTTATACTGCCTATCTGATTAATACTGCATTTTAATAAAAATGAAGGCATTGAATATTTCAATGCCTTCATTTACTCGACCTACAAAGGATTATTTGTGGTCATGTTTGTGCGTATGGAAATCTTCGTTTTTGCGGAAACGTAAATAGTTATCAAATTGCTCGCAATATTCGTCAAAGTTGTCTTCTAACATCATTTGAAATTGTTGTAGTAAATAAGACATCACTTGTTCTTTCGCTTCGTGCATTTCATTGCCATCTTTAAAGTTATTTGCTGCAACCCACGTGTTAAAACGGGCAGTACCAAATAACATAGCTGCGCTCACTTGAGCACGTAATTCTTCAGGCTTTGCTTGCTGCCCTTTTGGTGGGCGACAAAACTCATTGGCGAGTTTGATAAACTCATCTGCCCGCTCAAAAAACACTGCATTTAAAGCTTCTTCTTCAGTTACATCAGTCGCATTAATTTTTTGAGACATGGTCTTTTCCAACAAAAAACAAGAGCAGCCATTATAGACAAAGCCTTGCATAAACAAAACCGTTGCCTTAATCTAAAATAGCCTAAGTCAATTAGAATAACCAAAATGTCAGATGCAATCGTGATTCAAAGTCTAAAAACAGATATTGCTTTACTGCGTCAACATATTCATCCGCCTCAACATTTGCAGAATGTAGAAGGGCTGCCGATTTATTATGGCTTAAAAGAAGAAGTGGATGAATATTATCGTCAATGGCAACCTTTGATTGAAAGAGCGCAGCAACTTTGTCAGCCATTTATGCAAGATGAGGTTGTTGATGCCATCCATTTACCGAGTCATTTAAATTTGCCGTTGTTTTTCTTTCATGTAGATCGGATTCGGATTAATAAAACTCGTGCAAAAGAATCTAAAACTTTTCGAGGCGTGGCGGCATTAGTGGAAAAATGCGGACAGTTTGATACTGATCAAATTTTTTCGATGCAAGCGTGGTTAGAGAGCGATGATACAGCCGCTTTGGTGGCGCACCGTGAATTTATTGATCTGCGTACTTATGTGTTTCAGCATGGGCAAAGTGAATACACGCGAACTCGTTTTTATATGAATGGCATGATTCTCAGTGTGGAGCCACATTTTAAATTGGTCGATGCGCGGGATAAGCCGCGCAAGCAGCGTAATGATAGCTATAGCGATCCAGTTGCTGATAATGGCACATGGAAGATTTTTGGGAAGTATCGCTGAATAGTCTAAGTTTAGTAAATATCTTATTGGGAGTAGAGTATTCATTTTGATAAATAACTGCACAGCCACTAACATAATGTAAAGTTTAAATGTTTTCGCATAGGCGATTTCCTATTTTGTTTTCGGACAAAGTAGGCAAAACCATTTGTTTGGCTGATGATACTTCCCTGTATCACAGCCAAACAGGCGGCATCCATGCCGCCAGCACGATAGGGATGTAAGGTGGTTTTCCCTTGCGGAGCTATCACTCCTCACCCCAAAAAATATCTTTAGCCGATAAATCCTGTAGTTTCTTTGCCGCCTTCTTAGCAACATGAGGTTGTTGCGCTTTGACCCAACCTAAGGCAAATAAAAACTGGGGGTGTTTCGGTGCATATTGTTCGAACAGGTGTTCTGCAACAAATAGATCATTGTAGAAACCTAAATATTCCTGAATAGGTTGTAATTTATTTAGGAAATTTTGAACTACTTTTTCTGGATAAAGCCCTGAAATAAAGTCGATGCAATAACGTAATTGCTTAACCCGTTTTCGGGTGCGGTGTTGTTGCTCAATAGGCAGTTCACAAAATACCACTGCATCTTTCAAAATCTTCTGATAGAGCTTAGTTAAACTTTTAGCTACTTGTTTCGATAATTTTGTTTTTGATTCACTTTCACTATAGATAAAGCTAAATAATGATAGAAATAGCTGTGTTGTTTTAACACTGCTTAATGGTTTGGAAATATTCGTTTTAGCTGAACTTGGAAATGAGAAGTCAAAATCAGATACAGCCTGAATTAATGGAATGACTGATTCTTGAATCGCATCTTGATCTCTTGATTGACCCAATGCTTGAAAAATCTCTGTCAGATCATTTTGCCAAGCTGGATCAAGTTGCTCTGTCCAATGAGAAAAATGTTTGAGTGCTGAACGTAAACGACGTATGCCAACGCGCGCTTGGTGAATATGATCTGCTTCAGCCACCTCGCCAGCAATTGCTGCGGCATTAGGTAGGATTTGATTTAAGCAATTTTCTATAATCAGTTTGATCGCTTGCTCAGCAGAAAAGTCTGATTGAAGTTGTAATGTTTTGGCTTTAGTTGCTGGTGAAACTTTTTTCCCCATTGCCAATAAATTACCTCGTTCAGCTTTACTACGTACATCGAGCCATAATTGATATTTTTCGACTAAGTGATTCGAGAAAATAATTAAATCGCGGGCTGAACCTTGTTTTAACTCACATTCTACTTCACAGATTTTTGCAGTGTCCTTGGCGGTTCGAATTTCACCATCATCTAAACAGACTTCGATTTTTGAACCTTGAAATTCAAAGGTGTGAAAGGTCCGCTCCACATCAGTTTGAAATTGCAATTCTAGTGGAGCGAGTGGATCTCCTAACAGGTCTTTTAAAATACTTTGTACAGCCGGATAATTTTCATAAAGAGATAAATCTAAAACGGGTTCTTGTTCACATTTACCAAGTTCAATGTCTTCTTCGATGCGTTGTAAATGGTTTTTGCTCGCTGCTTTAAAGGTTTGTACCCAATGTTCACCTTCTTGACGCAAACGGATTGCAACATAATTTTTTGCCAATAGACGATCAGCAGTATCATAGTATTTGGCTTGTAGACGAATTTTTTGAGCTTTCTGCTTATTTAACGCCAATAAAACACTTTTTTTCTTAGATGCAGGAAGTTGAAATTTAAGTTCTATTTCCATGTGGAGATGACTCCTGACCGTTAGAATGAATAAGTTTATGATTGAGTATAACCTAAGCGCAAGTTGAGCAATTATGCTGAAAAAGGCTATTTTCCTTGTAGGACATGGTTCAGTATATCGTATTATCTTACATGACTTTATTTTGTACAAAAAATGCAGTACCGTGTGCAGAGAGGACAGGATTAGGATGATCAATAAATGAATGCACCAGCAAATTTAGCGAAGCCAGTAGAATTCACTTTACCGATAAAAGATTACAATGAGTTTTATCGCTTTTACTTAACCGAGCATCGCAGTATAGCGAGTCGACGTTTGCATGTAGCAGGCAGTTCGATTGGTTTATATTTTTGGAGTAAAGCGATTCGCCAGCGTAAGGCTAAATATTTGGCTTATGGCTTATTGTCTGGTTATGCGTGTGCTTGGGTTGGACATTTTTTCTTTGAACATAATAAGCCTGCAAGTTTTAAGCAACCACTTTATAGTTTTATCTCTGATTGGCGGATGTTGTCCGATGTGGTTCGTGGTCGCCTGAGTTTGATTGATCGTCAGTTTGATAAGATTGATTCTTAAATTTTTGCTCATCTTTCAAAGAAATAAAGTTAAAACGACATGAGATGTCGCTAAGCTGCTTCGGCAGCTTTTTTATTATCAAATGTTCAAGTAGTATAAGAAAAAACAAGAGAAATCATAACAATGGAACAACTTAATCCATCTGATTTAAAAGCAATATTACATTCAAAGCGTGCCAATCTTTATTATCTTGAACATTGCCGCGTGATGCAAAAAGATGGTCGGGTTTTATATCTCACTGAAGCTAAAAATGAAAATCAATATTGGAATATTCCGATAGCCAATACCACGGTGATTTTACTTGGAACAGGTACGTCTATTACTCAAGCGGCGATGCGAATGTTGTGCAGTGCAGGTGTATTGGTGGGTTTTTGCGGGGGTGGTGGTACACCATTATTTGCAGGGAGTGAGGTGGAGTGGTTAACGCCCCAGAGTGAATATCGTCCAACGGAATACATGCAAGGATGGATGAGTTTTTGGTTTGATGAAGCTAAACGCTTAGACGTGGCAAAACAATTTCAATTTGCTCGAATTGAATTTATCCGCAAAATTTGGGCAAAAGACAAAGACCTAAAAGACGAAGGCTTTTATTTAGATGATCAGGATATTCAACAAGCTTTAAATGGTTTTGAAAAGAAAATTCCAAATATGGCTAAGGTTGGCGATTTATTGCTTGCAGAAGCACAAATGACCAAACAACTTTATAAAGTGGCAGCAACGCGTTGCAAACTTAGTTTTGAACGTAATCCTGAACAGGGTGATTTGGCGAATGACTTTTTAAACCATGGCAACTATTTGGCTTATGGGCTTTCGGCAACCACACTTTGGGTGCTCGGTATCAATCATGGTTTTGCGGTGATGCATGGTAAGACTAGACGCGGTGCTTTGGTGTTTGATGTGGCTGATTTAGTTAAGGATGCAGTGGTTTTACCGTGGGCATTTATATGTGCTAAAGAAGGAATGAAAGAACAAGAGTTTAGGCAGCAACTTCTCCAAAAATTTACTGAATATCGTTGTCTAGATTGGATGTTTGAGCAAGTGAAGTTGCAGGCATGTAAAAGCTTTCCTGTAGTGGAGAGTGAATGATGATCGTCACTTTTATTTCCCAATGTGAAAAGAAAGCGACTCCCCGAACGCGTCGTGTGTTAGATGCATTTGCAGACCGTATTGGCGATAACACGTGGCAAACCGTGATCACTGAAGATGGTTTGTTAGCAGTAAAAAAGCTGCTTAGAAAAACAGTTACGAAGAATACCGCGGTGAGTTGCCATTGGATTCGTGGTCGGCGTAGAAGTGAACTTTTATGGATTGTGGGAAATCGCAATAAGTTTAATGAGCAGGGGATTGTGCCTGTGAATAGTACACAAAAAGAAGTATTTATGGATGTAATAACAATGAAAGCGAAGAAAGAAGAGTTTTATGCAAATACTCAATTACAACCGTTAGCAGAACATTCATTTGCCATTGGTTATTTAGCACAACAGCTGTTTAAAAAAGTTGTTGATAATGATGAACATAAAAATTTATCTAAAGTGGCATTTTTAGCAGGTTGCTTGCATGATCTTGGTAAGTTAGATCCTCATTTTCAGGATTGGGTTAAAAAAGCAAAACAACCTGATGATATGGAGGATGGACAGCATATCGAAAAAGGGAAATTTAGTTTTGATAAACATCCTCGTCATAATGAAATTTCATTATTAATATTTAATTTTTTAGAGATGCAATGTAAGGGATTGAATAATCGTCAGAAGGAAAGTGTTCAGCATATTTTGTATTGGCATCATGCTAAACCCTATCGTCAAAATGATGATTTTACGGGTAGTTACAAAGCCTATGAATATTTAATTAAAAATATCAATGCCGAACAATTTTCATTTTTAGTTAAAAATAGTATTAATGTTATTAAACGTATAAATGCAATCGCTAAAAATTTTAATACGATTGATTATATTGAACAACATTTGCCTTGGAATGATGAGAACTTAACTACACTGATTGAAAATTTTGAATATAATTTTAAAAGTAGAAATTTTCCTGAATTTAAATCTTATACGAGTACAGATTCGACTGATGTATTGACTGGAAAAATTCAAATTAATGCGCAGCATAATTTATTGCGCGCTTGCGTCATCAGTGCTGACCGTATTATATCAAAGCAAACAGCGCAAGATTTAATGGATTATATTGCTGAAAAACGCTTAGATGAATTATTAGATGATCAAGAAATTTTATCGAATTTAGCAGAACATTTAAAAAATTTAGTACATAAATTTCCTGATAGTGAAAGAACACAAAAGCAAAATCAAGTTGCTCAACAGCTCGCTGATTTACGAGATATCGCTGTACTTGCTGGTCCTGCGGGTTGCGGCAAAACTAAAATTGCTTTGGAATGGGCAAGACTTAAAGATGCTAAGAAAATTATTTGGGTTTGTCCACGTGTGCAAGTCTGCCAAGGGATTTTTGAGGAATTAACACAGGATTATTTACCTGATGCAAAAGTTGAGATTTTGACAGGCGAATTTAAATACATAAATGAGAATGGCAAGATTACAAACGAGCCAAAACCTTTTTCAGGTGATGTCGTTGTCACCACAATTGACCAAATTTTAGGTTCAATTGTCACGCATACCAATGTGAATAGTTTATTGCCTTTTATTGATGCACATGTGGTATTTGATGAATACCATGAATATATTGGGATGGAGATTTTTAATCTACTATTTGCAGAATTAATTGCCAATAAAAACATGCGTAGAAAACATGAAAAAAATACTTTATTGGTATCTGCAACGCCACATTACTATTATTTAGAAAATATTTTAAATGTGCATGAAGATGACGTAATTGAAATGTTATCTTTTAATCCAAGCGAATATAAAATTGATTTTATTGAATATGATGAATCAGTAATTGGTGGAAATCCATTTTATCAACCTTACTCAGATCAAACATTTATTATTTCGAATACTGCGCAGACGGCACAACTTGGCTTTATTTATCAGAAAGATGATGAAAATAGTGTTTTATTCCACTCCAAATATAAGCGCAGTGATAAAAAGCGATGGTTTAATGAAGTCTTTGATTCGTTTAAAAAGAATGGTTCGCAAAAATATGATGTTTTAAGGAGTGGACCTATTGTTCAAGCATCATTAAATATTACGTCTAAAAATATGTTAACTGAAATGACTTCACCTGAAAATATGTTACAGCGTATGGGGCGTTTAGATCGTTTTGGTGAAAATGAATTGGTTAATGTTTTACAAGTTGCGATTACTGAAAATGTAAAAAATGGCAGTTGTAAAGGTTCATTGGCTTATTTTTTAAATCAGTTAAATAGCTTGCAAACTACTAAAGCATGGTACGACTTTTTACAAGATCGTTTAAATGGGAAAGTATTTAGGATTACTGAACTATATAAGTTTTATCGTGAGTTTTATAGCCAACAAGCACGGTTGGGTGATAGGTCTGCTGTTATTCAAGATATGGATAAAGCACTAAAGAAAAGCATTGATTTAATCAATAAAAAAGTGACTGAACCAACCAAAGTGATGAAATCTAAAATGGCTGAAAGAAAGTCGAAGATCAGTAAAAACTCATTACGAGGCGACAGTCGTTTTGTGCAATTGGCAGTTTTAAATTTGAATGATTTTAAAGAGCCGATTTTTGAAAATAAATATGCTTACACGTCACCTTTGGATGATACAACGGAATATGACAATCTGACAGAATCTTTAAATATTATCAAAGATTTAGGTCTGATAAATTTTATTGCACAAAAGCATGGCAATGTTGATTCGACACATCCTGTCAAAGGAATTCCTGAGAAAAAACAACAAGCGCGTTGTGCAGTTTTGGAAAACTATGCACGAGATGCAGATTTTCCATTGTATTTAAGTTATATAGAAGATGATCTTAATAAAGTGGGTGGAACAGGAGTTCGGCATCCTGAAGCAATCTATTATGCAATAAGTGATAAACAGCCAATAGGTTCTATATCATTGGATAAATTGAAATTTTTAACAACAACACAAGAGGAAAAATAACATGGCTAAAGTAACTGGCGTAAAAAGCGTGGACTTTAAAATTACTGCATACGGTTATGGGGTAGTGAATTGGAATGGTCCAACTTCATTAAGAGGTAATGATGGTAAGACTGTTGATAATCACACTCTACCAAAACTACGTGGATTTAGTAATCTATCAGGCGATGTGAAAGAAGAGACAGGGTATAAATATAGAAAAGAAGCATCTGATATTAATTTTGATGAAACGCCGTTATATATTAGTCAAAACTGTATACGTCATCATCTCTTTCGTGATCAGTCATTTGATTTACATTACGCCAAAGATAAAAATTTGATTGATGTTTTAGCCTCAATTACGGGTTTAATCCGTGGTTATGTTGTACCTTCAAGTCAATGCAAACGTACAAGCCCATTGTTGATTACAGATTTTGTTGATCAATTGGGTAATGGTAACTTTGAACAGCTTTCTAATGCGAGTTCAAGTGAAGAAATCATACAATCAGATGGTACAAAAACGTATAAGCGTGGTGAAAATTCAATTTTTTCTAAAACAACTTTTGGTGATACTGAATATCAAGCCTACGGTTCAATCAGTATTGAACAGCTACAGTTTATTTCACTCGATAAAAAATTTGATCGCGCATCCATGCTGATTAAAGAAGGTGAAGGTGAGAAAATTGCTGAAACTGTACAAAAATTTATTAAAAGTTTAGATCCAACCAAAGAGCCACAAGCGATTTTTCATAAAAATTATGTACGTAAAGGTACGATTTTTAATGAGGGTGAGGTTGGAATCCTATTGGATAACAGTGCGATTGATATTCTTGTCAATGAAACTTTGAACATGCTTCAAGAGTTGGTGATCAAACAGGCCAAGGGCTATATGTGTGTTGATACTTTAGAAGTAGATTATAACGATAGTCATAAAATGATGCGTATTAAACGTTATCCTGATCAAGTAAATTCTGAACCTCAAGCAGATTATGCTGTTTATTTTGAAGCACAATAATGAGGTGAGTGATGCAAATTATTATTGAATATGAATCCTCGTGGCGTAACTCATTTTTGGATGGTTCAAATAATGAACCATTACCGAAAGGAGGACGTAATTTCATCGCATCAATGACGACATTGAAACAAGTAGGAAATTATAAAAAACGTGACGTGTCTAAAGATACGGTGATGGGGATTTTAAATCGTTTAATTGGTGAGCAACGAAAGTTATATCAAGCTCGCCAAGATAAAAAATACTACTTTTCAGAGATTGAAAAAATTCTGCAAGATGAAGATATTGTTGACAAATCAACAATTAGTAATGAGATGGTATATATCCGAAATATTTCAGGCAGCACAGATCAAAACTCATTTACAGGCATGATTATGGCAAATGATCCTGCTTTTAAGTCGAAATATTCTTCTGAATTATGGGGCATTCTTTGGTTAGACTTGGATACTGTAGCCCAGTTTGTTGTTGATGAAAAATATCAGATTGAAACTGATATTGAACTTGATCCAATTATAGTATGTAACCAAATTGAGTTGCTGAGTGCTGAAAAAGCAATTGATGTCATTGGTTCCGTAAAAGATGCTTTAGATATTTTACAAAGTAAATTTGATGATGTGAATTATTTGAATGCTAAAGAGCAGTTACCTTTGATTAGTTTATATGCTTCTGCTTTATATCTACAAATTGAAAGATTATCTAAAAAGTATGATCTCACGAATACCTTGACGAAAAGTGGTGGACTAAGTGGTATTTCAAAGCGTGGGTTTACCAAAAAAGATTTTATGGATCGTTACACAACAGGTAGCAAAAAGTTAATTTGGGGAAATCCTTTTCTATTAAAAGAGAAGAAAAAAGGAGAAGGAGAAGTTGTTTCTATTTTAAGTAAGGCAAATGGTCAACTCATTATTAATCTGAATATTTCTAAAGAACACGCACGTGATTTGGGAGAAAAGATTGAAAATGCAGGTGTGTCATCATTTTATGTAGGAAAAAAAGGGCTTGCTTATGTCACAGATATTCGTATTTAAGGAAAGTGTATGAACTATTATATTGAATTAACATTAATAGATAGTCCTGATTTTTCTCTATTTGAATTATGGTCAAAAGTATATACCCAGCTTCATATTGCTTTTGCCGAACATAGTAATGAGCAGGGAAGAATATCCTTTGGCGTATCTTTCCCTCAATATCGTATGAATGAGCAAAAGAAGATTGGATTTTTGGGTACAAAAATTCGTGTGTTTGCCAGCTCGGAAAATCAGCTACAACAGCTTAATTTAGGCAAATGGCTAGAACGATTCATTGATTATGTACATATCACTCAACCGAGAGAAATACCTCAAGCCAAGATTAATGGCTATGCACATTATTATCGAGTTAATCCAAAGATGAGTGTTGAGGAGCGTATAGTTCATCAAGCGCAACGTCGAAATATTTCTTTGGATGAGGCTAAGCAGCATTTTAAACAATATGTTGAGCAACCTATTGGTGAGCCTTATGTGAGTTTAAAAAGTCTGAGTGCAAAACGAGAGCAAAATATAGATAGACCCTATCGTTTGTATATTGGTAAATCTGTTGCTGATCAGGCAAAAGTTGGAATGTTTGGTACGTATGGGCTAAGTCGAATGGCAACAGTTCCAGAGTTTTAACCCAATATTTTTTCTACTCTTTAACAACTTAATAAAATCAATAAGTTACAACAAGTCGTTTTTTGATTGGGTAAAATGTCAAAATCCATGATAAATACTTGTTGTAACTTATATTTTTACTATGATTTTATAGTTCATGGCGGCATACGCCATTTAGAATAAATACATTGCATAAGTTTTTGAAAATAGAATGTTCATGGCGGCATACGCCATTTAGAATTTTAACGACACTCAGACCAAGTTGCAAAAGGTGTTCATGGCGGCATACGCCATTTAGAATATAACATTCAATCAAAGTGGGTTGTATAAACAGTTCATGGCGGCATACGCCATTTAGAATATTTTGTATAAATAATTCTAAAATCAAAATTGGTTCATGGCGGCATACGCCATTTAGAATAAACCTTAACCATAAACCATTAACCAATAACCGTTCATGGCGGCATACGCCATTTAGAATCTGTTGCGCGTTCTGCTAAGTCAAAAACGAAAGGTTCATGGCGGCATACGCCATTTAGAATAATAATTGATATCTCAATTTGTGTAGAGTTATGTTCATGGCGGCATACGCCATTTAGAATAGTAAGTGCTGCTATTTTTATCGATTATCAGGGTTCATGGCGGCATACGCCATTTAGAATTTGTTAACAGATGAGTTAAATACTCCTTTTTTGTTCATGGCGGCATACGCCATTTAGAATATAAAGGATAAGACCTAAATTGTCTTGAAGATGTTCATGGCGGCATACGCCATTTAGAATTTCAGTCTTTTCTAGCATCTTGTCGAACCATGTTCATGGCGGCATACGCCATTTAGAAATAAATCATCGTTTTCACCGTTATCATAAGGCAGTTCATGGCGGCATACGCCATTTAGAAATTCTAAAAGAACACACATTGGTTTTAATTAAAGTTCATGGCGGCATACGCCATTTAGAAATGGAGCTTTAGCACTTAAATTCGCCATTGAAAGTTCATGGCGGCATACGCCATTTAGAAATGAACGTAGAGCCTGATCATATGCCATTGTAGGTTCATGGCGGCATACGCCATTTAGAAATGAAGTTGTTGAAAATCTAGTTTGGTTAGTGGGTTCATGGCGGCATACGCCATTTAGAAATTGTAACAATTTAAGCGGTGAAGCTTTAATCTGTTCATGGCGGCATACGCCATTTAGAAATAGTAATTCAGAAACCATCGCAGGCACAGATAGTTCATGGCGGCATACGCCATTTAGAAATTGGCTTGTAGGTTATTTAAAAGAGAACTGGTGTTCATGGCGGCATACGCCATTTAGAAATGCAAGACACACCAGAACTGCGCAAACTTTATGTTCATGGCGGCATACGCCATTTAGAAACAGCACATCACGGGAAAAAGCCTGCGTGATGTGTTCATGGCGGCATACGCCATTTAGAAATTATCAAGCGGTTGACGTAGAAACATCATCGCGTTCATGGCGGCATACGCCATTTAGAAATTGATTGCGCGCAGCTTCAGGCACAACGATTTTGTTCATGGCGGCATACGCCATTTAGAAATACACGTGATTTGCTGTTTTTAACTCGCAATAGTTCATGGCGGCATACGCCATTTAGAAAACCTTCAACCGCTTTAAGTCTATATACGCCTCGTTCATGGCGGCATACGCCATTTAGAAAAGTTTTATTATTTATGACTGGAACAATCCAAAGTTCATGGCGGCATACGCCATTTAGAAATTATGTCTTTTGGTTTGGTTGTTAGCTTCAGCGTTCATGGCGGCATACGCCATTTAGAAAATTTGGTCTAGTCCACGATCGAAACGTTGAGAGTTCATGGCGGCATACGCCATTTAGAAATTGAGCGCTTGCTCTAACCTTGCTACACACTCGTTCATGGCGGCATACGCCATTTAGAAATCATTAACTGATTGAGCACGGAAACCCACGTTGTTCATGGCGGCATACGCCATTTAGAAATTATTTGAATATTTTAGGGATTACTGATACCAGTTCATGGCGGCATACGCCATTTAGAAAGTGGACGTATGGTAGGGCTGCTTTCGCTGCGTGTTCATGGCGGCATACGCCATTTAGAAAAATGGCATTAACCGAGAAAATGAAAAAGTATGGTTCATGGCGGCATACGCCATTTAGAAATTGATTAATAAGTTGCTTTTGCAGCTCATCCAGTTCATGGCGGCATACGCCATTTAGAAACAAATTGAATACTTGAAATTGACGACTTTCAGAGTTCATGGCGGCATACGCCATTTAGAAAGATTAGCGAATGAATCTGATATGGCGCAATTCGTTCATGGCGGCATACGCCATTTAGAAAATTATTTGCTTTAAGCCAAGCTTCAGATAATGGTTCATGGCGGCATACGCCATTTAGAAATAATACATAAAGATTTTCATGCATCCCGTTTAGTTCATGGCGGCATACGCCATTTAGAAAAAAAGCTTGAAGAGCGATCTCCATACATCACCGTTCATGGCGGCATACGCCATTTAGAAAGTCGACCGTGGCATCACTAAAAACTATGTCACGTTCATGGCGGCATACGCCATTTAGAAATTGGCGATTGCGTTGTCATCCAGATAATTGATGTTCATGGCGGCATACGCCATTTAGAAAAATTGCCGTCAATGGCGCTTCGGCGCTGTATGGTTCATGGCGGCATACGCCATTTAGAAATTGTGATGTTTACACGCACAGGGAATATTGTTGTTCATGGCGGCATACGCCATTTAGAAAAATCTTCTCGTCAAGAGATGGGATTCCAAACCGTTCATGGCGGCATACGCCATTTAGAAAACTCAAGGTATTGGCAGGCTGTGAGGGTTATAGTTCATGGCGGCATACGCCATTTAGAAAGCAACCGTTAAGGGTGACGTCGCCTTCACAGGGTTCATGGCGGCATACGCCATTTAGAAAAGACGGTCAACCTGCATGTCGATACCGCACGTGTTCATGGCGGCATACGCCATTTAGAAATAAGTAACTAACAACGCCAAGACCCAATCCTAGTTCATGGCAGCATACGCCATTTAGAAATATGAATGCATTACTAAAAAGCAAGATATGTAGTTCATGGCGGCATACGCCATTTAGAAATGACCATGCCAGTTTTGGTGTGATAAAAAAACGTTCATGGCGGCATACGCCATTTAGAAATTACCCATATCACCAGCAATCTTTTTGACTGTGTTCATGGCGGCACACGCCATTTAGAAAATAACGCCACGTCTGTGATGTTTACCAGCCAAGTTCATGGTGGCACACGCCATTTAGAAATTGCAGATCCACTTCAATGGACTGCATGACAAGTTCATGGCGGCACACGCCATTTAGAAATGAACACGATGCAACGTGGCTTAAAAACTTAAGTTCATGGCGGCACACGCCATTTAGAAAGAAATCGTACCTGATTATGCAGGTGATCTGTTGTTCATGGCGGCATACGCCATTTAGAAATGCTCGATCCAATCTGTGCCATAGACATTGTGGTTCATGGCGGCACACGCCATTTAGAAAATTGATGCAGATGATACGACAATGCAGGTGCAGTTCACGGCGGCACACGCCATTTAAATAGTATAAATGGCTATTCCTAATACATTCAGCCACTTTAATTTTTAAATAAGAAAATATACCCTGAACTTAATATATTTTTAGTGAATTTTTCATGCGCGGTCTTTATCTCATCACCAATGATGATCCCATCCAATTATTACTTCAAAAATTAGACGTTGCTTTAGCGACGGGAAAGGTTGCGATTTTGCAGTATCGACGGAAGAAAGTGCCAAAAAAAGATCAACCGATGGAAGTCGAACAGATCAAAACACTCTGTGAAAAGTTCCAAGTACCATTTGTGATTAATGATGATTTGGCTTTAGCTGAACAATTTGGTTTAGGTGTTCATTTGGGGCAGTCGGATGGAGAAATAAGCGATGCTGCTGCACGGTTACCGCAAGGTGTGATTATTGGACGTACATGCTTAAACTCATTAGAGTTGGCTGAAAAAGCAATTGCTGATGGGGCGACTTATGTGGCTTTTGGTGCTGTCTATGCCACCTCAACCAAACCAGAAGCAGGTAATGTGGGGATTGAAGTAATCAAGCAAGCTAAACAAAAGTTTACTGTACCCATTTGTGCGATTGGTGGTCTGACTGTAGAAAATTCTCAAGTGGTGATTGAAGCAGGTGCAAGCCTTTGTGCAGTAATTAGTGATATATTAGGACGATCAACAGCCGAAATTCCTGCTCGTGTAAATGCATGGGCAACGTTATTTGACTAAATTAGATGTAATCCGCTTTGCGGAACTTTCATTGTTTCTCGGAACGACAACGTTCCTCGTCCTCGATTCTAGGTTGAGTCTTTTATGAGCTTATCTCCAAAGCAAGAACAGTTATTTAAACAAGCAAATAAACATATTCCAGGTGGTGTCAATTCGCCTGTACGTGCATTTAACGGTGTTGGCGGTACGCCTGTCTTTATCGAAAAGGCAAAAGGTGCGTACTTATGGGATGTCGATGGTAAGCGTTATGTAGACTACGTTGGTTCATGGGGACCGATGATTTTGGGTCACGCGCATCCAGATATTATCCAAGCAGTACAAACAGCGGCGGAAGATGGTTTAAGTTTTGGTGCACCAACTGTGCATGAAACGACTTTGGCAGACACCATTTGCGAGATCATGCCTTCAATCGAGTTGGTGCGTATGACCAGTTCAGGGACAGAAGCAACCATGACCGCGATTCGTTTAGCGCGTGGTTATACCGGTCGTGACAAAATCGTGAAGTTTGAAGGTTGTTATCATGGTCACTCAGATTCGTTATTGGTGAAAGCGGGTTCTGGTTTACTGACTTTAGGTGAAGGCGAACCTACGTCAAAAGGCGTGCCTGCTGATTTTGCCAAACATACCTTAACGCTACCGTATAACAATATTGAAGCATTGAAAGAATGCTTTAGTAAGTTTGGGAATGAGATCGCGGGTGTGATCATTGAGCCTGTAGCAGGCAATATGAATCTGGTAACGCCAATTGATGGTTTCTTACAGGCGATTCGTGATGTTTGTGATGAATACAAATCAGTATTTATCATTGATGAAGTGATGACAGGTTTCCGTGTCGCTTTAGGTGGAGCACAATCGGTTTATAACGTAAAACCAGATTTGACCACGTTGGGTAAAATTATTGGTGCAGGCTTACCAGTCGGTGCTTTCGGCGGTAAACGTGAAATCATGGAATGCATCGCACCTTTAGGTGGCGTTTATCAAGCAGGTACATTGTCGGGCAATCCATTGGCAATGCGTGCGGGTATCGCCATGTTTAAGCATTTACGCGAACCTGATTTCTATGCAAAGCTTGCTGCGCAGTTAGAAAAATTATTGACAGGTTTACAAGCCGCGGCAGATGAAGTGGGTATTCCATTTAAGACCCAGCAAGTGGGCGGCATGTTTGGTTTGTATTTCACAGATCAAGAGGACATTACCAGCTTTGATTCAATGTTGGCTTGTGATGTTGAAGCATTTAAGAAATTCTTCCATGGCATGTTAAAGCGTGGTGTTTATCTTGCACCATCTGCATTTGAAGCAGGATTTATTTCATCGATGCATTCAGATCAGGATATTGCTGATACGATTCAGGCAGCAAAAGAAACCTTCGCTGAAATGAAATAACGCTGTGATGCCTCCATAAGCCCGATTTTTTCGGGCTTTTTTAATGGAATAGAGTTGGGTTGATCTGTATAAAAATCAACCTTCAATGATTTGAAATAATCAGTGCTATTAATTATATATTTTTGATTTAAAAATTATTTTTAGGATAAGTTTCAACTTCGAAGAAAAAATATAAATAATCTTTACTGTACCAAAAGTCAAAATAATGCTTGAATAATAAACCATATTTGGGCTTGTCTTGGGCTGCAACAAAGCATTAAGGTTTTAGTTTGTGCAGTCTATTGATGGCGCTTCTATAGACCATATTTTAAATAAGCTATTGATAAAAAACTCATAGGAATGGAGTAACAATGAAAACTAAACATTATTTAACTGCGGCGGATGTGGAAATCCTGGTTGATGCAGCATCAAAATATGCCGCAGTACATAGTTTTAATGTCAGTATTGCCGTGGTCGATGACAGTGGAACCTTGTTAATGATGAAGCGTATGGATGGCGCACCAGTATTATCAACACAAATTTGCCAAGAAAAAGCCCATTCTGCCGCAGTCAGTCGCAGAGCGACCAAGGCATCTGAAGATATGATCCGTGATGGTAAAATCGGCTTTTTAACAATAAAGGCAGCCAAAGGCATGTTAGAAGGCGGTGAGCCGATTGTCTATCAAGGACAGGTTGTGGGAGCTATTGGCGTTTCGGGGGTACAATCTTTTCAAGATGCAGAAATTGCCCGGCATGCGATTCAACAATTTCTAGAGCAACCGACCTAAATCATCACTTAAATTCGAATCTGGATGAAAAATTGAGAGAAACACGAAAAAAATTAGTAAAAATACGTGTCATGCATTGTAATTCAGCGCCAAGCTTTTTATGATTGCCCGCTTGTTTTCATCCAGTCGTTGGAAGGCTACCTTGAGTGATTTTCTAAGTGAACATTTGATTCATCGTGATGAAGATTTTATGGTGATCCATAAACCTGCTGGACTTCTAACAGTGCCAGGGAAAACCCCTGATTTACAAGACTGTTTGATCAATCGATTATTAAAATTAGAACCTAGAACTTTACTCATCCATCGCCTGGATCGTGATACCTCGGGTATCTTGGTGTTTGGCTTATCCAGATTTGGACAGAGCACGATTTCACGTCAATTCCAAGATCGCCAAACTTCAAAAATCTATCAAGCTTTGGTTGCGGGTCATTTAGAAGGACAGGGAACGGTTGATATTCCTGTGATTTATGATCCAAGCCGTCCTCCATTACATATCGTTGATGCATCTCATCACAAACCCGCTTTAACAGAGTGGCAAGCGATTGAGCACTTAGAGATTCAAGGGCAAGCAGTCACACGGGTCAAGTTGATCCCGATTACAGGGCGTTCACATCAACTTCGGGTACATATGCAATATTTAGGTCATCCGATTCTTGGCGATACCTTATATGCCACACCAGAACAGCAACAGCTTTATGAACGTTTGTGTTTACATGCGACGCAACTGAGCTTTGCTCATCCTAAAACGGGCACACAGCTTGATTTTGATTGTGCCGTGCCGTTTTAACCGGATTTTTTTAATCTAAATAGACCTAAAGTGCGCTATTTCAGTCAGCTTTATGTCAAAATATTAGGGTTGTTTGCGTGGTTAATTTCCCGTAAAAACCAAATTTAAAACTACATAAAGTAGCTTAAACTTTCATCAGTTTAAGGCATACAATATGTGGGCTAACATGAGAAAAGGTGGAATAAATTGCAGCCGTTTGCTATTGGTCAACGTTGGTTATCAGATACAGAAACTGAACTCGGTTTAGGTGTTCTTATTGATGTAGATGAACGTTCTATTAGTATTTTATTCCCCAAAAGTGATGAAACTCGTGTTTATGCACGTAACAATGCACCCTTATCACGGATCATTTTTAATGTAAAAGATGAAGTGCAAGACCAAGAAGGGATCAAGTGGATTGTTGAATCCATTGAAGATCGTCATGGTGTATTGCGTTATGACGTGGTTCGTACACTGGAAAATGGTGAAGAAGAGCGTAAGTCTCTCAATGAAACCCGTATTGGTGCGCAAATTCAGCTGTCAAAGCCTTTAGAGCGTCTATTGGCGAGTCAAGTCGATTACAAAGAGTGGTATGACTTACGTATTGAAGCGATGTTGTTACAGGCGCAGATGCATACCAGTCCTTTACGTGGTTTTCTCGGTGCACGTGTCGGTTTGATTCCCCATCAGCTTTATATCGCACATGAAGTGGGTAAGCGTTTTGCTCCGCGTGTTTTATTGGCCGATGAAGTAGGTTTGGGTAAAACCATTGAAGCAGGCTTAATCATCCATCAGCAACTCAAAACAGGACGTTCAGAACGTATCTTGATTTTGGTGCCTGATTCACTGCAATATCAGTGGATGATTGAAATGCGTCGCCGTTTCAATTTGCAATTCTCGCTTTTCGATTTAACCCGTACTGCTTCGATCAAAGA
The DNA here is from genome assembly GCF_900406815.1 of Acinetobacter haemolyticus. GTDB lineage: Bacteria > Pseudomonadota > Gammaproteobacteria > Pseudomonadales > Moraxellaceae > Acinetobacter > Acinetobacter haemolyticus_A. The sequence goes on from NZ_OVCN01000021.1 coordinate 26,109, forward strand.
ACATGATCCTGATCTCAATCCATTCTTAACAGAACAATGTATTATCGCCAGTGTCGATTTGATGGTTGACCATGAAGATTTGCGTGAGCAGGCGGTTGAAGCGGGCTTTGATTTACTGGTTGTCGATGAAGCACATCACTTGATGTGGAGTGAAGAAGATGGCGGTAACGATCGTTATGATCTGGTAGAAGAATTAGCAGAACAAACGGCGGGTGTTTTATTACTTACAGCAACACCTGAACAGTTAGGCGTAGAAAGCCATTTTGCACGTTTACGTTTACTCGATCCGCAACGTTTTAGCAGTTTAGATCGCTTCCTCGACGAAGAAGAACAATATCAACAAACGGCGAAAGTTGCCGAAGTATTGATGTCTGACGAAGCATTGACTGAAGAGCATTTAGTAGCACTAGAAGGCTTATTGGGTCATCGGATTGATGATCAGCCTGAACAGCGTATGCGCGCGATTCATGAGCTCTTAGATCGTCATGGTACAGGTCGTATCTTATTCCGTAATACGCGTGAAGCGATTCAAGGCTTCCCTGGGCGTGATTGCCAGCCAGCACCATTGCCAGCACCGGACAATTGGTCAATGGATGGCAAAATGCGTGAGCAGATGTGGCCCGAAGAAGGTCAAATTGATGGCGCATGGATGGAAACAGATCCGCGTGTGCCTTGGTTGATGGAAGTGCTGCGTAAAGACTTAAAACACAAAAAAGTGTTGTTGATTGCGCGCAGCGGTCCAGTGGTTGAAGCATTGGAAAATGCATTACGTTTACATGCAGGCATTCGTACCGCAATGTTCCATGAAGGCATGAGCTTGTTAGAACGTGACCAAGCGGCAGCATACTTTGCTGAAGATAGCTATGGTGCGCAGATTCTTCTGTGTTCTGAGATTGGTTCAGAAGGGCGTAATTTCCAGTTTGCCAGTGATCTCATCCTATTTGATTTACCTGCAAACCCTGACGTACTTGAACAACGTATTGGTCGTTTAGATCGTATCGGTCAAGAGAACCGTATTCAAATCCACGTGCCTTACTTAATGGGAACAGCGCAAGAACGTATGTTCCGTTGGTACAATGAAGCTCTTAATATTTTCAGCAATATTTCTCCAACAGCACAAACGCTACAAGAGAACTTTATTGTTGAACTGAAAGATTGCTTGTTGGCAGACCAAGGTCAAACCTTTGAAGACTTACTTGAAGAAGTAAATGTACAGCGTCAAGCATTAGAAGCTGAGTTACAAGCGGGTCGTGACCGTTTGCTTGAGTACAATTCATGCCGTCCAGTGGTTGCACAAGGCATCGTACAAGCGCTTGAAGATTATGATGACAATACCACTTTACCAATGTTTGTTAAACGTTTTATGTCATCAACCAACATTGATTTTGATGAGCAAAGCAATGGTACGGTGATTATCAAGCCGACTGATCAAATGCAAGTTCAAGGAATCACCTTGGACGAAGAAGGCATGACAGCGACCTTCTATCGTGATCAAGCACAGATTCGTGAAGATGCACAATATCTGACTTTGGAACATCCATTCATTGAAAGTGTGATGGAAATGATCCGTACTCAGTCATTTGGTAGTACCAATGTTGCGTTGTTAAAATCTAATGCATTAAAGCAAGGTTCGGTTTTACTCGAAGTTTGGTTTAAAGTCGACGTAGTTGCGCCGAAAGCATTGAACTTACCATCTAGCTTACCAAAACAATTGATTCGTGTATTACTGAGCGAAAATGGTCAGGACTTATCTGCCAAGATTGATCCAAGTATTTTACGTCCATACCTGCACCATTTAGATGGTAATAGCTGCCGCCAAGTGGTCAAGGCACGCCGTGAAGTGATTGAGACTCGATATGCACAAGCGTTGGATATTGCAAAGTCTTCGCTGCCTGAGTTAATGCAACAGGCTAAAGAGCATTACAGCGGCAAGTGGCAATATGAGATTGACCGTTTGACTTATCTTAAGCAATTTAATCCAAGTATCCGCGAAGATGAAATTGAGCGTTTGCAGAAATTCCAACAAGAAGGCTTAGGCTTACTTGATGGTCTATCTGTCACACCTGAAGCGATTCAAGTGTTGGTCGTGGTTAAGCCATAATTGGCTCTAATAAAAAAAGAGGACTGAATCGTCCTCTTTTTTTATATCTCGAATAAATTAAACTTAGTTTTGGTCTATGTTGGCTTCTAAGAACCATAGGTATTGATCTAAATCTTCCAAGGCTGCATGGATAATGTCCTCAGAAATTGGATCTTGTATTTCATCAATTGTATCGCGTAGATGGTTGGCAACCACGCCATAACGATCAGCTAGTTCTTTCAAATGATCTTGTACAGCATGGATCGCAACAGGATACGCTTTGAGATGTGAACTTTCTGCAACCGTTTGAGTAGTACCTAATGCTGTACCACCAATTTGCACCGCACGTTCAGCAACATTATCTAAATGGGTAATTAGCGAAGTTCGGAACATATCCAACATTTCATGCACTGCGATAAAGTTGCTACCACGCATATTCCAGTGTGCTTGTTTGGTTAATAATGATAAATCGATTAGATTAGCAAGAATTTGATTTAGGATTTTAACAGTCGCTTCTTTGATAGAATCATCTAAATTATTACGTGTATATACTTTTAAAGTTTTAGCCGCTGAAGAATTCATAGTTACCTCATTCAATTATCATTGATGAAAAACAGTAAATTGAAACTGTTAATTTCTTTTTTAGAGTACGCTCCAACCTCTTGTGAGAGTGTTTTAGTTTTTTAAAACTTTTGTAATTTTAAGAACAAAAAAAGTGTAAGCCCATAAAAACTTACACTGCTAAATTTTCTAAACTGAAATAACGACAAGCTATGATTAAACACGAATCATATTAGCGAATACTTGCTTCATCTAAATGTCGAGCACCTTGTAAGATCATGCGAATCATGATCATGGTTTGTTCTGCAACTTCTGTACGCTGCTCAACAGGTAGGTCGAGTACTTTTGCTCCCATATTGAAAACCAATTGAGTAATCGCTTTGGCGGCAATATCTGCATGACTCATTTTACTATTATTCAATTGTTCCAAACGAATCAAATCTTCTTGTAGTTCTTGTTGAAAGAAATTGAGTTGACGATCAACTGCTGCTTTATACGAGGTTGAGCCAGTATAACTTTCGCGTAGCAATAGACTGAGGTTACCCTCATCAGCATCCAGCTGTTGTATAAAGACTTCAACAGAGCTACGAATAATACTTTGTTGTAAAACTGCTTTTAATCGAGCTTCACGAATAATTTTACGGAGGACTAAACCTGCACGATCAATTAATGCAATTGCAAGCTCATCTATATCTTTAAAATGACGGTAAAAACTATTCGGTGCAATACCTGCCTCACGTGCGATCTCTCGCAAACTCAATGAAGCGATACTTTTTTGTGGGCCAATCAGATTTAAAGTGGCTTGGAATAACTCTTCTTTTGTAATTGTTGCTTTTCTGCCTACTGAACGCGCGGGGGCTTTCATTGGAATGACATCTTGGCCATTTAATGTGTCAGTGTCGAGCTGTGAAAAAGAAGAATGAACCATTGTTTTCAAAATATAAGTAAGCTAATTCAGAGTATAGCGGTTGTATTTGAACTTGTGAAACATAAATTATTATACACATGTATATATACAAATAAATATACATGTGTATAATAACTACAAAACAACCAGAGTACTTGCTCATGTATGCAATCGAAAAGAGAAATTCTCTATTCAATTCATTGGCTAACAGCGTAATGAACAGCCATGATGCCAATTTTTGGTTACAGAAAATCAATCCTTTATGGTCTGTAAATCAACCTTTAGCCCAAGTCGTAAAAAAACAAGATGTGGCAAAAGATACGGTTAGTCTAATTTTAAAATGCAATCGTCATGTTAAGCGTGGAGTTGCAGGGCAGCATCATCCGATTACGGTTGAAATCGCTGGACGTCATTACGAGCGTACCTATAGTTTGATGCAAGTGGATGCAGAACATCTTTGTTTGACGGTGAAAAAAGTTGATCAAGGTCTTGTCAGTTCATGGTTAGTTGAACAGTGCAAAATAGGCGATATCGTGCATTTGGGGCAACCTTATGGCGATATGCAACAGCATATTCAAAGCCCAAATTTATTGTTATTGGCAGCAGGTAGTGGGATCACACCGATGCTGAGTTTGATTGAGGCTTTATGCCAATCAAAGCAATTGAATACCTTTCCTGTACAACTGATGTATTGGGTGAAAACCCATGCTGACGCAGCATATGCTGAGTATTTCAAAGAAGTTTCAGAAAACTTTTCAAATTTCAGCTATCAAATTTTTTATACCCAAGAACAAGATCAGCGTTTAAATCAAAAACATGTTGATCAATTTACCAAGCTGAATCAAACCACCGTATATGCCTGTGGTCCTTCGGGCTTTGCTGCAACAGCAGAGACATTATTCGTAGATGCTGCAGCCCTTCAAACAGAAGCGTTTAGTTTGAGTCAGCTTGCAGATGATGCAACAGATTCAGGTTTTATTAATGTCACATTGACTCAGTCCAACAAAACGGTTTCGATCCCAAAAGGCCAATCGATTTTAGCCAGTTTGGAGCATCAAGGCATTAAGCCAAATCATGGTTGCCGAATGGGAATTTGTAATAAGTGTGCTTGTAACAAAGCGCAAGGCTCGACTAAAAATCTACTTAATGGTTCAGCCAATCATGAGCCATCTCAGTTATTAAAAATTTGCGTAAATTCTGCTCAATCTGATCTTGTGATTGATCTGTAAGCGAGAAAATGATTATGAATATGCCTGTTAAAATTCAATATTTTAAAAACCCTAAAAATCGTGATTTAACTGCTGCTGAGTTAGAGGCTTTTGCACGCGAATTGGATCAAATCAAGCAAGATGTTTTGAATGATTTGGGTGAAAAAGACGCGAAATATATTCGTCGTGTTTATTCAACCATTCGCTATAGTAGCTTTTTAGGACGTGCACTGTTATTTGCAGGTTGGTTTCCGCCAGCATGGTTATTGGGAACAGGTTTATTAGGTTTTGCCAAGATCATGGAAAACATGGAATTGGGGCACAATGTCATGCATGGTCAGTATGACTGGATGAATGATCCTAAATTCAATGGTCAAACCTACGAATGGGATACGGTGGGAACTTCAGATAATTGGAGACAAACACATAATTATAAGCATCATACCTATACCAATATCAAAGGGATGGATGATGACGTAGGCTATGGCGTATTCCGTTTATTTCCTGAACAGCGTTGGAGCAAGTTCTCAGTGATTCAGCCTTTATATATCCTGCCTTTTAGTTTGTTATTCCAATGGGGTGTCGCAATTCAAAATCTTGAATTGGGCAAACTGGTGTATAAGCGCAAAACCATGGACGAGTTTAAGCAAGAATGGCGACCTGTTAAAAATAAAATTGGCAAACAACTGTTTAAAGATTATGTATTTTTCCCATTGATTGCAGGCCCATCAGCGATTCCTGTTTTTGCAGGAAATTTGGTTGCCAATGGAATACGTAATGTTTGGACATTTAGTATTATTTTCTGTGGTCACTTTACCAAAGATGCAGAAGTTTTCCCGAAAACAGTTTTACAAAATGAGAGTCGTGGTCACTGGTATATGCGTCAAATTCGTGGCTCATCAAATCTTACGGGTTCAGAGGCATTTCATATTTTAACAGGACATCTAAGTCATCAGATTGAGCATCATTTGTTTCCAGATATTCCTGCGCGCCGTTATCGTGAAGTTGCACCAAAAGTTGAAGCTGTATGTAAAAAATATGGCTTAAATTACAATAATGCGAGTTTTGTAAAACAATTCGGTGAAGTGGTGGGGCGTATTTTTAAATATGCATTACCATTTAAAAAATAATCTTTGAGTGTCCAGAGATCCCCGAACTTATTGAGTTCGGGTTTTTTTTTATTATTTCTTTTTAGAAGTCCACATTGTGATTCTTGCCTGAAAAACTTTTTCGTTAGCTTTATCAAATACATCGACATTGACAATATATTCGCCTGCTTTATCCCAATCATAATTTTCTTCAACTGGGGTTGCTATAGCGATTAGATCAGTTTCTGCCTTTTTTAAGTATTCAACCGTCATGCCTTTTGGAATCCAGCGGTGGCTTGATGGTACAGCGACTTCTGTCATCACTCCACCTGCCAATTCAGCCATATTACACATCACAATTGCATGGACCGTCCCAATATGGTTGAGTAATGAACGTTTTTTCTTGATGGAGACCGTACAGGAATTCGGTTTTAGTTCTTCAATTAATGGAGAAATACTACTGAAATACGGTGCTTTAAGACACAACATACGCGAAAATGTCCATTTCCCAGCAGGAAAAGCACACGCTTTATTCCATAATTCTAAAGTTGAAGCCATTTAATATTATCCTAAACAAACAGAATTTAATTCTCTTACAGAATATAATTCTGTTTACAAGTTGCGGTCAAGTCATACACAATAGTTCCGACAATCGGTGAACTAAAATTGAATATGCAAACGGCTCAGCAATTATTAGAGAGATTATATCCTCAACGAAGATCTTTATTGAAAAGACAGATCATGATGGATGCCTTGTCTTGTTTTTTAGACTATGGATTAGATGCGACCAGTATTGAGATGATTCGAGAAAGATCTAAAAGTAGTGTAGGGGCGATTTATCACCATTTCAAAAATAAAGAAGGGGTGATTGCAGCGTTGGTTTTTGCTGCTTTAGAAGATCAAACTGCATTAAGAGATCAATATTTAGAAAAGGTGCAATCTTTAAAAGAGTTAATTTATCAATTGATTTATAGCTATGTGGATTGGGTGGCGGATCAGCCTGAATTCGCTAAATTTTTATTGCTGGCTCATTATAGTGTGATGCAAAGTGAGCATCGCTCAATTTTAGTTGAAAAAAATAAGGTTAGAAATAAAGTAATACGTCACCATATTTCGAAATACAGTGATGCTTACTTATTAAAATCGGCCCCATCTGAATTAATGATGTCATTGGTGATTGGTGCAACTGAAAATTATTGTCGTGCATGGTTATTTGGAAATGTCGTGACGAATCCAAAGATGTATAGAGAAATATTGGCGAGTGCAGCGTGGGACTCATTGCAGAATTTAGCTCAGGCTAAATAAAGAGAAGGCATATTCAAATGCCTTCTCTTATTCTATGTCGTTACCAAAAATTATTTAAACTGAATACTACCATTCGCATTGACAGTAATTTTTGATTCACCTGCTGCCATGTCTTGAGCAGGCGCGGCTTCAGCCATTGCAAATTTTGCTACGCCACCTCGCAACATGGGTTGAGGGAAATAATTGCTGGTATTTAAATTTAAACTGACAAGATTGTATTGTGCTTTGTTCCACGCTTGCGTGATTGATTGAGCTCGTTGTTGAAAGTTTTTAGATGCTTCAATCATCAATTCATTTTCAACTTTTTTACGTTGTTCGTCTGAAACAGTAAAGTTGATCGATTGAGTTTGGAAATTTTGTTGTAACTCACTAATAAGCTGACTTGCTGCTTTAAAATCTTTACTTTCAAGTTGGATTTCTGCACGAGCACGCCATTCTTTTAGTTTCCTGCTGTCATTGTCATATATTGGATAAGTGCTTTGAGCACCGGTTTCCACTTTAACTTGAGGGTATTTACGAGCAATTGCCTGTGCTTGATTCATCAATTGATTGATTTGATTCGATAGCTCAGCTGGTTGTTTGTGACTCTTTTCTATGTACAGAACTGCTTGCATTTGATCATTGGCAACCTGTCGTGAAGCGTCTGCTTGAATATTCACGATGTTATAGTTCAGTTTTTCTGTTTCATGGGCAAAAAGTGTAGGACTCAATGTTGCTCCAAGTATCATCGTTGAGAGAGCTAGAGTGCGCATAAAAAATTCCTTAGAATTTGGTACTGAAGATTTATTTTTTCAACTTTGATATTAAAAAGAAGTCGTGAGGAACATCTGCATATTTTGTGGTGGATTTGTAATAACTTAGTGTGTTCTTGCAACTAAAAAATAAAATAAAAATTTCTTAAAAATCAGTTTTCTATAGTGTTTAATTTGACCGTTTATCTAAAAATAAATTCAATATTTAAAAAAGCTTACTTTCTTTCTCTTGTCACATAGTAGGAAGATAATCCATCATACTTAATTGAAAGAAATTTTTTTTCAATAATATTAGATGAATCTCAGGCATAAAATTGTTTATTTTCTTTGAAAATTAGGTATCATCTCGCTCCTAGTTGAAAGATATAAAATTTTGTGTCTGTACTAGATTCAAACAAGCACCGAGTCAAAGGACCAAAAGTCACCAGACTTATTTCTTTTACCCATATCAGAGATGGTAATTCGATATGAGCGTTACTTCCGTAAATCCTGCCGCTAATGCAACCAACGAATATTATTTGACTCGCCAAAGTCAAATGGAATCGAATGTTCGTAGTTATCCTCGTAAACTACCGTTGGCAATTGCAAAAGCACAAGGCTGCTGGGTTACTGATGTTGAAGGTACTGAGTACCTTGATTGTTTAGCTGGGGCAGGAACATTGGCTTTAGGTCATAATCATCCTGCGGTGATTCAAAGTATTCAAGATACATTGGCAAGCGGTTTGCCATTGCATACTTTAGACTTAACGACTCCTTTAAAAGATGCTTTTACAGAAGCACTTTTGGCACATTTGCCGGGTGGTAAAGAAGAATATTGCCTTCAGTTCTGTGGTCCTTCTGGTGCAGATGCGACTGAGGCAGCAATTAAACTTGCAAAAACTTTTACTGGTCGCAGTTCAGTGATCAGCTTCTCTGGCGGTTACCATGGCATGACACACGGTTCATTAGCGATGACAGGTAACCTGTCTGCTAAGAATGCAGTGAATAGTTTGATGCCAGGTGTTCAATTTATGCCATATCCGCATGAATACCGTTGCCCACTTGGTTTAGGTGGTGAAGCGGGTGTTGATGCCTTAACCTATTTCTTTGAAAACTTCATTGAAGATGTTGAAAGCGGTGTAACTAAACCTGCTGCTGTCATTTTAGAAGCAATTCAAGGTGAAGGTGGTGTGGTAACAGCACCAGCGAAATGGTTGCAAAAAATCCGCGAAGTGACTGAAAAGCACAACATCGTATTAATTTTGGACGAAGTCCAAGCTGGTTTCGCACGTTCAGGTAAAATGTTTGCCTTTGAACATGCTGGGATCGAGCCTGATGTTGTCGTGATGTCAAAAGCTGTTGGTGGTGGTCTTCCATTAGCTGTACTGGGTATTAAGCGTAAGTTTGATGCTTGGCAGCCAGCTGGTCACACGGGTACTTTCCGTGGTAACCAATTGGCGATGGGTACAGGTTTAATGGTTCTAAAAACCATTAAAGAGCAAAACCTTGCACAAAATGCACAAGAGCGTGGTGATTTCTTACAAGCAGAGTTTAATAAACTTGCTCAAGAATTCCCATGTATCGGCAATGTACGTGGTCGTGGCTTGATGATCGGCGTTGAGATTGTTGATGAGCGTAAGCCTGCAGATCATATGGGATCATTACCTGCTGATGCACAGTTAGCAGCAGCGATTCAAACTGCATGTTTCAACAATAAGCTATTGTTGGAAAAAGGTGGTCGTAACGGTACAGTAATTCGTTTACTTTGCCCATTGATTATCAACCAAGACGAATGTGTTGAAGTGATTGCACGCTTCAAAAAGGCAGTTGCGGAAGCATTAAAAGCAGTGCGAGGCTAATCCATGGTTGATTTTGCAGAACATCGTAAAGCGTTACTATGCAATGATGCTCAATCTATTGCTGACTATCAGTCAGCAATGGGCGAGGCGGTACAAGCCGTTTCAGCATGGTTGCAAAACGACAAAATGTACACAGGTGGCAGTATTAAAGATTTGCGCGCAGCAATATCTTTTAATCCTTCAAAAGAAGGCCTAGGTGTACAGCAGTCCTTACAGCGTATGGTTGAGTTGTTTCTCAACAAAAGCTTAAAAGTACATCATCCTCATTCACTTGCACATTTACACTGCCCAACGATGGTCATGAGCCAAATCGCTGAAGTGTTAATTAATGCAACGAACCAATCTATGGACTCATGGGACCAAAGCCCAGCCGGTTCATTGATGGAAGTTCAGTTGATTGATTGGTTACGTCAAAAAGTAGGCTATGGCGCAGGTCAAGCAGGTGTATTCACTTCTGGTGGTACACAGTCGAATTTGATGGGTGTATTACTTGCGCGTGATTGGTGTATCTCTAAAAACTGGAAAGACGAAAATGGTAAGCCATGGTCTGTTCAGCGTGATGGTATTCCAGCAGAAGCGATGAAAAACGTCAAAGTCATTTGTTCTGAAAATGCACATTTCTCTGTGCAAAAGAACATGGCAATGATGGGTATGGGCTTCCAGTCAGTTGTAACTGTTCCTGTGAATGAAAATGCGCAAATGGATGTCGATGCACTCGAAAAAACCATGGCACATCTTCAAGCTGAAGGGAAAATCGTTGCGTGTGTTGTTGCGACAGCAGGTACAACAGATGCAGGTGCGATTGATCCACTCAAGAAAATCCGTGAAATTACCACGAAATATGGTTCATGGATGCACATTGATGCAGCTTGGGGTGGTGCACTGATTCTTTCAAATGATCATCGTGCAATGCTTGATGGTATTGAATTATCAGATTCGATCACGCTTGATTTCCATAAGCACTATTTCCAAAGCATTAGCTGTGGTGCTTTCTTGTTGAAAGACGAAGCAAACTATCGCTTTATGCATTATGAAGCGGAGTACTTAAACTCTGCTTATGATGAAGAACATGGGGTACCTAACCTTGTGTCTAAATCATTGCAAACGACTCGTCGTTTTGATGCCTTGAAATTGTGGATGACCGTTGAAGCATTAGGCGAAGAGCTTTATGGTTCTATGATCGACCACGGCGTGAAATTAACACGTGAAGTTGCTGATTATATCAAAGCAACAGCAGGTCTTGAGTTGTTGGTTGAACCACAATTTGCCTCAGTCTTGTTCCGTGTCGTGCCAGAAGGCTATCCAGTGGAATTCATTGATAGCTTGAACCAGAACGTTGCAGATGAGTTATTTGCACGTGGTGAGGCAAACATTGGTGTAACTAAGGTGGGTAATGTTCAATCCTTGAAGATGACAACGTTAAGCCCAGTGGCAACGCTTGAAAACGTACAGAACTTGCTGGCACTTGTGCTTGCAGAAGCTGATCGAATCAAAGACTCAATTGTTAAAGGTACTTATGTACCACCAATTGTTTAATCACATTTTGATTTGTTAATAAAACGAGGTCTACATAGACCTCGTTTTTATTTATGAGCTTTTAACAATAAAAATCCAGCAGCAATAATCGGATCAAATCTTATTTTTCGTTAGTTGATGAAACGTACTCGAATTAAAATCTACGTGATTGTAATGACCAATCGCGTATTGATTAACATCATTGCAATGGGTTGATCGAAAATAATCACTTCTTTCTTTGATGGTGGGGGAATACAAGTTAAGTCTTATTCTTGGGTGAACCGACTTATTTTAATAAATGTGTCATAGTCTTGAATAAGTCTCAAAATGATAGATCTTTTCTTCACTAAAGTTTTAGCTATCGTTGATAAATTTGTTCTAAAAAATTAAATATAAGTTGCATTCACTGAATTAAATATTACAATTTCCCTTGTAATTGCTTAAGTATCAAAGATTTTTTATATTTATAAATATTTGATTCTTAAAACTATTTAATTAAATTCAATCCAATATATCAAATATCATCAAAGCGTCACAAAGTTGTAACTTATTTGTCATATTATCTAATCAAAATGCAGTTAACCAAAGTACAACACTTGAATTTAAAAGAGTTGTAAATCAAATTGTATAAATGAGAGAAAACAAAATGCGCTTAAACCCACGTAATCTCGCAATTGCATTAGCTGTAACTGGGGCAACTGTAGCAACGACTGCAAACGCAGCTCGTGATACGATCCAAATTGCTGGTTCTTCAACTGTACTACCTTTCGCAAGTATTGCTGCAGAAGAGTTTGGTAATACTTTTCCACAATTTAAGACTCCTGTTGTTGGCTCAGGCGGTTCATCAGGTGGTTTAAAACAATTCTGTCAAGGTGTAGGTGACAACACGATCGATGTTGCAAACTCATCTCGTAAGATTAAAGATTCTGAAATTGAAGTATGTAAAAAAGCGGGTGTTAACCAAATTTTAGAAATTAAAATTGGTTACGATGGTATTGTTTTCGCATCAAATATTAAAAAATCAGCATTTAAATTAAAGCCTTATCATATATTTACAGCGATTGCTGCTGAATTACCATCAAATGGTAAGATGGTACCAAATCCATATACACGTTGGAACCAGATTGATAAGTCACTTCCAAATGAACTAATTACTTTGGTTATCCCTGGTTCTAACCACGGTACACGTGAAGTTTTCCAAGAAAAAATGGTAGATTCAGGTTGTGAAACTTATGAATATATCAAAGGCTTAGACAAAGACGCACAGAAAAAAGTATGTACTAACTTCCGTAAAGATGGTCGTGTAATTGAAATTGCGGGTGACTACACAGAAACTCTTGCACGTTTAAGAACAAATCAAAGTGCTGTAGGTGTATTCGGTTTAAGTTTCTATGATCAAAACCGTGACAAGCTTCGTGTGGCAACAGTAAATAATGTTGTACCGTCAGAAGCTACGATTTTAAGTGGTAAATATCCTGTATCTCGTCCTTTATACTTCTATGTGAAAGGGGAGCACTTGAAATCAATCAAAGGCTTACCACAGTATGTAGAATACTTCTTGAATAAGAATGTTACAGGTAAAGGTTCTAAGTTAGAGCGTGCTGGTCTAATTCCAATGTCGGATAGCGAGCGTGCAAAAATCTTAGCTGACTTTAAAGCAGGTAAAACTGTTAAATAATATCGACTAAATCGGGCTGGTGATATCTATATCATCAGCCTTTTTTATCAGGTTAAGTTTTTTCAGATGAAAACAATCGAGAAAACAGTGGAGATTGCATGAATCTGCTCATTATCGGTGTGTTATTGGCCCTTGTGGCAATCGCATATCAAATTGGGTTGCGTAAAAGTCGTAATCTGGCAGGTAAGGGGAATAACTCGGCTGCATTGCATTCGCGTCCCGGCTATTACGGTGCTTTGGTTGCATTATGGTGTGGTATTCCAGCTTTATTAATTTTGTTAATTTGGAATGTGGTTGAGCCAACAGTCTTAAAACAAATTGTATTTAACCATATTCCTGCCACTGTGAATGCGAGCCTAGATGAAAGTGGTCGTTCAGTTTTATTTAGTCGTGTACAAGCAATTGCTTCAGGCTTTGGGGTAACGGATCAAGCCGCAGCTTATGAACTTGCAGCTGCTAAAGAGTTAGCCAAATTTCAGAGTATTGGTACCTTTGCTAAAGTAGCAGTTGTGATTAGTGCGGCACTGGGGGGCTTGGTTTGGGCAAAAAGAACGATCAGCCAACAGTTTCGAGCACGTAATCAAGTTGAACGTGCCATTAATGTCGGTCTAATTTTATGTTCTGGCGTTGCGATTCTAACTACGATTGGAATCGTATTATCGATGTTTAGTGAAGCGTTACGCTTCTTTAGTTTTGTTAGTCCATTTGATTTCTTCTTTGGAACAGAGTGGAACCCAGGTTTTAGCACTTCGGGTAATGTCGAAGGAAGTTATGGTTTATTACCATTACTTTGGGGTACCTTAATGGTCAGCGGCGTTGCACTTTTAGTTGCTGTTCCTGTTGGATTGATGATTGCAATTTATTTGGCGGAATACGCCTCACCACGTTTACGCTCTTGGGCAAAACCAACAATTGAAGTTTTGGCTGGTATTCCAACGATTGTGTATGGTGTTTTTGCCTTAATGATCATCGGACCATATTTTAGGTTATTCGGTGAAGCGATAGGACTCAATATCAATGCAACCAGTGCTCTTACTGCTGGTTTTGTTATGGGAATTATGATTATCCCATTTGTATCATCTTTATCAGATGACATTATTACGCAAGTACCGAGATCATTACGTGATGGCTCATTGGGCTTAGGGGCAACGAAATCCGAAACAATTCGCCGAGTGGTGATGCCAGCTGCATTACCAGGGATTGTTGGTGCATTCTTACTTGCTGCTTCTCGTGCAATTGGTGAAACCATGATCGTGGTCTTAGCGGCTGGTAATAGTCCAATATTGCATGCAAATCCATTAGAGGCAGTATCTACCGTAACGGTTACGATCGTGAACCAGTTAACAGGAGATACCGACTTTGCAAGCCCGCAAGCGCTTGTGGCATTTGCCCTTGGTTTGACCTTATTTGTAATTACATTGGGTCTCAACATTATTGCACTGTACATTGTGCGTAAATATCGTGAGCAATACGAATGACTTCATCCAATACATCTCCCGTGGATCAAAGTCCTGCATTTGACCCACAAGCAGCGCAAGAGTTACGTGCTGAGCGTAAAGCAATAATTGAAAAGTCACTTGCAAAACGCCACCGCAAAGAAAAAACGTTTCGTTTCTTTGGTTTTTCAGCAGTGATGCTTGGTCTGGCTTTTGTTGCATTGCTTTTTGTGAGTATTTTATCGAAGGGGCTTCCAGCTTTCTGGCAAAATACCATGACAATTCCTGTGTATTTTGATCCAGCGATTATTGATGCTGGCGCACCACCAAAACGCCAGGCGGGTGAGACACCTGCACGTTTTGAAGAGCGTTATATTGAATGGCAAACTCAAATGGGAATGGCAGATTGGGATGCCTTAATTGCAAACGCCATTATTAAAAAAGATCCATCAGTTGAAGCTCAACGTGATGAGTTGAGAGGCCTTTATACCAGTTCTGAAGCGTATCGTTTACGTGATATGGTATTTGCCAATCCATCACTGATTGGTAAAACACAAGACATTAAGATTTTAGCTGACGCAAATGTAGATGTTTGGTTGGCGGGTAATATCGATCGTTCTCTTCCAGACGAGCAACAACAATTAAATGTTGAGTTACGTCAGTTAGCGGATCAATTAAAAGCAGATGGTGTAATCAAGAATAGCTTTAATACGAATCTATTTGTTAACCCAGATTCGCGTAGTTCTCCTGCAACGAGTGGTTTGGCGGGTGCATTCATGGGCTCGTTGTTTATGATGCTCATCGTGATCTTGATTTCTATTCCAATTGGTGTTGCAAGTGCGATCTATTTAGAAGAGTTTGCGCCAAAAAATGTGATGACTGATATTATCGAAGTCAATATTAACAACTTGGCAGCAGTACCTTCGATCGTATTTGGTTTATTGGGCGCGGCAATCTTTATTGGCTGGATGCACTTACCAATTTCTGCACCTTTGGTGGGTGGTTTAGTATTGAGTCTAATGACACTTCCAACAGTGATTATCACAACTCGTGCATCACTCAAAGCTGTTCCTCCTTCGATTCGTCAAGCTGCTTTAGGTTTAGGCGCATCACGAGTTCAAACTGTTTTCCATCATGTTTTACCATTGGCATTGCCAGGTATTTTGACGGGAGCAATTATTGGTGTTGCACAAGCACTCGGTGAAACAGCACCATTATTGTTAATTGGTATGAGTGCTTTCGTAGCAAGTGTACCAGCTTCACCATTGGATCAATCTACAGCATTACCTGTACAAATTTTCTTATGGCAGGGCAATGAGTTACGTAACTTCTTCGAGGGACGTACCGCTGCGGCAATTATTGTACTGCTTGCTCTCATGATTGGTTTAAACAGTCTTGCAATTTGGTTACGTAAGAAATTTGAAGTACGTTGGTAATCGGAGATAACATGATGAATACTATTGATACCACGAACTCCTTAGAAAAGGATAAATCAGTGAATCCACAAGAAACTCAATTTACATCGTCAGAAACACCAGCTCAGCAGGAAACAGCGTTTGTTGCACAGTTTGAAACTTCTGCCAAAGCAAAATCTCCATCGCATGGTGATGTAAAGATCAGTACTCAAGATGTTCATGTGTACTATGGTGAGACTGAAGCGATTAAAGGCATTGATCTAGATATTTACCAAAATGAAGTGATTGCATTTATCGGTCCATCAGGGTGTGGTAAATCAACTTTTCTTCGTACCTTGAATCGTATGAATGACACGATTGATATTTGTCGTGTAACTGGCAAGGTGACTTTAGATAGTCAAGATATCTATGATCCAAATCTGGATGTCGTGTTATTACGTGCACAAGTGGGCATGGTGTTCCAAAAACCAAACCCATTCCCTAAGTCAATTTTTGATAATGTTGCTTATGGTCCAAAATTACATGGGTTGGCACGTAATAAATATGACTTAGAAGAAATCGTAGAAAATAGCTTGCGTAAAGCAGGTTTATGGGATGAAGTGAAAGATCGTTTGAGTCAACCAGGCACAGGTTTATCTGGTGGTCAACAACAGCGTTTATGTATTGCGCGTACGATTGCGGTGAGTCCTGAAGTGATTTTGATGGATGAACCATGTTCAGCACTTGATCCAATTGCGACTGCTAAGATTGAAGAATTAATTTCTGAACTTTCCGAGCAATACACTATTGCAATTGTCACCCATTCAATGCAGCAAGCAGCACGTGTTTCTGACCGTACAGCTTACTTCCATTTAGGTGATTTGATCGAAGTGAATTCAACTGAAAAAGTTTTCACCCAACCTGATCATCAGCTCACAGAAGCTTATATTACGGGTCGTTTTGGTTGATATCGAATTGTATATATGAAAGAGCCTACGGGCCACTGCTGTCCCATAGTTTTGTTTAAATAAAAAACCTGAGTCCAAAATAGTTAAAATATAAGTGCGAACAAACACTTTAACTACAAGGACTCAGGTTTTGTCACATCAGAATACCGTATTTCATCAATTGCTTAAACCTATTTCACGATGTGATTTTGAACGTCTTGCCAAGCAGCATCATTGTGGACAAAAATTAAGATCAGCCACACGCTGGGATCAGTTTATTGCCATATTGATGTCACAGCTGTCCTGTCGGCAAAGCTTAAGAGATATTCAATCCAATCTCGAATCACAACAGGAAAAGCTCTATCATCTCGGTGCTAAGACTATTGCACGAAGCACCTTGGCAAGAATCAATGAAGAACAGCCTGCCAGTCTATATCAGCAATTATTTACTCAGTTACTTCGGCATTGTGAAAACACGAAGATTGCACATAAATTTCGATTTAAAAATCCGCTGTACTCACTTGATGCCAGCCACATTGATCTTTCACTGTCCTTATGCGAATGGGCAAAAGTACATGAATCTAAAGCAAGCATTAAACTGTCCGTTGGTTTAAATCATAGTAATACCATCCCTGAATTCGTGGCACTTGGAGATGGCATTGAAAATGATATGGTGCAAGGCAGAGCACTTAGATTTCCTGCTGGAAGTATTGTGGTATTTGATAAAGGATATATTGATTATCAATGGTTTGCTCAGTTAACAGATCAGAACATCAGTTTTGTGACTCGACTACGTCCAAAGACAGTTTATCAAGTTAAATCGAGCTATAAGGTTTTGGCTTGCAAGGGGATTCTTTCGGATGAATGCATTGAATTAACGAGTATCCATGCCAAGAAAAGAGGAGCGCCGAAGCGATTAAGGCGTATAGAATTTTATGATGCTGAAAAGCAAAGGAGCTTCGAATTTCTAAGCAATAATTTCCATCTAGCGGCATCCACGATTGCAGCGATCTACAAAGATCGTTGGAAAGTAGAACTATTCTTTAAAGCGATTAAGCAAAATTTAAAATTGAAATCATTTCTAGGCCGAAGTCGTAATGCAATACAAACACAAATATGGATTGCATTAATCGCCTACTTGCTAGTGAGCTTTGCCAAACATATGGCGCAGGAAGGCTGGAGTATTCAAAGATTATTAAGAATTATTCAGGTGAATTTATTTGAAAGGAAGTATCTAAAGGCATTATTTTTTACCCGATAAGAAGTGGCGAAAACAAGAAGAACCTCAATTGAGGTTCTTCTTGGAATAATTGTGGGACAGCAGTGGCCTACGGGCTCTTTTTTTATATTTATGTTTCTACTATTTAAATATGAATCGTATCGGCTTTGCTAAAGTCATACTGATATAGCATTTCCTTATGCAGTTTTAACGTACTCATCCGAGAGAAAGATATCGGCTGAATTCAGATGGTATATAGATGAAAATGAATCTATTTTGCAAATTCGCTATTGAATTTTTATTGAACAGACCGCATCTTAGTGCAATAAAGCCGAACTAAAGAGCACTTATTTTATGTTATTCCATTTACCTAAATTTCCTGCTGAAATTCGTATTAGCCATTTGAACGCGCGTGTAAATGAACAAAGAAAAAAAATTGCACAAACTACAGCTTCTCGTTTGGAATTATTGCAACTCGTTCAACAGCTTGCGAAAGAAGCAAAAATACGTAAAAAGAATGATAAGAAAATATATGTATTAGATTTTAAAGGTGATATGCAAGCTTCGGCGGTAGATACAATTCGTGAAGAAATTACCTTGATTTTAGCGACTGCAAAAGCAGGACATGATCGTGTTGTTGTACGTTTAGAAAGCCCTGGTGGTATGGTTCACGGCTATGGACTAGCTGCTGCACAATTGGTTCGTTTGCGTGATGCTGGTTTTCATGTGACGATCTGCGTAGATAAAGTGGCTGCTAGTGGCGGTTACATGATGGCATGTATCGCCAGTGAGATTATTTCAGCGCCATTCGCAGTCGTGGGATCTATTGGTGTTGTAGCACAAGTGCCAAATTTTAATCGTTTACTCAAGCAGCATCATGTTGATTTTGAACTTTATACGGCAGGTCAATATAAACGAACAGTGACCATGTTTGGTGAAAACACACCAGAAGGCAAAGCAAAATTTGAAGAAGAATTACAACAGACTCATGTTCTATTCAAACATTTCATTGAAAAATATCGTCCTCAATTGGATGTAGAAAAAGTTGCGACTGGTGAGCATTGGTATGGTGAAGATGCTTGTCAATTAAACTTGGTAGATAAGCTTCAGACTTCAGATGAATATTTACTTAGTTTATTGCCACAGCATGATGTCTATGTGATTAATACGCGTAAGCGCCCAACTTTTGGTGAAAAACTTGGTTTACAAGCAGCACAAATGGCAGAGAATCTTATTCCAACTGTAATGGGTAAGTTGGCTGATAGCTTAGCTAAAGCAAATAGTAGCTTGGTACAGATGCGCGATCCGAAATTCTAATTGAGGATGGATTATATTGAAAACCAGTCTTAAATAAGGCTGGTTTTTTTACAGAGAAATTTAATTCATTCAAATACAAAGCGATCACAGTTTTAACAAATGGTCAGCTAAATAAAAGCGACAAAACTTGCTTAGAGATGATTGTTCTTATAGTCATCATTTGATATTTTAATTGCTAGATTAATAACTTAATTATTCATTAATCAATAAGTCCTTAAAATTATAATGGATCAGTGAGCATAATAATGACGAACGTTGTCGTTTCTTCAAAGAAAAATTTAATGACTTTACAAGATGCACAAATGAAAGAAGTGATTTTAAATCAGCCTTCAATTGTCCAGATTGGTGTAACTCAAGCAGATATAAAGTCAATTGTGAAGCAAGGGAGTGACCTTGTCATTACATTGAAAAATGGAGAAAAGATTGTAATTACTGGTTTTTACAACGAAAACAATAGTAGTGAGCATAGCTTAGCACTTGTAAAAGCTGACGGAACGTATGAAGTTGCACAGTTTGATCAGTCTGGTCAATTTATCCGTTATGTACCTGCAACCCAATTGTCTCAATTCGCTTACACTCAGCCACCAACACAAACTCCAATGAACCCAGATGGGTCGGATGATTTTGGCATTACGAAATCACAGATGATGAAAGCTGGGCTGGTTGCGCTTGCAGCTGAAGGAATTTATTTATGGGCAGTAAAGGATGATGATGACAATAAAAAGAGTGATAACTCACCTAAAGACATGACACCGCCCGTAACTCCTACAGCGACTTTAGCAAGTGATGCATTAACGATCTCAGGTAAAACTGAAGCAAAAGCTAAAATATTAATTCGAGATGCCACAGGTAAGGTTATTGCAAGTGGGCAAGCGGATGATCAAGGGAACTATACGATTAAACTCGATCAGGAATTGACGGATGGAAATAAGGTCACTGTCGTTGCTGTAGATGGAGCAGGAAACGTTTCACAAGGGACGTCTGTAACAGGAAAAAAAGATACAATTGCACCTGATGCGCCAATAGCTCAGCTGAATGCTGAAGGTACGATCGTAACCGGTAAAACTGAGGCCAATGCTAAAGTATCTATTTTTGATTCTAATGGAAAATTATTGGGAACTGTTATAGCAAATAAAGAAGGTTTGTACTCGATACAAGTTTCTCCACCATTAACCAATGAAAAAGGCGGCACAGTGATAGCCGAAGATGCTGCTGGCAATAAATCAGAAGCATCTAAAGTGATAGCAGGTAAAGATACGGTTGCGCCAGAACAGCCCTTAGTGGAAGTAAATAAAGAAGGTTCAGTTATCCAAGGTAAGGCTGAGGCCAATGCAAAAGTAGTGATTAAAGACGCAGATGGAAAAGTCATAGGCAGTGGTACGGTTGATGCGCAGGGTAAATTTGAAGTAAATATTTCCCCCGCCTTAACTGATGGAAAAAAAGGTACGATTACTATTGAAGATGCGGCGGGTAATCAGTCTAAACCTGTCGAAATTAATGCAGGTAAAGATACAATTGCACCTGATCAGGCAACTGTGCAAATTAATGCGGCTGGAGACACCATAACAGGCACGGCTGAAGCCAATGCAAAAATTGAAATTAGAAGTGCTGACGGAAAAGTGATCGGTACTGGTACAGTCGGCGCTGATGGCAAATTTACGGTTACTGTTTCACCAGCTTTAACAGATAAAAACAGCGGGAAGGTTTATGTAATTGATGCTGCTGGTAACCGTTCAGTTGAAGCAAATGTTATTGGGAATAAAGATACTATAGCGCCAACCAAACCTATTTTAGAAAAAGTCGTGGATGATGTTGGGGCGGTAAAAGGCCCGATTAGTACAGGTGGTAGTACGGATGATGCAAGACCTACGCTATCAGGAAGAGGGGAAGCGAAAGCGATATTAACCATTTATGACAATGGTCAGCCGATTGGGACAGTGACTGTAGGGAATGATGGGAAGTGGAGTTTTGAAATTACTCAAGATTTAGCTTTAGGATCACATAAGATTACCTTAACCCAAACAGATGCTGCTGGAAATACTAGTGAAGTGAGTGATGCATTTAACTTTACAGTGGTTGCTCCTGCAACAACCAATAAAATGGCTCAAATAGAAGTATCCGAAACTGAGCATGCTGAGATTTCACTTATAGACGCTATTGATTTAGAGAAACTACTTGCGAATACTGAAGCGAATCCACTGCCTTTTGAACCACTTGAAACGATTGCGCTAGATGAGGTCTTAATCTCATCCGATCAATATTCTAATCAACTGGATGATGTACTGGATCAACTTGTTCCTGAACAAACTGGTGTTCCAGCAGATACAAGTGTATCGGATACAGCGCTGAATACAACGTATACAGATTATTCACAGTCGATCAAATCTGATCCTTTTGCCTTACTTGATAACGTTCAACACCCAATCATTTAAATCATTGGGTGTGTTGTGCAAATAGATGCTTATACTGAGCGGGTGGTATAGGCATTTTTTGTTTGATAGTAATACACAATACCTATTAACATCGCACCGATGGTCGCAAGAAACATGTCAGTATGTGCATCCCACATATCACCTTGCTGACCGTTATAATTTTCTGCGTCTTCGGGAGATAGTCCGATGGATAGCCCCCATTCGAGCAACTCGTAAACCATACTGGATGCCATGACAAACTGGACGACGAGTAAAAATAGAGTGAAGGGTTTTGCTGAGGGGATCCAAACTTGAAAACAACGATAAAAAAATGGGTATAGTAATACACCATAAGCAAAATGAACCAGTCGATCATACATGTTACGTGACCATCCCATCGTTTGATCCAAATCAAAACCAAAGAGGTTTATGATCCACTCATTATATGGAACAAAAGAATATAAATAATGTGCTCCAATAATGTGAATAAATAGAAAAGCTAAATATAAAGAAAAACTAATGAAACTGAGACCGATTTTCTTCATCGTAACGATGAGAACAATCAGCATGATGACAGTACCTGCTTGGTGTAATAAATAAGATGCAAATTCTAGCGGATTGATACTTGCGATAATGATAACAACCAGCATTATCGCGAATGAAATATAATGTTTTAAATTAAAGTTTTTTTCGATCATGCTATATCTCAATTGAGGTCTAACACTTCGCTTAGATCCTATTCAGCATCTTCAATACGGATGGTGTGTTTTGCTGAGGGAATGCCGCCGAGTGCCTGACATGCTTGTTTATATAATTGATATTTTTGTTGTACAACTTCATCTAAGGGAATGTCAAAGAGATCTTCACCATTTTTATATTGTTCAATATAAGAACCGGCTTTTTCCTTATTTACTGCAAGCGATTGTTGATGAAAACTAGAAATCGATGATGATGTCAGCTGATTGGTTTCAATATTACTGCATTCAAAATTTTGAAAAATTTTCTCTGCGCGTTGTACTTCATTGGATTTTCCAAACAGACAGCCCGTTAAACTTAGCATAGCCACAAGTAAGAAAAAAAGTTTCATATTATTCAAGATAAAATTTTAGAAGGTGTATTATTGTATATAATATTCATTTTATAAAATAATAGTTTATGTCTAACATAATGAAAATTATTTTAGACCTTAGCTTAACTTTGTTGTGACTTCCAATATCCGAAACTAATGATGCAAGTTTTTATCTGTGGGCTTTTATTGCTTTTATCCAGTGCTGCGTATGCAGAGGATTATAATTTTTTTGCAGACATAAAAGATGACTCCGAGGAGCTATTTGATTCCGCTTATCCACAGCAAAGCGAAACGGATTATTCCATTTTACATAACATGTTTTTTCAAGATGAGCGTTGGCGTATTTATAATTATACCGCGTATCAAACCAATCAATTCAATCATAAGATGCTGACAGGAGATACACAAAACTTATCCTTAGATGATTTTTCCATTTCATTGGGATATGGCATTGTGTATCAGTTTAATCCGAGCAATCGAATTGGCTATGAATATTTGTCCAGTTTTCCATTTGATCGTGGGCAATTAATCCGTTTTTTTTGGTTACGCCTATTTTAAATTTTCTTTTGGTATAACACTGCTCGAACTTGTCCAGCTTTGGTTTCCTTTATTTTTTGCCATGACGCTGGTAACTGGATTTGGGATAGTTCTCGGTCTGCCTCAACATAGATATAAGCGTTATCTTTGATCAATGGATCTGCCAGTGTTGATAACTCTTGCCATAAATCGAGGCTATAGGGTGGATCAAGAAACACGACATCAAATTGCTCAGTTAATTTATTTAATGCTTGTTGAGCAGTACTGATGATTAGGCGGCAGTTTTGAGTTTTTAGTAGCTGAAGATTGTCTTTTAAATAACGTGCTTGGGTGACATTCGGTTCGATCATCACGACTTGTGCTGCACCACGTGATAGTGCTTCAAACCCCAGTGCACCTGAACCACTGCACAGATCTAAGACCTGTGCATTTTGAATATCCCACATTAACCAGTTAAATAAAGTTTCCCGTACGCGATCAGGCGTAGGACGCAATCCTTCGATACTGGCAAATGGTAAAACACGTCGTTTCCATTCCCCACCAATAATACGTAGCTGATTTTTCATTATTCAGAGGTTCCATTGGCAGGTTGAGTTGGTTGCTCGGATGGTGATGGTGTAGGGGCAGTCGTCGATACATTTCCACTTGGCAATTCACCTGGTTTGATTCCTGCAGTCATTAGACCGCCACTGATTTGGTGATTGGCTGGTCGCAATGGTTCAGTTTTGCGCTTAACCAGCCAATAGTCAAAAATCGGACGCGCGATTTGTGTTGCTGCGCCGCCGCTTCGACCATTTTCCCAGACCACCGCAATGGCTATTTCTGGATTTTCAGCAGGGGCAAAACCAACAAATAAACCATGATCGCGCTGACGTTCAGAGAGAGCAGCTTCGTTATATCGCTTACCCTGTGCAATACTTTTAACTTGGGCAGTACCCGTTTTACCTGCAATTGAATACTGCAAACCGCTTTTGATACCTCGACCAGTACCCGATTGAATGACATCAACCATCGCTTCACGCATTTTGATCCAATCATCCAGCGTTCCGCTAAATTTGATTTGCCCATCAGGCGCATTGTGAACATCATGTTTTTTTGTGCCTTTGGTTTCCCGCAATACATGCGGGGTAACGTGCGCACCTTGATTGGCGGTAATCGCAGTTGCCATTGCCAATTGCAGCGGTGTAGCTGTAAAAGCACCTTGTCCAATACTCACAGAAATGGTTTCACCTTTTAACCATTTGGCATTTCGGGTTCTCATTTTCCATTCCGGGCTTGGATATAGGCCAGTACTTTCACTAGGTAGATCAATTCCTGTTTTTTCACCAAACCCGAATTGACGCATCCACTCATTCATTTTTTCAATGCCCATGCGATAAGACAAGACATAGAAATAGGTATCACAAGAAACGATTTGAGCTTTGTGCATATTTACGAGTCCATGACCCGTCTTTTTATGGTCGCGGAAGCGATGGCTATCCCCAGGCAGGGAGAAATAACCTGGATCGGAAATTGCTGTATTCCAATCCACTAAACCATAATGAATCCCGCCTAAGCCAAACATTGGCTTAATGGTTGAACCTGGAGGGTATACACCTTGGACTGCACGATTAAATAATGGCTGATCAGGGTTATCCCGTAGCGAACCATAATCATCATAACTAATGCCAGTAACGAACAAGTTCGGATTAAAGCTTGGGCTAGAAACGAGCGCTAAAATTTCACCTGTACGTGGATCCATGGCCACAATTGCGCCACGTCGTCCAGCTAATTGTTCCGATGCAATGGTTTGTAAACCATAATCCAAGGATAAATATAAATCATTGCCACGTGTTGGATCTTTGCGTCCTAGCTTACGAAGCACATTGCCGTGCGCATCGGCTTCAACAGATTCATAGCCTGGGTGTCCATGAAGGAGTTCTTCATAGCTTTTTTCTACGCCGATTTTTCCGATCAGGTTTGTTCCAGCGTATAAGTCTTTATCAATCGCTCTTAATTCTCGATCATTGATACGTCCAACATAGCCTATAACGTGGGCAAATAATTCGCCAAACGGATAGTAGCGCGTCATTTGTGTTTCAATTTTTACCCCAGGAAATGCATATTTGACTTCACTGAATTTAGCAATATCGGCTTCATTTAAGTTGAGCTTGATGGCGATACGTTCAGTTTTTCTGGCAGTTTTGACACGACTTTTGAAACGATCTACATCTTCTTGTGTCAGGCTTAATACAGGAATCAAGCGTTCTAATGTATCTTCAATATCACTGACATCTGTACGGCTAAGCGTGGCTGTGAAGACGGGATAGTTATCTGCTAATAAAATACCATTACGGTCATAAATATAACCCCGCGCAGGTGGCAAGGGTTGCAAGCGAATCCTGTTTTTGTCTGATGCCGTTGTAAAATCATCGTAATGAACAATCTGTAAATATGCATAACGACAAAGCAGCAACAATAAAAAAGTTGCGACAACAAACATTGCAAAGAAAATTCGACCCTTATAAATGCGCTTTTCTTGTTGCATGTTTTTTAAAGGAAAGTGCTGTTTCATAGGGTATCGACTTAATTACAAGATTGAGAGAATACAAAGACTGAATATTTTAACGTAAGTTGCATGATCTTACTGTAGAATTTTCAACGAATCATGCAAATGTTTGATTGGCCGTTTTTGACTTTGCAGACATTAAAATTGTACGGTCTTGTATATTAGAAGCAAAATAATTCTGTTAAAGTCACAAACGGCTTGAGATAGGACATACCAATACACACTCTTAGGGAAAATGGAGAAAATAATGAGAAAAATTTATCTTTTACTCGCGGTTACGGCACTTAGTGGTTTAGCGCATGCTGAAGGAAACCCATTTCTTCCAGAAGCGAAATTGACAGATGCAAAAGTTTCAACATGGAATGTTGGAGCAGGTTTTACCAAAAAATTATTGCACGCCAATTTGGAATGGGTAAATCCGTATGGAATCGCCTATGCCAAAGCGGGTGCATTTATGAATGATGAAAATCCTGCAGGTGGACAAATTGGATTTCGTTATCCTTACCATTTAACAGGTACAGATAAAAATGGTTATTACATCGGTGCGTATGTTGGCCATATTGAAAGTAAACAGATTGATAATGAAGAAAAAGCGCGTTTAGGCGCAGGTGTAGATCTTGCGTTCGTGTGGTTGAATTCTGAACGAATCAGTACTTTTAGTGTGGGAATTGGAGCAGGTGAGCGTATGAAAAATGCGAACGGTGATCTCATTG
Source organism: Acinetobacter haemolyticus (assembly GCF_900406815.1). Classification (GTDB taxonomy): domain Bacteria; phylum Pseudomonadota; class Gammaproteobacteria; order Pseudomonadales; family Moraxellaceae; genus Acinetobacter; species Acinetobacter haemolyticus_A. Next base: position 52,632 of record NZ_OVCN01000021.1, read on the forward strand.
AGAGAACAGAACCTACCATTCAATTCTCTTATACCTTAAGTTTTGGCTTATAAGTGTGAACAAGTTGTTTAACGCCTATGAGTCATAATGTATCAATAATTCTGAGAGTCGTGCATGTTTGATTACGTCAATGAATTGTGGCAGATTTTTTTAGCTCGTCCAGATTTTTGGGCAGTCCTCAGCATTATACCTGTCACTGCTTTTGTGACTTGGGCGCACGTGTGGATGGCTTTAAAAATGGTGTTCTACCCAATTAATTTTTGGGGATTTCACTTAGGGCCATTGCCCGTAGGATGGCAAGGAATCGTGCCCCGCAAAGCAGGGCGTATTTCAGGCATTATTACTGACAATACACTATCGAAATTGGGTTCATTGCGTGAGTTTTTAGAGGCGATGGATCCTGAAGACATGGCAATGATCATTGGTGAGCAAGTCGGATTTGAACTTGAACACTTGATTGATGAGGTCATGATTGATCGAAATGCGGTGCTATGGGAAAACTTGCCATATTCGATTAAGCGTCGTATTTATGCCCAAGCACATAAACAGTTACCAAATACGCTTAAAGAGTTGGTGACTGAACTGACCATGAACGTTGAGTCATTGGTTGATATGCGTGAAATGGTCGTGAGCCAAATGGAAGGTGATCGTCGTTTAATGGTGCGCATGTTCCTCAAAGTCGGTCAAAAAGAAATTAACTTTATTTGGCATATCAGTGCATTGATCGGGATGTTCTTTGGTATTTTCCAAATGATTGTGTGGTTTATCGTGCCTTGGCATTGGACAGTTCCGTTTTGGGCGGCAATTTGGGGCTTCTTGACCAACTGGATTGCGATCTGGATGGTATTCAATCCAATTGAACCACATCTGATCCGTTATCCTCAGATTTTCCGTTTAACCAAAGACCGTAAATTCCCTTGGATTGTGCCAGTACTTAAGATTGGTACTTACAATGTGCAAGGTGCATTTATGAAACGTCAAGATGAAGTTTCAGATGTATTTGCCAGTGTCGTAACGGAAGATTTGATTACACTAAAATCGATTATGACTGAAATGATGTATGGCAGTAAAAAAGATAAAACCCGCCGTATTGTCAAACGTCATATCAATGAAATTATGGAAACACCTTTGGTACGAACATCATTGCAATTATCTTTAGGTCCAAGAGAGTATGCTAGACTAAAGACCGACTTGATTGATCGTTCGATTGAAATTACCATGGGTCCAGTATGTGATCCAGCCTTGAATGCAAGCCGTGCGCAGAAAATCTTTCAAATGTTTAGAGATCGAATTCGTGAACTGACACCGAAAGAATTCCAGAACTTATTACGCCCTGCATTCCAAGAGGATGAATGGATTTTAATTGTACTGGGTGGTGTAACTGGTTTCTTCGCTGGTTTAATTCACTTATTTGTTGCTTTCTTATAATTAATTTGATGTTGGTTGAGTGATAAATCTGTATGATATTGCTCAATTTAAGATTTATTGTTTTTAGATGAGGATGTTCTTTATGCGCATTATTTTACTCGGACCACCTGGGGCAGGCAAAGGTACCCAAGCTCAGTTGATCTGTAAGCGCTACAATATCCCACAAATTTCAACCGGTGATATGCTCCGTGCTGCAATTCGTGAAGGTACTGAACTTGGCTTAAAAGCAAAAAGCGTAATGGAGTCAGGTGGTTTGGTTTCTGACGAGCTAATTATTGGCTTAGTTAAAGAACGTATTGCTCAGCCTGACTGTGAAAATGGTTGTATTTTTGACGGTTTCCCACGTACTATTCCGCAAGCTGAAGCATTAGAAGTCGCTGGTATCAGCATTGATCATGTGATTGAGATTGATGTACCAGACGAAGAGATTGTTCAACGTCTTTCAGGTCGTCGTCAACATCCTGCTTCTGGCCGTGTATATCACATTGTTTACAATCCACCAAAAGTGGAAGGTAAAGATGATGAAACAGGTGAAGAACTTGTACAACGTCCAGATGACCAAGAAGAAACCATTCGTAAGCGTCTCGGTTCATATCATAGCGAGACTGAGCAATTGGTTGGTTTCTACCAAGGACGTGCTGCTTCAGGTGAAAATGCGCCAACTTATAACAAGTTGGATGGTTTACGCGCCATTGAAGATGTTCAAAAAGATTTATTTTCAATCTTAGATAAATAATCTAAATTGTTGATAACAAAAGAGCTCTGAATATAGAGCTCTTTTTATTTGGGAGAAAAACAATGCTAAAGTTTATCTTGATTGTAGTTGTGGTTTTGAGTTTTGCATTATTACTTTTTTTATTGTACCAAAGCCAAAAAATGTTGCGCCATGTACAACAGCAGCAGGCTTTAGAAAATAAAAAATATGGTAAAGCGCGCCAGCTTCATCCTAAATTACAACAGCAAAAAAAATCTCAAGATTAATTGAGATTTTTTACTGGAATCACTTTATTTGCTCCAAACTCAAAACGGTCGGGCCAATGACATACATCTGAGACAATGCATTCACCACATTTGGGTTTGCGTGCAATACAACAATAACGCCCATGCAAGATTAACCAATGGTGTGCATCGATGATAAATTCTTTAGGAATGACTTTAATGAGCCGATCTTCAACTTCGAGCACATTTTTTCCAAGAGCTAAACCTGTGCGATTACCAACCCGGAAAATATGTGTGTCCACTGCCATAGTGGGTTGACCAAATGCGGTATTTAGAACAACGTTGGCAGTCTTACGCCCCACACCGGGTAGAGCTTCAAGTTCTTTACGGGTTTCAGGAACTTGACCTTGATATTGGTTGACCAAAATCTGACAAGTCTTGATCACGTTTTCTGCTTTGGCATTATAGAGACCGATCGTCTTAATATATTCTTTTAAGCCATCAACACCGAGATTTAAAATGGCTTGTGCCGTATTTGCAATTGGATAAAGCTTATCGGTCGCTTTATTGACACTAACATCTGTGGCTTGTGCAGAAAGCATGACAGCAATCAGCAGTTCAAATGGTGAACTATAGTTGAGCTCAGTTTGTGGATTTGGACGTTGCTCTCGTAGACGTTCAAAGAAAATCTGAATTTGCTTTTTGGTCATATTCTTGACAGACATTTTTAGATTCCTTGCAATTCATTCAAACGTTGTTGGAGCGCAATGAGCTGTGTTTGTTTTTGTTCATCCGCACGTACATTGAGTTGCTTTTCTAATTTCTTGATTTGAGTGCGAATCTTGGCAAGTTCAATCGTGGTTTTTGCATCGAGTGTTGGTTTTTCTTTTGGTTGCTCGACCAGTGTAATGACAGGAACATTGTTTGCTGACTGAGAAAATTGGGCAAAAAATTCAGCATCAATCTCAGCACGTACAATGGGGCCTTTACGGTGAATACGACGTTGTTCTTCACGTTGAATATGTGCGTAATAGCGATGCCTTAAATCATCTTGTTCAGTTGCACGTTGTTCTTCAGTTGGCAATGGTTTGGTATCTGCTACTAAATCAATGCAGTCAACGGGACAAGGAGGAATACATAACTCACAGCCTGTACACAAGTCTGTCAAAATACTATGCATTAATTTTCCACTGCCAAGAATCGCATCGACAGGGCAAGCGCTAATACATTTGGTACATCCAATACATTCATCCTCACGAATGATCGCCTTCATACGTTGTGGGCGACCATCTGCCTGAACCTCCCAAACACTTGGTTCAGCAACCAATCGAGGGCGCTTTAAAAGTGTTGCCAAAGCATCGGCAACTGGTTGTCCACCTGGTACACATTTGTTGGCTTCTTCACCTTCTGCAATAGCTTTAGCATAAGGTAAACAACCGTCACGATGTCCACACAAACCGCATTGTGTTTGGGGTAAGTGTTGGTCTATTTGAACAATAAGCGAATGTTGCACAGATGATGACATGAACATGGGGACAGCAAAAACAGGATCGATAGTATAGCAATAATCACTGTCTACGACGAGTCACTTAGACGGAGGCATTGACTTTTGCGCCAGATCTATAACATTAAATACATAGACGAACTTGTATGTTTCTTATAGAATGCTCGAGATTTTAGGCAATATTTTTATAACAAATGTTGAACAATATATTCCAAGCCCTTGACCAGTTAGGTCTCACATCACAAAAACGTGCGATCCACATACAATTTGCCAATCCGAGCTTAAATCAACAAGTCTTCCTTCAAAAAATTCAAGGTCAGCACGCCATTAATCAGGGCATGACCGCAGAACTGATCTGCCTTTCAACCAATGCCACCATCCCCTTAAAACAATTCATCGGTTGTCAGGCAGCGATAGACCAAGTTACCGATACAGGCACACTCTTTAGAACCACAGGGATTATCACTGAAGCTATCCAGGGACAATCTGACGGTAGTCTCACCCTCTATAAACTCAAACTCCAAGATGCAACTGCACTGTGGCATAAGCGCCGAAACAGCCGTGTGTTTATGAATAAAACTGTACTCGACATCGTACAAACCCTATTCAAAGAATGGCAACAACGTAGCCCGCTATTTGCATCGAGTCTTATACTCGACCTTGGTGGTATCAAACAAGACTACGACATCCGTCCCTTTGTGATGCAAGCCAATGAAAGCGACTACGACTTCATTACCCGACTGCTCCGAAGCGAAGGCATTAACTGGCTCATCGACGAAGCCCAACTCAGCGTTGCCAATAGCAACAACCCCATCCAAGCCCAAAAACTTCGCTTGATCGATGACAACAGCCAATACCAAGCCCTAGAACGAAGAACAATTCGCTACCACCGTAGCAGTGCTACCGAACAATACGACAGCATGACCAGCCTGGTTGCTGAACGCTCCCTACAACCGACCGCAGTCCATATCCAACGCTGGCAAGCCGATGCCCTAGAACAAGAAGATGGGGCAGGTAGCGTCCAAAGCAAACACCAACATAGCCAACAACACGACAACGCCAGCTTAGGACTCGAAGACGCATGGCACTTCACTCCAGCATGGATGCAAGACCTCAACGGTGAAGATGGTGCAACCGCTTCAGGCAACACCCAAATCGAAAAACTGAACCAACACCTCAGTCACTACCATGATGCCCAAGCCAAACAATTTATCGCCAGCACCACCGTACGAGACACCCAAGTGGGCTACTGGTTTAAACTCAACGAACACCCAGAGATCGACCAACACAGTGGTGCAGACCAAGAATTTCTAATCACTGCCAAAAGCTACTACAACCAAAACAACCTCCCAAAAGACTTACAACAACAAGTCCATCAGCTGATCACCCAAAGCCAATGGCAAGATCACCAAAACACAAACCCAGAAGAACGCCAAGCCAACCAACTGACACTACAACGCCGCAACATCAAAACCGTACCCGAATACCATCCACTGCAACACCGTCCAACTGCTCACCCACAACGTGCAAGAGTGGTGGGACCCGAAGGCGAAGAAATCCATGTGGATGAATGGGGACGAATCAAAGTTCGCTTCCTATTTACCCGTAATGAAGACCATAGCCACGATGGTGGCGCAGGCAGCAACAACAACGATACCGACTCAGCATGGGTGGATGTACTCACTCCTTGGGCAGGCGAAGGCTATGGCGCACGCTTCCTACCACGCATTAGTGAAATCGTGGTCATCGACT
>NZ_OVCN01000015.1 GCF_900406815.1 Acinetobacter haemolyticus
ATATAAATGACTGATATAGAAATAGAAACACATCCCTTACAACCTTTTCTCTCTTCTAATGCAAAGCTGTTAATGTTAGGAAGTTTTCCACCGCCGCAAAGCCGTTGGAAAATGGATTTTTACTATCCGAATTATCAAAATGATATGTGGAGAATATTTGGTCTAATTTTTTTTAAAGATAAAAATCATTTTTTAGATTTACCAAATAAGAATTTTAAGGAACAGCATATTCGTGACTTCTTGACCGAAGTTGGCATTGGAATATCTGATACGGCTTATCAGGTGAAGCGACTACAAGGTAATGCATCGGATAAGTTTTTAGAAATCGTTACACCTACAGATTTATCAAAATTGCTTGAGCAAATGCCATTGTGTCATACCATCATGACCACAGGTGATAAAGCAACAGATACACTAATGCAGCATTTTCCAGAGCAATCGAACAAGCCAATGATAGGGCAGTCTGTGCAGGTTAAACATCTTGATCGGGAATTGAATTTATACCGACTACCATCATCATCACGGGCATATCCATTGGCTTTAGAGAAAAAAGCAGATGTTTACCGTCAATTATTTATGGAAATAGGATTAATCTAGTAGCTGTTTACATCATCCATTCAACAGGAAAGTAAGTCACAACATTCATTGTAAATCTTTGAAAGGGAGTACTTTCAGGATCATGAGAATGCTTAATAATTTCGCCATCTTGTTTATGTTCGTACCAAATGATATTTCCATTTTCATCCAGTCCGAGTTGATAGGCAATTTGTAGCAAATGTTGGTCAAGCATTTCAGTAATTTGGTTTTGTAGTTGATCAGATTCAACCACCAAACCGACCTCGGTATTTAACTGAGCCGATCGTGGGTCAAAGTTAAAAGAACCAATAAAAACTTTACCATCTACATCGAAAAATTTTGCATGTAAGCTTGAACGATTTTTACCTTTTACTGGAATGACGCTGCCTGTGGCAACTTCATACCAAGTCCTTTTCTTACGTTCGATATTCGGTTTAAACTCATAAAGCTGTACATCATTTTCTAAAAGAGATTTTCGATATCGACTATAAAAAGAATGAACTACGGCGACATCATTGGCAACTAGACTGTTGGTCAATACACGAACCTTGATACCGTTATTTGATAATTGATTTAAGTATTCAGTACCACGTTCGGTGGGTACGAAATATGCTGAAACCAATTCCATATGCTGTTCAGGTTTTCCCATAATTTTTAAGACCTGAGAATACAAAAGATCCTGTTGCTCTGCTTGTCCAGTGACTTTGTTGGGGTGATCTGCCACAAAATGCGCTTTGGCCCATTGAATAGGGTGGTTTTGAAGTCGGATTTTTAAATAATCTTGAGCCGTTTCCAATTTATTCTCTGTTAAAGTATTTTTTTCATCTAAGGCTTGATAGCGCTGTTTAATTTGTTCGAATTGTTGATTTGTTCCTTTACCAATTAACTGTTCAGTTGAATAACTTAAGTCGCTATTCCAAAACGCATTGAATATTTCAACTGCATGATCAACCGAAGATCCATAGAATAAAATATCCATATCACTAAACTGAAATTGTTCACTTGCTTCAAAATACTCACTACTAATATTACGACCACCTGTCACAGCAATTGATGAGTCAGCAATCGTGAGTTTATTGTGCATACGATGGTTGATCTGTTTGAACCGAAAAATATAATCAATAAATCGCAGATGTCTAAACTTATATGGATTGAAAATACGAATGTTTAAATTAGGATGCTGAGAAAGTGCTTTAAGGTTTTTATCAAGTTTTGTTCCATTTTGATCGTCGATTAATATACGGATTTTTACCCCGCGATCTGCAGCTTTAAGTAACTCATACAGCATCAAGTTACCGATAACATCATCATTCCAAATATAATATTGCAGATCCAGTTGATGTTTGGCATTTCGAATTAAATGCATACGAGAGGCAATACTTAGAAAGGCATCATCCAAAGCTAAAACAGCTGTTAAGCCCTGTTCAATGTTAAGCTCAGATTGTGGGTCATTTACCCATTTTGTTTTATTATCCAAGGGATTACTCCACTCATTATTTTGATTGGTTGGTAAAGTGCAACCATTCAGCCAGAACACGATTGCCAATGTAGTAACTTTAAAAAGGTATAAATTCTTTATCATTTCGTTATGAAGGCTAAATCCCTTTGTAATTTATATGTTATTGATTTTATATATCTCTAAAAAATTTTTATTTCTAAGGGTTTAATGTAACTAATCACCTTAATTCCATGTAAAAGTATTGCTATTGAGTAAGGGTACTATACTGGTGTATAGTATATTTTTGGATTTAATGTGATGACATTATGCCTAAACAATTTGAAGACAAGAAAAAGATTCTTACGCGTGTGAGACGAATCCAAGGGCAGGTTCAGAGTGTAGAACGTGCGTTGGAAAATGATGCCGAATGCGCTGATATTTTGCAGCAAATTTGTGCAGTGCGTGGAGCAATCAACGGTTTGATGACTGAGCTGCTCGAAATTCATTTAAAAGATACATTAGTTGTAGGTGATTCTTCAGAGTTGCAACGCAGCCAAGAGTTAACTCAAGTCAGTAAAATTCTTAAGTCTTATTTAAAGTAATATTAAGGAGCAATATTGTGATTAAATCTCGTGCAGCCGTGGCCTTTGCCGCAGGCGAACCATTACAAATCGTAGAACTTGATGTTGAACCACCAAAGGCAGGCGAAGTCCTCATCAAAATTACTCATACTGGTGTATGTCATACTGATGCCTTTACGTTATCTGGTGACGATCCTGAAGGTGTTTTTCCAGCAGTATTGGGTCATGAAGGTGCAGGGGTTGTCGTTCAAGTTGGTGAGGGCGTTACGAGCGTTGCGGTGGGTGACCATGTTATTCCTCTTTATACCGCTGAATGTAAGGAATGTTTATTCTGTAAATCTGGTAAAACCAATCTTTGTGTTGCGGTCCGCGCGACTCAAGGTAAAGGTGTGATGCCTGATGGGACAACCCGTTTTTCTTATAATGGTCAACCGATTTATCACTATATGGGATGTTCAACCTTCAGTGAATATACGGTAGTCGCAGAAGTTTCTTTAGCTAAAATCAATCCAGAAGCAAACCATGAACAAGTGTGTTTGTTAGGCTGTGGCGTGACGACTGGAATTGGTGCAGTACACAATACTGCTAAAGTTCAAGAGGGCGATAGTGTTGCTGTATTCGGTTTAGGTGGTATTGGTCTTGCTGTTGTGCAAGGCGCACGTCAAGCCAAAGCTGGACGTATTATCGTGATCGATACTAATCCAGATAAATTTGAACTTGCAAAACAGTTTGGTGCGACTGATTTCTTAAATCCTAAAGATTATGATCAACCTATCCAACAAGTTATTGTTGAAATGACAGGTTGGGGCGTAGATCATTCTTTTGAATGTATTGGTAATACCAATGTGATGCGCTCTGCTCTGGAATGTGCACATCGTGGTTGGGGTCAATCTGTAATTATTGGCGTAGCGGGTGCAGGTCAGGAAATCTCAACTCGCCCATTCCAATTGGTGACAGGTCGTAAGTGGATGGGTACTGCTTTTGGCGGGGTAAAAGGGCGTACTCAATTACCTAAAATGGTTGAAGATGCAATGAATGGTGAAATTCAACTTGAGCCATTTGTAACACATACAATGCCATTGGATGACATTAATGAAGCTTTTGATTTAATGCATGAAGGCAAATCAATTCGTACGGTTATTCACTTCTAATTATTAACGTTTAGATTTGATGATGCTTTTGCATCATCAAATCTCAATAATGAAGCGTTTCAAAGCCACATTTCAAAAAATACCTAAAATATAGATGCTCTCATGATCAAGATTTTTGGTCTGCTCAAAGCTGATTACTGACAATGATCAAATTGATAGCTTTAATTTCTCAACTTGTAAATCCAAGAAAAACTTTGCTCTAAAACTAAGCTTAATTTCTTAAATCTAATCGCGTCTTGCTGGATTGTGGCGCAACTGCATTAAAACAAAGCCTTTTTAGCACCATTACTTAATCTGTAAGTTTAAAAATTCATGATGAATAAAGTAATTAATTGAATTTTATATAAAAAATAAACTGGCACACTTTCTGCATTTAATTATCCAAACTTGTATACAAGATGGGATTCATAAAATGCATGAGATAAAAACTTTAGGTTGGACAATTTCAGAGTGGCAAATAGCTTATTCGAAAAATGAGATCCAACTTGATACTTTAAAAGATTTGGTTGCATCAATTGATCCTCAAGACAATGCGTGGATTTCAATTGCGACGGTGGAACAGATTGAACAGCAAATTCAAGTTCTCAATGAATTAACTAAAGAAGCTGAAAGTTTAGCAAAACAATTTCCACTCTACGGTGTTCCATTTGCAGTTAAAGATAATATTGATGTTGCTGGGTTTGTAACTACCGCAGCTTGTAAAGCTTTAACTACTGTTGCAGCAGAAGATGCTGAAACAGTACGTTTGTTAAAACAAGCGGGAGCAATCGTAGTTGGTAAAACCAACCTTGATCAGTTTGCAACAGGTTTAGTAGGAACTCGTTCTCCATATGGTGCTGTTGCAAATACATTTAATTCTAAATATGTCAGTGGCGGTTCAAGTTCAGGTTCAGCAAGTGTGGTTGCTCGTGGATTTGTTCCATTTGCATTAGGCACAGACACCGCAGGTTCAGGGCGTGTACCCGCAGCGTTTAACAATATTGTTGGGCTGAAACCAACCAAAGGGCGTTTTTCAAATCGTGGGTTATTGCCAGCATGTAAAAGTCTAGATTGTATTTCGATCTTTGCCTTAACGGTTGCCGATGCAGATCTAGTCGCTCATCAAATCGAAGCCTACGATGCTCTGGATAGTTATTCACGTAAGCATCCAAAGAATGTGCCAGCGCATTTCTCTAGCAAATTAAAATTTGCCATTCCAGAAAAGCTAAATTTCTTTGGAGATGAACAAGCTGAAAAAGCATTTCAGCAAACAATCCAATTACTTGAGTCATTAAATGCTGAAATCACTAAAATTGATTTTTCAGATTTTGAGCAACTGGCAGCGCAACTATATCAAGGTTCATGGGTAGCAGAACGTACCGCAGCCGTTGAAGATTTACTGAAAGCTAATCCTGATGCATTTGATCCAACGGTATTAGAAATTATTAAAAACGGCGAAAAATATTCAGCGATGGATGCCTACAATGCAGAATATTTAAAACAAGATTTAGCTCGAAAAATCCAACAAAGATTGGCTGATTTTGATGCCTTAATTGTTCCAACCGCACCTACAATTTATACCATTGAGCAGCTTCAACAAAATCCGATTGAATATAACGCTCATTTGGGAACATATACCAATTTTACCAATTTAGCCGATCTCAGTGCGCTTGCATTGCCAGCAGGATTTAGAGCTGATCATCTACCGTTTGGAATCACTCTAATTGCGCCAGCTTGGCACGATGCGGCATTGGTTCATTTTGGTAAAGCTTGGCAAAACTATCTTGCACTGAAATTAGGAGCATTGGATAAAGCTCTGCCTTTAAGTTCTGCTACGCCTATTTCGCAACATCATATTCGTGTTGCAGTCGTTGGTGCTCATCTAACAGGTATGCCATTAAATTTTCAATTAACCACACGCGATGCCGTGCACATCGAAACCACAACAACTTCTAAAAACTATGCGCTTTATGCTTTGAATGGAACAGTTCCGCCGAAACCCGGCTTAGCACGTCAGCAAGATGGACAAAGCATCATTGTTGAATTGTGGGATGTTCCTACTGCTCGATTTGGTGAATTTGTGGCAGAGATTCCAACACCTTTAGGGATGGGCAATGTCGAATTACAAGATGGGCGCTGGGTGAAAGGTTTTATCTGTGAGCCTTATGGCATAAATGATGCAGAGAATATTAGTCATTTTGGTGGATGGAGAGCTTATATCCAGCATCGTAACAGCCAAGCAGCAAACACAGCGAATTAATTGGGGGGGAAATCATCATGTTTAAAACTGTACTTATTGCAAACCGTGGTGAAATTGCTGTTCGAGCGATTCGCACACTTAAAAAATTAGGTATAACCAGTGTTGCTGTGTATTCGGATAGTGATCGTTATGCGCAACATGTCGAAGATGCTGATATTGCGATTGGATTAGATGGTTTAAAACCAGCCGATACTTATTTGAGTATTGAAAAATTAATTCAGGCAGCTAAACAAACTGGCGCGGAGGCAATCTTTCCAGGTTATGGCTTTCTTTCTGAAAGTGCAGATTTTGCTCGTGCTTGCGAAGAAAATAATATTGCTTTCATGGGACCAACGGCTGAGCAAATTCTAGAATTTGGTCTAAAGCATCGTGCTCGTGAATTAGCTGCTGCTGCCAATGTACCAATGACACCGGGAACTGGATTGTTGGATAGCTTAGAAGAAGCACTGATTGCCGCAGATCGTATTGGCTATCCAATTATGTTGAAAAGTACTGCTGGCGGTGGTGGTATTGGTTTGACTCGTTGTGATTCGCCACAAGCCTTGACCGACGCTTACGAAAGTGTAAAACGTTTGGGCGAACAGTTTTTCAAGGATGCAGGCGTATTTATTGAATGCTTTATTGATAAAGCGCGTCATGTTGAAGTACAAATTTTTGGTGATGGAAAAGGGCAAGTCGTTGCCTTTGGTGAGCGTGATTGCTCTTTGCAACGTCGTAACCAGAAAGTGGTAGAGGAAACGCCTGCGGCAAATTTACCTGAAGCGACACGAAAAAAACTACATCAAGCAGCGGTAGAACTGGGTAAATCCGTTAATTATCGTAGTGCAGGAACAGTAGAGTTTATTTACGATGCCAATCGAGATGAGTTTTATTTTTTAGAAGTGAATACACGCTTACAGGTTGAGCATCCAGTCACTGAGATGGTTACAGGCTTAGACTTAATTGAATGTATGCTCAAAGTGGCTGCTGGTGATGAACTTGATTGGACATATCTCAACAATATTCAGCCTAAAGGCGCAGCGATTGAGGTTCGTGTTTATGCTGAAGATCCTGTTAAAAATTTCCAGCCTAGTCCCGGTGTACTGACAGAAGTTGCATTTCCAGAAGGTACACGTGTTGATACTTGGGTGAAAATGGGCACAGAGATTTCTCAATACTTCGACCCGATGATTGCCAAAATTATTGTACATTCTGACGATCGTGCTAGTGCTATTGAAAAATTAAAGCATGTATTGGCTGAAACTCGATTGAATGGCATCAGCACAAACTTAGATTACGCACGTGCCATCGTTTCAGATCAGCGTTTTGAATCTATGCAAATTTGGACAAGAATGTTGGATGATTTCAATTACACGCCAAACGTGATTGAAGTGGTTCAAGCAGGGACTTTAAGTTCAATTCAAGATTATCCGGGTCGTACAGGTTACTGGGATATTGGTGTACCGCCATCAGGTCCCATGGATGATTATGCATTTCAGCTTGCCAATCGTATTGTTGGAAATGATGCTAAAGCCGCAGGTTTTGAGTTTACCTTAGTTGGACCGACTTTAAAGTTTCATACAGATACAACCATTGCTTTGTCGGGTGCAAGCTGTACTGCGTTGTTAGATGATCAGGAAATTGATTTTTGGAAACCTGTTGAAGTTAAAGCAGGACAAATTCTAAAAATCGGTCAAGTTGAATCAGGTTGCCGTACATATTTAGCGGTACGAAATGGTTTGGATGTTCCTGTTTATTTAGGTAGTCGTTCTACCTTCGCACTTGGTAATTTTGGTGGTCATGCAGGTCGTACCTTACGTGTCGGCGATATGATTAAAATGGTTGATCCAGCATTTGCTAGTGCAGAATTGCCACTTGCACATGATGAACCCCAAGCGTTATCGGCTAACTTGATTCCTGAATACACTAATGAATGGGAAATTGCGGTGTTATATGGTCCGCATGGTGCACCAGATTTCTTTAAACCTGAGTACGTAGAAGAGTTTTTTGCTTCGGAATGGACAGTGCACTTTAACTCAAATCGTTTAGGCGTGCGTTTGTCAGGACCAACGCCAAGCTGGGCAAGAGAAAATGGTGGTGAAGCAGGTCTACATCCATCGAATGTCCATGACTGTGAATATGCAATCGGTGCAATTAACTTCACAGGCGATTTCCCTGTGATTCTGGCGAAAGATGGTCCAAGTTTAGGCGGTTTCGTTTGTCCTGTGACGATTGCCAAAGCAGAACTTTGGAAAGTGGGTCAGCTTAAAGCTGATGATAAAATTCGCTTTTATCCGATTAGTGTTGAACAAGCCAATGAACTTGAACGTCAGCAAATTGAAAATATCCAAAACTTTGCTGAAGCAAGCAAAGTTGTAGAAACGATTGAGCCAATTCAAGAGGTTGTGAGTACGATTTTGGCACAACGTGAACCAACTGAATTGTCGCCAAAAACAGTGTATCGTCAAGCAGGTGATAGTTATATTCTCTTAGAGTATGGTGACAATGTTCTGGATTTAGCTTTACGTTTACGTGTGCATCAACTGATTCAAATGATCCGTGATGCAAAAATTGCGGGTGTATTGGAGCTGTCACCGGGTGTTCGTTCACTACAGATTAAATACGACGGCTTAGTAATTCCACAATCACAATTGATTGCTCACTTACTTCAACTTGAAGAGGAAATGGGGGATTTAAGTCAATTAAAAATTCCATCTCGTATCGTACATTTGCCAATGGCATTTGAAGATAGTTCGACTTTAGGAGCTGTAGAACGCTATCAAGAAAGTGTTTGCTCTAAAGCACCGTGGTTGCCAAATAACGTTGACTTTATCCAACGCATTAATGGTTTGGCAGATCGGAATGAAGTTAAAGATATTATTTTTGATGCGAACTATTTAATTCTTGGCTTGGGTGATGTGTATTTAACTGCACCTTGTGCCGTGCCAATCGACCCACGTCATCGTTTACTGAGTTCTAAATATAACCCAGCTCGTACTTTTACAGCAGAGGGAACAGTTGGGATTGGTGGTATGTACATGTGTATCTATGGCATGGATTCACCGGGCGGCTATCAATTGATAGGACGTACTTTACCGATTTGGAATAAGTTTAAGAAAAACAAACAATTCGGTGATAAGCAATGGTTCTTACAATTCTTTGATCAAATCAAATATTTTGAGGTGACAGAAGAAGAACTGAATCAATGGCGTGCTGACTTTGAAAATGGTTGTGCTGAGATCAAGATTGAAGAAACAGAATTCGATTATGCGGATTATGTAAAATTCTTAGAGAATGAAGCTGAAAGTATTGCCGAGTTTAAAGTTAAGCAACAACAAGCATTCACAACTGAAGTGGATCGTTGGAAAGAGGAGTTTGCAGCTCAGCCTGTAGAACAGATTCAAGAAAATAACCATGCTGATTACAGTCATTTAGCATCATTAAATGCATCGATGACAGGTAATATCTGGAAAATTTTTGTTGAACATGGTCAAGAGGTTAAAAAAGGTGAAACTGTTGCTATTATTGAAGCAATGAAAATGGAACTTCCTGTTTATGCAGAAGAAGATGGCATTGTAAAAGCCATTATTTGTAGAGCAGGGCAAACCGTACATAGTGGTGAACCACTGGTTTATATGGAATAAGGCAAGGCTGCATGAAAGAAATCAAAATAAAAACTACAAAAAGCTCAGACAATTTGTCTGAGCTGGTTTACCAACGCATCAAGAATGATATCTTTGATTTCAAACTGATGCCGGGTGAACGTTTCACTGAATCTGAAGTTGCAAAAGCTTATGATGTAAGTCGTACCCCAATCCGACAAGCACTATATCGTTTGCAACAAGAGGGTTATGTGGATGTGAGTTTTCGTAGCGGTTGGCAAATCCGACCGCTTAATTTTCGATATTATGAAGAACTTTATGATGTGCGGATCGTATTAGAAAAAGATTCCATTCGTAAACTTTGTCAGATGGATCATCAAAATTCGGTTGAATTATCGGTTCTAAAAGATTTATGGATGATTGAACCTCATCAATATCTAAAAGATATTAAACAACTGTCACAACAAGATGAGGATTTCCATTGCGCTTTAGTTCGTGCCTCTGGAAATAATGAAATGGCGAGAATTCATCGTGATTTGAGCGAGCGAATTCGTATTATTCGTCGTTTAGATTTCTCGAAAGATTATCGCATTGAAGCGACTTATCAGGAACATCAGAAAATACTGGGTTATATTTTTAATCGTAAAGTAGATGAAGCCATTCAGGCGATTGAAGCACATATTATGCAAAGTCGTGATGAAGTGAAAAAAATTACTTTACAGATGTTGGACTCGAGTCAGTTTTATTGATTTACGAGTTCACTAACACCGCATAATCTTTACTAAGGTTGTATAAGCCTTAGTAAAAACTCTTCATTCCATGCCTAATCCTGCATAAAACTAACATCTTTTATTCATTTTCTATTTAATAATAAAGATCAAATTTACAATCATCAGATGAAACATGAAGAATGATCAAATAATTACATAAATTTTTCTGAAACTTGTGGATAAAGAAAGCTTCTTTGCTACAGAGATAGATGGCATCACTTTGATGCGCGTTGATCACAACACGCCGCCACTAACCGTACTGCAAGAACCGACTCTAGTTTTTGTTTTACAAGTAAGCTTAAAGCCCCATTCAATATTGGGTTTTTTCTTGAGTAAACTTTAAAATCTGTAAGCTAGCTGACAAATCGTGTCCGCAATATTGATTATGTTAGGAAAGTAGCAATAAACGAACAGATAGTTAGAGTTGATCAATGAAAATATGTATTTATGGTGCAGGCAGTATTGGATGCTATCTGGGCGGTAGACTCGTTGCTGCAGGTTATGACATAGATTTTATTGTTCGTCCTAAAACTCAGCAAGAACTTCAAACTTACGGTTTAACCGTTTCAGATTACACAGGATTCAAGCAAACCGTTCCTGCAAATCAATTCCAAATGAGCATTGATCCCAATGCAGCAGCTCATGCAGATATTATCTTGGTTTGTGTGAAATCAGCATCTACTGAACAAGTTGCTTTTGAATTAAAAGATATTTTAAAGAAAAAGACCATTATTATCAGTTTTCAAAATGGCTTAAGTAATGTGGGAGTTCTAAAACGAATTTTAACAGACCACACTATACTCGAAGGAATGGTACCTTTTAATGTCGCAGCTTTGGGAAATGGTAAATTTCATCAAGGAACAGATGGTGTTTTGTATGTAAAAAGCCATAAGCAATTGGCTGAACTCGTGCTTGCATTTCAAAAAGCAAAGCTAGAAATTCAGTTAGAACAAGATATGCAAGCTGTACAATGGGCAAAATTATTGTTGAACTTAAATAATTCAATCAATGCACTATCACAACTTCCACTGAAGCAACAATTATCTATTCGAGAATATCGTCAATGTTTAGCACTTGCCCAATTAGAAACATTAAATCTCTTAAAAATAGCCAAAATCAAGCCAGCCAAACTAACACCCATTCCAGTACAATTTATTCCTAAAATTTTAAAACTACCTAATCCTATATTTAAGATTATCAGTAAGAAAATGCTCGCGATTGATCCACTTGCACGTTCTTCGATGGCTGATGATCTAATGGCTGGAAGAAAAACTGAAATCGATTGGATCAATGGCGAAGTTGTTAATCTAGCGAGCCAATTGAATTTGACAGCACCAATTAACCAAAAATTAATTGAGCTGGTAAAACAAGCAGAATCACAGCCGAAAGCATGGTCTGGATCAAAACTTAAAGCACAGTTAATGCAATTGTGATTCGATTCTCCATAAAAAAAAAGCGTATAGCATCGCTATACGCTTTTCGATAAGAAATTTAGATTAGACCGCTTTTGTTGTCTCTTGTGGTCCGAATCTTGTTACCCAAATTCCAAAAATCGTCGCAAAGATATACATGAAGATTGAATACACAGCAGCAGGCATTGCGATGGTGGTACTAGCCATAACTGTGAGTGCAATGGTCATCGCCAATGTACTATTATGAATCCCGATTTCAAATGCACATGCACGTGCTTGATATGAACTGATACCAAGCATACGTGGAACGAAATAACCCACCATTAAACTAATTGCACAGAAAAGTGCAGTTGCCAAACCAATTTGTCCAATGTAATTCATCAGATTTTCGCGCTCAGTAATAATTGCACCTAGAATAATGATTACGAGAAAGATCACAGCAAAGATACGGACTGGACGGTTAAGCTTTTCAGCAAAATGAGGTGCGTAATGACGAATTAACATCCCGATACCCACAGGCACCAAAATAATTAAAAATACCTGCATCACTTTTGAAAACTGCAAACCAACTTGCTGACCTTCATTCATAAAATGAAGAATAGAAAAATTGACAATAAAAGGAAGGAATACGGCTGCTAGCACAGCATTAATCGCTGTTAAACTAATATTGAGCGCAATGTCACCCTTATATAAATAGCTAAATAAGTTTGCTGTTGTTCCTCCAGGGGAAGCCGCAAGTAGCATTAAGCCAACAGCCAATAATGGTGGTAAAACTAAGATTTTACAGATTAAAAAGGCAATCCCTACCAATAGAACCAACTGACAAAATAAAGCGATAAAAATGACTTTTGGTTGTTTACTAATCCGAGTGAAATCTTTTAATGTTAATTCTAAACCCAGTCCAGCCATAACTATTGCTAAAGCAATGGGTAAAAAAAGTGTGATCAACCCTGAATCCATATTTGTTTCTTCCTTTTAATAAATATTATTTGCACGAATAGATGTTGTTTCATCGTGCCCAATAAGAAATCGAATCCTTTGATTTCTTATTGCTCTTGGGAAAGCAGACACGAAGAAACAACATATTTAAAGAACCAATATTATATGCATGTGAATTTAGTTATTTTTCCTAAATCATTTCACTTATTTAATACTACGCATTTTTCTATCGGATTTTGTCTACTTTACGACAAATTTATAAAAATTTAATGCAATAATTTTAAACTTAGCATTCATATATAAGGTTTGGTTACATTTTTACAACCATTCGTAATGTTGACAGGTCTGTCTGACAAAAGAAATAAAAAATGTGAATAAGGCGGTATTTGATCCTCAGATTAGACGTCAGTATGAATAATAATATTTATTTTTATCATATAGATAAAGTGAAATTTTCAATAGAATAGAGATTTTAATTGATATAGTTAATAATTATTGTTTTCATTTAAACACTGGAAAATTAATTGACCTAAATGCACAAGTGTACTGAAATTATGGTCAATGACACTAAATTACATCGAGAAAGATAATTCTCGCCAATTTGATATGCGTAACCATTCATTTGTCTTAAATAAGTGAAAGTTACAGAAATCTTTAAGTCGAAATAAAAGAATTTATATTACAAATTTTGGAATGAAATATGGACGTCGTAGCACGTGTGGAGGCTGAGGAAATAGAGACCAAAGTGCAAAAAAAGCAAAAAGTCACTTGGATCGTTTTTTCTTTACTTTCGCTATTTTTATTAATTGGGGTGATGTATTACTTTTTTGTATTTCGATTTTATCAATCTACAGATAATGCCTATGTTCAGGCTGATCTCACTTGGGTGATGCCAAAAGTTACGGGTGAAGTTGTGGAACTGGTGATTGATGATAATCAATATGTCAAAAAAGGTGACACTTTAGCGATACTCGATCAGCGTGATTATCAAGCAAGATTTAACCAAGCAAAATCCTTGGTCACCTTAAAAGAAGCGGCACTTGTCGTCCAAGAGCAAAATGAAAAATCAGCACAATCTTCTATTCATGAAGCAAATAGTGGGGTACTTGCTGCTCAAGCAGATTTATCACGTCTAAAAAAAGATTTTTTACGTTATCAAGACTTGTTAAAAGATGGTGTGATTACGCGACAGAATTTTGAAAGTATTCAATCCCAATATTTATCTGCACAAGCTCAGCTTAGCCGTGCATTGGCAGGGGTAAATGCTGCAGAAGCACAATTTGGTAGTTTAAAAGCCAGTCGAGCGCAATTGCTTGCAGATATTCAAAATGCGAAGGCGAGTTTAGATCTCTTTCAGATAGATTTAGCATCAGCAAAGATTATAAGCCCTGTCACTGGCAAAGTAGGAAGTTTGGCGATACAGAAAGGTTCTCGCGTAAGTCCTCAAACTCGTTTAATGGCGATTATTCCTGAAAATAGTTTATACGTACAAGCTAATTTTAAAGAAACACAAATTGAAAAAATGCATATTGGGCAGTCTGTCATCTTAAAGCTCGATGCTTATCCAAGCCTATCTTATACAGGAAAAATTGAAAGTTTCTCTCCTGCATCGGGGGCCACTTTTTCGCTTATGCCTCCAGACAATGCCACAGGAAATTTTAATAAAGTCGTACAACGAATTCCTGTACGCATTGCGATTGATCCAAGTCCCCATACCGAACTTATTAAACCAGGTATGTCCGTCAAAGCCACCGTCAATTTAAAAACTTAACCATCGCGATTTTAGGGAACTAAATATGGATAAGCATTTAGATGAGGAATGGAAGTTCCCGACTAAAGTCGCGTGGGTCATTTTTACTGCCATGATTTTTGGCAATTTTATGGCGATTTTAGACATCCAGATTGTTGCGAGTTCTTTGAATGAAGTTCAAGCAGGCATGAGTGCGAGCCGTTATGAAGTAACTTGGGTTCAAACGGTGTATTTGATTGCTGAAATTATTGCGATTCCGATGTCTAGCATTATCTCGAGAGTTTTATCGACTAGGATTTATTACACCCTTTGTGCTGTAGGCTTCACGATCAGTTCTTTACTTTGTGCGATGGCATGGAATTTAGAAAGTTTACTGGTATTTCGTGCGATACAAGGTTTTATGGGGGGAGGAATGATTCCAACCTCTATGACAGCTCTGTATTTACTTTTTCCCGAAGCAAAACGTGCATTACCTTTGGTTATGTTTGGAATGATCAGCACCTTAGGACCTGCGATTGGGCCTACTATTGGTGGTTGGTTAACAAATAGTTTTTCATGGCACTGGATGTTCCTGATCAATATTATTCCTGGAATCATCATTGCAACCATTATTTTTTCTGGACCAGATATTGATCGCGCGGATCATAGCTTACTGAAAAAAATGGACTGGATCAGCCTTATTGCCATGGCAATGTTTTTAGGCGGTTTGGAATATTTCCTCGATGAAGGTGCTCGACATGAATGGTTGGTGGATACTGGTGTACGGACTGCATTTTTGATCTGCATTGCAGGGGGATTGATATTCTTCTATCGAAGTTTTACACAACCTAAACCTCTGTTGGACTTGAGTGTGTTTAAAAATAAAAACTTTACCCTAAGTGCCATTATCACCTTTGTGATTGGTATGGCGCTCTATGGTTTGGGATATATGATCCCCGTTTTTCTCGGACAAGTACGAGAAATGAATAGTAGCCAAATCGGACATATCATGATGGTCACTGGTGTGGTGATGTTCTGTTTTGCTCCATTTCTAGCATGGTTAATACCAAATTTTGATACCAGAAAAACCGTATTTGTTGGGATGATCATGGCTGGATTTGGAGTTTTGCTCAACTCGCATCTGAGTATTCATAGTGATTATGATTTTATGTTTTGGCCGCAAATTTATCGGGGCATTGGCCTGATGATTTGTTTGATTGTCGTCTCACATCTGGCGATGAGCACGCTGCCCTTAAACAAGATTGCGGATGCTAGCGGGATTTATAACCTGATGCGTAATATCGGTGGGGCGGTCGGATTAGCATTAATAAACTCATCACTAGATTGGCTCACGGCATTACACGTTACGGAATTAAATCAATATATGACCCCACAAAACTGGATTTTTGTGGAGCGTTTAGAACAACTGACAGCTCAATATCAGGAAGTGGGTTCAAATGCTCAGCAGATTGCACTGAGTATTATTTATCGTGACATCCATTATCAAGCATTGACATCAAGTTTTAATGATTTACTGCGTATGCTTGCAATCATTATGTTTATTGCTGCCTTTCTCACATTTTTTATGGACAGGGGGGAGAAAATGAAAGTTTAAAAAAATATCTGAGGGTAATTTTCCTAAAAAGGAAAATGTATTTCACATAAAAATAATATTTATATAAGTATCAAGCTGTCTTGGGGACGAGAATACTTATATAGGTTTAAAGGTTATATCTTATGATTAAGACAACATATAAGCTTATTTCTAAATTAAACAGCAAAGAAGCAACTTATGGGCAATACGTTGAAAAAGAGAAAATTGATCTTGCTCAGCTAAAAATGATGTATTCGATTTATGAGCAATACTATGAAAATACAAAATTCTCTATCTTTGCGGATGACTTTAAAAAGAAAAGTGGTGCAATATTAATTTTTAATTCAAAAACTGATGAAATAGTTGGCTTCTCAACAGTTGCTGTTCAACATTTTTATTTTGAAGGAAAAGATTATACCGTTTTATTCAGTGGAGATACGGTTATTCTGAAGGAATATTGGGGAACGCGTACTTTACAAAGTGCAATGTTGAAATTCATGATGAAACTTAGAGTTAAATACCCATTTAATGAACTCTATTGGTTATTAATCTCAAAAGGCTATAAAACTTATTTATTATTAGCCAATAACTATTATGTATATTATCCAAATATGCAAGATGAGAACCAACATCTGGCGGCAGTCGTTGATCATTATTGTGAGAATTTCTTCAGTGAATATTATGATAAAGATATTGGATTATTAAACTTTGGTGATGATTATCAGCCTTTAAAAGGTGAAGTTGCGCCAATTACTGATGAAATGAGAATAAAAAATCCTAAAATCGAATTTTTTGAGCAACTTAATCCAACATGGACAATCGGCACAGAATTACCATGTATAGGAAGGTTAGGTTGGAAAGATTTAGCTCGTTTTCCTGTGAAGTTAATTTCAAAACCGATGAGCAAGGGACGTTGTGAAGCAATTATCACAAAGCAAAACATCCAAACTGGAGTTTCAAAATGAAAAATGGACAATGGCTAAGCTCAGGATCACATTTTATTTTGAAGCAGTGGTGTAAAGCAACTGATAGAAAGTTTAGAAAAAAAGCAAATCAACTTGAAGCGACCCAACGTCAAATTCTTAGTTCTATTTTACAGTCTTCAACTTTAGCGATTGAAAATCGAGTTGTGAATTATGAGCAGTTCGTAAATGCTTTTATGCCAAGTCGTTATGGTGCATGGCGAGAAGATATCCATCTATATCGAGAAGAAAAACGTGTACTTTCAAATAGTAAGTTGATTCGTTTTCAACCTACCAGCGGCTCTAGTGAACAAATAAAATTTATTCCCTATACTCAACAATTTTTAAACGAGTTAGATCAAGCCATTGCAACATGGCTGGCAAGCTTATATCGAAAATGCCCTCAGCTCCAATCAGGAACCCATTATTGGTCAGTTTCGTGGTTACCTGAAAGTCAAAGAGAGATTTTAAAAGATAAAAATCTAAACGATGACAGCGCATTGTTAGGATTGGGGAAACGGATTTTATCTAAGTTTACGCAAGCGGTTCCAAGCAATGTTGCGTTTGCTTCAAATGCGGATGATGCTTTGTTTGCTACAATTTGTTATCTCGTTGCAAATCGCAATCTGGCAATGATCTCGGTGTGGAGCCCAACCTTCGCTTTACAGCTACTTGATCGTTTGCAAAATATGCAACAAGAAGTGAAAGATGTTTTAGCGACAGGGACATGGGGGAATCGAGCATCCTCCTTACAACAAGTTCAAGCTCCACACTGTCCATATAGTGCTGAGTGTTTGAGCATGAGCATCGTTGATGGGCAAATTGATTTTCAAAAACTATGGCCACGTTTAAGTTTAGTTTCTAGCTGGGATACGGCAGGCTCAAAAGCATGGGCTGATGTATTAAAAACTAGATTACCTTTCGTACAATTTGAAGGTAAAGGATTATGGGCGACTGAAGGTGTTGTAACAATACCCTATCAGGATCAATATCCACTTGCTTACCAAAGTCATTTTTATGAATTTGAATATTTAGAAGGCGAGCAACGTGGTCACGTTGTGCCATCGTGGAAGCTCAAGCTCGGTGATGTCGTTAGTCCGATCTTAACTTCTGGTAATGGCTTATTAAGATACTGTCTTGATGATTGCATTCGCGTCACAGGTTTCTTAGAACAAGTCCCATGCTTTGAGTTTTTGGGTCGTCGTTTTGGTGTTGATCTTGTAGGTGAAAAATTAGCGCCTGAAACAGCCCAGCAACTTTTATCTCATCTAAATCAAACCCAATCGAAGGCGATTTCTTTACTGGCGATTGATACACAACAACAAACAAAACCTTTTTATTGTGTCTTATTTGAGGGTGATATTCATCGCCAGATTGATCATGAGTATATTGACCAGATCTTACGGCAAAATTTCCATTATGAGCTGGCTCGTAATTTAGGGCAGTTGGATCAACCGCAAATTCGACAAGCAGATAATGGTTGGGATGCTTATAAAAAACTCGTGATGTTTGACGGTATTATTGAAGGTAATATCAAGCCTGAGCCTTTGAAGAAAATTAGCCTGAGCAGTTTAGAGCAGCTATGATACAAGGGATGAACCGGATGATGCGACTGGCACATCGAATTACTAAATATCAATATTTAATGCTTTCTAGTATTTTAACTATAACGAGTTCACTCAATGCCATGACTTTAGATCAGGCATTGAGTGCCAGTTTAAAGCATGAAAGTCGTCTAGAACTGAGTCGCTTAGATGTAAATCGTTCCACTGCAATGTTAGAACAAGCGAAGCAACGAGATGGTCTTAAAATTAATCTCGTCGGTCAGTTGGACTATGAAAAAATTGAAACACCTGAAACAGTGTTATTTCCCACTGAAGGTAATCGGCGAGGGCGTAGCCTGCAACTTCAGTTAGATTACCCGATTTATACTTCAGGTCGGCATCGTTTAGGTGTAGACGTCGCTAAAAGTCAAGTCGCGGCTCAACAGCAATCTTTTTCTGATCGTAGATCAGAAACGATCTTAAATACAGTGATGGTTTATACCGATGTATTGAAGAAAAAAGCTATCCTCGATTTGAGAAAGAAAACGCTTACCAACTTGCAGCGTTCGCTATTCGAATCACAACGTCGGTTTGATGTCGGTATGATTACCCGTGCAGATTTGGCTCAAGTCTTGGCACAAGTTGCTCAAGGGCAAGCCGATGTGACTCAGGCGCAATCAAATCTTAGTATCAGTGAGGCACAGTTTTATCAGATTACGGGTATTTACCCAGAACATTTGGCTAAAGTTGATCAATTACCAAGGGTTACACTGACTCTAGATGAAATTTTAGCTAAAACCAAAAATCATCCAGCACTGATCCAAGCCAAATATGAGAAACAAGCTGCCGAACAACAATTTGCGCTTAGCAAAAGAGAGTTATGGCCGACTGTGATGCTGACCAGCCGTGCAGGAAAGCAAGAAGAGGCCAGTTATATCGGCTCTGAAAGTAATAACTATATGTTTGGAGTACAGTTAAATGTGCCTTTATTCGATGATGGATTAAATCGTGCGAATGTACGCAAAGCCCAGGCGGATGTGGATTTAAGTCATCAGAAGATTAGAAGTTTAGAGCTGGATTTAAACCAACGAGTACAAACCACCTATGCCCAGCTTTTAAGTGTTCGGCAAAATAAAAATGCACTTCAAAATGCTATCGATGCAGCAGAAATCGCATTGTTATATACACGTAAAGAATTTGAATTGGGCACAAAAACGACTTTTGATTTACTTAATACCGAACAAAAATTACTCGATGTGAAAACACAAAAAACGGTGAATGAGCAAGATGAGATCGTTTTTGTTTATCAGTTATTGGATCAAATGGGTGAGTTAAATCAATTGTTCACAACACAGCATCAAAAATAAGGGAAATAATAATGAACACAAGCCCAGCCAGAGAACATCCTGAAAGTCATCTTGTGACAAGGGAAGCAACGCTAGAGGATGATCATGCCCTAAGAACATTGATCGCTGTACCCATGACTACCCGAGGGATTCAGATTAGTTTTCAACGTGAACCAAGCTATTTCAAAGCCTCTGATATCCTGTATAAACATAAATTGCATGTTCTGATTGAGGATAAAGAAAATCAGAAAAAAGTTGCCTGCTATAGCAATGGTTATCGACCATGTTATGTTAATCGAGAGATACAAAACTTTCGATATGCAAGTGATTTACGTGTTGATCATCAATATCGCGGAAAATCTCTAGTGAAAATGCTAGGCGCTCATGTCGAAAAAAATATGCATGATCCTAATTTTAGTCAAATGATTATTTTTGATGATAATCATGCTGCACGTGCGGCTATTCAAACACCTAAAACTGGCATGCCTGATTATTATGATGAAGGATTGATTGAGACATTAACATTAACGAGTTTAGGCCGACTGAGTAAACTAAAAAAATATATACAGGCTCAAACGTCGAATTATGAAACTGCTGATGAGATTTGGTCCTGCACTGCTGGGATTGAACATATTGCTGCAATGAATGCTTTTGTGACGGAAATGTCAGATTATTATAATTTTATGCCTGCATATAATTTTGAAGAATTGGCTGAAGGGAATTGTTATTTTTCTGGTTTAAAACTCTCGGATTTTTTACTTTATTTTCATAATGATAAAATCGTAGGAATGTTTGGGTTATGGGATCAACATGGTCTTAAACAAACCAAGATATTGCATTACAGTCGCATGATTGGATTGTTTCGTCCGATTTATAATTTATGTACGATTTTTAGCAAAAGTTTAATTTTGCCAAAACGTGGTGACTCTGTGAAATACCATGTATTACATAGTTTATTGTGTCATCCAAGCGCTTTGTTTTTGCACCATCGTATGCTCACCGATGCTTATCAGCGTTCCAAGCAACTGGGGATCGGCGCTGTAAGTTTTACCTTGTCCCATCAAGATCCCCGTTATCAGCTCAATCAATTTTATAAGGGAGAGCGTTTAACTGGAATGCATGGTTTTATTAGTTTTCAAGGTGATCCTCGCCCCAATTTTGACAAAAACTTAATCCCATATCTTGAGGTGGGACGGATCTAGCATAAATTGAACAGACTGCAAAATATTGAGTATTGAGCAGTCTTTTCAGAAATGAATGTTTTAAGCTGCTGTATTTCTGGACAGATTCCGGTTAAATCACTTCGAAATACAGACAAAAGTTATCAATTTCATAAAATACTTCTATAATAACGCCCATCATTACGAGTTGCAGAGCGCATGTCATCTCGACAATCTCTTGCGACTACGCATTATTAAGTCAATTTAACATTACAATTCGGCTTATTTATCAATATTTTCAATCTTTTGTGTCAACCACATCAGACTAACTTAGGTGCCAGCATGGAAATCAAGGTTAATTACCTCGACAACCTTCGACAAGAAGCCAAATTCGATGACTTTACGGTAATCGCCGACCAACCGATTCGCTACAAAGGAGATGGTTCGGCACCGGGTCCATTTGATTATTTCTTGGCATCATCAGCACTGTGTGCTGCTTATTTTGTAAAAGTTTACTGTGCCGCGCGTGATATCCCGACTGATAATATTCGTTTATCGCAAAACAACATTGTTGATCCAGAAAACCGCTATAAACAGATTTTTAAAATTCAGGTTGAACTCCCAGCTGATATTTCTGAAAAAGATCGTCAGGGGATCTTGCGATCAATTGACCGTTGTACCGTTAAGAAAGTCATTCAAACGGGTCCTGAGTTTGTCATTGAAGAAGTAGAAAGTATCGATGCGGATGCTCAAGCCTTATTGATGCCAAATCTTGCATCTGAAAATACCACTTATATTCAAGGTAAAGATTTACCTTTAGAAGAAACTATTGCCAATATGTCCGCGATCTTGGCTGGTTTAGGCATGAAGATCGAAATTGCATCATGGCGCAATATCGTACCGAATGTTTGGTCGCTGCATATCCGTGATGCGCAGTCACCGATGTGTTTTACCAATGGTAAAGGCTCAACCAAAGAAAGCGCATTAGCATCTGCATTGGGCGAGTTTATTGAACGTCTTAATTGTAATTTCTTCTATAACGATCAATTTTGGGGAGAAGAAATTGCCAACGCAGCGTTTGTGCATTACCCAGACGAGAAATGGTTTAAACCAGGGCCAAATGGCGAATTACCAAAAGAAATCTTGGATGAATATTGTCTTGAGATTTACGACCCTGAAAAAGAGTTATTAGGTACACATTTATACGATACTAACTCAGGCAATATCGAACGTGGGATTTGTTCACTTCCTTTTGTTCGCCAATCTGATGGTGAAACTGTTTATTTTCCATCGAACTTGATTGAAAACTTATATCTCAGTAATGGGATGAGTGCAGGCAATACATTAGAAGAAGCCCAAGTTCAGTGTTTATCTGAAATTTTTGAACGTGCTGTAAAACGTGAAATTATTGAAGGTGAAATTGCACTACCTGATGTTCCTGAAGACGTTTTGGCAAAGTATCCAAGTATTGTTGCAGGTATCCAAGGCTTAGAAGAACAAGGTTTTCCAGTATTGGTTAAAGATGCTTCTTTGGGCGGTCAATTCCCTGTGATGTGTGTCACTTTGATGAACCCACGTACAGGCGGTGTGTTTGCCTCATTTGGGGCACATCCAAGTTTTGAAGTGGCTTTAGAACGTAGTTTAACTGAGTTATTGCAAGGTCGTAGTTTTGAAGGTTTGAATGACTTACCTCAACCAACCTTCCAAAGTGAAGCAGTGACCGAACCGAATAATTTTGTGGAACACTTTATTGATTCAAGTGGCTTAGTCTCTTGGCGTTTCTTCAGCGCTAAATCTGATTATGATTTTGTAGAATGGGATTTCACCAATGATGGTGAAAACTCGAATGCGGATGAAGCTGCTGAATTGTTTGGCATTCTTGAAGAAATGGGCAAAGAAGTCTACATGGCTGTCTATGAACATTTAGGTGCTACAGCTTGTCGTATCCTCGTACCAGATTATTCTGAGATTTATTTAGTTGAAGATTTGATTTGGGACAATACCAATAAAGCATTGGCATTCCGTGAAGATATTCTAAATATTCATCGTTTAGATAATGAGCGTCTTGAAGCGCTGGTTGAGCGTTTAGAAGAATGTGAACTTGACGATTATACTGAAATCACAACCTTAATTGGCATTGAGTTTGATGACAATACGGTTTGGGGACAATTGACACTGCTTGAATTAAAGCTCCTTATTTATGTTGCTTTGAAGCAATTTGAAGAAGCCAAAGATTTAGTTGAGCAATTCCTCCAATACAACACCAACACTGTAGAACGTGGTTTGTTCTATCAATGTATGAACGTCGTGTTGGAAGTTATTCTTGATGACGAGATGGAGTTGGAAGATTACGAAAAGAACTTCCGTCGTATGTTTGGTGATGAACGTATGGATGCTGTCGTGGGTTCAGTTGAAGGTACTGTTCGTTTTTATGGTTTAACACCAACCAGTATGAAACTCGAAGGTTTGGATCGTCATTTACGCTTGATCGAAAGCTACAAGAAGTTGCATGCTGCTCGTGCAAAAGCAGTCGGTTTAAATAAATAATTAACAGCATGAGTTTTTAAATTCATACTGAATACACTTGACTAAAAACGCCTATATCGTGGATAGTTAAGTGTATTTTTTTATTAAAATCAGACAAATAAATTGAAATTATATTTTATTATGAATAGCATTCATAATTTAAGATTATAAAAAATCATTTCATGCATATTTAGATTTTTTGTAGGCTATTGAAATCAAGGGAATAGAATTAGGTACGGAGCGACCAATGAGAACCTATATAAATAGCTTATCGGTTCTATAAGATTTCAACAGAGTTTCTGAACTGTTATGAAAAATTAATTTTCAAAAAAAAGATATTACAACACTAAAGAGTAGAACAATGAAACAGCTCGATTTTTCTATTATTGATCCGCACATACACCAATGGGATCCTTACCATACTCCGCATTCAGCTGCTTTATTGGTTAAGACATTGGGGAAATATCCATTTCTTATGGATAAGATTCTTCGTTTAGTAAAATCTAAAGCCTTGTTGGACACTCTGGGGCAAACGCAACATGTATTAAACCCATATTTACCTCTGGATTATCATCAAGATTTAGATGGCATACGAGTTGAAAGTGTCGTCCATGTCGAAGCCAACTGGCATCACCATAAAGGGTTTGGCGTCGTTGAAGAAACGAGATGGCTAAGCCAGTTCGATTTTGCAACTTATGATTTAAAACTTGCTGCAATTGTAGCAACGGCAGACCCACGTCGCCGGAAATTCGCAGATATTCTAAAAGCTCATCGTGATGCGAGTCCTTTGTTTAGAGGAATTCGCAAGATGTCTTCTTGGCATGAGGATGATGGCATCTATCGATGGTCTAAAACACCTCATTTATATCAGTCTAAAAAATTTTTAAAGGGATTTGAGCAACTCGCCAAAATGGATTTGTCCTTCGACGCGTGGGGCTATTCAACTCAATTAAATGAAATCACCGCCTTGGCCAAGCAATTTCCAGAAACACGGATTGTCGTGGATCATCTTGCAACACCCGTTGGATTATTTGGTGCAGTAGGGAAGAAGACTGGAAAAACAGCAGATCAACGTGATGCGATATTTAAGCAATGGCAAAACGATCTGAGCACTTTAGCAGAACAGCCGAATGTGCATGCAAAAATATCAGGGCTTATGATGCCCGTATTGGGGCATACATTTTATAAAGAAAATCGGACGGCAACTGTTGCTGAAATGGTTCACCGATTAACTCCGCTAATACAGCATGCGATCCATGTCTTTGGTACAGATCGAATCATGTTCGCTTCAAACTATCCAATGGATAAACCTAACGCACGTTTAAATGATCTGATACAGGCTTACATCAAAATGATTGAGCCTTATGGTTCAGAAGCTTTGCAAGCAATCTTCAGACAAAACGCAATCAATTTTTATCAGTTTAATATCAACTAAATAAAGAGTCATCTTATGCAAAGTTTTAACCAAAAAGTCGCTGCAATTACAGGTGCCGGTTCTGGAATCGGACAACAACTTGCTATTTTATTGGCAAAGCAAGGTACACATTTAGCTTTGAGCGATGTGAATCAGGAAGGCTTAGCTGAAACATTTGATCTTGTTAAATCCTATCCAGTTAAAGTCACGCTTAGCACCTTAAATGTGGTTGATCGCACTGCTGTAGAGCAATGGGCTGCAAATACCGCCCAAGAACATGGAAAAATTAACCTCATTTTTAATAATGCAGGTGTGGCACTGGCAAGCACGGTTGAAGGAATGAGTTATGAGGAAATGGAATGGGTATTTGATATTAATTTTTGGGGTGTTGTACATGGTACCAAAGCATTTTTACCTTATTTAAAACAAAGTGGTGAAGGGCACATCATCAATATCTCTAGTCTATTTGGTTTGACTGCCCAACCTACGCAAAGTGCATACAATGCGACTAAGTTTGCTGTACGTGGATTTACCGAATCGCTTCGTCAAGAGCTTGACTTACAAGCCAACGGCGTAAGTGCAACTTGTGTGCATCCAGGTGGTATTCGGACCAATATCGCAAATAGTGCACGTATGAGTGACAGTATTCGTGCTTTAGGATTGAATCCCGCAAAAGCAAGTAAAGCTTTTAACAAGGTACTCAAAACCCCACCAGAAGAAGCAGCAAAAGTGATTTTGAATGCGGTCAAAAAAGATCAGCGCCGAGTTTTAATTGGCAATGATGCCAAAATCCTAGATCTAATTCAGCGTGTAGCACCATCACATTATGCGCAAGCATTGAATTTATTCACCAAAAAGAAAAAGTAAGATTTGAGTTCATCCTCTATTTGATTCACAAAGCTCTAAAGTAAGATGTCATTTAGGGCTTTGTGAATCAATAGATTATGCTAAATATTGAATGTTAAATTCTCTATAAAACATTCCCAAAGCCAACATAGCCATCATGACAGACAGCGTTCTTAATAAAATGGTTTGTACTTTTATATCATTGAGAACTTTCTTTAGATTCCACGAAAAAAAGACATAAAGTCCGCCAATGATGGCAAGCGTGAAGATGGTAATAGACACAAGAAACCAGCTTTGCTTTTGCAATGACTGCGCGCCGAAGATAGCAGGTACAATCGCAAGATAAAATGAAATGGTTTTAGGATTACTCAAAGTAATTAACAGCCCATCTTTATAGGAAAAAAGCGTGTTTTTGAGATTTTCAGGTGCTTCATTTTCCAAAAGATTACCTTTAAAAAACCAAAACTTATAAGCTAAGTAAAGCAGGTACGAACTTGATAGTAGTATCAAATAAAAAACCAAATGTGGACTGAAATGATGAAAAGAAGAAAAAAGAAAAATTGAAATCAATAAAAAAGTGAGATCTCCTGTGATGAGACCACACAGCATCATCAGTCCATTTTTATATCCCTGTACTAAAGTCTTAAACATAAGACCAGTCATGCCTGGTCTAGGGAGGATTGCAGCTAATCCTAAAGTTAAAACATAGGTCATTGTTTGTGTGAGATGTTCCATGTCAATTAAAACCAAATGAAATCGGATCTCTATTTTTTAATAAATACATAGGTAAATTTGATCTATATGTTCTAGTAAATATCAAAAATAGGGTATAAATAACCCTATATTTAACTTTAATAGAAATGTTATGCCTAGTTTGAAAATTGATAAAACTGATGCAAGAATTTTAGAGTTGTTGCAAAAGGACTCAAGAACCACAAATGCTGACTTATCAGAACAGTTAGGTCTTTCAACCTCGCCCTGTTGGCGAAGAGTCAAACATTTAGAAGACACCAAAGTCATCAAAGGATACGGCGTTTTACTTGATCGCAAAAAACTTGGCTTAGGTGTGATGGTGTTTGTCCGTGTATCGATTGATAGTCATAGCGAAAGAGAGGCAAAGAAATTTGAAGAAGAAGTCACTGCTTTAGATTATGTCGTTGCATGTTATAGCATTGGCGGTGATGCTGACTTTTTGTTGCAAGTCGTATCACCAGATCTCGATACCTATGCTGAATTTTCAATGACGACCATTCGAAGATTGCCCGGAATCAAAGAAATGCAAAGTATGTTTGTGCTAAAGGAAATAAAGCCTTTTTTATGTTTTCCAGTAAAAGCTCAGAAATAAGAGCCGCTTAAAGTTTAGAAAACTTTATTCTTATTCTTTCTTGATTTTATAAATGATAATTATTATCATTTATAAACACTTTGTTTTTGAGTCAATGATTGTGAACAAAAACCCGATACTCGTTGATGAATTATACAGAAACCATAGCGGGTGGCTTCATCATTGGCTGCGAAAGAAAATAGGAAGTTCTGAGCAAGCTGCTGATCTAGTCCATGATACATTTATTAAAATCTTGCAGACACGTGATGAGCTACTGGGCGTCAAAGAACCAAAAGCTTATTTGACTTCGATTGCCAAAAATTTATTGATCGATCAAGTAAGACGTAAAAGAATTGAACAAGCGTATCTTGATGGTTTGAGTGAAATGGAATACATGCTTGATGCGGTTGTATCTCCAGAAGAACAGGTGCAAATCATTCAGGCGATCCATCAATTATGTAAAGCGTTAGAAGCGGTTTCTGAAAAAGCACAACAGGCTTTTATCTTGCATTATTTAGAGGGTTATACGCATAGGGAAGCGGCTGAACGAATTGGGGTTTCAACCAAGATGATCCAAAAATATTTAGCCAATTGTTTAGTACAGTGCTATCAAAACCGAATGGATAGGGATGCATTGATGTAAATGACAAACAATCATAATAACCAACAATTGGTTGAAGAGGCGGCACAGTGGATTGTGCAATTAAGCGCGGATGATGAGGTGACTCGTCGTAATGCAGAAGTGCAATTCAAACAATGGAAAGAAAATAGTCAGCAACATCAAAAAATTGCAAATGATATTGAACGCTGTCTCGGTTCGATTCACAAATTATCTCATAATCACCATAAAAAAATTGCAAAATCGGCACTCAAAGCTGGGCTGGGATCAGGAAAGGTTTATAAAAACATTCGAACGGGTACAGCATTTGCGATCCTTCTATGTACTTTAGGTATTGGTACACTTTATTTATCAACTACATCATTAGGTTATATCACTGCGGATATTCGCAGTAATTCTAGCCAGTGGACCACTCAAACATTACAAGATGGTTCACAAATCATTCTTCGCGGTAAAAGTGCTGTCAATATTGATTTTAAGTCTGACCAAAGAGTGGTTGAGCTGGTGCAAGGAGAAATATTTGTTGATGTTGCCAAAGACCAGCAGCGACCTTTTATTGTCCGAACCTCTCATGGACAAATACAGGCACTCGGAACAGCTTTTAGTGTTGCTTATCAACCAGAGATAACAGAATTAAAAATGCTGCATTCAAAAGTTCAAGTGCGAGCCAAACCATTCAAGACCACGTCTGTAAATAAAGCCAATCAAACAATAGTTGAAGCAGGGCAAGCAATTGGAATAGATCAAAATGGTTTAACGCCAATTTCAGCACTAAATCGCTATAATGAGCAGCAAAAGTGGAATAAACATCAGTTGATGGTTGAAGATCTACCACTTAATCAAGTGCTGAAAGCCTTGGATCAGAACTACAAAGGAAAAATCATTTTTAATGATTCAGCACTAAGTAATATACAAGTCAATGCTGTATTACCACTAGACCAAACACAAGATGCACTTAAACTACTCGGCGTAGTTTTTCCTCAATTAAAAATATATCAAATTACGCCTTATGTGATTTTTGTGAAGACTTAGCATAAATTTTTAATTTTTTGGTTCCACTTTTTTCTTACTTGTTCGTCATAGTAAATAGAAGCAATAAATTTGGATTATTTTAATTATTTGTATTGAATGATTCTTATTTCTATTTACTGGGGTGTGTAATGGAAAACTTGGGAAATAGCCAGCAACAGAGAAAAAGTCTGTTTCGACTATCAAAGCTTGCACTTGCAATCTATACCGTGGGAATCGGGAGTATAGCCTTACCGTTACATTCTGCGTATGCAGCAACGACAAATGCCAAATCTTATAATATTTCAGCAGGTACATTGGCCAATGTGTTAAATCAATTTGCTGAGCAATCGGGCACTTCGCTTGCAATCGATGCACAACAGTTAAAAGGCAAAAATAGTACTGGCCTAAAAGGAAGTTACTCCATAGAGCAAGGCTTTCAACATATTCTCATGAACACAGAATTTTATGCTGTGAAAGTTGGGCAAGGCTATACACTCACAAAAAAAGCACCACCATTAACGGTCAATCAAGCTGCTTTAGTTTCACCTATGAGTGATCAGCGCGATTCAATGAACGAAGCCTCAGCTCGTTTAGCTCCTATCGTTGTCTACGGTCAAGAAGATCGTGATACACAAGGCTATAACAAAGTTTATGACGCAAATCATTCTTCAGTGTATGCAGGTAAAGAATATGTAGAGCGTTTTAAAGGTACGAATCCCGCTGATATATTACAAGGTATGGTCGGGGTGTATAGTGGTGATGCGCGGAATAGCGGCGCACTTGATCCAAGTGTTCGCGGTGTGCAAGGTGTCGGTAGAGTACCATTAACCATTGATGGAACAGAGCAATCGATCGCTGTTTGGCGAGGGTATAACGGTGTTAACAATCGGAATTATATTGATCCGAACTTGATCGCTGGGATCGAGGTCATCAAAGGACCTTCACTAGAACGTAATGCCACAACATCTGTTGGCGGTGGGGTGCTGGTTAAAACACTTGAAGCTGATGATATTGTTCGCGCAGGAAAAACCTTTGCTGCTGAATTAAAAGTAGAAGGCTCAACGAACTCAATAGATCCATCGCTACCCGACATGAGTAAGGTTGGTCGAGATTATAGTGAGACAACACCATGGATTGAAATAGATCGTGCACGATATGATCCTGATATTTACAAGAAAAATAGAACTCGAAAAGATAACTCTAATTTCTCTGGCGATGATTTAGCCGGTCGACTTGCACTGGCAATGAAACAAGATCAATTCGATTTATTGGCTGTTTATGCTGTTCGGGAACGTGGTAACTATTTTTCTGGTACGCACGGTGCTGGTTATTACAAACGTGCTGAACCTAATAATGACAATTTCGATTTTATTCCATACTTTGCACATGCCTATAAACCAGGTGATGAAGTTCCAAATACATCTAGCAAGATGGAATCTTGGCTTTTCAAAGGAACATATCGACCTACAGATTTCCAAACATTCAAACTTACTTATCGCGATACTAAAAATAAATTTGGCGAAATCATGCCATCGCGCATTCAATGGGGAATAACGCCTGATTTGGGTGTACCTCAATGGCCGCTCAGTGATGTCCGTTCAAAAGCATACAGTTTGGAATACAAATTTAAACCTGAGCACAATCAGTGGGTTGATTTATATGCCAATGTTTGGCAAACCGATACTGAAAGCCAGACTTATACTCGTGGCGGTTGGCCAACCACGATAGACTTTCGTGATAACAAAATTATTAATACCGCTATCAGTCATTCAGATAATACCCGTAAGGGCATTACCGTGAGCAATAAAGCACATTTAACTGATCAACTCGATTTGACGCTGGGTGGAAGCTTCTTAAAAGAAAAACTGACATCTGATGATGTCTATGGTGATCATGGCTCAAGCTATTCTTTATACCAAGCCTTACCTCGTGCAGGCCGTAGAGAAGAGAAAACATTTGATTTTAATTTTAATTATCGTCCATTGTCTTGGTTAAGCTTCGATGCGGGTATGCGTTACCGTTCTTATTGGGCTTTTGATGACTTCTTAAACAAATCAATCCGTGATGGGGTTGATCCTACGCTCAATCCATTATTTACCAAGAAAAATAGACTCAAAGAATATAGTTTTGAATATCGAACCATGCCTGGAAATTATGATGCTCAGCAGCAGCGCATGATCAACCTACTATCGCAACGCTATGCAACGAGCAATCCTGATTGGGATGGTCGCTTAGAGACTGTACCTGCATCAGAGACAAATTTATATAGCCGAATTTGGTCACAAATCAATACGTTGACATGGAAAGCAGATCCAAATGGTCATTTGGCTTTGGCTGACAACATTTTGGATCAACTGAACGCTTTAGATCAGAAATATGTAGTAATCGGAAATGGCTTTAAGCCCGCTGTAATTGAACAAGTTCCCATTGAATCTGTAAACAAAGTTAAAGATAGCGGTTGGGCACCTCAGTTAAGTGCTGCCATTCAATTGACTGAAAATAACCGACTCTATGCACGTTATGCTGAGGAATATCGTTTGCCGAGTTTATTTGAAAGCACTGTCGGTTTTTCAGCAATGATGCCTTATCAAACCGTCAAACCAGAACATGTTTTTAACTATGAAGTGGGTTATGTCTATGATATGCGTGACTGGTTCAGTTCAGCACGCAATGCTGATTTTAAACTGGCGTATTACTACAACAAGACCAAGAACGTGATTGAAAGAAATCAAAATCTGATTTTTACCAACATGGATGAGCAAAAACTTTCAGGTCTAGAACTGCAAAGCCGTTTTGACAGTGGTGCTTTCTTCACAGATTTAAGTTTGGCTTATAACCTCAAAAATGAAGTCTGTGATAGCAATAGTGCGATTGACAGGATGATCAATAGTGGCACTGTACAAACAGATCATGGCATTCAATTCCGTGATGCTTACCAACGCTGCGTCGATGATGGCTTTCCCAATGGTTATCTGGTGACAATGTCTACGCCAGAACTCAGTGCACATGCATTATTCGGCGCACGTTTTTTTGATGAAGCGCTTGAACTTGGGGCACGTGCAACTTTCTATAAAGGTTATGAAAGCCCACTGCGTAAAAATAATGATGATAGCGTCAATAAAGGTTACTACCTCAATGTTCCTTTGGCGTGGGACGATACATGGATTTTTGATGCTTATGCACGCTATCAAGTAGATACCTACAACACCGTTGAGTTTGTAGGAAATAATCTTTCAAACCAATTTTATATTGATCCGCTTACTCGGAGTGCGATGGCCGCACCTGGTCGCATTCTTAAAATCAGTTGGACCACTAAGTTTTAACTCAGAATTTAATTCCTGCTTTTGGTGAGTTGGAATTAGATAGGCGTAAATAATAGATTTGAATGATTATTATTTACATAACTAAAAAGCAGTTTTATAGATTCAACTGCTCATACAACGACATGATAGCGATAACGTTATCCTTATTGAAACAATAACTTATCTTCAAATAAATGGAGTAACAATAAATGAAATTCTCTCAACTATTCATCGGTTTGATCGCATGTTCTGCTGTATTTTCACATGCAGCTATTGATGGTGCTTCTAGCAATGAGGCAAACATTAGAATTGGTGCGGCAGCAAATGCTAACCATCCAGGCGGTGCAGCGGCAGTATCTGTAGAAGCTGCAGGAGCACCCTACAACGCATTTACAGGTTTTAGTTCTTTAAAAGGCTTGGCACAAGCATTTGCTGCACAAGGTACCAGCAATACCAATGTTACTGTGGGTACCAAGACCTTTAATATTTCTCACATTCCTGTATCGGCTATGCCACCTTCACATAGTGCTTTGGGTAATTTTAATTTTGGTCAGGTGGGTACGCAGGAAGTCTATTTTGGTGAGTGGTGGAAGGCTGGTGATACAGCAGCGAGTGCGAGTCATACGGTCTATTATGCGGGTGACAATAGCAATACCACCGTACCAACAGCAGGTACTGCAACTTATACCGTTGCAGGTATTAATGGATCTGCGACGAATCTGTTAACTGGTAATTTCACTGCGAATTTTGGTACGGGCACACTTGAAGGTTCTTTAAATGGAACAGGTACAGCGGTTTCAAACTTAACATTGAATGGTGTGACATTTAATCCAGGTACTGCTGAGTTTGCGGGCGCAGCAAGTGCCAATGGTACAGCGGGGTTAAATAATTCAGGTATTGTTCAAGGACATTTCTTTGGTGCAAATGCTGCGGCTTTAGCCGGTATCGCCGAGTTTAATAACGCATCTTATAACACTGCATTTGGCGGTGCGAAAAACTAATCGTAGCGAAAGGGATCTACATCTGTAGGTTCCTTTTGTTTTTTTATGTGTTGATGATTTTACTTTCTGGTTTGCGGTTGATATGAAACGAACATTGCTGTGTTGCTTGGCTTTATGGGCAAATACATCACTCTATGCAGATGATGAGACTCAACTTCGCCTAAATCAAAGCCTCGATCAGCAGTTATTCCAGCAACAGCGTTCACTTCAAGCACAAGGTACGATTCGGAGCATTGAAAAACTACCTGAACTCCAAATCAATGGAAAAGTCTATGTCGTAGAGAAGAACCAAGATGATCTAGCCAAAGCGCTATATCTAGCGGTTATGCAAAAACAATGGGTAAATGTTCAAATTTATTTGACGCATTATCAAAGCTATCCTGAGTATGATCAGGCTTTAACTGATTTCGCTGAAGGTGCATTGGCACGTGCTCAGGGACAACTAAAACTGGCTGAACAAAAATTCCAAAGCAGTTTAAATAAACAACCGAACAATCTGATTTGTGAACTCGAGTTAGCGCGTGTGCTGTTTGAACAACAGAAGAACAAAGAGGCAGCACACCTTTTTATAACGATTCAAAATAAATTAAAACAAAGTGATCACAGTGTCATTCCACCTGAAGTACAAAAAACGGTTCAGCTTTTCGTCAAAGCGCTTGCTCAACGAGATGCATGGCAAGGTTCTATTGCTATAGGTCCTACTTAT
The DNA here is from genome assembly GCF_900406815.1 of Acinetobacter haemolyticus. GTDB lineage: Bacteria > Pseudomonadota > Gammaproteobacteria > Pseudomonadales > Moraxellaceae > Acinetobacter > Acinetobacter haemolyticus_A. Next base: position 33,772 of record NZ_OVCN01000015.1, read on the forward strand.
GCGAGTAATCTAAATAGTTCATCAGAACAAAGTAAAACTTGGACGCTGTATGGCATGGATAAAGATGGCAACATTATCCCAGCTAAAATTACCAGAGGAAGCCCAAAAGCAGTTTCAGCAAATGGTCTAGATTATGACGCTAGCCTGATCAAACGCTTTTCCATTAAAGAAAATCATGGCGTTGCACTACGTGCTCTAGCTTATGGCCAGTCTTACGATAACCAAAGCAATTATAATGAATCCACCCTCAACGTTAATGTAGGTTATAGCTATTACAATTTAAAAAACCAAATTAATTTCAGTCCACTATTTGAACACAGACGTTACGGTAACGAAGGTTTATACGACGCTTGGGGCGGACGGATTGAATGGATGCGATTTATTTCAGGGGATAAAGCACTCAAACTTGAAGCAGAAATTAAAGACTTTGATTACCACACTTATAAAACACTTAATGGGCAAGAACGTTCGGTGCTGGCGACTTTTTGGAAAATTTTGCCACAACAATGGACATTCTTTGGTGGACTGGATGTCCTCGATCGTTCGACTCAAGAACAATATATCGCGGCTTACCAGCAACAAGGAATTCGTCTGGGTATAAGCAAACCATGGAATATTGGAATTAATACAACATTATTAAGTTCTTATCGTTGGCGACAGTTTGATCAATATGCAAAGGTTTATGAAGCAAGACGACATGATTTTGAACAAAATTATACTTTTGTTGTGCAAATGCCACGCTACAAATTTCATGGTGTAACACCGAATTTAACGTATCGCTATAACCATAATGATAGCAATGTGGATTGGTTGTACACCTATGACAAGCACAATGTCAGCCTGAAATTCGAACACCGTTTCTAGGAGAGGCTGATGAAATTAAAAAATCTATCTCCAAATTACAAACAACAATTTTCCCGCTCTTCTGATTTGGCATTTCTTCATCTTGGGAAATGGGGCGTTGGATGTACAGTCATGCTTTTGCATATCGCAGCATTGTGGTTGCTCAGCCATTTGATAGAACCGTATAGATTGGATAGCGCACCTAAAGTGAATGCATTGAAAGTGCATTTTGTTTCATTGTCCAGTGCAGAACAACCATCACTACGTTCATCTGAACAAAGTAACATTTCAAGCAAGTCAGAGAAGCAAAACCTAAGCGCATCAGAGAGTTCAAATGCAACTGTATCGTTTAAACCCGCGGAAAATACTCGCACACTCAGCAGCACACATGCTGATCGTGTGATATCAGATAGCCAGCCAAAACATAATCATAAAAATGAGCAAGCTACCTCAACTCAGGTGTCTATAGATTCAGAGCCAACCCTCAATAAAGATCTGACCTTAAAAACAAAACAGATTGAACAACAGCTCACAACGAAGCAAGGTCCAAGTGCATCTCAACAACAAGGAGAGAACCATTCCAACGCTGGTGGAGTGACGACACCCGCGACAGAACAGGAACTTGCACGTGCTCCAGATAGTCAAGTCGCCCCAAATGAACCATTACAAGTGAGTCGTGTAGATGTGTTGAGTTTTGCAAAACTAAGCTATGAGGATCGTGAACTAAAACAACAAGATCGCACGGTTGAACTTCGTATTCGTATTAATGAAAACGGTCAGGCGACAGATATTCAATTACAAAAAAGCTCAGGCATTAGCAGCTTGGATCAACGTGTCATACAAGCTGCACTTAAATCAAAATTTAAATCTTATCAAGTGAACGGTCGAGCAGTGGCCGTGGTCGTGGACTTCCCAGTCCAACTTAAACTCAGTCGGAATCGTTAAACCACCCATGCTATCTATTTTTAGGAGAAAGAAAATGAATGCAGCAACAGAACAAATGATTACCAATCAATTGTCACAACGTTTAAGGCAAGAAACCGCAACTGAACATGAGCGTATGCATAAATTGATGGCTGAAGCAGCGGTATTTTCGAGTAAAGAGCGATATACACAATTCACCTTGTCACAATACTACTTTCAGAAAGAGATTGAACATCTTTTCGAAAAGCAAGGCGTGGCGGAACTCATCCCGGATTTAGACATGCGTGGACGTTCTCAACAGGCACTGGCAGATTTGCAAGACTTGGGGCTACAACCCAAAGGCGAACCATTACAAAGTAAAAATGTCGAATTACCTGAAGCACTAGGTTGGATCTACGTTTCGGAAGGCTCAACTTTAGGCGCAGCATTTTTATTTAAAGAAGCACAAAAGTATTTAGGTTTTTCTGAAACTTTTGCTGCTCGAAATCTTGCTGCCTATCCAGAAGGACGTGCCAAAGTATGGAAACGCTTTGTACAGGCTTTAGATGAAGCAGGCTTTGATCAATCTCAACAAGACCGTGTGATCCAAGGGGCTTTAGATGCTTTTGGTTATTTTGGTGATGCACTTAACAGATTGGATCAAAAGCACTAAATCATTGAGAAGCAATTTTTATTTATCCAGATTGGGGAAATACACAGCAAAGATTAGAAAATTCTCAAAGCACTTAACTCATCAAACTATGCCTAACTGAGTATGAAACATATGGATCACACAGAGAATAAGTTAAATATGGAACTAACCTCCGCACCATCACCAGAAAATAAAGTCGCACGTTCGATTTGGTGGCGCATGTTATTTATATGTCTCGCTTGGTTATGCATTGCATTAGGCGTACTCGGGATTTTTATTCCCGGTTTACCAACTGTCGATTTTATTTTATTGGCAGTCTTCTTTGCGGCGAGGGGATCAGAAAAGCTTCATCAATGGCTATTAAATCATCGCTTTGTCGGTCCGATCATAAAAGAATGGAGGGAAAATCGTCGCATACCTAAAAAAGCGAAATATATGTCAACTGTGAGTATGAGTGTCGCTGCAGGTCTTATGATCTGGACGATTCCACATCCTTGGGTGGTATATCCGCTCATTGCCTGTATGGCTGCAGTTCTGATTTGGATGTGGAGCAAATAGTTAATTCGATCTATCTATACAGGATTGTGGGACTAAATGCATAAAATTGAACCATATATTTATGATAATAATTATCATTATTGTTATTTTTATTGGTTTTGTGTATCCTCCAAGCACTTTTTTAATAATAGATTAAGGTGGGGATGATCTCAAATAGTCCTCACCACTATTGGTATCGTTATGACTATTGAAGCATCAGTTCCCTTTGTCGCCACTAAGACCGTTTCCAAAAAAAATATTCAACGATCAGCTTTAATTAAATATCGTCTGATGGTCTTATCTCGCTTTGTATTGGCAATTTTTGGTGGTTATTACTTTGCAGCTATTGCAGCGATGCTAATTGTATTTTTATTTCCAACTGAACCATTAAAAGCAAATACTGTTTTAAGCGTCACCATGCTGGCTTTTATCATTCATTGTGCTTTGTTCATTTGGGTTTTTATGGTCAACTCAACGCTTAAAGTCTGGCTCTCAGTGGTACTGCCGAGTGTATTGATGACCCTGATCTATTTATTGTTACAAGGGTGACATCATGCGTGTTGATGGTAAAAATGAAGGACCACGCCAATCGATGTCTTGGCTGCATACTTGGGCGAGTTTACTGCTAGGTTGGTTGTTATATGCAGTATTTTTAACTGGAACGTTGAGCTTCTTCCAAAATGAAATTACCGTTTGGATGAAACCAGAGCTACACCAATCTGTGAATACAGTTTCACAGCAACAACAACTTAGCCATGCCTTGGCATATTTGCATCAGAAAGGTCAAAATGCTGAGAGTTGGAATATTCGTTTTGCCAATGAAAGACAACCCGCCATTATGCTGAATATCCGTCAAGCTGGTGAGGAGCGACGACGTGGTGGAGAGATTTACTTAGACACTCAAACAGGTCAAGAAATCAAAGCGAGAGAAACCAGAGGTGGAGCTTTTCTCTATCGGTTCCATTTTGAGCTATATGGCATGCCGCGTATTTGGGGACGCTGGATTGTCGGTATCGCAACACTGTTAATGTTTGTCGCTATTATTAGCGGGATTATCACGCATAAAAAGATTTTCAAAGATTTCTTTACTTTCCGACCTGCCAAAGGGCAACGTTCGTGGTTGGATGCACACAATGCGACGGCGGTTTTCGCTTTACCTTTTCACTTCATGATTACTTTTAGTGGTTTATTGCTGCTGATGCATTTGTTTATGCCTTGGGCGATGAATACACATTACGGTGATGTGCGAAGTTTCTATCAGATTCTCAATCAACCTGTTGCTCAAACACCTGAACAAGCCCGTTTACTGGAAGAACAAAAACAAAAAGGGGTGCTGACAGGACGAGGAAGTCGTGGTGGTGGTCGTGTTGAATCAGGACAAGATAATCAGCCTGTTGAGGCTGCGAAAATGGTTGAGTTAACTGCGCTGACACAATCTGTTCAACATAGTTGGTTAAACAATCCTATATCTTCGATCAGGGTCAATAAACCCAATACTGTAGAAGCCGAAATACAATATACCGCTACACGTACCACAACTTTAATGGATCGAGAAAGTATCCCATCATTAAAATTTAATGCGGTAACTGGTCAAGAAATAGATGAGGCGAAGCCTGTCAATTCGACTCCAAAAGCAATCTATACCTTAGTGACATGGCTTCATATGGCACATGGCGTAGATTCGGTTTTACGTTGGTTGTTATTTTTATCAGGCGTGTTAGGTACGATGATGATCGCATCTGGACTTATTCTATGGGTGGTTAAACGCGTACCTGATGTCCAAAAGTTGGGCTACAAACCTGTTGGACATCGTGTGGTTGAAGTTTTAAATATTGCAGCGATTACAGGATTACCAATTGCTTGTGCTTCATACTTCTTTGCCAATCGACTGATTCCAGCTCAAATTGTTGAACGTTCCCCAATTGAAATTAAGGTATTTTTTATCACTTGGTTGTTGTGTTTAGCCCATGCCGCGATTCGCCAGCATCGTCCTGCATGGTTGGAACAACTTGCTTTGGCTGCGGTCATGTTTTTATTGATTCCAATACTCAATGTTTTCACAGGAGGTTTGCCACTCTGGAAAAGTATTTATTTGGGTCAATGGATGATTGCAAGCTTTGATCTGGTTTCGATTACTTTAGGACTGATCTTTATTTATGCTTACTACAAGCTAAAACGTTATCAAGGTTTACCGATCAAGAAAAAAACACAGCCTAGAAATACGACTGCACAGGAGTCAGTAGAATGACAGCTTTGCTACTATGGTGTGTATGTGTGGTTGGGTTGTCGAGTCTGGCTTGTGCGATGGCGAAGCACCAACGTGATATTTTCTCAGATCAAGTCAGTCAACGAAAATGTCGTTTATTTCAAATTGTAGGTTGGAGCTTGCTGATTATATCTGCGGGACTCGCCGCATATTTTAAAGGCATCTCAATTGGTTTGTCAGAATGGCTAGGCTGTGTCAGTTTTGCCGCTTTGGCGGTTGGATTGTTATTAAGCTATACGCCTAAAAAGATCTTGAAAGCAAATGCTGTGGTCGCAGTGCTATTTTTGATTTTGTTGTTTATACACCTGCTATAGCATGTAATTCTGCATTTTCATAAACAAAGCGTTAAGAGCCAAACGCTTAACGCTTTGAAACCGAATTTAGATCATCACTTTTTAACAATTAGAACCAATTTTCCAACATGTTTTCCTTGCTGTAATAACTCATGAGCCTGACGGGCATTTTCAAGATCAAAGGATTGATAAAGTATCGGTTTGAGTTGTCCTTTTGAAATTAAGGGCCAAACTTTTTCCTGAAGGGCAGCCATAACTTCAGCTTTGGCTGTAGCAGATTGAGAACGTAACGTTGCGCCAGTATGTGTAAGACGTTTTGCCAACATTGGGAAAATGTTGATTTTCTCTGCAAGCCCTTTCAAGACACCAACTTGTAAAATCGTGCCATTCATCGCTGCAACTTCATAGTTTTTCTGAATATAATCGCCTGCAATAATATCTAAGACAAAGTCTACACCTTGACCATTGGTATGCTTTTTAACTTCTTCAACAAAATCTTGTTCCTTATAATTAATGGCAACATCCGCACCAATTTCTAAACTTGATTGTTGGTGTGCAGCGCTAGAAACTGTTGTAAAAATTTGAGTCGCGCCAAAGGCTCGCGTCAGCATGGTTGCGGTGGTTCCAATGCCTGAAGTACCGCCATGAATCAGAATAGAACTGTTTTCTCTAAATTTTGCATGTTGAAATAGGTGAGACCAAACTGTCATAAATGTTTCAAGCAGAATTCCACCTTCTATTAAGGTTAAACCTTCAGGAATAAACAAAACATTATCTTGATGTGCAACCACATATTCAGCATAACCACCGCCTTGTACCAAAGCACATACTTCATCACCAACTTTGAATTTATGAACAGATGCACCTACTTCTTTAACCACACCTGAAACTTCTAATCCAGGTATGTCTGTCACACCTGGAGGCGGAGCATATAAACCTTGTCGTTGCATTACATCAGGGCCGTTAATGCCAGCAGCAACTACTTCAATTAAGACGCCATCATCGTTTAGCTCAGGAATAGGACGTTCACTTACTTTAATAACTTCAGGACCGCCTGCACCGTCAAATGTAATACATTTCATAAATGTCTTTTTCCTTATCATAGTTTTAAATCAGTTAATTGTTGGAAACAGGATTTTCAATTTCCAATCCCGTTTTAAATAAAATTAATGCGGAGACGTTTTCTTACCTAATGTGATCGCTAAAGCAAACGCTATAAACTTACCAAAAGGCGCATGCAGTAAACTTGGAAAGTTCCACCGACCTTGATCAAATATGCCTTTGGCATGACTCATAGAGCGAAAGCCCTCAATTCCATGATAAGCACCCATGCCACTTGGACCTACTCCGCCAAATGGAAGGTCATCTTGAGCAACATGAATAAGGGTATTGTTAATGCCTACATTACCTGATGTAGTACGACGTAGTATTTTTTTGCAATCTGCATCTTTTTCACCAAAATAGTAAAGTGCTAAAGGTTTATCTCTCGCATTAATATAGTTAATCACTTCATCAACACTTCGATATGTACGAACAGGAAGAATTGGACCGAATATTTCTTCTCGCATAATGGCATCATCATCTTTTGCACCAATAACAAGCGTTGGGGTTAGTGTACGTGGTCGATTAATTGCAGATTCAGGATTCATACCTACCTGAATAATACGTGCGCCATTTTTCTCAGCATCGTTAATCAGATTTTGTAAACGGCTGTAATGACGTTCATTTACAATGGACGTGTAATCCACGGTATCAGGACCATTTGGATAGAATTTTTTAACTGTTTCATCGTATTCATTAATAAATGCTTCTAGATCATCTTCATGTATCAAAGCGTAATCTGGTGCAACACAAGTTTGCCCCGCATTAGACAATTTTCCATAAGTGATGCTCCTCAAAGTTCTTGGATTAACATGACCTTTAGCGACAATCACAGGACTTTTCCCACCTAACTCAAGCGTAAGCGGCACAAGATTATCACTTGCGGCTTTCATGACTTTACGACCAACAGGTGTACTGCCTGTAAATAAAAGATGATCAAAGGGTAAGGCACTAAATTCCGCACCAATTTCAGGCCCTCCAAGAACAACTGCAACCTCATCTATTGGAAATGTATTTGCCAACATTCGATAAATGACATCACTGGTGCGAGGTGTTAATTCTGATGGTTTTAACATGGCTCGATTTCCAGCAGCTAAAGCAGTAGCCAATGGGATCAATGTTAATGATATAGGATAATTCCACGGTGCCATGACACCAATGACACCTTTGGGTTGATATTCCACACGGGCAGTTGCAGAACGATAAAATAAACTGACATGGCGACGTTCAGCTTTCATAAAACGACCTAAGTTTTTAGTCAGGTAATCTATAGATTGAATGATACCCACCAACTCCATCACATCCGTTTCATGATGTGAACGATGTCCAAAATCTTCACTTACGGCAGTCTGCAATTCTGTGCGATGTGCAAGCACTGCATCACGTAATCTTTTTAAATTAGCTTTTCTTTGAAACAAAGTTGGTGGCTCTGATTGGAGAAAGGCTTGGCGTTGTTGATCCAAAATTTTATTCAAATTTTCAGTTGGATGGGTTTTATTTAAAGCATTCATTTTTCACCTCACGATATGAAGACAACGATTAATGTCTACATGGATGTGGAACTCGTTAAGATGACTATAAGATTAAAGCTAACTTCAATGTCAACTATAATAAATCAAAAGTTAGAAAATAATTTGAAGAGCTGTAGGAAATGTGTAAGTAAAATTTGATAGGAAATATGGGGGAATAAATAAATCTTTTTCTATTCAACAATCAACAGACCGATTAAATAAAATTCAATTTTTAAACTTACATTTTTGCAATCAAAAGCTGACTGAAAGCATTGACCTTGAGGTGAACTTTAATCTTAGTATGGAGTAACTATCTGAAGAGATAGTGCCATATTTATCCAATTTACTGACATTGATTAGAACATACATTAGCAATCGAAATGTGTAAATTTTGCACAGGAGAAACAAACAATGGCATACGTTACAACAAAAGATGGTGTTGAGATTTTTTATAAAGACTGGGGGCCTAAAGATGCTCAAGTCTTATTTTTCCATCATGGATGGCCACTTAGTTCTGATGACTGGGACGCACAATTACTATTCTTTTTAAATGAGGGGTTCCGTGTGGTGGCCCATGATCGTCGAGGACATGGTCGTTCTAGTCAAGTATGGGATGGTCACGATATGGATCATTATGCTGATGATGTTGCGGCAGTAGTACAACATCTAGGTTTAAAAAAAGCTATTCATATTGGTCATTCCACTGGCGGTGGTGAAGTTGCACATTATATTGCACGTCATGGTGAAGAGAATGTAGCAAAAGCGGTATTGGTTAGCGCAGTTCCACCCATTATGGTAAAAACTGAAAATAATCCTGAAGGACTTCCAAAAGAAGTATTTGATGATCTACAAAATCAGCTCTTTAAAAATCGTGCTGAGTTTTATTACAACCTACCAGCGGGACCATTTTATGGGTTCAACCGTGATGGTGTTGAGCCATCTGAACCTATTATTTGGAATTGGTGGCGTCAAGGCATGATGGGTGGAGCCAAAGCACATTATGATGGGATTGTCGCATTTTCTCAGACTGACTTTACCGAGGATCTAAAAAAGATCTCAGTGCCAGTATTAGTTATGCATGGTGATGATGACCAAGTGGTACCTTACGAAAACTCTGGGGCTTTATCTGCCAAACTCGTGCAGAATGGAACGTTAAAAACTTATAAGGGTTTTTCACATGGAATGCTGACGGTAAATGCAGATGTCATTAATCCTGATTTATTAGCATTTATCCGTGAGTCTTAAGTATTACATTAATCATATCTATGTTAAAAAATAGAGGCAGATACAGCCTCTATTTTTTTATAAATAAAAAATGAAAGTGCAATTAAACCTTTAATTAATCATTGTTTAGAAAATTGTATTAAGAAATTGAGAAAAACTATTGACATTAAAGTTGGCTTTAATCTTAAAGTATAACCATACTGAAAAGAGGACACCGAAATGAAAGTGTTTGAGAAATTAGTTTTACCAAATGGCTCCCAAATTCAAAACCGCATTGCCAAAGCAGCAATGGAAGAAAACATGGCTGATTTAAATCATGCACCATCTGAAGAACTGATGCGTTTATATCAAGCATGGGCAAATGGTGGAGTAGGACTCATTATCACAGGTAATGTTATGGTTGATCGTCGTGCCATGACAGGGCCGGGTGGTGTGGTTCTGGAAAATGATAAGTTTTTAGATATTTTCAAACGTTGGGCTCAAATAGGCCGATCTCAAGGTGCGCAAGTTTGGCTGCAGATCAATCACCCTGGTCGTCAAATGCAATCAAATTTGGGACAGGAAACATGGGCACCCTCTGCTATAGGACTTGATCTAGGAAAAATGTCTGATCGTTTTAGTGTTCCGATTGAAATGACTCAAGACATGATCCATGAAGTCATCCAACGTTTTGCGAATACTGCGCGTTTAGGTGAGCAAGCAGGATTTACGGGTGTAGAAATCCATGCGGCACATGGCTATTTATTAAGTCAATTCCTTTCCCCACTTAGCAATCAACGCCAAGACCAATGGGGAGGTTCGCTAGAAAATCGAGCACGAATCTTAATTGAGATTGTCAAAGCAGTACGCGCAGTAGTTTCAACAACATTTACAGTCGCTGTGAAACTCAACTCTGCTGATTTTCAACGTGGCGGTTTTAGCGCTGAGGATGCACAGCAAGTCGTTCGCATGTTGAATGAATTAGCTGTCGATTTGGTAGAACTGTCTGGTGGTAGTTATGAAGCACCAGCGATGCAAGGTCAATCACGTGATGGTCGTACATTAGCGCGTGAAGCATACTTCTTAGAATTTGCTCAAGAGATTCGTAAAGTTGCCAACATGCCTGTCATGGTGACAGGAGGAATACGTCGTAAACAAGTCGCTGAAAAAGTAATTGAAAGTGGTGTAGATATGGTGGGGATTGCGACAGCATTGGCGATTGATCCAAACTTACCAAATGAATGGCAACAAGGACGAAACGTTTCACCTGAGTTAAAACCAATTACTTGGGACAATAAAACCTTAGCTTCCCTTGCGAATATGGCGACAGTCAAATTTCAATTACGCAAATTAAGTCTTGGTAAAAGACCAAATCCGAAAGTCTCTCCTTTATGGGCGTTAATACTTCAACAAGCCGCGATGACACGCCGTACTCGTCAATATAAAAACCGTATGCGTGACTATGCATTTTCATCTTAAATATCGAGGGCAGATTTGATGACAAATACAAATGATTCCAATTGGATGATTTATGGTGCAAATGGCTATACGGGTGAGTTAATCGCCCGTGAAGCTGTTCGTTTGGGTCTCAAACCAGTTTTGGCAGGGCGTACACAAACCAAAGTACAACAACTTGCTCAAGAATTAGGGCTTGAATACAAAGCTTTTGGCTTAGATGATGTGACGGCAGTGAGTGAACACTTAACTGGAATGAAGCTGGTCATGCATTGTGCTGGCCCTTTTTCCGCCACCTCAAAACCGATGATGAAAGCTTGTATTAGAGCGGGTTCACACTATTTGGATATTACAGGGGAAATTGCTGTATTTGAACTGGCACAATCTCTAAATACAGAAGCCCAACAAGCAAATGTTGTGCTATGTCCTGGTGTTGGTTTTGATGTGATTCCAACAGATTGTGTTGCGGCTGCACTCAAAGAAGCTTTACCTGATGCGACACATTTGGCACTTGGTTTTGACTCAAAAACCGGACTGTCTCCCGGCACAGCAAAGACCAGTACAGAAGGCATGGCAGATGGCGGGAAAATAAGAAAAGATGGCAAAATCACTACCGTTGCTTTAGCACATCACGTACGTCAAATAGATTTTGGTGATGGAAAGAAGAGCGCAATGAGTGTGCCGTGGGGGGATATTTCAACAGCTTTTTATACCACAGGTATTCCTAATATCGAGGTTTTTGTACCAGCGCCAACGACCATGATTTGGGGTGCAAAAATGTTGAATTGCATACGTCCTATATTCAAACTTAAATCAGTTCAAAACTTGATGAAATCAATCATTGAGAAATCTGTAGTGGGGCCTGATGAAGAGTTACGCGCTAAATTGCCGACCTATGTGTGGGGCGAAGCAAAAAATGCAAAAGGTGAAATTAAAACCGCACGAATACAAACTCAAAATGCTTATAGCTTAACCGTAAACGGCGCTTTAACAGTCGTTCGTTATTTACTTGAGCATGATGTTAAGGGTGCAACATATACACCAGCGAAGTTAATGGGCTACAGCCTTGTGACTCAGATCGAAGGCTCAAGTGATATTGTAATTTCTTAGATGTACTAGGGATAGGATCTATCATCTTTTTTAAATGTTTGTGATCCTAATGAATTTAAACCAATTCCAAATATTTTATTTCGAATTGGTTTTTTTATTACTTTAGTTTTTTAAATGATGCAAGTTGATATTAAATATAGCCATGTAAATTTATCTTATCTCGTGATGACTAAAATACTAAAAATATTTTAATAATCATGAAAATTATTTATTAGGTGAAAGCTCAAAAATTAGTATCTATGTCAGATACAAACAAAAAAAGTACTTCATTGGGAAGTACTTTGATTTAAATATAGCTTACTTTTTATTACTTTCATTACCTAAAGACTTCAATGGAATTGGCATATTCAAAGCCAACTGAGCATCTTTGACTACATCTAAACGCAATACTTTACCAGCACCGAGTTCATCAAGTAGTTTAGTGATAGGACCGCCATTTCGAACAAGCTTTACATTTCTAGGAAATAGCTGTTGCCCAAAGGCAAGTGTATTAGATTCCACGGAAGTACTGTGCCATTGGCCATCAACTAGATTAAACATCGTTTTAGTTTCGATATGAGATTGCGGTTTTACATGCTTAATCTTTGGTAACGGTGCAGTTAAACTTACATCTGGTTTGCCGTCAGTATTAAAAATTTGAGCTTCTACATTTTTATTACCAATCGTCATATCAATTGCTGTCAACCATTTAGGCAGTTGATAACCATATACACCACGTACACGAGCAATTTCTGTATCTACTGGCAATGCCAAAACATGACCGTAATATTTATGGTTACGCATTGAACTTAGCAACTCTGTGGTATGGAACTTATGTGCGCCAGGTTGGCGAACCACCACTGCAACGGATACTTCATCGTAAGGATCAACATCGCCTACAGCATAGGAAAAGAACGTAAGGGAAACTAAGCCATAGCCAGGAAAGGGTTGTAATGGCTCAAGTGGAGCAGGGAGTTTTGCTTTTAACTTGGATACTGGAGCAAGCATCAACAGTTGTACATTGCTGGTACGATAGTAAAAGTTTGGCGACCAAACTTTGCCAACACGAGTCTCTACCATTTTTTTAGGGATAGTACGGAAATAATCGATATTTCCAGCAGCAGGGTCTTTAGCAACCTCATCCAAGTCTGGATTCATGCGGAAACGATCATAATAACCACCTTTAGGGACATGGACTTTATAGGGTCCAAATTCAACTATGGTCGTTTGTCGATCATTATTCTCAACATTGCTAGTGGTGGTATGGGGTGTCGTAGCATGAGCAGATAAACTCAAAAATAGACTAATTGAGGCAGCAGAAGCTGAGCGACGAAATTTAACTTGATTGAACATTAGGGTGTTCCTCCTATTAACCTTAATCAAATGCTAAGATTAAAGTAAGGTTTAAGGTCAAGCTTTTTATCGTTAATGATGGAATTATTTTTGTCTTTATTTTTTATAAAAAATGGAATAAAACCAGATTATATAAATCTGGTTTCAAAAGTTGAGTGCAAGATAGATTAATACAGGGTTTTTAAGCGTTGTATTACAGCCTCTGCAATTTCTTTGCTCGATTGAGGGTTTTGCCCTGTAATGATTCGATTATCAGTAATCACATAAGAGGTGAATGGAACAAAAGAACGTTTATATTTAGCCCCCCGTTCGATCAATTGGTTCTGAAGTAGAAAAGGGACTTGAGATTTCATGCCTGATAAGGTCTCTTCAATATTTGCAAAACCCGTTACTGTTCTCCCCGCAATCAGTGATTTACCGTTTTGATCCTGCAATGGTAATAATCCGCCAACACCATGACATACCGCAGAAACCACACCTCCTTGCTGATAAATTGTTTCACTGATCTTTTTCAATTCTTGGTTATTTGGAAAATCCCACATCGTGCCGTGACCACCCGTGTAATACACTGCTTTATATTGAGATGGTACAACTGCATTTGGTGCCAACGTTGTTTTGAGTCGTTGCATAAATTCAGGATTAGCTAAATGTACTTTTGCTGATTTATCTAGATAGATTGCTTTTAAACTGCGCTCATCAAGTGGAACAGCACCACCTTGAGGACTTACGAAATCCATTTCATAGCCTGCAGCAAGTGCAGCATCGTAGAAGTGGGTAAGTTCTGTCAGCCACAAGCCCGTAGTATCTTTACGATCAGGATAAGCAGAGTGATTGGTCATCACCACTAAAATTTTTCCATTCGAAGCCGAATGTTTAGTCGGTTCAGATGCATAGGCAAAAGTACTTGCTAGAATTAATACAAAAAAGCCAATGAACCAATTTTGCAGAGTCCAAGATTTAAACATGACAGGTTCCTCATAGATTACCTGTCTCCAATGCTATGTTTAAAGTTCAGTTTAAGGTCAATAGTTTTTATGATTTAACGACAAATGGAGGGCTTATACTTGATCATTAGCATAGTAAAGATTAAGTAAACGTTGCGCATTTTCTTCACAGGTAATTTCATCAGGTTTGTTATTAATCGCATTTATCATGCTACGTAGATTATTTTTACTCATCGCTAACTTTTGCTCTAACTCCTCAATGTCTTTAATCTTGCTTTCCAATAAACCAATCAAAATATCATGATCCCATGTTGTCACATTAGATGGCAAAAATGATTTTATTTCTGCTAAAGAAAAGCCAACTTGCTGAGCTTGTTGAATTAAATAAAGCTGTTTGAGGTCGTTCTCGCTATATTCTCTATAGCCATTTGCTTTACGTTTTGCCTTTGGAAGCAGCTTAATTTGCTCATAATAACGAATCGTAGGTGTGCTTAGACCACTTAGTTTTGATAATTCGCTTATATTCATTTCACTTAATTCCACTTGACATTAAAGCCAACTTTAGACTTATAGTGTATCAAAAGCAAGATCAATAAAATTGAAAATAGAGGTTGCTATGACTAAACGAATATTACACATTGTCACCAATGTGGGTAGTTATGAAGGCTTAGATTACCCGACAGGGCTATGGTTAGGAGAACTTACCCATGCTTATGATGAGTTCGAAAAATATAACTATATCCAAGATATTGTAAGTCCGCTTGGTGGAAATTCACCAATTGAACCTAAGTCATTGGGACGTTTTATGGCTGATCAATCAGTATTAAAACGTAAAAATGATCCAGACTTTATGAGATTACTTGAGAATACAAAGAAACCCTCTGACATCCATTGGCAAGATTACGATGCGATTTATTACACAGGCGGACATGGGGTTATGTGGGATTTTTTAGATAATCCAGAACTCCAAGAAATTACTAAAAATATTTATGAAAATCGTGGAATCGTCTCGAGTGTTTGCCACGGTTATTGCGGATTATTAAATGTTCGGCTTTCGAATGGCGAGTATTTGATTAAAGGTAAAAAGCTGACTGGTTTTGCATGGTGTGAAGAAGTATTAGCAGGAGTGGCAAAAAAAGTGCCATATAACGCAGAACAACTAGCCAAAGAGCATGGTGCATCTTACGATAAAAAGTTCATTCCTTTTGCCCCAAATGTTGTTAAAGATGGAAACTTGATTACTGGTCAGAATCCGTTTTCGGCACGTGTTACTGCTGAGGCAATTATTAAAGCATTGGAAAAAAAGTAACTTAAGTTTGAAAATCACAGCACCTGTCTTCAATTTATCTCGATTCAAGACTGTGCTGTGATTGATATTAATGTTAGAAAGCTGCAATTCCTGTCTGAGCACGACCTAAAATCAGCGCATGCACATCGTGTGTACCTTCATAAGTATTGACGACTTCAAGGTTAACGAGATGACGGGCCACACCAAACTCATCGCTAATCCCGTTACCACCCAGCATATCTCGAGCCAGACGAGCAATATCGAGCGCTTTACCGCAGTTATTGCGTTTAATCAGTGAGGTTGCTTCAACAGATGCAACTCCTTCATCTTTCATACGACCAAAACGGAGCGCAACCTGTAAACCTAAAGCAATTTCAGTTTGCATATCAGCAAGTTTCTTCTGGATAAGCTGATTGGCGGCAAGCGGTTTGCCAAACTGTTTCCGGTCAAGCGTATATTGACGGGCAGTGTGCCAACAAAACTCTGCTGCACCCATTGCACCCCATGCAATACCATAACGAGCACTGTTTAAACAGGTAAAAGGCCCTTTTAAACCTCGTACTTCTGGAAAGGCATTTTCTTCTGGTACAAAAACATTATCCATAACAATTTCGCCGGTAATGGAAGCGCGTAAGCCAACTTTACCGTGAATAGCTGGAGCAGAAAGTCCTTGCCAGCCTTTCTCTAAAATAAAACCGCGAATCGCCCCAACATTGCCTTCAACCGAAACTTCTTTTGCCCACACCACAAATACATCAGCAATAGGGCTATTAGTAATCCACATTTTGGCGCCATTTAAACGGTAACCACCTTCTACTTTTTTTGCCCGAGTTATCATGTTACCTGGGTCTGAACCATGATCGGGTTCAGTTAAGCCGAAGCAACCAATCCATTCACCTGTCGCAAGTTTAGGAAGATATTTCTGCTTCTGTTCTTCTGTTCCAAATTCATTAATCGGTACCATGACCAGTGAGCTTTGTACACTTGCCATAGAACGATAGCCTGAGTCAACGCGTTCAATTTCACGGGCAATAAGACCATAACTGACATAATTTAAACCTGAGCCACCGTATTGTTCTGGAATGGTTGGACCAAGTAGGCCTAATTCGCCCATTTCCCTAAAAATACGAGGATCAGTTGTTTCATTTCGGAATTGATCAAGCACTCGTGGCATCAGTTTGTTCTGGCAAAATACATGAGCAGTATCTCGGATCATGCGTTCATCTTCAGTGAGTTGTTGCTCAATTAAAAAAGGATCATTCCAGTTAAACTCTACGCGACTCATTATTTATTCCTTCATGTTTATTCTATAAAAATTCCTAATTTTTTTTAAACCTAGCCCCCTGGGGAACTAGGTTTACCTAAAAAATTCAAATCAAGAGTAGACATAACTCTAGATAATTTGGGTAAGTAGAGCAATCAAGGCCCCCACAAGAACGATTTAAACCAGATGTTTAGATCATTTCGCGCATCACCACCTACGATCGGCGATACCCATGTGATGTTCTTTAGTGAATCTTTATTTCGTATAGCGATACTATAGTTCATAAAAACAACAAGATCAATCCATCAATATTTTATATTCCAGTTTATTTATACATAAAAGATAATCCATATATATCTGTCTAATTTTATTTATTTTTATGCAAAAAAAATTATATTCAACTGGAAAATTTTACTTTAGATGGAATAGTTAAAGGCGATACTCAAACCACCATTTCATGTGTAAATTAAATTGATTTTTAAAATGTTATGTATATATTAAAAAATGTAATACCGCCATGCAAAACTTTTACTAAGATAGATATCAATAGAAACTCTAAAGAATGAAATGGAATAAGTATGGGTGCTTTAAATGGAATACGGGTACTGGACTTAAGTCGAGTGTTAGCTGGACCTTGGTGTGGACAAATTCTGGCAGATTTGGGTGCAGAAGTAATCAAAATTGAGAGACCCAAAGTAGGGGATGATACACGCTTTTGGGGGCCACCATGGATGCAGGATGATACGGGTAATGATACGCGTGAAGCCGCATATTATCAGTCTGCCAACCGTAATAAATTATCTGTTGCAATCGATATTGCTAGTCCAGATGGGCAAGAGTTGATCAAAGCCTTGATTCAGGAGACAGATGTTTTGATCGAAAATTATAAGACGGGTTCATTAAAGAGATTCGGCCTAGATTATGAGTCCTTATCAACTATTAATCCGGGACTAGTTTATTGTTCTATTACCGGCTTTGGTCAAAATGGACCGAGAGCTGAAGAACCGGGTTATGATTTTATTATCCAGGGAATGGGCGGTTTGATGTCTGTCACGGGTGAGCGAGATGACTTGCCGAGTGGTGGTCCGCAAAAAGTAGGCGTGGCTTTTTCTGATTTGGCAACAGGACTTTATTCCACGATCGCAATTCAGGCTGCTTTACTTAATCGCCATACGTCAGGTTTAGGGCAATATATTGATATGGCTTTGTTTGATGTGCAAATAGCAACTATGGCAAATCAAGGAATGAATTATCTTTCTTCGGGAGTGGTTCCGATACGTTATGGGAATGCCCATGCTAATATCGTTCCATATCAAGTATTTAAAGCATCCGACCGGGAATTTATTATTGCATGTGGAAATGACGCTCAATTTGTTCAACTTTGTAAGAGTATCGAATTGCCCGATTTAGCATCGGATCCTCGTTTCGTTCAAAATGCAAATCGAGTCAAACATCGTAATGAAATAGTTGAAATTTTATCCAATCATTTCTTAACAAAAACAGCGGATGAATGGGTAAAAGCTATATATGCTGTCAAAGTTCCAGTGGGGGTAATTAATGATTTAGAACAGGCATTTAAAGAGCCTCAGGTGAGTGCCAGAAAGATGCTGATAGAAATGCAACATCCTCAACGCAAAAAACTAACGGTGATTGGCTCTCCTATTAAACTGTCACGAACCCCCGTCGAGTACAAAACAGCACCTCCTTTATTAGGAGAACATACCGAAACGATTTTAGGGCGAATTGTTTCACCAGAAAAATTGCAAGAACTTAAACAAAAAGGAGTAATTGCTTAAGAAAATCCTGTAAAAGACAGGGGTTATTTATTCTAAAAATAAGGAAAAGATAATATTAGTTACTCATATATCAGGTTGTATGTTATGAGCATGAATAGTGAATCCGTGGCTTATTGCGGTATATGCTATTTATTAGAGTAAAAATAGATTATAATTTTCGCAGTGCGAAACTAAAGTTTAGGTTGGGAATGTAATGAACAATGATGCATTAGAGATTGAACAAACAGAAAAACTATTAGTCCCTTTACGACATGAACTGTTACATCCTATCGAAGATATGCAAGACGAAAATGACCGACAGTTTATTACTGCGCTGGCTCGCGGCTTAGAACTCTTACGTTGTTTTACGCCAAAGCATCAGCATTTGGGGAATCAAGAACTTGCACAAATGACAGGTTTACCTAAGCCTACGATTACTCGTTTAACACATACATTGTCACGTCTGGGTTATATCAAACACGTTCCAAATTCAAACAAGTTTCAGCTTTCAGTAGGTGTACTTGCTTTTGGTTATTCCATGCTTTCCAATGTCGCTATTCGCTCTATTGCCAATCAATACATGAAAAATCTGGCAGATTATGCCGGTGCGGCTGTAGCTATGGCGACACGTGATCGACTGAATATGATCTATCTCGATGTCGTGCAAGGTAAGGGAAATATGACAATGCGACGTCAAGTAGGGACTTATTTACCGATTCATTTAAGTTCGATGGGCCGTGCATGTTTGGCTGCCATGCCTGAAGATGAAAGAGAGTTTTTATTAAATGCAATTCGTAGTAAACACAAAGACGAGTGGATGAAAATTAATCGGGATTTAGACAAAGCATTTAAAGACTACCAAGATTTTGGTTATTGTTTTTCGATTGGTGAGTGGCATAAAGATGTCAACTCTGTGGCAGTACCTCTGATCCACGAACAGCACGGTTTATTAGTATTTAACTGTGGTGGCCCAAGTTTTATTATGAATCGTGAAAAACTAGAAGAGGACATTGCTCCACGTCTTTTACATATGGTGAATAATATCCGTACTGAAATCAGCTAATTGATTTCTTTGGCACTTAAACCATAAAACCCGTCAAGTTTTTGTATCGGTTTTATGGTTTTTAAATGCTATTTACCTAATTTTTCAAATTTTATTGAAAGACAGGTTTTCTTTTTTGCTGAAAAGCCATTAATGCCTCTTTAAATTCATCTCCTTGGATACACGCTGAAAAAATAGAAGATTCATCATCGATACGTTTTAATAGGTCATCAATTGGCATGTCGCGTAATAGCTTTTTGCTCAGTTGCAATGCGTTATTTGGCTTATTTGCTAGCGTCATAGCAGTATTTCTAACAAGCGGTTCAAGCTCTTGTTCTGTACAGACTTTATTTACAATACCGTAATTTTGAGCTTGCTCAGCTGAAAACTTTTCACCCAACAAAATGAGTTCCGAAGCGCGCGCAAAACCGAGTAATCTTGGTAGGATATAACTGGAACCTGCTTCGGGCACTAATCCTAAATTGACAAAAGGAAACTGAAAAATAGTTTTGTCACTTGCATAAACCAGATCGCAATGTAGCAACATGGTACTGCCTATACCTATAGCAACGCCTTCGACTTTGGCAATGATCGGTTTTGGGAAAGTAGCTAAGCTTTTCAAGAAACGAATAGAAGCAGGCGGTTCCGAACCAAAATTTTTACGGTTGCTAAAAGCATTCACATCATTTCCACTGGTAAAGACTTGATTTGCACCTGTTAAGATAACGACATGAACTTCATCATTTACAGCGGCCTGATCCAATGCATGGCTCATGGCTGAATACATATCGTAGCTGATTGCATTTTTCTTACCGACGGTATTCATGGTAAGCGTCATGATTTTTCCATCCAAGTCTGTATCAATTTTACCCGTGGTCAATTGAGTTTTGGCATTATCATCCCGTTGCATCATTCCTTCCTTTTAATCACATCATAAAATTTAAACTTTTTAAAAACAGTTAATTGAAGATTTTCATCTATAAAATAGTTTTTTTACTCATTTGATAGTATAGAAAAAATATTTCGCCAACAATGAATTTAATGTATTTTAATGGTATTAAATTTTGTATTATGAAATAAATTGGTGTGAATGACTCATGTGATTGCTTATGCAACAATGATTATTCATAGCACGATCAAAATGCCAGATATTTACGGAAATAAAGAATCTAAGCACGTCATACAGCAAGTGGGAAAACAATGAAGACGAAAATTACTGAATTATTTGAAATCGAACACCCTATTATCCAAGGTGGTATGCACTATGTCGGTTTTGCAGAACTTGCCGCAGCGGTGTCTAATGCAGGTGGCCTAGGTATTATTACGGGCCTGACTCAACGTACCCCAGAAAATCTAGCAAAAGAAATCGCACGTTGCCGTGAAATGACGGATAAACCATTTGGGGTCAATCTCACCTTTTTGCCCACTGTCAACACGCCGGATTATCCTGGATTTGTGGATGCCATTATTAAAGGTGGAGTGAAAATTGTGGAAACAGCAGGGAGTAACCCTGTTGAAGTTATGCCATATTTAAAAGCTGCGGGTATCAAAGTCATCCATAAATGTACTTCTGTGCGGCATAGTTTAAAAGCCCAGCAAATAGGATGTGATGCTGTATCCGTGGATGGTTTTGAATGTGGGGGACATCCAGGTGAAGATGATGTCCCAAATATGATTTTGTTACCATTGGCTGCTGACGCTTTAGAAATTCCTTTTGTTGCTTCAGGTGGGATGGCGGATGGACGCTCTCTTGCGGCTGCACTCGCAATGGGTGCAGATGGAATTAATATGGGGACACGTTTTATCGCGACTCAAGAGGCACCTGTGCATGAAAATGTTAAACAAGCGATTTTAAATGCGACTGAGCGTGATACTCGCTTAATTATGCGTGCTTTACGCAATACCGAACGCGTTTTAAATAATAGCGCAGTAGAAAAGATTGTCGCGAAAGAAAAGGCTTTGGGTGATAAGATTAAGTTTGAAGATATTATTGAAGAAGTGGCAGGCGTTTATCCTAGGGTTATGATAGACGGTGAGGTTGAAGCAGGTGCGTGGTCTTGTGGTCTCGTCGCAAGCCTTGTTCATGATATCCCAACATGTGATGAGCTAGTGAGTCGTATTGTAAAAGACGCTGAAAATATTATTCGTCAACGTTTAATGGGTTTTTTATAAATTGAATTTTTAGAACAAGCTCACTATTTAATAAAAAAACCAGCATAAGTCTATTATGCTGGTTTTCTATATATTTCATTCACTCTGTGAATCAAAATGAAACTAAAACTTCAATACCAGACCATTAAATTAAATGGATCAAGTGATTAATCTCAGTGAGTTTCATTCAAAGCGTCATGGATATTATTGACCATATGAATTAAACGCGGTCCAATCTCACCTTCGAGCTTTTCTGGATTCAAATGAAAGCTTGGTGCGCCACAGTTGAAAACATAAAGACCATGTTTAGAACTGACTAAAGGTACTGCTACAGAGTTTACTTCTTTTTGCCATTCACCTAAAGAAAGGCAATAGCCATAATCCTGATAATCTCTAAAAGCTCGTTCTAATGAACGTTTGATAACTGCCCAATTTTCAGGATGTTTCTTTTTCAAGGCATCCAGTAAAAATTCGCGCTCACGTTCAGGCGTAGCAGCAAGACAAGCTCTCCCCATCGAACTACTATAAAGCGGCAAGGTAGAGCCGACTGGACGGCGCATATTTAAAGTGGTTTCTATTTGTACCACATCAATATAAACCATATTTAGCCGGTCACGAGTAGCCATAGCGACTGGAGCCTGAGCATATTCACTCATCTCTTCCATATATGGATGAGCAATATTTCGGATAGATATATTTGATAAAGCCGAATAACCTAAAGCTAGAACACCAATATCAAGCATATATTTAGTCGAATTTGGCAATTGTTTTAGATAACCTAAAGACACTAAGGTATTTGTAATACGGGCAATCGTCGGTTTAGGTAATCCCGTCATTTTTGCTAATTCTTGATTACCTAATACTTGATTATTGGCAGAAAAACAGCGCAAAAGCTCTAAACCGCGAGCAAGTGAAGCAATGAATTGTGGGTTATTTTCTCGGTGAATATGGGAAATAGGATCAAGACGGATCTCATCAAAATTGATTGTTTTCTCATTTTCTAAATTTTGCGACATTCAATCCTCGAATATAATAAGGCAATAGTTTTGCCATTATATTTCGCTATGCAAAATAAATCCATTCATCAATGATATACATATGATGAATGGATACTGAATGTGACGCTTATGATGATGTATTTTCAATCACCATGGCAAGTCCTTGACCTACGCCAATACACAAGCTGACCACAGCATATTTTTTGTTACGGCGTATCAGTTCACGTGCCGTGGTGAGGGCAAGGCGGGCACCAGATGCGCCTAGCGGATGACCAATAGCGATCGCACCACCATTCGGGTTAACACGTGGGTCATTGAAATCAATATTTAGACCTTTGAGACAAGAGAGCACTTGTGAAGCAAACGCTTCATTAATTTCAATAATATCTATGTCATCGAGGGTCAAACCTGCACGCGCTACGGCTTTTTTAATCGCTTCAATTGGACCTGCGCCCATGATGCGTGGTTCAATTCCTGCGGCTGCACCTGACAATATTCTTGCCATAGATTTTAAACCATATTTTTGACCTGCTTCTTTTGAGCCAATAAGTAATGCGGCTGCACCATCATTAATACCAGAAGCATTACCTGCGGTCACGAC
Source organism: Acinetobacter haemolyticus (assembly GCF_900406815.1). Classification (GTDB taxonomy): domain Bacteria; phylum Pseudomonadota; class Gammaproteobacteria; order Pseudomonadales; family Moraxellaceae; genus Acinetobacter; species Acinetobacter haemolyticus_A. The sequence goes on from NZ_OVCN01000015.1 coordinate 57,041, forward strand.
ACCACCTTCAAATAGAGTTTTTAATTTGGAAAGTGCTTCAAAGGTAGAGCTAGGGCGAGGGTGCTCATCTTCTAAAACAAGCTTTGGTGGTAATTTTTTACCCTGAGAAACTTCAATTGGTGTAATTTCACCTGCGAAGAAGCCTTCTTCTTTCGCTTTTTGATATTTGGCTTGAGATTGAGCGGCGAACAAATCTGCCTGTTCACGTGTAATACCAAATTCAACAGCCACATTATCACCTGTTTCAGGCATAGAGTGACCACCATACTGCTCAATAATTTTTTTATTCGGAAAACGTGTCCCAATCGTGGTGTCATAAATTTTGGCATCTCGACTATAAGCACTTTCTGCTTTACCCATCACAAAAGGTGCACGTGTCATACTTTCTACACCACCCGCAATATATAAATCACCTTCACCACAAGTAATAGCACGGGCAGAATCAATTACTGCACCCAAACCACTGGCACATAAACGATTAACCGTTTGCCCGGGTACCGTCACCGGTAATCCCGCTAAAAGTATGGCCATACGGGCTATATTACGGCTATCTTCACCAGCTTGATTAGTATCCCCTAAAATTACATCTTCAATATCTGCCCCAGGTACACCGGTTTTTTCTAATAATTTACGGATAACATCAGCGGCCAAATCATCTGGACGTACCGATGCGAGCTCACCTGCATGGCGACCTATTGGACTACGAAGACCATCATAAATATAAGCATTTAACATTGATAAATTCCTTTTTAATCCTTTGCGGTGAAAGTAAGCGGTAGATTTAAAGCAACGCGACGCTGCAGCCATGGGCTAGGACGGTAGCGGGAATCGTGCGTCAGTGTCGCCATGCGGTTTAGTGTAAGTAGGACTTTTTGGCCTCCTACATGGTCACCCCATTCAATTGGTCCGAATGGATAACCCAAACCAAGTCGAACAGCAGCATTAATATCGTCTACAGTGGCAATATTTTGTTGTGCAATATCACAGCCTAAGTTGATGACCATTGATAAAACACGCTGGCCTACAAAACCGATACTTTCTGCAATGACGCTCACCATATTTCCATCCAGATTGAATATAGAATGAGCAGCTTGGCGGTATGCCGTTTTTGTCACCAGTGATGGCATCAATGTTCGGTGTTTACCGATCCCATACAGCATATCAATGGCAACTGCTTGTTCTGGTGATACCTTAAGGCGTTTGGATGCATGAGTCGTATCTTCCCCATAGCAGGCAAGTAAACATAAGCTATCTGGCTGTGGTTGTTCGCCTGTATCCACAGCAATATTCTGGGCAATTAAATAGTCTTCAAGTTGTTTATGGTCTTCTGGAAAATCTGCTGCAATCCAGACTTTTGGATATTCCTTTAAACGTTCAACAGATTGAGCAGGTTGCTCTCCGACTTTTGCACCCGTTTCATAGTTATAAAAGCCATGATTCACCTTGCGTCCTAATTGTTTGCCATCAAGCATCTGTTTGGTGAGTGGACTTGGTTTATAGCGAATTTCTTCATAATATTGATGATAAATCGACTCCATAACTGGATGGGAAACATCAAGACCAGTGAGATCCATGAGCTCAAATGGTCCCATTCTGAAACCCACGCCTTCACGTAAAATTCGGTCAATTTCACTAAAGTGACAAACGTTTTCATTCAATATTTTAAGGGCTTCTGTACCATAACCTCGTCCAGCATGGTTAATAATAAAGCCAGGTGTATCCTTGGCGACCACAGGACGATGGCCCATTTTACGAGAGAGTTGATTAAGTACATCAACAATGTTTGGATCAGTTTTTAAGCCCTGAATCACCTCAACCACTTTCATGAGAGGAACTGGGTTAAAGAAGTGATAACCAACGACACGCTCTGGCTTACTACAGTTTGCAGCAATTGCAGTGATCGAAAGAGAGGATGTATTCGAAGCTAGAATTGTATTGTCAGAGATAATACTTTCGAGTTGCTGCATTAAACTTTGTTTGATGTCTAGACGCTCGATAATTGCTTCAACAATTAAGTCACAGGCTTTGAGATCTTCAAGTTGCTGGGCAATGACTAAATGATTATTCGCAGCTTGCGCTTGTTCTGCCGAAATTTTGTTTTTTTCGACGAGTTTTTCAAATGTTTGAGCCAGTTTTTCCTTGGCTTGTTGAGCCGCACCTTCTTTTGCATCGTATAAATAGGTGGTGTGGCCTGATTGGGCAGCAATCTGGGCAATGCCGCTTCCCATGGTTCCAACACCAATGATACCGATGGTCTGAATATCGTAGCGCATGTTTATCGTCCTAAAGATTTTCACTCTATTTCATTGTTTCGTTGTTATTGCTTTAAATCACTTACCTTGGTAATTCGGTTTCCTTTTTTCAATAAAAGACTGAATACCTTCGTTTTTATCCTCGGTTGAAAAGAGTAGTTGGAAAGACTTTCGTTCTAAAGCCAATCCAGCATTAAGTGGTACATCTTCACTCATCAAGGCAACTTCTTTGATTTGTCGCAAAGCAATTGGTGGCATCTTCGCGAGACTCTGTGCCATTTTAATCGCTGTTGGAATAGTCTGATCATCTTCGGTCACTTGGGAAACCAGCCCAATGGTGTAGGCTTCTTCGGCAGGAACCATTGCGCCTGTCATAATCATCCGCATGGCATGAAATTTACCCACAGCGCGGAATAATCGCTGTGTTCCACCAGCACCAGGCATTAAGCCAACTTTGATTTCTGGTTGACCGAAGATTGCACCTTTACCTGCGATAATAATGTCAGCATGCATCGCCAGCTCACAACCGCCACCCAAGGCATATCCGTTGACCGCTGCGATGACAGGTTTAGGGCACTGTGCAATGGCATTCCAATAACGCTCCGTATGCCGCAATAGCATTTCTGTCGAAGTTGCTGTAGACATTTCCTTTAAATCTGCTCCCGCAGCAAATACCTCATCTCCACCAGTGAGTACCACAGCATTGATCTCATCATTGAAACTTAATTCAATGAAAATCTGTGCCAACTCCTTACGAAGCTCACTATTTAGAGCATTTTTAGCCTCAGGCCGATTAATCTGAACCACAGCAACTTTAGGGATAGCGTAATCAATTTCAATGAAATTGTTCCCTGTTTTAGTATTCATTTTTATATCCTTTATTTCGCATAACAAAACTATATTTCTTTAATAATGCTTATTTTGGAACTTATTTCAAGTATTTTTTATTGAAATCCTATAAACAAAATTTTCTTTAGTTCGTAAGTTATTGAAAAATAATAGTGCAACAATAATAAATTTCGTTAAACGAAATTTATTATCAAAAAAGCTTGAAATTTTGGTTTTTATTCTCGTACTATGAAACACAACAACACTAAACAAGACTGAAAACGTAGCATCTGAAGGTGTAAGCACTGATGGGTGAGTACGAGGAAAATGAAATAAAAAGGGAGATCACTGATGATCCGTGATGAAGGGATGTTAGAACAACTGCTCACAACGATTCGCAATTTCGTAAAAAATGAATTAATCCCCCGTGAGCATGAAGTCGCTGAAACCGATAAAATTCCTGATGACATCGTGCAACAAATGCGTGAACTTGGTTTATTCGGGCTTACTATCCCTGAACAATATGGTGGTTTAGGTATCACTATGGAGGAAGAGGTGAATGTTGCTTTTGAACTTGGTCATACTTCACCTGCTTTTCGTTCACTGATCGGCACCAATAATGGAATCGGTTCAAGTGCGATTTTGATTGATGGTACTGAAGAGCAAAAACAAAAATATCTTCCACGTTACGCTAGTGGTGAAATTATTGGCTCATTTTGTTTGACAGAACCAGAAGCAGGCTCGGATGCAGCGTCATTAAAAACATCGGCTGTAAAAGACGGTGATTTTTATATTCTTAATGGCACTAAGCGTTTTATTACCAATGCACCTCATGCTGCAACGTTTACGGTGATGGCGCGAACTAATCCGCAAATTAAAGGGTCAGGCGGTATTTCAGCATTTTTAGTAGAAGCCAATACCCCAGGAATCACCCTCGGCAAAATTGATCAAAAAATGGGGCAAAAAGGCTCCCATACCTGTGATGTGATTTTTGAAAATTGCCGTATCCCGACTTCTGCATTGATTGGTGGAGTTGAAGGCGTAGGGTTTAAGACAGCGATGAAAGTTTTAGATAAAGGTCGCCTACATATCGGGGCATACAGCGTCGGTGTTGCGGAACGTATGTTGGATGATGCGCTTAACTATGCGATTGAACGTAAACAATTTGGTCAACCGATTGCTAACTTTCAGTTAATTCAAGCCATGCTTGCTGACTCAAAAGCTGAAATCTACGCAGCTAAATGCATGGTGATCGATGCAGCACGACGTCGTGATAATGGCGAGAACATTAGTACGGAAGCTTCATGCGCCAAAATGTTTGCGACTGAAATGTGTGGTCGAGTCGCAGATCGTTGCGTCCAGATTCATGGCGGGGCGGGATATATTAGCGAATATTCAATTGAGCGTTTCTATAGAGATGTACGTTTGTTCCGTCTATACGAAGGTACGACTCAAGTTCAACAACTCATCATCGCAAAAAATATGATTAAAGAAATAACAGGCTAATACGAATAACAAAAGGGGCAAGGATAGATGCCCTAATTTAAGACATTGAGGATGTGAATATGACAACCGACGTACTTAACTCAGCACAGATGAATGAGGCGATCCAAACACCTAAACGTGTTTGGATGACGGCATTCATTTTTTGTTTTTTTGTTCTACTTTGTGATGGCGCTGATCTCGGGATTTTGGCGTTTACATTAACCAGTTTAAAGGCTGAATTTGGACTAACCAGTGTTCAGGCTGGTGCTTTAGGAAGTTGGTCAATTCTAGGAATGGCGATTGGTGGACTTTTTGGCGGGTGGGCAAGTGACCGATTTGGGCGTGTTCGTATTATTGTTATTGCGACAGCATTGTTTGCCATACTCTCAGCGTGTACAGGCTTTGCTCAATCTTATGAACAAGTGGCAATTCTGAGATTTTTTACCTGTCTTGGTTTAGGTTCGTTATACATCACTTGTAATACATTAATGTCTGAACTTGTACCGACCAAATACCGTACAACGATTTTGGCAACATTAATGACGGGCTTTACCTTAGGTTCACTTACGATTACGGGGCTATCGGGTTGGATCGTTCCTGAATACGGCTGGAGAATGCTGTATTTTATTACGATTGTACCCATTATTCTGGCTGTTTTAATGTGGATATTGGTGCCAGAACCTGAATCATGGAAACAATCTCGTGCTTTAAAGCTCACTAAAGCAGACTCAACCAATACAAAAAAATCTGTAAATCCTTATATTGCATTATTTAAAGATAAACAACACGGCAAGATGTTGATGCTATGGTCATTCAGCTCTGGTTTTCTATTGTTTGGTTATTTCGGTGTCAGTAACTGGCTGCCTTCTTATCTGGAAGCAGAATTGGGAATTAAGTTTAAAGAAATGGCCGTTTATATGGTGGGTACTTTCTTGACCATGATGTTTGCAAAAGTGGTTGCGGGCTTTGTTGCGGATCGTATTGGACGTCGTACAGTATTTGCTTTCGGCACCATGGGAACCGCACTTTTTATTCCTATCGTTGTATATATGCATACTGCTGAAAATATTGGCTGGTTGATGCTGATTTTCGGTTTCCTTTATGGGATCCCATATGCAATTAATGCAACCTATCTAACAGAAAGTTTTCCAACCTCGATTCGTGGTACAGCAGTAGGTGGCGCTTTTAACATTGGTCGTATTGGGGCAGTGTTTGCACCTGTTGCAATTGGATATTTAGCACTAAATGGCTCGATTGGTGCAGGCTTGCTATTGATGGGCGCTGCATATTTTCTAGCGGGTTTGATTCCAACATTATTCATTAAAGATCGTCTCTATGATCCTCAGAAAGCTGAATAATGGGAAAGAGGAGATGGGAAATGGTGAATAAGATTACGAATAATATTGAGCCGATACTCAAGACAATTCCTGACGGTGCGACAATTATGACCAGTGGTTTTGGTGTGACAGGTCAACCGACGCAACTGATTGAAGCCCTGATTGATCTGGGTAAAAAAGACTTAGTCATTATAAATAATAATGCTTCATCTGGCCCAGAAGGACTCACGAAACTGTTCTTGGCTGGATGTGTCAGAAAACTTATTAGTTCCTTTCCCAAATCTGCCAGCTCAACCGTTTTTCCTGATTTATATCGTGCCGGAAAAATTGACCTGGAATTGGTTCCTCAAGGTAATCTCGCATGTCGGATTCAAGCTGCAGGTGCAGGTTTAGGTGCAGTATTCACACCCACAGGTTATGGAACAAAAATTGCCGAGGGTAAAGAAACCAGAACCATTAATGGTAAAAATTATGTACTTGAATATCCGCTTGACGCTGATTTCGCTTTGATTTATGCGGATAAAGCGGATCGTTGGGGGAATTTAACTTACCGTAAAGCTGCCCGAAACTTTGGCCCAATCATGGCAAAGGCAGCTAAAACAACGATTGCTCAAGTCAATGAAACAGTAGAGCTGGGCAGTCTCGATCCTGAATGCATTATTACACCGGGAATTTTTGTACAGCATATTGTAAAGGTAGGAGATATCACATGACAGTTCAAAAACGTTCTCGTGAAGATATCGCAAAAATTATTGCTCACGATATTCCTGACGGTGCTTATGTCAATCTGGGTATCGGTTTGCCAACCAATGTCGCCAAATATCTACCAAAAGATAGGGAAATATTTTTACATTCAGAAAATGGTGTCTTGGCTTTTGGTCCGCCACCACAACCTGATGAAGAAGATCCCGATTTAGTAAATGCAGGAAAGGAGTTGATTACTTTACTTGATGGTGGTTGCTTCATGCATCATGGTGATTCCTTTGACATTATGCGCGGTGGTCATCTGGACATTTGTGTAATTGGAGCATTTCAGGTTGCGGTAAATGGTGATTTGGCTAACTGGCATACAGGCAAAGTCGATGATGTGCCTGCTGTTGGAGGGGCGATGGATTTGGCCGTGGGTGCTAAAAAAATCTATGTTTACATGGAGCATCTAACCAAACACGGAGAGCCAAAAGTTGTCTCGGAACTTACTTATCCCATTACGGGTGAATGCTGTGTAGACCGGATTTATACCGATTTATGCATTATCGATTTGAAAGATCAAAATGCTTATGTCACCGAAATTGCTCCGGGACTAAGTTTTAAGGAATTACAAAAAATGACAGGCTGTTTGCTCACTGACTCACGCACAGTCTAGGTATAAGAAACGCTCAAAAGGATTAACAGATGAAAAAGATTATTTTAGCTGCAGCTTGTGCTGCGGTATCAGGGACTGTTTTTGCAAACTCTACGCTAAATACAGAACAGCGGATTAATCTATTAGAAGCAGAGTTACAAAAATTAAAAGTTGAACTTGCAAACCAAAAAGAGGCGCAAACGAATTTGCAAGTTAAACAAGAGAAAATCCAACAGGACGTAGAAAAAGAAAAAATAATAACGAATGTAGAGAAACCAATTGCACCATCTTGGATTACATGGACAGACAATGTGAAGGTCTATGGGATTGCACGTATGGATGCCACGGTTGATTTTAAATCATCTCCAGATAGCGGCGGACGCACAACCAGCGCATTATTTCGTACACCTTTCGAAAATGATAAACGTTCCAATCACACACGTTCAGATGTCGGGATGACAGCCAGTCGCTTAGGGGTATATTTTAATAATCCGAGCAAGACAGTAACAGGGAATCTTGAAGCAGACTTCTTTGATAGTAGCAATATGGGACAGGGTGATGGAAAGTTCCGTATCCGCCAAGCCTTCTTCAATTATAAAGATTGGACTTTTGGTCAAACTTGGTCATTGATGTCTAATATGGAGACACGTACAGAGTCGGTGGATTATACCCAGTTCGTTGGGACGTCTTATACACGTACTCCACAGATGCGCTATAACTGGAATATTGATGCGAACCATAACCTAAAAGTCGCTTTCGAGCATACAGGGTCACGTGTTTCTGCTTTCCCATCACTTACTGGAAAATACACATTTAAAGATGGCCCTTGGTTGGCAATTGCTCAGGGTTTCGTAAATGAAAAATCAGTAGATGTAGCGACGGATACCGTAAAAAAGGTGAGCTGGGGAGCAGGTGCGGGCGTAAAATACCAAGTTGATCCTAAGCAATCAATTCAAGCAAATTACCAACATATTGTGGGTGACCAGAAGTTTATGTCCTATACCTCTCAAAGTGGATTGGCAAATGCTGGCAGTCTAAATGCTGCAGGGGATTTTTCTCTAAATGAAGAAAAAGACGATTTGCTCATGAATAAGTTAAACAGCATAAATCTTGGTTATTCATACAAATTTAATAAACAATGGCGCGCGAACTTATCAGCTTCAATGTTTGAATATGATTCAACAGCCTACTCAAAACTCAACCCAGATACTAATAAACGTCTCACAGATTATGCAGCGAATGTTTTTTATTCGCCGGATGAGCAAATGGATTTTGGTGTAGAGTACCATCAAGGTAAGCGTGAAGTGTTTGATGGTAGAACCGCGGATGTGTCGCGTATTAACTTCGTATCGATGTATAAATTCTAATAGAGCATCATAAATGATGGACAAAACAGTTCGACCTCCGACCGAAGATATCTTGTCAAAAGGCTTTATTTTTATCATGGCCATGACATGTGGTATTTGTGCGGGGTCAAACTATTACAATCAACCCTTAATTTATTCTATTGCTCAGGCACTTCATGTAAGCGCAGAGCAGGTTGCTTTTACCATTGTTATTGGTCAGCTGTCTTATGCAGCTGGCCTTTTTATTTTAGTGCCGTTGGGAGACCTTTTTGAGAAGCGAAGCTATATCTGTTTACTGATGTGTTTTACTGGTTTATCCCAAATCTGCTTATCTCTTAGCCCCAATTTATCTACTTTATATAGTTTCACTTTTTTAGCTGCTTTTTTTTCTATCGCAACTCAAGTTTTGGTGCCATTTGCAGCAGGATTGGCTAGTCCTAAAAAAAGCCCCCACGTCGTAAGTATGCTGATGAGCGGTTTATTCTTAGGCATACTGTTGGCGAGATCAATTGCTGGTCTATTATCCACACTTTGGTCATGGCATGCGGTTTATCTGTTAAGTGGAGGGCTTATTTTGGCATGTGCCATAATGATGTGGTTAAAACTCCCCGTGAGTCGCAACACCCATCACATGACTTTGATACAGATTTATCGTTCTTTATTTACTTTGGCCACTCACCAACCTCATTTACTCAGGCGTGGTCTGGCTGGAGGAATCGGCTTTGGAATCCTGGCACTCATTTTTACGACGATGACATTTATTCTCGCCAATGCACCCTACCATTTTAATGATTTTCAAATTGGTCTATTTGGTATTGTCGGGCTGGCAGGGGTATTTGCGACACATTGGGCAGGAAAGCAAATCGCTGCACAACATGAAAATAAAGTTGCACTAGTTTGTATGTGCTTATTGATCTTGGCTTGGATTCCCTTATTTTTTGCTCAATATTCACTGTTTGCTTATGCACTTGGCGTGATAATGGCTTACTTTGGGTTATCCGCTATCCATGTTTTAAATCAGAATTTGATTTACCGAATCTCTGTTCAGGCCCGTTCTCGTATTAACTCAATTTATATGACTTTATATTTTGCTGGCGCAGCATCAGGCTCATTTATTGCAGTTTATGCATGGAAACACTGGGGATGGGAAGGGTGTGCCATGATTGGTTTAGGCATGGCCACCATTAGTTTTGTCATAGATCGAATTGATTTCATCATGATGAAAAACAAAGCTGAAATCAGCTCGTACCTATAAGTACTCGATCATTTACTTTCGATGAATGACCATGAGGGTTGCTGAAGCAAAGGCATAGACTTTTCCTTCGCGGTCAATGATTTTCCCTTCTGTAGTTATAATATTGCGTCCAGCATTGATAAGCTCGGCTTGTGCATAATAAATCATGTTGACTTGCATAGGACGAATCATTTTTACATTTAGGTCAATAGTACCGTAATTAACATCAGCATCAAGTAGGCTATGTGCTGCACTTCCCGTTACAGTATCTAAGACGGTGGCATAAAATCCGCCATGTACGCCGCCCTGAATGTTCATGTGTTCAGGACCTGGTCGCACCTCGTAAGTGGCTTTACCTATAGAAACTTCGATTAATTTCATAGGAATAGTATGGGCCATAGGTGAGGCAGGAACTTCTCCATTTTTTAATGCGGTTAAGAATTCAAGACCTGTGTAATTCGAGCCATGCATAAATCATCCTTTGATTGTTATGAATAAAATCACCATATTATAATTCAATATAATGAAATAAAATTTTGTAATACAAAATATATCACAATAGATTTGATTCAAAGTTTATTTTTTAAAAATAAGTTAAATTACTGTATTAATTTATTTTTATGGATTTAATTTGTCTTTTTTATATAAAATTACACGGAATTAATGAAAATTAATTTTGCAATATGAAATTTATTTGATATTTTTAGATGACTGAAATAATAAAAGTTCATTCAAGGAAAAATTTATATCTGCTTACCCTCAGTAAACAGATGCGAGAGATGAAAGGAAAAAACAATGCCTCTATATAAAGCCCCGTTACGTGATATGCAATTTGTCTTACATGAACTGTTGCAAACAGAAAAAACGTATCAATCTCTACCTGATTATCAGGAGACCATAAGTCGAGAATTGATTGATCAATATTTAGAGGCTGCCGCGGATTTTTGTGAAAATGAGCTATCACCCATCAACCACAGCGGTGATCAAGAGGGATGTCATTTAAACCAAGGCGTCGTAACAACGCCCGCGGGTTTTAAAGAGGCGTATCACAAATATGCTGAACTTGGTTTTACCTCACTGACCGCGGCCCCTGAATATGGCGGCCAAGGACTGCCAACTTTATTACGTATCGTAATTTCAGAAATGTTATGCAGTTCAAATTGGGCTTGGGCGATGTATCCAGGTTTATCTCATGGTGCAATGCGAACGATTGAACATCATGGAACCGAGCAACAAAAACAAAAATTTCTCCCTCATCTTATTAAGGGTATCTGGACAGGAACCATGTGTTTAACAGAATCACATGCTGGCTCAGATCTCGGGATTATTCGAACAAAGGCCGAGCCTAACCCGGATGGAAGCTATGCAATTACGGGCGAGAAAATTTTCATTTCAGCGGGTGAGCATGATCTTTCTGAAAACATTATTCATATCGTACTTGCAAGATTGCCAAATGCACCATCAGGTACAAAAGGAATTTCACTGTTTATCGTTCCAAAATTTAATGTAGATGATGCTGGAAATCTACAGGATCGAAATCACGTGGTATGTACTTCTATCGAGCATAAAATGGGCATCCACGGTAATGCAACATGTGTATTGAATTTTGACGGTGCAAAAGGATATTTAATTGGTCCTGAAAATCGTGGGCTGAATTGTATGTTTACGTTCATGAACACAGCTCGAATTGGTACAGCTATGCAAGGTTTAGCCGCTTCTGAGATAGCTTTTCAAGGCGCGTTGAACTATGCCAAAGAACGTCTGGCAATGCGTTCTCTGTCAGGTGCCAAATGCACAGAAAAAAATGCTGATCCGATCATCGTTCATCCAGCGGTGCGTTCCATGTTGATGACCCAAAAAGCATTTTCGGAAGGTGGACGTGCGCTTGCTTATCTTCTCGCTGAGCATGTTGATCGGGTGGAAAAATCTGATGATCTGACCCAGAAAAAGTATTCAGATGAACTATTGGCTTTCCTGACCCCGATTGCTAAAGCATTTTTAACTGAATCTGGCAATGAGTCTGCTAAGCATGGTGTACAAGTTTTTGGTGGTCATGGGTTTATTGTTGAACACGGTATGGAGCAAATCATTCGAGATGCTCGTATCTCGACTTTGTACGAAGGCACTACCGAGATCCAGTCACTCGATTTATTGGCGCGTAAAGTTCTCAAATCTGAAGGCAAATTATTAAAAAATATGACCAGTTTGATTGAGCAATTTATTCAGGACCATCACAACAATGCTGAATTGAAGCCATATCTTGACAAACTGGCTCAGCTCAAACAACGCTGGTTATCGCTCACGGATCATATTGCAAAAAGAGCTAAGAAAAACCCAGAAGAGATTGGTGCTGCTTCAGTAGATTATCTCTATTTCTCAAGCTATACCGTATTTGCTTATCTTTGGACGCGTATGGCACAAGTTGCACTCGATAAACTGAAAGCAGGATCGCAAGACGAGAAGTTCTATAAGGCGAAGCTGAGTACAGCCAAGTTTTTCTATCAAAAATTGCTACACCGTACCGAGGCCCATGCGGCGGCAATTGAAACAGGTGCCGAATCGGTGATGGAACTCGAAGAAGATGCTTTTGCTTTCTAATGTTTAGCGGATCTGAACGACGGTGGACAGACTCAAAAACAAGGCAAACCTCGTTTGCCTTGTTTCTTTCAGACTGATGGCTCTTTCGGAAAAATAGTTAAGTAGGGATATAAAATGAGTTTAAGAACTGTGGTAGCGGCGACAGAATGGGAAGCACGTTGTCAACTGGCGGCTTTATATCGATTAATTGCCTATTATCGGATGACTGATTTAATCGATACACATATTAGCTTGCGTGTACCAGACGAAAAGGGACATTTTCTGATTAATCATTATGGTATTCCTTTTGAAAAAATACGGGCATCCGATTTGGTTAAAATTGATGAGGAAGGCCAAATCGTTGAAGAATACGATGCAGGTAAACAGGTCAACGTTGCGGGTTTTGTGATTCATTCTGCCTTGCACGCAGCACGATCAGATGTGCATTGTGTGATTCATACGCATACCGCTGATGGGATTGCCGTTTCAGCACAAAAGCATGGTTTATTACCAATATCTCAACACGCATTAAAGTTTTATAACAAAGTGAGCTATCACGATTATGAAGGAGTTGCATTACTGACCGAAGAAAGAAACCGCTTGGTTCAGGACATGGCCGACAATCGTGTCATGATTTTGAGAAATCATGGTTTACTTGCCGTTGGTGATAGTATTCAACGTGCTTTTCATGAGATTTATTTCCTTGAACGCGCTTGTCAGGCACAAATCAAAGCACTTGCAGGAGGAGGAGAGTTAAATTACCCCTCAGAAGCCGTTTGTGTGCATACCGCAAAACAGTTTGAGTCAAAGGCCATTGAGCAAATTATTTTAAATGCTTGGCAGGCAGCTTTATCTCTAATTGAACAGCAACGTGAGGAATACTGCTCATGATTGTGATTTCAACCACTGTTCCAAAAATCCAAAAATGGCTAGAAGATGCCTTTGCAAAGTATGCACCTAACGAATCCTATTGCTTGGCGCATAGTGCAGAAGCATTACATGCCACCACTGCTGTTTCTTGGTTCCCCGATTTAGATTATCTGGAGACTTTGCCTCAACTTAAACTGATTCATTCGATGGCAGCAGGTGTTGAACATCTAAATCTGGAGAGAATTGGTCAGCGTTATCAAGTCTGCCGAGTTGTGGATCAGCTTCATCAAAAAGGAATGTTTGACTATTTACAATGGGGTGTCCTTTATTATCAGCGTTTCTTTGATCAGGCCTTTGAGCAAAAAAAGCAACTACGATGGCGGCAGTATCCTCAACGTAGTGGTGCTGAGATAAAGATCGGAATTATGGGGTTGGGGCAAATGGGAGGATATATTAGTCAACGATTTGCTGCATTGGGCTATCAAGTATCAGGTTGGTCACGTAGTCTTAAGTCCCTAGAGAATGTACAGTGTTTTGCAGGCGACTCAGACTTTGGTGCTTTCCTCAGTCAGGCAGAAATTTTGATTAACTTGTTACCCCTAACGGAAAGTAACCGAGGGATTTTATCTCGGGATTTATTTGACCAGTTACCCGAACGAGCGTGCGTCATTAATTGTGGTCGTGGTCAACATTTGGTCGAGCAAGATTTAATTGATTACCTAGATTCGGGACATTTGCGTGGCGCAATTCTGGATGTGTTTAGCCATGAACCTTTGGCGGTAGAAAGCCCACTTTGGCAGCATCATAAAATTGTAGTCACACCGCATGTTGCCTCCCACGCACCATGGTCTGTTGTAGTGGAACAGATTTTAGAAAATGATAGACGGATTAAACAGGGGCGAAATTTGCTCAATCCAATAGATACAACTAAAGGTTATTGATGATATCCGCTTCGAAAGATTCAATCCCCAAAAGGACATTATCCCGTATGACTTACGGGATAATGTCTGACTTAAAGTAAAGTTTAGAGGTTATGAAGCACGTTGTTTTTGTAGACTGAACGCTAACTCATCCCAACGTTGCATCGCTGTTTGCATGGCTTGGGTTTTAATATGACCAAAACCACGTACTTCTACAGGTAGTTTGGCAATTTCTTCAGCCACAGCAAGGTCATAACGTTCAGGGGCAGCAACCAATCTTTCAACAAATGCGATATAACGATCACGCCAAGCTTGTTCACGTCTGCGTTCTTCATGACGTGCAAATGGATCGAGGAAGGTTTCCCGAAGCAACTGCAAACGTGCAAGTAACATCATTGGGAAACGAATCCAGTATCCGAAAGCACGCTTACGAATATTTTGATCAGCACCTAAAGTCGGTGGAGCAAGATGGTAAGTTAAGCGTAAACCTTTACCAAAATGGGTTTCAATCGACTCTTTGAATTTTTTACCGGTTAAAAGACGAGCGACTTCATATTCATCTTTATAAGCCATCACACGATACAGTTGTGTGGCAATGGTCGCGGTCAATTCTTCTGGTAATGCTTTCAATGCTTGTTCAACTAAACGACGATACTTCATCGCATAGGCTTCATTCCAATAGTCAACCAAACGTGCTGAACGATCCTCGATTAATTCAGCCAATGTTTCAGGTTTTTTAGTTTTTTGCATGGCTGCAAGCAATCGTGGCGCTAAACTTGGATCACTGGCAAGATGGCACCCAACTCGGAAAGCTTCGAGATTCTTTTCTACGGCAGTGCCATTGAGTTGAATCGCTTTTTCAATGCTTTGACGTAATAGCGGTATACGACCTGATTGCCATGCCATACCAAGTAATAGTTGATTGGTAAAGATTGCATCGCCCAGTACTAAAGTTGCGATACGTGTCGCAGATAGTGATACTAGTGTGCCTTTGCGGGTACGACCACGTAGACGATCAACTAAGTCACTGATAGGCGCATACCAGTCACGAGAGTCAATAAAGTCTGATGTCGGTGAAGCATCTTCATTCACAATCACCACCGCATTTTCTTTTAAGCGAGAAAGTGCAGCACCACTACCGGCAACCACAGCATCTGCACCGATTAAAAGATCACATTGACCCGCTGGAATCTTGGTTGAAGAAATATGCTCATCTGAATTTGCGACTTGGATATAGGAATAAACCGTACCGCCTTTTTGAGCCAGTCCAGCCATATCCATCACACGTGTTGCTTTACCTTCAAGATGTGCTGCCATACCGAGTAGGGCACCAATCGTCACCACACCTGTACCACCAACACCACCTACCATAATACGATTTGGTACATCATCAAGTACTGGAATGATTGGTGTTTCAGGCCAACCTGCAGCAATACCTTCAAATTTTTCAGGACGTTTCATGTCGCGGGTATGTACCGTGACAAAACTTGGACAGAAACCGTCAACACAAGAAAAATCTTTGTTACACGTGCTTTGATTAATCTGGCGTTTTGGTCCTAATGCAGTTTCTACAGTTTCAATGGATAAACAATTCGATTTTTTAGAACAATCACCACAGCTTTCACATATATCCGTATTGATATAGATACGTTCTGCTGGATCAGGATAGGCATCACGTTTACGGCGACGACGTTTTTCGCTGGCACAAGTTTGTACGTAAATTAAAGCAGTAACACCTGACGTTTCGCGTAATTGACGTTGAATCGCATCCAATTCATTTCGATGATGAATTTCTACATTTGCTGCAATTCCTTCTTCTGCATGAATCAGTTCAGGTTCATCCGTCACAATGACTTGTTTTTTTATCCCTTCCGCTGCTAACTGGCGGGTTAATTGAGCGACACTCAAGTGACCATCGACATGTTGTCCACCTGTCATGGCAACCGCATCGTTATAAAGGATTTTGTAAGTAATATTCACTTTAGCGGCGATCGCTTGGCGAATGGCAAGATAACCTGAATGGAAATAGGTCCCATCACCAAGATTTGCAAATATATGTTTTTCATTGGTGAAAGGAGATGCACCAACCCAACTCACACCTTCACCGCCCATCTGAGAGAAGGTTTCTGTGCCGCGATCAAGTGAAACCGCAATATAGTGACAACCAATACCACCAAGCGCACGACTTCCTTCAGGAAGGACGGTTGAGGTGTTGTGTGGGCAACCGCTACAGAAATAAGGTTTGCGCTCTGCGAGATCAGTTACACCGTGAGACGCTTGTTCTGCTTTAAGTAATAAGTCTGCTTTATTTTGAATTTGTGTTCTTAACGCTTCTGGTAAATCAAGGCCTAAGAATCGAGTTGCAAGCATTTTAGCAATCGGTTCAGGCTGGAATTCATAATGTCCAATGAGTGGTGCTTCTTCAACTGAGGTACTCCATTCACCTTTTCCATCACAGGCTTTACCAATGACTCGAGGACGTTGATCATCTGGGAGGGAATAGAGCTCATCTTTGATCTGTGCTTCAAGGATCGGTCGTTTTTCTTCGACCACGATCAGCTCTTGTAAGCCTTGTGCAAATTCACGGATACCTTGAGGTTCTAACGGCCAAATCAATTCAACTTGATAAACACGTAATCCGAGTTGTTCGGCTGTTTCACCTTCAATGCCTAATATACGCAATGCTTCAATAGTATCTAAATAACTCTTACCACTTGCAACGATACCCACACGAGCATTTTCGCATGACCACGTTTCACGATTCAGTTTGTTGGCACGTGCATAGGCCAGAACAGCAGGTAGGCGATATTTATAGAGACGTTCTTCTTGTTGTATCCCATGATCTGGCCAACGGATATTGACACCACCATCAGGAAATTCGATATCTTCTGGAATAATTGGCGTTACGCGGTCTAAACCAACTTTAACTGATGCCGAGGTTTCAACAATTTCACTTACCAATTTCATTGAGGTCCATACGCCTGCAAAACGAGACATGGCAACAGCGTGAACACCAAGATCTAAAATATGTTGAACAGATGTTGGATAGAAAATAGGAATACCGCAACCAATCATGACATGTTCGGATTGATGCGGAACTGTAGAAGACTTACAGGAATGATCATCACCAAACAGGGCAACAACGCCGCCGTGTTCGGCTGTACCTGCGAGATTGGCATGGCGTAGGACGTCACCAGAACGATCGACACCAGGACCTTTGCCATACCACCACGAAGTCACACCATCATATTTCCCTTGTCCTGCAAGGTTGGCCTGTTGGGTCCCCCAAATGGCGGTAGCGGCTAAATCCTCATTTACTCCCGGCTGAAAAACCACATGATGATCTTTCAGTAAACCGCCTATTTGCCAAAGGAAGCTGTCGTAATTACCTACAGGTGAACCACGATATCCTGAAATAAAACCTGCAGTTTGGTAACCTTTTAAAGTATCCCGACGTGTTTGGGCAAGTGGTAAACGAACCAATGCCTGTATACCCGTCATATATGCAGTACCGTCATCACTTATATATTTATCGTCAAGTGATACATCCTTTGTAGCAATCATTCTTGGAGTAAATTTTGTCGCTATATTCATTTATGTCTCCTTAGTATTGTGGTCGTTCGTGCGACTTTCTTTTCTCAACATCCGAGTTGAAGTTTGGAGCAATTGACATACAAAAAATTAAAATGGGCTTAGCGTCTAAAAGAGAGGGCTGGCTCAAATGTATGTACATATTTACCATTGTGGTTGATCTAATCTGGTGCAACAATGCGTAATTTAGGAAAAGATATTTACGTTATGCGCAAAAATCACGAGGGTGGACTGTTGCATGCCATGCATGCTTTCCTGAAAGTGATTGACAGTGGAAGTTTTACAGCAGCAGCAGAACAAATGGATTTGACCACGGCACAGGTGTCACGTCTGATCAGCGAATTAGAAACGCGTTTGGGTGTTAAGTTGTTGCAACGTTCGACTCGACAACACTCATTGACCGATATTGGGGCGACCTATGCGGAACGCTGTCGTCAAGTGATTTCAATCATTGAAGAAGCTGAAGCCGAAGCGACAGGTACAGCAACCAAACCCAAAGGTCGGTTACGAATCTTGAGTATGGCAAGTTTCGGTCATTATTATGTTGCGCCTGTCATGGCAGAATTCTGCCAAACTTATCCAGATTTGACGGTTGAATATCGCACGTCTCAAAATGCACCTGACCTTTTAGCCAAAGGGATTGATGTCAGTTTGTATTTAACGGAGTCTTTGACCGATTCAAGATTTGTTGCTCGTCGAATCGGCACTATTTTTTCTGTGTTATGTGCTTCACCTACTTACTTGCAAAAACATGGCATTCCTCAGTCACCAGATGAGTTACATGAACATGCGTGTTTGCGGTTGGTGAATCCATCCATCACACCACAATGGCATCTTGTCAGTGAAAATAGCTGTTCTTATCAAATAGACATTTCAGGTCAGTTAATTGCCGATACGCCTGAACTTTTATTAGATATGGTACAACAAGATATGGGGATTGCATTGTTGCCTATGTTTGCTGTGATTGATGCGGTTCGGGCGGGACATTTATGTCACATTTTGCCAACTTGGCGCTCTCCCGATATTGGGGTTTATACCTTATTGCCATCACGACACTTTATTGATGCCAAAACACGTGCGTGGTTAAATTGGGTCGAGCAATATATTGCACCCAAGATAGAGGCCGACACTTCTTATTTTTATCAATTGACCCATAGTGAACAGGACATTCAAAATATAAAATAACTGTAATAACTCATTCAAAATAATAATTTTTTAAATGCTCCTTCAAATCGAATTTGCGGAGCATTTAGGATCGCTGAATTTATTTATGCACAATGTTGCTGCAGATAGGTATTTGCATAGTTCGATAAATTTTTTCGGTTCAATGTCTGATTGATATTTTGGCTTGCCAACATCAACTTCTCTAAATTAATGCCTGTTTCATATCCAATATGAGACAGTAAATAATACAAATCCTCAGTCGCGACATTACCTGATGAACCTTTGGCATAAGGACAACCACCCAGTCCAGCAAGAGAAGAATCAAAGACTCGAATACCTTGCTGTAAAGACTGATAGATATTGGCGATTGCCATCCCATAGGTATTATGAAAATGTCCTGCCAAAATCTTGCTGTCCAATTCTGCTAAGCATGCTTGCCAAACTTTTTGCACTCGATCTGGTGTCGCTGTCCCAATGGTTTCACCCAATGAAATCTCATAACAACCCATGTCATGCAGCCGTTTGACGACATTCACGACTTGTTTGGGATCAATTGCACCTTCATAAGGACAGTCCACCATACAAGATACATAACCACGTACTCGGACATTATTTAATTTCGCTGCTTGAAAAATCTCAGAGAATCGCTCTAGGCTTTCTTCTATCGAACAATTGATATTCTTTCGGGTAAAGCTCTCAGAAGCCGCGGTAAAAACCGCAACCTCTTTACATCCTACGGATA
This sequence comes from Acinetobacter haemolyticus, assembly GCF_900406815.1. Classification (GTDB taxonomy): domain Bacteria; phylum Pseudomonadota; class Gammaproteobacteria; order Pseudomonadales; family Moraxellaceae; genus Acinetobacter; species Acinetobacter haemolyticus_A. Next base: position 76,729 of record NZ_OVCN01000015.1, read on the forward strand.
GGGCAGCTTCGAAGCCTTTAAGATTTGGCGTGAGCAAGCTCAAATTTAAATCATCGCGTTGTGGCAACAATTTAAATAACTCATCGCTCTGTGCCATTTGTGGCACCCATTTGGCTGATACACATGAACCAACTTCAATTGACTTCAAACCTGCATCAATTAAATCATTGATGAAGCTCAATCGTTGTTCAATGCTTAAAGCTTGTTTCTCGTTTTGCAAACCATCACGAGGCCCAACTTCCACAATCTTTACATAGTCACTCATGCAACTTCCTCCTCAGCAGCTTGGAAGTCCACAAGTTCATCGCCAGCTTTGACCTGATCGCCGACTTGGAAATAAGCATCTAAAATCACACCATCTTTTGGAGCACGAATGGTGTATTCCATTTTCATCGCTTCTAGGGTTAAAAGCACATCATCTTTTTTCACGGTGTGGTTTGCACCCACCAGTAATTGTGTCACTACACCTGGCATCGGTGCTTTGAGGTGTCCTTGCTCAGATTGACCATCCGTTTGATTATAATCTTGACGCAAATAGCTAAACTTATAACTTTGTCCAGCGTTGAACAGGGTAATACCTTGCGCACCTCGATTAAAGGCGAGTTTTTGCTTAATCCCACCAATTTGAATATTAGCACTATGCTGATCAGTCAATTGACCTGTGATGTGGTAGTTTTGACCGTTAAATTCTGCATTAAATCCTTGTTCAGCAGCAGAAAATTTAATCTGAATATCTTGGTTTAGATAATTCAATTTAATGCTGTGCTGATAAGCGACATTACTACGCCATAAGGGTTGCGCCAACCACAGTTGTTTTTGACCTGATTTGTTGTTTTGCATTTGGCTTAGAAACTCAATAAATGCAGTCGCAACAACAAACTCAGGTTTTATATTCGCTGGGCTAAACAAGAACTGTTCTTCACGCTGGATCAGATTAGTGTCCAACTTTGCTTGTTTAAATGAATCACACTGTACAATCTTTTGCAAAAAGGCAATGTTATTGCCTAAACCATCGACATGGAATTGACTAAGCGCGTGTTGCATTTGAATCAAAGCAGCTTCACGGTTTTTACCCCATACGATCAATTTGGCGATCATTGGATCATAGAAGGTGGTAATTTCATCGCCTTCAACAATGCCACTGTCTACACGCACATATTGGTTTTGCGTTGGGTAGCGTAGATAGTCAATTTTACCAATCGCAGGTAAAAAGCCTTTTTCTGGTTCTTCGGCATAAATACGTGCTTCGAGGGCGTGCCCGTGAATTTTTAATTCATGTTGTAATTTTGGTAAAGGCTCGCCATACGCAACACGTAATTGCCATTCAACTAAATCTTCACCTGTAATCATTTCAGTCACAGGATGTTCGACTTGTAAGCGTGTGTTCATTTCCATGAAATACGCCGTACCGTCTTGTTCAACAATAAACTCAACCGTACCTGCACCAACATAATCTACAGCACGTGCAGCATCAATTGCAGCTTGACGCATTGCATCGAGCTTTTCGCTTGGCATTTGTGGAGCAGGGGCTTCCTCTAGTACTTTTTGATGACGACGTTGAACAGAACAATCCCGTTCAAATAAATGTACATAGTTGCCATGCGTGTCGCCAAATACTTGTACTTCGATATGACGTGGTTGAATCACATAACGTTCAATCAGTACATCATCATTACCAAAACTCGATTTGGCTTCACGTTTACAAGATGCAAGAGAATGTAGGAAATCTTCACTACGCTCCACCAGACTCATGCCTTTACCACCACCGCCAGCACTGGCTTTGATGAGTACAGGATAGCCAATACGATCTGCTTGCTGTTTTAAAAATTCAGCATCTTGGTTGGTTCCGTGATAACCCGGCGTTAAAGGTACACCCGCTTTTTCCATCAAAGCTTTAGAGGTTGCTTTTAAGCCCATCGCTAAAATGGCATCAACAGGTGGCCCGATAAAGCAAATATTGTGCTGCTGGCAAGCTAAAGCAAATTGATCATTTTCCGAAAGAAAACCATAACCAGGATGAATCGCTTGGCTTCCCGTATCAATCGCCGCTTGAATAATACGATCAGCTTGTAAATAACTTTGTATTGCAGGAGATTGACCAATATAAATCGCTTCATCAGCAAGTTTAACGTGTTGGGCATGAGCGTCTGCATCTGAATAAACCGCAACCGTTGCAATACCTAATTTTTTGGCAGTACGAATCACACGGCAAGCAATCTCACCACGGTTCGCAATTAAAATCTTTTCAAACATGTTGATCATCCTTAATTGTTGTTATTGGAATTTGAAGTCCACGCAGGGGCTTGCTTACTTAAGAAAGCAGTTAAGCCTTCTTTTGCCTCACTGCCTTGACGGACTTGTGCGATGTGTTGAGCAGTTTGTCGAAGTAATTCATTATTCATACTTTGATTGCTGACCATTTGAATCAGTTGCTTAGATGCTGCTTGAGCATGTGGTCCACCCAGCAGTAAAGCATCAATAATCTCTTGAACTTTTTTATCTAAATCTTCTGCATCCGCAATTTCATGTGCCAAGCCGATTTGTTTTGCTTCATGCGCTGAGATACGTTCAGCAGTTAAAAAATAGCGTGAAGCTTGTCTAGCCCCAATCGCACGAATTACATATGGGCTAATCGTAGAAGGGGCAAGACCTAATCGAACCTCAGAGGTTGCAAATTTGGCATCGGTACTGGCAATGCAAATATCACATGCAGATGCCAAACCCATACCACCACCAAAAGCAATGCCATGAACACGTGCAATCGTTGGCTGTTTTAAGGCTGCAAGTGCTTCAAGCATCTGTGCGAGTTTTAAAGCATCGGCTTCATTTTCTTCTGTAGAAGCTTGACCCGCTTGTTTCATCCAATTTAGGTCTGCACCCGCTGAAAAGCTTTTGCCACGACCTGCTAAAACCACAACTCGAATATTGTCACGGGTAGCAAGTTGCTTAAAACAAGTATGCAATTCTTCAATCACCGTTGTATTGAAGGCATTGTGTAGCTCAGGGCGATTCAGCCACACATATGCCACTTGATCATGCTGTTCCAGTTGTAAAAATTGATAGCTCATAAACACCTCTTACATGCGGAACACGCCAAATTTAGTCGGTTGAATTGGAGCATTCATTGCAGCGGCTAGACTTAAACCAAGTACTTGACGCGTTTGCGCTGGATCAATCACGCCGTCATCCCATAAACGGGCAGAAGCATAGTAAGGATGACCTTGACGTTCATACTGATCACGAATCGGTTGCTTGAATTCATCTTCTTCTTGTGCTGACCATTCTGCGCCTTTTTGCTCGATCTGATCACGCTTCAAAGTTGAAAGTACACTGGCTGCTTGCTCACCCCCCATGACTGATATACGAGAGTTTGGCCAAGTCCATAAGAAACGTGGAGAATAAGCACGTCCACACATACCGTAGTTACCTGCACCAAAAGAACCGCCAATGATGAGTGTAAGTTTTGGTACATTAGCTGTTGCAACCGCCATCACCAGTTTTGCACCGTGCTTGGCAATACCTTCATTTTCGTATTGGCGACCCACCATAAAGCCTGTGATATTTTGAATAAATAACAACGGAATATTGCGTTGGGTACATAGCTCAATAAAGTGTGCACCTTTTTGTGCTGATTCAGAAAATAGAATGCCATTATTTGCGATGATTCCGACGGGCATCCCATAAAGTGATGCAAACCCTGTGATCAAGGTTGAGCCAAAACGAGCTTTAAATTCATCGAAACGAGAACCATCGACGATGCGTGCAATCACCTCACGTACATCAAATGGCTTACGCGCATCGGTAGGGACTACGCCATACAACTCTTTCGCATCGAACAATGGTTCATCAATCTGCTTATTGAGTTCATTTGGTTTTTTATTCAAATTGGCAACGATATTACGTGCAATCGCAATCGCATGTTCATCATTTTCAGCGAGGTGATCAGCAACACCTGAGAGACGCGTATGTACATCACCACCACCGAGATCTTCGCTACTTACGACTTCACCTGTTGCAGCTTTAACCAGAGGAGGACCACCTAAGAAAATAGTACCTTGATTACGCACGATGATGGTTTCATCTGACATCGCAGGGACATAAGCACCACCAGCAGTACAGCTACCCATGACGACCGCAATTTGGGCAATACCTTGGCTCGACATACGTGCTTGATTGTAGAAGATACGTCCGAAGTGATCACGATCAGGGAATACCTGATCCTGCATAGGTAAATATGCACCACCTGAATCTACAAGATAAATACAAGGTAAGTGGTTTTGTTCAGCAATTTCTTGGGCACGTAAATGCTTTTTAACCGTAAGCGGGTAATAAGTGCCACCTTTAACCGTTGCGTCATTGGCAACGATCATGCATGTCACACCATTGACTTGTCCAATACCCGCAATGACACCAGCAGCAGGAATATCATCTTCATAAACCTTATACGCAGCAAGTTGTCCGATTTCTAAAAAAGCTGTGCCAACGTCAATCAGTTGATCTATACGTTCACGCGGAAGCAATTTTCCACGTGCTAAATGCTTTTGACGTGCATTTTCTCCACCACCTAATGCGATATTCTGGGCAACTTGTGTTAAATCATTGACCAAACTTTGCATAGCTTGTTGGTTTGTTTTGAAGTCTTCACTTCGCACATTAATTTTGCTTTGTAATTGATTCATATGATGCATCCTGATTTATCGTTATTATTTGGTTTCATTAAACAATTCACGTCCGATCAACATACGACGAATTTCAGATGTGCCTGCACCAATTTCATAAAGTTTTGCATCGCGCCATAAACGACCTGCAGGGAACTCATTGATATAACCATTACCACCTAAAGTTTGAATCGCTTCTCCCGCCATCCATGTCGCTTTTTCAGCTGCATATAAAATGGCACTGGCAGCATCTTTACGTAAGCTACGATCATGATCTGCTTTGTCACACGCCGCACCAACAGCATATACAAGCGCCTTACATGCCAACCAAGTTGAGTACATGTCTGCCAGTTTGCCTTGCATTAGCTGAAACTCACCCAAAGCCTGTCCAAACTGTTCGCGTTGATGTAAGTAAGGAATCACCACATCCATACAGGCATCCATAATGCCAAGAGGGCCTGCGCTTAATACCGCACGCTCATAGTCCAAACCACTCATGAGGACTTTAGCGCCATTGCCCACACCGCCCAATACGTTTTCAACAGGTACTTCTACATTGTCAAAAAATAATGGATAGGTATTTGAACCACGCATACCAAGTTTGTCTAAATGGTTCCCATGGCTAAAACCTTTCATGTCTTTTTCAATTAAAAAAGCAGTCATGCCTTTTGCACCTGCTTGTGGATCTGTTTTTGCGTATACCACTAGAACATCCGCATCACCACCATTGGTAATCCACATTTTTGAACCATTTAAAACAAAATGATCGCCTTTCTGCTCAGCACGTAATTTCATACTGACCACATCAGAACCCGCATTCGGTTCAGACATCGCAAGGGCACCGACGTATTCACCAGAGATTAATTTAGGAAGATATTTCTGCTTTTGTTGCTCATTCCCATTACGGTTAATTTGATTGATGCATAAGTTAGAATGTGCGCCGTAGGAAAGCGCAATTGCCGCTGAAGCACGAGAAATCTCTTGCATAGCAATGATATGAGCGAGATAGCCGAGATTAGTGCCACCGTATTCTTCTGAGACTGTTAAGCCTAGTAAGCCCATATCGCCAAACTTTTTCCAAAGATGAGCAGGGAATTTATTGTCTTGATCAACTTGTTGAGCAATTGGTGAAATTTCCTTTGCACAGAATGCGGCAACTGAGTCTTGTAGTGCAACTAGCGTTTCATCTAGACCAAAATTCAAGCTACGTAGGTTCATTGTATACATCCCATTGGTTATATTTGTTGTTCCATAAGCATTGTTGTAGGTGCTTGTGAATTACCATACAATGATTTTTTAAAAAAGTGAATAGAGATTCATAAAATGATTTACAATTCACTTTATTTGTTAGAGAATAAATTTCATGAGTTATAAACGATCATCTTTAATGCAAGAACGGATGGAACAAAATCGCAAATCGATTTTAAGTTCTGCCAGAAAGTTAATTTCGGAAGGAGGGTTTAAAGACGCACAGATACAAACGATTGCGGAACAAGCAGGCGTTTCGAGTGGGTTGGTTTATCGCTACTTTGACAATAAGAGTCAGGTACTCATTGAAGTTCTGTCAGAAGCAATCAATACCGAACTTTTGGTAATTGATGCGATTACAGACAGTGATTTGTCAGCAGAGCATAAGTTGCACAAAGCAGTAGCAACTTTTGTAAAACGGGCGTTAAACAGTCCTCAGCTTGCATATTCACTCATGTTTGAGCCTGTTGATTCTTTGGTAGAACATGAGCGTTTTCGTGTGAAGCAGTTGATTAAACAGAGTGTGATTAAAATACTCGCGGATGGAAAGGCAAGTGGTGAGTTCGATCTGGAAGATCTGAATACCACCGCACTCTGTGTGGTTGGTGCAATGACTTACGTTGTAGTTGAGCCCTTAGACCCAGCTCAAAATACGAAGTTTGATCAGCAACACAAAGACTATTTTTCAAAGCAAATAGCTGATTTTTGTGTGGATGCAGTACGGAAAAAATAGCGCATGTACAGCGAATAAAACATGGAATAGGCAGTTTGAAGAGTAGTTGCAGTAACAACAATTAGACCAGTTAAGATGAGAATTAGAAAGAATCAAGGAGAATGATTCAATGCAACATGTACGGTTAAGCTATGCCTCTGGACCAAGTTCGCAACCTTTGATTGGGATGACGATTGGAGAAAAATTCGACCAAGCTTGCCAGCAATATGCTGAGCAAGAAGCAATTGTAAGTTCGCATCAGAATAGACGGTTGACTTATAAACAACTACAAGATGAAGTAAATGCTTTTGCTTGTAGTTTGCTCCAGCTTGGTTTGAAAAAAGGGGATCGACTTGGTATTTGGTCGCCAAACTGTGTCGAATGGACAGTCACGCAGTTTGCTGCGTTTAAAGCAGGGATTATTTTAGTCAATCTAAATCCAGCATATAAAAGTCATGAACTCGAATATGTGTTAAATAAAGTTTCCTGCAAAGGTTTGATCATTGCATCACAGTTCAAAACCACAGATTATCAAGAGCTTCTGACACGTATAGCACCCGAGATTAATTTTTGTACGGACAAGAAAATCCATTCAGAACGTCTAGCTTTCTTAAAATTTGTCATCAAAATTGATGAAAAACAACATACAGGTATTCATCGTTTTAGTGATCTGGTCGTTCCCCCAACACAACAACAACTCGATCAATTACAGTTAGCAACGCAACAGTTGCAGTTTGATGAAACTATTAATATCCAATTTACATCAGGTACAACAGGCAATCCCAAAGGTACGATGCTCACCCATCATAATATTTTAAATAATGGTTATTTTGTCGGTGAGGGTATTCGTTTAACGCCACAAGATAAAGTGTGCATCTCAGTACCTTTATTCCACTGTTTCGGTATGGTCATGGGAAATCTAGCCTGTATCACACACGGTTCTACCATGGTGTATCCATCAGCTGTTTTTAATCCATTAGAAACACTAAAAACAATTCACAATGAACGTTGTACGGCAGCATACGGCGTACCTACCATGTTCATCGCGACTTTAGAGCATGAACAATTTAATGAATTTGACCTCTCTAGTTTACGTACCGGGATTATGGCGGGAAGTCCATGCCCACGTGAAATTATGCAGCGTGTGATTGATCGTATGCATATGTCAGAAATCACGATTTGCTATGGCATGACTGAGACTTCACCTGTAAGTGTACAAAGCTCAGTCAACGATACGATTGATAAACGCGTCAGTACAGTTGGACATGTCCACCCACATGTAGAAATCAAAATCGTTGATTCTGAAGGGCAACTCGTACCACAAGGTACCTTAGGTGAGCTGTGCGTCAGAGGTTACTCAGTGATGGCAGGCTATTGGGGCGAAGAAGAAAAAACCCGTGGAGTGATTGATACCGCAGGTTGGATGCATACAGGTGATATCGCAGAGATGGACGCAGAGGGCTTTGTCAAAATCAAAGGTCGTATCAAAGATGTCGTGATTCGCGGCGGGGAAAACCTATTCCCAAAAGAAATAGAAGACTTCTTATATACTCATCCTGCCATTTGTGATGTTCAAGTGATTGGTTTGCCTGATACACGTTATGGTGAGGAGCTGTGCGCCTGCATTATTTTGCATGAACACCAACAGACCAATGAGGACAGCATTCGTAGTTTCTGTAAAGAGCACATTTCACATAATAAAGTGCCACGTTATGTCAAATTCTTTAATGAATTTCCTATGACAGCCTCTGGAAAAGCGCAGAAGTTTAAATTACAGGAAATCATGCGCGCTGAACTGAACTTAACTGGAAACGTATTCGACTAAATGATGTTTTACATCAAATAGAAAAAGCAGCATTTTAAAGTTGCACAAGTAAAGGATCGGGGCGCATGGCAAAAGATTTCAGCAGTCCAAGAGTCGTTGAAGAATATGATCAACATATCCGTAAATTAATACCAGGATATGAAATCATTCATCAACAAGTAGATGCGATTTTACAGTCTACCTTAAAACCAGATGCTCACATCTTGATTGTGGGATGTGGGACGGGATATGAGCTGGAATATCTTCTAAACAGACATCCGGGCTGGAAATTTACAGCGCTTGATCCTTCCTTAGCCATGCTTGAGAAAGCACAGGCGAGAGTTAAACAATTGAGTAATTCCACACAGGTTAAATTTGTTCATGGTGATACTTCAAATTTACCAGATCAGATTTTTTTTGATGCAGCTCTAACTATTTTGGTGGCGCATTTTATTGCCGATGAAAACAAGCCTACTTTTTTTACAGAGATCCATGAGCATTTAAAAGAAAATGGAATCTTGCTGACCTATGATTTGATGACCTGTACAGACCCTCAGCAATTTCAAGCTTTACGTTATGTCTGCTTGGCACAAGGTTTGACTGAAGCACAATGTCAGAAAATGTTAGAACGAATGGAAAGCGATTTTTTCACTGTCTCAGTTGATGAATATCAGGAATTACTTCACCGCACAGGTTTTATGAATGTGTCTTCATATAGCCAAATTTTAATGTATCAAGGATTGATCGCGCAGAAAAAGAAACGTCATGCGTTTTCTGCACAAGCATCCTAAGCATGGACTAAATCTATGAAGGAATAAAGATGAGTACGCAAACTTAAATCCAGCATCTATTTTTTACCAAATGGTTAATTAACAGTGGTTTATCTCACCACTGCGAGCTTCCTTTGTCTTTAAAAAGTAGGAATTTCAAAATATCAGCATATCCATAGGAGGTGGAATTTAAATAAAACCAACAGTTAAAGCTTTAAAACAAGAAATGCGATGCAGTGCAACTAACTGCAAAGGATATAACGCAAACAAATAGTGATCTTAAAGGATATTTAGGGTCAAAAAAGAAGGAAACTTATTTTAATGAAAAAGTTAAAATTGACGGTACAAAAAAGCATATTGGCGCTGTCTGTTGTTGCCGCTATGCCTTCTGTATATGCGGCTTCCGAACGTGATGAAGTTGCCCAATTACGGCAAGAGGTACAAGAATTAAGAGCAATGTTACAACATTATGTTCAGCAACCTGTACCAGTTCAACCCACAACACAACCTAAGGCAACAGTTCCATCAAGCGTCCAAGGGTCACAGCTGAAATTAAAATCTGGCGCAGAGGTGAATTTATACGGTTATATCCGTGCAGATGCATCTTACCAAGCGCAAGGTGCCTCTACGATGTATAACAATATCAGTGGCGTACCATTAAAAGGGACTGCTGAAGAAGCACAACAGAAAGATCGTTTGGAGACTACGGTAAATGTCACCCGTTTAGGCTTAAATTTCACCACACCAACTGCGGTAGGCGATGTAGGTGGGAAACTAGAAATGGATTTCTTCGGGGGAGCCTCACGTGATCAATTTCGTATTCGTCATGCCTATTTAACCTTTGATAAATGGTTACTGGGTCAAACATGGTCTACTTTCATTGCACCTGAATATTATCCAGAAACAATTGATGCAGCGACCTATGTAGGTGGAGCATTACAACGCTCACCATTGGTTCGTTATAGTGACAATATTACGGCCAATACCAGCTTTGCATTATCCGTTGAAGACCCTAAATACACAGCAAGTTCTGATCCTGAAAATAAAATGCGTTTACCTGCCTTTGTTGGCCGTGTAAATCATAAATTCGAAAATGGTTCGATGCTGTCTGGACGTAGTTTTGTGGCAGAGAAAAAAACCAGCAATGATGATGCTTGGGCATGGGGTGTGGGTATCGGTGGAAAATATCAGTTAACGCCAACAACCTTTCTAAAAGCAGATTATAACCATATCAAAGGCGATGGACGCTTCCTGATGTGGAGCAATAGCAGTTATGCCATTGATGATCAAAACAATATACATAGCAATGAGTTTGATTCCATCTCTACAGGGATCACACATCAATTCACCTCGCAGTTCCGTTCAACCTTAGGCTATGGCTATATGAAAGCCAAAAGTGACAATACCTTCGCTCGCCTAAATAGAGACAGCTCAAATCAAAATAAAGAATTATGGCAAGGCTGGATTAATGGCATGTACAACCCGTACAAACCGATCACGCTGGGTATGGAATATGTCTACGGTGAACGTGAAACCTTTGATGGCCGTACAGGTGCAGATAACCGTATTAACATGATGGCGAGTTATGATTTTTAATATATATAAGACCTTGAATTATATGTTTTTTCTTTAAGGTGCAGTATGTCGTTTTAATAATGATTAGGAATTTATCTCATTGAGGAGATGCAGAATGACAACATCTACAGTTAATGTAAATGCAGTAATTGACGAAGCAAAGTTTACGCCTTTTCACTGGAGTATTTTACTTTGGTGTTTATTGATTATTATTTTTGATGGTTACGATCTGGTCATTTATGGTGTGGTTTTACCCTTACTGATGCAGGAGTGGTCACTTACTTCTGTGCAAGCAGGCATGCTTGCCAGTACCGCATTGTGCGGCATGATGTTCGGCGCCATGCTATTCGGTGCATTGGCAGATAAAATCGGACGCAAAAATGTAATTTTAATTTGTGTGACTTTTTTTAGTGGGTTTACTTTTTTAGGTGCGTTTGCATCTAATCCTTTTGAGTTCGGTATTTTACGGTTCTTAGCTGGCTTAGGGATCGGCGGGGTAATGCCAAACCTCGTCGCACTCACCTCAGAATATGCCCCTAAGCGTATTCGCAGTACCTTAGTCGGCACGATGTTTAGTGGTTATGCAATTGGCGGAATCTTGTCAGCATTAATAGGAAGCTATTTGGTTGAAAGTCAGGGTTGGCAAATCATGTTCTTGATTGCTGGCATACCATTACTTTTATTACCTGTCATGTGGAAATTTTTGCCTGAATCTTTAACCTTTTTGGTCAAAACGGGTAAAACTGAGCAAGCACAAAGCATTGTACAAAAAATCTCACCTCAACAAGCCATCAGCAGCAATACGCGTTTAACGCTAAATGAGGAAAATATTCCAACTGGTAGCTCGGTTAAAGGGTTATTCCAACAAGGTCGCGCATTCAATACGCTTATGTTCTGGGTATTGTTCTTTATGTGCCTACTGATGGTATACGCATTAAGTAGTTGGTTACCAAAACTTATGCTTGCAGCAGGATATTCACTCGGCAAGAGTATCTTATTCTTGTTCGCTTTGAATGTTGGTGCAATGATCGGTTCAATCGGTGGCGGTATTCTCTCGGATAAATTCCATTTAAAACCAGTCATCATGGGAATGCTCATGGCTGGTGTAGTGGCACTGATCGGCTTAGGATTTAACTCTCCAGCTTATGTTTTATACGGTCTTGTTACTGTTGCAGGCGCGGCGACCATTGGTACTTCAATCCTTCTTTATAGCTATGTTGCGCAATACTATCCATTGAGTGTTCGCTCGACTGGAATCGGCTGTGCTTCTGGTGTAGGTCGAATTGGTGCAATCGTTGGGCCGATTTTGACAGGGTTGTTATTGACCTTAAACTTACCGCATACCATGAATTTTGTGATGATTTCTGTCCCTGCCATGTTGGCGATTTGCGCAATATTAAGCTTGAAACGTCATAAATTTGATGAAGAACAACAAGTAGAAGAAGTTAAAACCAATTTAACTGAATCAGGCAATGCTTAATTTAGTTTCTTGTTGATTATCTTTCAATCATTAAAGGCACATCTATTAATTGGATGTGCTTTTTTCTTTAAGTGCACATTATTTCCCACTAAATCATAATTCATTCTTGAGTATTTGATTAGTCACAGAGACGATCCAAAATCTTATCGGTTTTAAAGATAAATATTTAAAAAGATTTCAATTTTAAACAGATAAAAAAATGCACCTCTTATCTGAGATGCATTTTTAAATTTTTAAAACTTAAATTTCAATCGCTACAGCCGTTGCTTCACCGCCACCAATACATAATGCAGCAACGCCTTTCTTCTTACCTAAACGTTTTAATGCATAGATCAATGAAAGGATAATACGTGAACCTGTGGCACCAATCGGATGACCTAAAGCACATGCACCACCGTGAATATTGACTTTAGCTTCATCGATACCTAACTCATGAATCGGTGCCATAGCCACCATCGCGAAAGCTTCGTTAATTTCCCATGCATCGACCTCATCAACTGACCAGCCGGCATGATCAAGTACTTTTTGAATCGCACTGATCGGCGCAATCGTAAACTCACTTGGATGCTGCGAATGGCTCGAAGTAGCTACAATCTTAGCCAAGACATTTAAACCATTTGCTTGAGCATAATCTTCTGTAGAAAGTACCAAAGCGGCGGCACCATCCGAAATCGAACTCGAATTGGCTGCCGTAATCGTACCGTCTTTGCTAAAAGCAGGGCGTAGGGTCGGGATTTTATCGAGATTTGCGTTGAGTGGTTGCTCATCTTGATCAATTACTTCAACACCTTTACGTGTTTTAACTTCAACAGGGACGATTTCAGCTTTGAAATATCCTTCTGTAATTGCTGTTTGAGCTTTTTTTAGTGAAGAAATCGCAAAGTTATCCATTTGCTCACGGGTGAAGCCTTTGGTATTTGCCATATCCTGAGCAAACGAACCCATTAAACGACCCGTTTCAGCATCTTCTAAACCATCCAAGAACATATGGTCTTTGATTTCACCATGTCCCATACGGTAGCCACCACGTGCTTTAGGTAAGATATATGGTGCATTGGTCATAGATTCCATACCACCTGCAACCACAAGATTTGCACTACCAGCTTTCAATGCATCTGATGCCATCAGAACTGCTTTCATCGCAGAAGCACAAAGTTTATTGATGGTCACAGCGCCAACATGATCTGGAATACCCGCTTTACGCATTGCTTGACGAGCAGGGCCTTGACCAATGCCTGCACTTAACACACAGCCAAAAATCACTTCATTGACTTGCTCTGGAGCAATACCCGCACGTTGGATAGATTCACGGATTACAGCAGCACCTAATTCTGGGGCGGTTAAACTAGAAAGACTACCTTGAAAACCGCCCATCGCGGTACGACTACCTGACACAATAACAATAGAACTCATTTTTATATCTCTTTAAATGTATGTTGTTATAAAACTGCTCCAGTTCAACAGACTAGAGCAGAATATCCAATCTCATTAAGCCACTAAAGATTTATCAAAAATTAATGGCACACCTGTTACCGCACGAATTTGCTCGAGTGTCACATCTTTTGCGAGTTCAATCAGTTCAACACCTTCAGACGTAATATCCATTACACCTAAATCTGTAATCACACGATGGACAACGGCTTGACCAGTAAGGGGTAAGCTACAGTTTTTCACAATCTTTGGCGTACCATCTTTCGCACAATGTTCCATCAGAACCACAACTTTTTGAACACCTGCAACCAAGTCCATTGCACCGCCCATACCTTTGACTTTCTTACCTGGAATCATCCAATTGGCTAAGTCGCCTTGCTCAGAAACTTCCATCGCGCCTAATATCGCAATATTGACATGACCGCCACGGATCATTGCGAAAGATTCTGAACTTGAGAAAAATGCCGCACCCGCACGTGCAGTAATCGTTTGCTTTCCAGCATTGATCAAATCTGCATCTAAAGTTTCTTCAGTAGGAAATGCGCCGATACCAAGCAATCCATTTTCAGACTGCAACCATACATTCATGTTTTTTGGAATGTAGTTAGCAACAAGGGTAGGTAAACCAATACCCAAGTTCACATAGAAGCCATCTTCGAGTTCTTGTGCAGCACGCTGTGCCATTTCATTACGTGACCAAGCCATTTTAAACTGCCTCCATGCTTAAAGTTTTTTGTTCGATACGTTTTTCAGGTGAAGCATTTAATATAATGCGATTCACATAAATCCCTGGTAAATGGATTTCATCTGGATCTAATTCACCAATCTCAACGATTTGCTCCACTTCGGCAATGGTGATTTTCCCAGCCATTGCACATTCAGGATTAAAGTTCTGAGCCGTCTTACGGAATATTAAATTTCCTGCTTTATCTGCCTTGTAAGCTTTAATAAGAGAAACATCAGCAGTAAGAGATTCTTCTAAAATGTATTTTTTACCATGAAAACTGCGTTCTTCTTTACCTTCAGCAATCAAAGTTCCAACACCAGTTTTCGTATAAAAAGCTGGAATACCAGCACCACCAGCACGTAATTTTTCCGCTAATGTTCCTTGTGGAGTTAATTCAACTTCAAGCTCGCCATTTAGATATTGACGTTCGAATTCTTTATTTTCACCCACATAAGATGAGATCATTTTTTTGATCTGTTTGGTATGCAATAAAATACCTAGACCAAAATCATCAACACCTGCATTATTTGAAATGCAAGTCAGACCTGTTACACCACTTTCTTTAACCGCTACAATAAGCTGTTCAGGAATTCCACATAAGCCAAAGCCGCCCACGGCAAGGGTTTGGTGATCAGCAACCACATCTTTGATTGCAGCCTCAGCACTGGCATATACCTTATTCATTCTATTATTGTCCTATCGTCCCTTAGTGATTTAGTTTTAGCATTAGGACTAAGCGTATAGAAGTTGATTTTTCTCAAGGATTAATGAGTTAAGTTAATGAATTGATTTTTTGGATAGATTTTATGCGCAAAAAAATCAATAAGACGAAATAATAAATATTTGAAATAATTGACAATAAATTAATTGTTCAAGATAAAAAAAATATAAGAGTAACCATAATAATGAGTTATTTAAAATTTATACCTTATCAACGACTCAATAAATTGTGCCGAAATATGTGATATTTCAAAATTCTTTTTATAGACGATACCAACCGTTTTGTGGATGGTTCCATCCTCAAGTTCGAGTAATACATTCTCTGTTAAATCAATATGCTTGGCAAAATGACGAGGAATCGCGCTTACCCCAATACCATGTGCAACAAAACTAGATAATGAAGAAATCTGATGACACTCAATTTTTAAATCCAAAGTCATATTGTTGCGCAAACAGTTTTGCTCAACCAAGTGACGAACAATCGATGGCTTTTGTAGGGTAATAAAAGGATTGGCAAACAATTGTTGCCACGAAATACGTGCTTTGTCTGCTAAGAGATGATTTTTAGGAAGTAAGGCGAGAAAGTCTTCATCAAACAAAGGCACAAACTCTAAGCCTTCGGTCAGTTCTGGTTCAAAACAAATGCCTAACTCAAAGATACCATCTTGGACTTTTTCGATAATGGTTTCATTTGGAATATCGTGGATCGAAAAATTAAGGTTTGGATGCTCAGATAAAAAAGAATGAATCACATCAGGCAAGATCGCATGAGTAAAAAAGGGCATCGAGGCGATACTGAGTGTGCCGCGATTTAATTTAAAGCGTTGTTTAACGTCATTTTCCATTTCATCCCAATTTGCCAATAGTTTTTTTGCGTAGGGAATAAGAGATTTACCTTCTTGAGTCAGCTCAACACGACGTGTATTTCGATTAAACAGCTTACCGCCAAGTTCATCTTCTAAACTTTTTATACTTAGACTTAAAGCAGACTGACTTAAGTGCAGTTCCAGCGAAGCATTGGCATAATTCAAAGTACGCGCAAGTGCTAAAAATGCCTTTAGCTGCTTAAGAGTCATCGCTTTTCCTAAGTAAATTATTGAATAGATCTAATTTATCGTAAAAATGAACTAAATGTTATTTTAGAAATTAATTTTCAAAGAAAAGTTGATTAATACGGCAAATAAAAAAACTCCCACCATTAGAAAATAGGGGAGTTCACTTAAAAGTTTCGAAAAATTCAGTTTTATCTAAAAATTATATTTTCAGCTTTTTAAGTCCACGACTTACACCGTTTTGTAATGCCAATTTGATGATTGGTCCAATAAAAGGCACACGCCCTTTAAAGCTAATCGTATAGTCCAAATGACTGCGATTATTGCCCAAATCAGTAAACTTCATCACGCCGCGATGCGCTTTGATTGGCGCGATACCACTGGTAATTGCGTATTCAATGAGTTCATTTTCTTTATACACCAAATTTGTTTCGACAAATGAAGGCGTCAGTGGAATAGATAGCTTACGTGCTGAGCCAACCCCATTACGTGCATCTTGACCATCGCTCAAACGAGTCACTTTTGCTGGAGCAAAAAGTTTATTCAAATTTTCATGTTCACTGAGAATCGCAAATACCTTTTCGACAGGTGCATTGAACTCTTGAGTGATATTGACTTGTTGCATTTTTAGCATAGCAATTCCTTTCTTTTTTAATTTGACATGATGAATTGTCATTTTTAAATACTAACACGGTTTGGCTGAACTGGTCATTTTGTTTGTCGGATTATCCGAGTAGCTAAAAATTCAGATATATGTAAGCGAATATGCTTGTTCAATCCAAGAAAATTGTGAATACTCATGCCACAAAGTTGAAGCTATAAAATTATCTTTTGGGGTTAAGCAACACTGTGAAAACTTTTCCATTTTCTCGTTTACAAAGCGCATTATTAGCCGTAAGTTCATTTTCTTACCTCGGATTTAGTTCAACAACAGCATATGCGGAACAAGAAAATGAGATACAACGTCTCCCAACAATTACAGTTATAGCTGAGCAAAATGCCAATCACCAGAACAGCGTAAATTTACCTGGTTTTGCTGAGCAAACCATTTCCAAAATCCCTGCATCAATCAATATTATTAATGCCGACCTTATTGCAGATCAACATGCAAAAACGCTAAAAGATATTGTAAAAAATGATGCGGCGGTCGGCGAGGGCTACGCACCTATTGGCTATTATTCAAACTTTGTGATCCGTGGTTTTGCGCTCAATCTAGGATCAAGTTATCTACTCAATGGTAACTTGTTGAGAGGAGAACAAAATGTAGCTTTAGAAAATAAAGAACACGTCGAGATCTTAAAGGGTATTAGTGCGATCCAAAGTGGTATGTCTACGCCAGGTGGAATAGTTAACTACGTGACTAAACGTCCAAAGGATATTCGTTCAGTTACATTAGAAACAGATAGTGAGGGTGGTTATCGTATCGCAACAGATATCGGCGATATCGTGGGTGAAAATCAACAATTTGGCTATCGAATTAATTTAGCGCATGAAGAGATTCATCCATATGTAGAACATGCCAATGGAAAGCGTTTATTTGGTTCAGTTGCTTTGGATTGGAAGATTTCTGATGATTCAAAACTTGAGTTCGATATTGAATCACAACGCCAACGTCAGCGCTCCGTGCCAGGTTATCAATTATTGGATGGAAAAACTGTACCGACTAATGTGGAATGGGATCGCTTACTAGGTTATCAAAGCTGGAGTAAACCCGTTACCAATGAGAGTCTGAATACGAGTTTAAAATATACACATCGTCTCAATCATGATTGGACAGCAAACTTATCTGCTTCACAAAGCCGTGTCGTGGTTGATGACTATTCAGCATTTCCATGGGGTTGTTATAGTGAGATTTGTGAATATACAGGTCTAGGCAATACCTTTGATAAGAATGGTAACTACGATATTTATGATTTCCGTAGCCCAGATGATAGTTACTTAACAAATCAGTTTAAAACAGAGTTAAACGGCAAGTTCGCAACAGGGACATGGCAACATAGCTTAAATATCGAGTTATCTCATACCTATAAGCGACGTGCACAATATGATGCAATCAATGAACTCGTTGGTACAGGTAACATCTACAACAATACAGTGAACTATGCGCCTACGGATGTAGCCTTGGGCAATCGATATAAATCCCTTGATAGTCAGCAAACCGCATTGAATCTACTAGACCAAATCCGTTTTAATGACTCATGGTCAGTTCTCATGGGTGGAAAAATCATTTCTTTAGATGAAAAGGCCTATGATGCAGCAGCGAATAAGATTCGTGATACGGATTTAAATCGATTCTTGCCCCAATTTGCAGTGATGTATCAACCTTGGGAAAATACGCAGGTTTATACATCATTTAGTAAAGGTTTAAGTGATGGTGGACAAGCGCCGTGGTATGCATTCGGTAATGAAGAAAAAGGAATTGTCGGAAATGCATTTGAAACACTTGCCCCGATCAAATCCACCCAATATGAAGTGGGCATCAAACATCAATTACCATCTATGTTGTTTACAGCAGCAATATTTAATCTAGAGCAAGACCATCAATATACCAATGCTGATCACTATTACTTAACTGATGGTAAACAGCATAACGTAGGCTTAGAACTTGGTTTACAAGGGCGAGTTACTGAAAATTTAGATATAAGCTCAACTTTAGCACTGACTCGTTCACGTTTAAAAGAGATCAGTGTCTCTGAATATCAAGGTCATCAAACCCAAAATGTTCCGAAAGTACGTTTCGCAAGTTACTTATCTTATCAATTACCACAAGTGGAAGGTTTAAGATTACTGGCAGGTATGCAATATAGTGCAAGTAAATATGCCAATAAAATAGGCAGTGTAAAAGTTCCAAGCTACACAGTTTTCAATGCTGGTACAGCTTATAACTTTAAAGCTAATGGCTATGAAAATACCTTGAGATTTAATGTTGATAATCTATTCAATAAAAAGTATTGGAGAGATGCGGGAAGCTTCTTTGGGGATGATTATTTGTTCCTAGGCGCTCCACGTACCGCACAGTTGTCTTGGACTGTAAATTTTTGATTGATCTGTCATCTTAAAAGTGAATATGCACTCGTCGATTTGTCCATGATTTAACAAATTAACAGCAGTCTATATTCATTTTCTTTTTCGACAGGCGCACGATGCACACACGGTAAAACCTGTTGCGATGGATGGTCAACCGCCAATCGCCATAGATGGCCTAAACCTAAATTCACAGGTTTTGTATTTGGTTTGGGTTGATAATGCAGATCAAAGAAATTTTCTTCTAAAAAATTATCAAACTCATTTTCCGGACCATGATGTAGTTGCTTAAGTTTATCTCTGATGTCAGGAATCAAAATCTTTTGTTCCACCTGATCGTTTGGCAAAATCTCACTTGCCACGCCGTGATAAGTACATAAAAAAGTATCTGTCGGAATAGGTGAGCGATCGACATGAAATGAATAAACATCTGTCGAAATAAAATCGAACTCATCATCTCGTTCGTAGTTTTGGATCAAGTTAAGCACTGGTGATACACCGAGAGCTGTTAATTGCTGGATATCCGCAATAATAATTTCTCTTGCTAAATGACCATTTTCTGAAAGTTGTAATGCTAAAAGATCGTCAACAGAAACTTCCGTGATATTTTCTTTTAATTCAATCTTCCCCACAATCTCTTTAAAATCGCCTACCAAGTTCCGATACCAACAAATTGCATTACTTTCTCTTTGGAAATTGAAATCAATAAGTTCAGAAAAAGTAGAAACTACACTAATTTGCTTGTGATCAGAAAAAATATTCTTCATTTAAGCACTAAATTCATAAATAAATAGGTGCCTAATCATACACTCTTCTTTAGTTGCTTGAGTGCTCTTAGATGAGGGCGAATAAAGTAATTTTGAATAAATTAAATGCGTATTGAACAAATAGAAAATGAGCAAAATTATGCTCATAAAATCATGTAACAAACATTTTTGAGCAAATATATTCACAAAAAACAAATTTTATAGTATTTTTGAGAAAATAATTGCTCATTTATATCAATGCAAAAATTAACAATACAGGCTTTACTCGACCAGAATTGGTTAGATATCGCTGAACTTAAACTATTAGAACCTAAACTGGGCTCAGCAAGCGCTAGTGAATTGGTCTACGAGTTGGAATACGCAATCCAAAATCTGGATAAGCGGGATGAACATGCCTGTAGTCTCTCACTACCTGTACAAATACTTATAAACCATGAATCTAGCTCATGGTTTGGTTTTTTGGATGATATTGTTCCTTCAGGTGCAGCACGCCGTTATTGGGTCAATTTTTTAGGCTTACAACGACTCACTTATGCAGAGCAAGATAGTATTTTATTGGAAAAAGGTGGTATTGCGCCCGTAGGTAACTTGAGAATTAAAGAAGCACTTCCGCCTATAAATCCTGACTCTACTTTACATTTACGCTATTTTAGTCAAAATGATGTTGCCGATCGAAATGTTGATTTTCTTGAATATGCACAGCAAATGGGTGCAATTAGTGGTGGTGCAACAGGAGCGGGCGGTGAAGCTCCCAAGTTACTGATTCGTGAGACAAAAGATCAAAATATTTGGATTGACACCTATCAACAAAACTTTGATCAACCTGATCAACACTATTTAGTTAAATTTCCTCGAAATAATCGTAGTGAGATCGACTGCAATATTCTCAGAGCGGAATACTATTACTATCAAGAACTAAAAGAATTAGGTTTCAA
Source organism: Acinetobacter haemolyticus (assembly GCF_900406815.1). Taxonomy (GTDB): domain Bacteria; phylum Pseudomonadota; class Gammaproteobacteria; order Pseudomonadales; family Moraxellaceae; genus Acinetobacter; species Acinetobacter haemolyticus_A. Next base: position 97,632 of record NZ_OVCN01000015.1, read on the forward strand.
TACCATTGAAACAACAGAAATGAAGCTGATCGAAGGTGAAAAATATCCATCATTATGGCTGCCAAGATTTGATGTGGAATGGGGCAATCAACAATGGCATCGTCATGGTTTGGAGTCTGTTTATTCCGTATTGAATAAAGCTTCAGGTAGTCATCTTAATCATTTTGAAGTAATAGAAAACCTGTGTGATTTGCTGGTAGTAATTGATTCAAATTTTGATTCAACACAATTCATTTGTGAGTGGTTACAGAGAGACTTGCTCAATATTATATTTGGTAATTCTGATAATCATGGGCGCAACACTTCATTTCTAAAAAAATCTGGAAAAATTTCTCTTTCTCCCATTTATGATTTTGCGCCTATGAAAGCCGATCCAGAAGTCGTGACAAGATCAACGACGTGGGGAAGTCCTTACGAAGAAGGTGGAGAGTATCGTTGGGAGCAGATTACCCAAAAACTTGCACATTTATGCGATCCAAATTTGTCTATGAAGACATTAAAATCATTAGCAAACAATCTTGTTGGGCTAAAACAACGGTTAAATGATAAAGGTGTCCCAAAACAGATTATGGAGATGCCAGCGCTTTCATTCGATTATGTTGAAGCTAAATTAGAAAGATGGGAACTATTATGAATATAAAAAATCAGCCTCAAGATCGCCAGCAAGTTCTTATTGATCTATATATGCAATATCTATTGAATGAAATTACATTGGGGCAATTATTGGCGTATTTGCGAAAAAATATACTTGGCATGTCTCAGGAACAATACGCAAATTTGGTTGGTGTTAGTCGCCGGACATTAACGGACATAGAACAAGACAAAGGAAAACTCACGCAATCTGTTTTAGATAAAGTATTTAAACCACTTGGTTTACAAGCAGGTCTTGTACCGACACATGAGCATATTGTGCGGAAGATTATTAAATCATCAGAGTGATATGAAATCAAAATTGCTTTAATCATTAGAGTCCAAAAGTTATGAGTCTGAAAATTATAAATAGATTTGAAGACTTAATTAAAGAAGCTATACAATTAGATGCTTTAATTGATTCAAAAATTACTGTTGAAGGTATAGTAGATGAAAATTTTTCTGACAATAATGTAGGGAAATTTTTAAAATGGAAAATTAAGACAAAAAATATTTTTCTTTTATCTTGTGGGGATAGATCCATTCATTTTACTGAATTTTTGAAAGCTGAGAAAATTCAATATTATGATACTAATGCTAAATTATTTAAACGTTTACTAACAGTTTTACTTGCTACTTATGATGATTTGAAAAATGGTTTTTTAATATCTTTCAAACAGATAGTGCAAGCTGAGGTTTTTGAGACTGAACTTGAACAAGCTAAATCTCTTTTAGAAAATGGCTATAAAAACGCTGCTGGAGACTATGATCAGTTCACGAAAGAAGACGTAGAACGAATGATTTATGATATAGAGAGGTTTTTACTGAATCATTCATCCTGAGTTCAACACATAGGGCTGTAACTCATTTAAACAAGCTACACAGACTTGCGTAAGATCGAATGATGCGCAAGCCGAGTAGCGGTCTGATTTTTACATGACTTATATTATGTTACTTAGGATACTCAGCAACGTGAATTATAATCGCAGATCATCACGTTACTGAGCTGTGGCAACAAACAGGTTGTGTAGGCCACAGTCTTAGATATTCTATTTAACATAATATACATTATACGAAGTAATGTAATGTAAGCCTTTGATTGTTATGGTGTTTTCAACTGTGTAACATTGATCAACGTTGTCTTAGGAAACTGTCCGCTAAACTCCAGATTAAACTCAAACTCACATTCACACGGCACAGGCAGATTTTTAAAACGCTCATAGTTCACTGAGCCAGCCATCTTCTGAATGATGCCTTTAGTACCGTGACCATTCTTAACTGGCGTCTGCACATAAAAGTTTGTGCTGTCATAATCAATGTTTTTACCAGTTTTAGGGTCAACGAATGTTCCTTTGCTTGGATCAACACCTGTTACTAGAAATACTTGTTTATTCATGGTTTAAACACCTCTGTTATGAAACTAAACGCAACTTCGGTTGCGGACGGAAATCGAAACTTGATACAGGCTCTTCGTACCAGTCAGGTACTTGCTTG
>NZ_OVCN01000014.1 GCF_900406815.1 Acinetobacter haemolyticus
CAGGTAATCGTTCGGATGATTTTAAAATATCAGTCGTTTTGTTAAACCAAAAATCATTTAGTCTGCAAGATAATATTAGACTTGTCGAAACTTTTATTGATATCTACAATGACAGCATTTAAATCATAGATAGCATAGTATGACAACTTCTCGCCGTAGACCAAAACATGATCCCAAAGAATCTGAGCGAGAAATACTAGAGGCTGCAGAAAAATTTTTAAATGAAAGACCTTTTCGAGAGCTTAACATTGATGAGGTGATGAAATTTACTGGATTAAAACGTCCAGCTTTTTATGTCCATTTTCGTGATAAGCATGACCTCATTTTGAAACTTGTTCATAGTATTGGAAAAGAATTATTTAACATTGCTGAAAGTTGGCTGGATACTAATAATCCTGAGATGGATTTGAGTCGTGCTATCGTTGATACGGTTGATGTCTATATGCAGCATGGTCGTGTGTTACGAGCATTTGTTGAAGCAGCGAGTGGAGATGAATTTATTAATCAGATATACCGTAATCTAGTTCAGGAGTTTATAACTGCGGCAGCCCAACATATAAGAGAAGAAAAAGTTTCAGGAAGAATTAAAAAAGATTTGGATATTGAAGAAACTGCAAAAGCACTGATTTGGCTAGAAGAAAGATATTTATTTGAGGTTTTTGGACATTCTGATCCAGTTGACTCTGAACTTATAATTCGAGTACTCCAAAATATTTGGATCTCAACACTGTACGGTGTTGTTCAGTAGTTTTTGTTATTTTAATTTCTGAATAACAGTAATATCTAAAATAAAAATGCTTCCAATTTAATAGAATTATCCTATTCATATAAGAAATTTAATTTTTATAAATATTTGAATTTAAACAATAAACAAACTTGATGTTAATCTTTCTGATAATTACACATTGTCATTGACACTGTGTAATTATTTGTGTAGCTTGTTTTTTGTTCGCTATGAATCTTAGTCCTACACATGAATTGTTGGATGATTAATCATAATGACGATTTAGCAAAAATATAATTTAAGGAATGATTATGGAAAAATCTTTAGGCAAGGACGGTGCTGATTTATTATCAATTTTTTCAAAAGGTAAAGAAAATCTTAGAGATGATCAGCTGAAATATTCATCTAACAGTAAAGAGTTAATGAAATTAGGACCATTTGTATTTTGTATAACGGCTATGCTTGTGAGTAGCTATACTCAGGCTGCCGCACTTGACCAGTCTGGTCAATCGATACTGCCATTTTTAGAGAGTGGTAATTATTTTGAAGTCAACGCATTTGCGGTTGATCCTTCTGTTTCAGGCGTAGTTCATGATCGTCCAGATCTTGTCCGAGCAAATCAAAGTCGTCATACAGGCAATATTGGACAAAATGTTCAATTTTATACTGCTGCATTAAAGCTGCAGCTCACAGACCACTTCAGTTTTGGTCTTCTTTATGATCAGCCTTTTGCTGCCAAAACGGCCTATCCACTTCGCCCCAATAATAGCTACTCGGATAATGATTTTAGCCAGCAAGGTACTTCCGTAGAGGTAAAGAGCCAAGACTTAAGTTTTATTTTTGGATATTCACCACTTAAGAATTTTCAGATTTATGGTGGACCTGTTTACCAAGAAGTAAAAGGTACAGCTTCTTTTCGCGGAATGGCGTATACCGAAGCGTTTAATGGTTACAACGCTGATTTTAAAGAACAAGGAAAATTGGGGTGGCTCGCTGGCGCGAGCTATCAGATTCCAGAAATTGCACTCAAGGCTGCGATCACCTATCGCTCAAAAATCAAATATAGTTTTCAGGTAGATGAGAGTATGTTTGATGAGCCTTTACAATTTGTAAACCCCGCAAAAACAAAACTTGAAACGCCTCAATCTGTAAATATTGATTTTCAAACTGGTGTGTCGCAAAACACACTGGCTTATATGAATTTGAGATGGGTGAATTGGAAAGATTTTAATATTCGCCCAACACAATATAATGCGCTTACAGCAAGTTATTTGGATGAACTTACAGAAGGTGCATATAAGAAAGGCGTGGACTTAGACTCCTACCAAAAAGATCAATATAACGCAACGATAGGGGTTGGCCATCAACTGACAGAAAAATGGGGGGTTGCCGCTGATGTCGGTTGGGATTCAGGGACTGGTAATCCAGCTTCGACCTTAGGCCCAATGAAGGGTTCATGGTCACTTGGTGTGGGTGTACAATTCAACCCAGCTCAAAATTATTTTATTGCTGCTGGTGTTAAATACTATTGGTTAGGGGATGCTAAGAGTGAGGATGGTGGTTATTACTTACCGATTGAGGGTATTAAAGAAATTGCAGAGCAAGCCGAGTTTAAAAACAATCACGCCATCGCGTATGGTTTAAAAATTGGTTATCGATTCTAAGTGAGTGGGGACAGCTCATTAGGGCTGTTCCTATTTTATATTACTTCATAATTTTTAATAAATTTTTCTGCATTGACCTTTTAAAGATATTAAATATCTTTTGATAAAATCAGTTTTAGGCCCAAATCATAGATTAAATTTTAGTCTCTTATCTTTTGAGGAATGAGACAGTCATTTCAGGACAAGTTGCTTGTTTAAGATATGAACGACATTGACAAGATCACCCTACGCAGATATTTTGCTTTATAAGTTCTTTTTTGGAACTTGTTAATTTGAGATACTACTTGAGGTGAACAATGTCATCTGTGTTGAAAGAAAAATCAAAGCAAAAAACACCTGCATCATTCCCAGTACGTCGTATGGATTATGAATTTCAGGATATGCCTAAATATTGGTGTGATAATGAACCGAGCCTAACCCATTATTTCACAGGACTCTCTACGCTCTTTCCAGAAGGTGAGTCCTATTTTGTCCGTTCAGTCCGGGCTTTGCGAAGTCAGATTAAAAATAATGAGAGCTTAAATCGTGATATTGGTGCCTTTATTGGTCAGGAGGCCATGCATTCCAAAGAACATCATGCTTTTCATCAAAGTGCCCAGCAGTATGGTTTGAATCCTGAATCATTAGAAAAAATGACTGGGATCATTCTAAAAGCAATTGAACGTACTTTTCCCAAAAAGTGGAATTTATTGGTCACAGTGGGTCTAGAACACTACACCGCAGTTTTGGTGGTGGAAATGATGAAAAATGTCAATGAGTTAATGACCGATAACACCATCCGTAATTTATGGCTGTGGCATAGTGTTGAAGAAACTGAACATAAAGCAGTTGCCTATGATATGTATGAATATCTCTATGGTAAGGGCTTAGATGCTTATATTCCGCGTGTGGCGATTTTTAGCCTAAGTTTAGTTTTAATTACTTCGTTTTCAAATATTTATCAGGTTGTTCTAATGTCGCGAGACAAACAACTGCTGAACTTAAAATCTTGGGCGAGATTTGCAGGCTTTAGCATTCAAGCTTATCGAAAACTGGTACCTCAATTCTTCTCTTATTATCGTTTTGACTTTCATCCGAATGATACAGATGAAACAGATATTGTAGCGAAAACTAAATTAAAACTGGGAATAACTGAAACAGCGCATCATTTAGCTTCATAAAACAATGATTTGGTCTAGCTGCCATAACTTCAAATATTTTATTTAAATGATAAGAAGGGCAGCTTAGAGCATATATATTTAATAGCAATTTATCTGTACATATCATTTTTTAAAGACCGAAAAAGAGAGTAAATCAATGAAAAGTCCAAATCAAATGACTGGTTTAGAAATCATGCAAGCGTTTCAACAAGGGTTGGTACCTGCACCAGGTATTGCAAAAACCATGGGCATGGAAGGTGTCGCTGAAGTTGAATATGGTCGTATTGTTTTTATTGCAACAGCTGATGAACGTCATACTAATCCGCTAGGTGGTGTGCATGGTGGCTTTGCTGCGACCGCACTTGATTCGGTCACTGGATGTGCGACCCATACGGTATTGGCAGCAGGTGAAGGATACGGAACGACTGATTTAGCAATTAAGATGTGCCGTCCAATGCCATTTAATAAGAAACTCATCGCTGAAGGTAAAGTCATCAATATCGGACGCAACTTGGTTATTTCAGAAGGTTATCTTCGAGATGAAGAAGGCAAATTGTATGCTCACGCAACAGCGACCAATATGATTATCCGTCAAAAATAGCCTAAGCTAAAAAGATATAACAATATCCTCTGACGAAAGTTTTAGAGAAATGTCTTCGGCGCCTAATTTTACAGGAAAGAAAAATAATGGTTACTTTACATCAGTGGGAAATTTCACCTTTTTGTCAAAAAGTAGCAAAAATGTTGAAATTTAAAGGGATTGAATTTGAAACCATCAATTATAACGGTGTGTTGGGGGCTAAAGTTCCAAAGTTGAGTAAGGTCGGAAAAGTACCTGTACTGGATATCAATGGACAGCGAATTCAAGACAGTACGCGCATCGCACGTTATTTGGATGAAGCATATCCCGATTTACCGCGCCTTTATCCGCTCGATCCAATGCAAAAGGCTTATGTTGAGTTGTGGGAAGACTGGGCAGATGAGTTATTGTATTTCTACGAAATCCATTTTCGGGTGAGTGATCCTGATGCATTAGATCATGCCGTTGCGATCAGTGCCCAAGGTCGTCCAAAGCATGAAGTGATTTTGATGAAACCTTTATTGAAGTCTGCACTCAGTTTTCAACTGAAAATGCAAGGCACAGGACGTATGGCAAAAGCCGATATTGAAGCAGAGTTTATTCGTCATTTGGAACGTATAGAACTGGTGCTGAGTGCTACGGGTTGGTTAGTCGGAGATCAAAAAACGGTGGCCGATATTGCAGTTGCTTCACAGCTTTTAGAGATTGTACGAACAAGTAAAGTGTGGGGAGCGAAAACCAATAGCTATTCCAATATTGCAGCTTGGATAAAACGAATATGAGTATGCGAGTCGCTGTTGTCATTGGGGTTGGGGCAGAACAAGGGATTGGTGCAGCCGTATCACGACGCTTTGCTCAATCTGGGTTAAAGGTTTATGTGGTAGGAAGAACGCTCAATAAATTGCAAGCAGTGGCTCAAACTATTGCTCAGCAAGGTGGTAATGCTGTCGCTTATCGTTTAGATGCCGAAAATGATCAACAGATTCAATCTTTATTTGACTTAATCATTGCAAATAACGAACAGCTTGAAGTCGTTGCTCATAACGTAGGTGGCAATATTCCATCCTTATTTTTAAAAACGCAGTTGTCCTTTTTCTCAAAAATGTGGCGCTCAACTTTCTTATCAGCCTATTTGGTTTCGCAGTCGTGTCTGAAGATTTTTGAACAGCAACAAAAAGGAACCTTGATTTTTACAGGTGCGAGTGCATCGCTGCGAGGTAAACCATTTTTTGCTGCATTTACCATGGGAAAGTCGGCATTACGTGCTTATGCACTTAATTTAGCAAGTCTATATAAGTCGAAAAATATACATATTGCACATATTGTGGTTGATGGCATGGTCGATGGAGATCGGGTCAATAAAGCCTTATTCGGACTTGGACGTTTAGCAAGATTAACGCGTGGTACTGGCGGCTTAAATATTGAGGCAATTGCTGATAATTATTTAATGTTATATCAGCAAAGCAATGATTTATGGACACATGAATTAGATTTACGTCCGTATCAGGAGCGCTTCTAAAATGATGAATAAGCTAGGGCGATTATTAAAATCATCAAAAAATGCTCAGTCCTGTATGGTGGTCTTTGGTGAAAATATTGAGTTGTTGAGTCAAGCGTTTATCAATCTTGATTCAGATCATCCATTACATATTTTTCAAGTAACACATGATCTATCCCAGCAAGATTTAAAAGTTTTCAGTTCAGATAATCAAACAACCATTATTCAACTGAATTTGTTGTCGAATACTTCATTAAAAAGTCTGGTCAAATATATTCAACAACAGGGCTATAAGATTGAATTATCTATTATCCAGCCGAAGTTTGGGTGTACTGATCATATCAATACTGTATCTGCTGAAATGATTGAACAATATTGGCAAGTTACAGGTCTAAATACAGTCAGTGTTTCGCAAGCTATGATTGCAAACATGCTTAAACAGAAAAAGGGAACAGTGATTTTCCTTGGTGCAAGATCAGCGGGTGCGGGAAAGAAAGCTGATTTATTGATGATGAGTATGTTTGCCAGTATTCGAGCCTTATCACAGTCATTGGCAAGAGAGTTTCATCCCAAAGGAATTCATGTAGCTTACTGCACGCTAGAAAAATGGGATGATCAGAATTCAAAGTTGATGCAATCGATTGCTCAAGTATGTTGGCATCTGCATCAACAACCGAAATCGACTTGGACTCAGGAACTCAGTTTGACGAGTTAATTGACAGCGAAAATTATAATTGACCTATGAAAAGAGCAAATGTGAAATAACATTTGCTCTTTCTAATGAGTGATATGGATTGTTAGAAGAATCCAGCAGGTTTGGTTGAGTAGCTCACCAAAAGATTTTTGGTTTGTTGATAATGATCTAACATCATGCGGTGGTTTTCACGACCAATGCCTGACTTTTTATATCCACCAAATGCCGCATGTGCAGGATAAATATGATAGCAGTTGGTCCATACACGACCTGCTTCTACCGCACGACCTGAACGATATGAGGTATGTGCAGAACGAGACCAAACACCTGCACCCAGACCATAGATGGTTTCGTTTGCGATTTGAATGGCTTCATCAAAGTCTTTAAATGTCGTTACTGACAGCACAGGACCAAAAATTTCTTCTTGGAAAATTTGCATGCTGTTATGACCTTTAAACACCGTTGGTTCGATATAGAAACCCTCACCAACTTCTTGTCTCGCACTACCACCTGTCAACAGTTCAGCACCTTCTTCACGACCTGTACTGATGCAGCGTAAAATTTTCTCTTGTTGTTCTAGAGAAGCTTGAGCACCAATCATGGTTTCAGTATCTAAAGGATGACCCACTTTGATTCGCTTAACGCGCTCAATCGCTTTTTCTAAAAATGCGTCGGCAATACTTTCCTGAACTAAAGCACGGGATGGGCAGGTACATACTTCACCTTGGTTTAAGGCAAACATGGCAAAGCCTTCTAGCGCTTTATCCAAGAAATCATCTTCTTTATCCATGATATCTTCAAAGAAAATATTTGGAGATTTACCACCCAGTTCGAGCGTCACGGGAATAATGTTTTCTGTCGCATATTGCATAATCAACTGTCCAACTTGAGTTGAACCTGTAAATGCAATTTTAGCGATACGTGGGCTGGTTGCGAGAGGTCGACCGACTTCAGCACCATAGCCATTGATGACGTTCAACACACCTGCTGGTAAAAGATCTTGAATGAGTTCAAGAACCAATAAAATTCCAACTGGCGTTTGCTCCGCAGGTTTTAAAACCACGCAATTTCCTGCCGCAAGCGCAGGAGCAAGTTTCCAAGCTGCCATCAAGATCGGGAAGTTCCATGGGATAATTTGACCGACCACACCTAATGGCTCATGGAAATGATAGGCAATGGTATCTTCATCAATTTCTGAGATGCCGCCTTCTTGCGCGCGGATACAACCTGCAAAATAACGGAAATGATCAATTGCCAATGGAATGTCCGCTGCTAAGGTTTCACGAACAGGTTTACCATTGTCCCAAGTCTCTGCCACCGCAAGCATTTCAAGGTTTGCTTCCATGCGATCAGCAATTTTAAGTAAGATATTTGAACGGAATGTTGGAGAGCTTTTATTCCATTCAGCTTTTGCTTTGTGTGCAGCATCTAGTGCCAGTTCAATGTCCTCGACAGAGGAACGCGGTATCTTTGTAAACACTTTGCCATCGACAGGCGAAACGTTATCGAAGTATTCTCCTCTAGTAGGAGCGACCCATTGACCACCAATAAAATTTTCATACTGTGGTTTAAATTGGACTTTTGAATCTGCTTGATTCGGATCGATGTAACGCATATAAATATTCCTTTGCTTATAATTGATCTTAAGCATCTACAGCTTTGGTATAAGGTACTTTTGTACGCTATTTCACTAGGATAGATCGGTGAAGGTTGGAGAAAGGTTGGAAACCATGCTCAAGTGTGAGGGATACACAAATGTTTACAAAACAAGAGCTCATACGGCAAAGACAGTCTATTGATCAGTTAAAGCAACAAAATAGTCTGTCTCCCCAAATCGCTGAGAAGTTAGAACAAAGTATTGCGAGTTCTTGGCAGCGATCTGTATCGTCTTCCATTCCTAAAGAACGCCTTGCAGCACCTTTACTCAATCAAAATAAGAAAAATATAAGTAGTTTGGATAAGGCTTTAAATGCTTGTGCGAACGAGTTAAGTCATATTGCAGCGCAGTCATCGATGGTGATCGCTGTAGGTGATGTTGGGAGTACCATTATATGGACAGCCTCAAGTACGCAGATGCAACGTGCTGCTGAAAAGGTACATTTCATCGCAGGTGGTCAGTGGGCTGAAGAGGTGGTTGGAACAAACGCTTTGGCTTTGTCCCTCAAAACGCAGCAATCCAGTTGTGTCTTTTCAAACGAACACTATATGGAGTCGATTCATGATTGGGTTTGCTATGCGGCACCGATCATTGATCCGTATTCTAAGCAAGTCTTAGGCGTAGTAGATTTATCGACCACATGGAAAAAGCACAATAGTTTAGGGGTATTAGCTGTCGAACGTTGTGCCTCGATTATTCAATCGGCACTGATCGAGCAGCAACGACAACAGTTATATATTCGGGCTTTTTCGACACCCCAGATCTTGTTTAATGGGAAATCGTTGGTGCTTACACCTCGTCAGATTGAAATTTTAGCGATTTTGGTGCTGTGTCCAAATGGCTTAAATCTAGAAAATTTACATCAAGCTTTGTATGGTGAACGCAAGGTGAGCATCGGGACTTTAAAAGCTGAAATGTCACAACTGAGAGATATCTTAGGTGGAATGCTGGGTTCAAGACCTTATCGTTTATTGGCAGATGTAGAAGCAGATTTTCTTTTGGCTGAACAGGCACTTGATTCTGGTTATGTGGCTTCTGCTTTACAGTTATACAAGGGGGTTTTTCTCGCTAAAACTGAGAGCCCATTTTTATGTGCATGGCGAGATTGTTTAGAGTCGCGTTTAAGTGATGCGATTTTTAAAACCACAGAAACGGATTTATTATTGAAACACGTGGCTCATTTCCCTGAAGCAATCGATGCAGTTGAGCGATTAATGGAGTTATTGCCAGCTGAGCATCCTGCACATTTATCATTGAATAAGTTTAAAGATATATTTTAAATCATGACTTATAGATATTATAAATCGTTATTTTAAATATTTATCGTTTATAGTTTATTTTAAAATTAAAAATATAATAAAAGTTAATCTAGTTAAATTTTATTTAAAGCTCAGACATAAGATAAAAAAAGGGAATATCTTTGTAGAGATATTCCCAAAAAAGTAAGCCTGTCGTCGGAGTGCTTTGGCTTACTTTTGAGAGGAAATTTAAAGTGCAGCTTTGAAGATCTCAACCACTTGAGCGTGGGTGGCTTTACGAGGATTAGTTAGCATACAAGCATCTTTTTGCGCATTTTCAGCCATGATTGCAAGATCTTCAGTTTTTACACCAAGTTCAGTTAAGCCAGAAGGAATACCAATCGAAGATGATAATTCTCGAATCGCATCAATTGCGGCGTAAGCTGCTTCAGTTTCAGTAAAACCATCCGTGTTGATCCCCATCAATTCTGCAATTTTTGCATAACGATCTTGGCAAGCAATCAGGTTGAATTCGCAAACATGGGGTAAAAGCACCGCATTACATACGCCGTGTGGAAGATTATAGAAACCACCTAGTTGATGTGCCATTGCATGCACATAACCGAGAGAAGCATTGTTAAATGCCATACCCGCTAAATATTGTGCATAACTCATGGCATCACGCGCTTCAATATTTTCACCATTGGCAACAGCAGGGCGTAACCATTGACTAATCATACTAATCGCTTTTTCTGCACAAGCATCAGTAATCGGATTTGCAGCGGTAGAAACATAAGCCTCGACAGCGTGGGTTAAGGCATCCATCCCTGTTGCAGCAGTTAAACCTGCAGGTTTAGCGACCATGAGTTTAGGATCATCAATCGCGATCAGCGGCGTACAGCGCCAATCAACGATTGCCATTTTGACATGGGTGTCAGTATTGGTAATGATACAAAAACGGGTCATTTCAGAGGCTGTTCCTGCCGTAGTATTGATTGCGATGAGTGGTGTCATCGGCACGGTACTTTTATCAATACCTTCATAATCACGAATATGCCCACCGCCAGCAGTAACTAAGCCGATGCCTTTGGCGCAATCATGTGAAGAGCCGCCGCCGAGAGAAACAATAAAATCACAACCATTGTCGTTATATGCTTGTACACCATTGTGGACATTGATATCGGTTGGGTTTGGTTCAGCACCTGCAAAGATATGGCTATCAACACCAGCATTTTTTAAATATTCTGAAATAGTTGCCGCCACACCAAATTTAAATAATCCTTCGTCGGTGACAATGAGTGCTTTTTTAGCACCAAGATTTTGAGCTTTGATTCCAATTTCTTTGGCACAGCCAGGTCCAAAAAGTGAGACGCAAGGGATATAAAAACCGTTAGTTTGATCTGCAATATTCTTAAAAGCCATGGAGCGATTCCTTCTTCCATAATCCATTGTTTGTTATGCAGTGATTTCATCACTGTAGGCTTAGTATGCAGGGGGTGAAAATTTTTCCTACCTACCAAATACCTACCAAACGATGTCAGATAGTAGAATCATGATTTGATTATGAAAGTTTTAAAAAAAGATATGATTTTGGAATGAATCGCACTCAAAGTTAATGATTATGCAACAAAGCCTTTCATCTCTATGCGGTTATGTAATATTTAGTAGTTTATCCTGAAAATAAAAAAACCCACTGTACAATCAAAATTCACTCTTTTTTCACACTTAACTTAATACGTTAAAAAATATAGTAAAGCATAAATATTTAATCACATTTCTTCTTAATTCAAGTTGAAGGCAAAGGAGTAACCATGACTCTATTATTGATATTGCTTAGCTTGTTGATTCAGTTTGCTGTGTTGTGGGCTGTATTTTATTTCAAACTAAATCAAACAATTGGTAGTCTCGTTTCTGTTGCAGTTGCAGTCATCTGTGCTGTGTTTATTACACCGTGGAGTTTATTGGTTGGTATACCGATTATTCTAATGAGTATCGTGATATTAATTCCTGCACTACGTGAAGCACTGATTAGTCGCCCCGCATTTAATCTTCTCTCCAATGCGATGCCAAGTATGAGTACGACGGAAAGAGAAGCGTTAGAAGCAGGTACCAGTTGGTGGGAAAAAGAGCTATTTATGGGGGAGCCTGATTGGGAGAAATTTGATCAATATCCTTATCCAAAGCTTTCAACTGAAGAACAATCTTTTTTAGACAATGAAGTTGAGCAACTGTGTTCAATGCTAGATGAATGGCAAATTCATCATCACCAAAAAGATTTGCCGCCAGAAGTTTGGCAGTTTATTAAAGATAAAGGGTTTCTTGGTTTAATTATTCCAAGAACATTTGGTGGTAAAGAGTTTTCCGCTTTTGCGCAAAGTCGCATTATGAGTAAGATTGCGTCACGATCTTTAACTGCAGCAGTAAGCTGTATGGTCCCTAACTCTTTGGGTCCGGGCGAGTTGTTGTTGCACTACGGAACCACTGAACAGAAACAGCGTTATTTACCGGGCTTAGCTGACGGTACAGAAGTGCCATGTTTTGGTTTAACCAGCCCTGAAGCGGGTTCTGACGCAGGTGCAATTCCAGATACAGGTATCGTGTGTTATGGAAACCATGATGGTCAAGAAGTCCTTGGTTTAAAAATGAATTTTTCTAAACGCTGGATTACTTTGGCTCCTATAGCAACCGTGATAGGTCTGGCGTTTAAGCTCTACGATCCAGATGGCTTGTTGGGAGATAAAAACAAAGTTGAATATGGAATTACGTGTGCCTTAATTCCGTCCAGCCATGAAGGAATTAAAATCGGGGCAAGACATCATCCTGGTGCCCCTTTTATGAATGGTACGGTTGAAGGGACTGATATCTTTATCCCGATCGACTGGATTATTGGTGGTCAAGAGAATGCTGGTAAAGGCTGGCGTATGTTGATGGAGTGTCTCGGTGTTGGACGCGGCATTTCACTGCCTGCATTAGCGACGGCTGCAGGGGAGATGGGTTATCTTTTAGTGGGTGCTTTTGCGAGTATCCGACAACAATTTAAAATCTCAGTTGGGCATTTTGAGGGTGTACAAGAAGCGACCAGTGATATTGCCAGTGATGCTTATATGCTGGAATCATTTAGATATCTAGTGACATGTGGACTCAATCAGGGTGGAACGCCAGCAGTAATGACTGCCATGGCGAAGTATTACGCCACTGAAACCATGAGAAAAGTGATTAATCATGGTATGGATGTGGTCGGTGGTCGTGCAATTCAGCTTGGACCACGTAACTTCCTGGCGTTGACCTATCAGTCTATTCCAGTGGCTATCACGGTTGAAGGTGCCAATATTTTGACACGTTCATTGATGATTTTTGGTCAAGGTTCGATGAGATGTCATCCATACTTGTTTGAAGAATTGCAATTGTTGCAATCAGAAGATAAAGCGGCGGCACTTAAACAATTTAGTCCATTGTTGTTTAAGCATTTGGCTTATACCTTTAATCGTGGTGCCAAAGCGGTGGCATTTGCTATCACGGGAGGATCTCGTGAAGGCTCTAAGCAAGCTGACGATTTTTCAAAACCGTATTATGCGGTGATCAATCGAATGAGTGCTGATTTTGCACTGACCGCAGATATGGCATTGGGTATTTTAGCTGGTGATTTGAAGCGTAAAGAAATGCTTTCTGGACGCTTGGCGGATATCCACTCGCATCTATTTATTGCGACAGCGATTTTAAAATACTATGAAAATGGTCAACGTACAGCGTCTGATCAAAAACATGCTGAATTGGCATTGAATAAAGCCTTGTTTAATGCACAGGAAGCATTTTTCGGATTCTATGATAATTTCCCAATGAAAATTGCCGCGAATTTGGTGAAATTGGTATGTTTCCCATTTGGTCGCCCAATTGCTAAACCATCTGATCAGTTGAAGCAGGACGTGGCTCAATTGCTGTTACAGGAAACGCCATTTAGAGCAGAGCTGAAAAAACATGTGTATTACAACACTGATGAAAGTGATGTGATGGGGCGCATGGAGTCTACTTTCCAAATGTTGTTAGCAATACAACCGCTTTGGAATAAGTTTAAAAAAGCAGAATCTAAAGATCAGTTTAAAGGGCTGTCATTTGAGGAGCATATTGCAGATGCCGTTGCTGTCGGTTTTATTAATACCACAGAGGCAGAACAACTGTTGCAATACAATGCTAAACGTTATGACAGTATGCTGACGGATGTTTTTGATGAACATTTAGAAAAGGATCTGCCCTTAGAAAATCCACATTTTAAAACTTAGTCTAAATTAACATTGGAGCTACCAAGCCGTTTGATGCCATATCGTATCAAGCGGCTTTTCACTTGATAGGGACTTAAGTTTTATATGTAGAAAGTAAAATGCTGGTTTCACTATTGTAAATCCCTGAAATATTGCGGATACGTTCAAGTGCCTTATCGAAGTTGATTAAACTGTCAGATTCTAACTCCACCAAAATGTCCCATTTACCATTGGTGGTATGTAAGCGTTCAACGGCGGATTCTAAACGTAGTTCACGAATCACAGCTTGGGCTTTGGTGCCTTCGACCATAATGCTCATCCATGCTCGAATCACATTTCTTTCAGCATTCGGTCGAAAACGAATGGTATAGCCCGTAATCACACCAGTAGATTCCATGTATTCAATACGTTTTTGTACAGTTGCTCGTGAGACACGTGCTTTAGCCGCCAAGTCGGTAATGGACATACGCGCATTGTCTTTTAGCAATCCTAGAATAATATGATCTAAATTGTTCATTTTGATATTTTCTATGTGCAAATTGATAAAAATTAATTCATTTTAATCATTAAAAGCAATTTTGTGAATCAGTTTGATTCTTAATAATAATCAGTATATGAAGCCCAAAACATTTTTGACGTGATGTGGCTGCGCAGAATGTGCATCAGGGATGACAGGGCAGGAAACCCTGAATAAAAGGGAATCTGTAAAAACAGGGATAATTGATTAATTAAGGAACAGATGATGTCTTTATCATATACGGATCAAAACAGCGGTGCTTGGCAAACCTACCTCACTCAAATTGATCGAGTGGCGCCATATATTGACGCAGATCTAAGCAATTTTATTAATACGCTAAAAACGCCTAAACGTACATTAATTGTTGATGTTCCTATTGTCATGGATGATGGCTCGATCCGTCATTTCGAAGGTTATCGTGTTCAACACAATTTATCTCGCGGTCCGGGAAAAGGTGGTATTCGTTATCATCAAGATGTTGAGCTCAATGAAGTCATGGCCTTATCTGCATGGATGACCATTAAAACCGCCGTACTTAATCTCCCATTCGGCGGTGCGAAAGGAGGTATCCGTGTTAATCCAAAAGAATTGTCTCCACGTGAGTTAGAGCGTTTAACTCGCCGTTTCACCAGTGAAATCAGCCCAATTATTGGACCTCAAATTGATATTCCTGCGCCAGATGTTGGTACCAATGCCAACATCATGGGTTGGATGATGGACACCTATTCAAGTATTAAAGGCCATACGGTTACAGGTGTGGTAACGGGTAAACCTGTACATTTGGGTGGTTCTCTAGGTCGTGTACGTGCGACAGGTCGCGGTGTATTTGTAACCGGTTTAGAGGTTGCAAAACGTATTGGCTTAACGATTGATGGCACTAAGGTAGCTGTACAAGGCTTTGGTAATGTGGGGAATGAAGCCGCTTATTTATTTAGTCATGCAGGCGCAAAAGTGGTGTGTGTACAAGACCATACAGGCACGATTTTTAATGCAGAAGGGTTGGATGTCAAAGCACTGCAAAAGCATGTGGTGGAAACAGGCGGTGTGATGGGTTTTTCTGATTCAACTGTGATTTCGGATGAAGAATTCTGGACAGTTGATATGGATATTCTGATCCCAGCGGCATTGGAAGGTCAGATTACTGTTGAACGCGCGCAAAAATTAAAAGCCAAAATCGTACTTGAAGGTGCCAATGGTCCAACTTATCCAGAAGCAGATGATGTATTTGTCAGTCGTGATATTACCGTTGTCCCTGACGTGATCTGTAACGCAGGTGGTGTAACGGTCAGTTATTTTGAATGGGTTCAAGATATGGCGAGCTACTTCTGGACTGAGGATGAAATCAACGAGCGTCTAGACAAATTGATGATTCAAGCCATTGCTGATGTTTGGAATACTGCGGCACAAAAAGAATGTAGCTTGCGCACAGCCGCTTATATTTTGGCGTGTGAACGTATTTTAAAAGCGCGTAAAGAACGCGGTATTTTCCCAGGTTAATCAATTTAGTACATCAGTTTAAAACGGGGCTGTGATGTTTAAAACAGCCCAATGATCAAACAGGAAGTGAGTAAATAAAATGAGTAATGTCATGATTACACGTAGCAACTTTAATGACTGGATGGTTCCAGTTTTTGCACCAGCAAATTTCATTTTAGTGCGTGGTGAAGGCGCTCGTCTGTGGGATCAAAATGATAAAGAATATATTGATTTTGCAGGTGGAATTGCAGTCAATGCATTAGGACATGCACATCCAATTGCGGTTAAGGCACTGACTGAGCAAGCGCAAAAGCTTTGGCATATTGGCAATGGCTATACCAATGAACCAGTTTTGCGCCTTGCAAAACAACTGGTGGATAGTACATTTGCAGACAAAGTATTTTTCTGTAACTCGGGTGCAGAAGCCAATGAAGCCGCATTAAAACTGGCTCGAAAAATTGGTTTGCTCAGTGGTAATCCAAACAAAAAAAATATTGTTGCGTTTAAAAATGCCTTTCACGGTCGTACCTTATTTACGGTTACGGCAGGTGGTCAACCGAAATATTCACAAGATTTTGCGCCATTACCAGAAGGTATTGAACATACTGCATTTAATGATTTAGAAGCTGCGAAAGCAATAATTGATGACAATACCTGTGCGGTGATTGTTGAACCAATTCAAGGTGAAGGCGGTGTTGTTCCTGCCGATCTTGAGTTCTTAAAAGGTCTACGTACGCTGTGTGATGAAAAAGGCGCAGTGCTGATTTTTGATGAAGTACAAACTGGTGTGGGACGTACAGGTTCGCTCTACGCTTATATGAATACAGAGGTAACACCAGATATTTTAACCACTGCAAAAGCATTGGGTGGTGGTTTCCCAATTGGTGCGATGATTACAACAGATAAATACGCCAATATGTATGCGGTTGGTGATCACGGTACAACCTACGGTGGTAATCCATTGGCTTGTGCTGTTGCTGGTGCTGTATTTGAGTTCATCAATACGCCTGAAGTTTTAGAAGGTGTGAAACAACGTCATCAATATTTCGTAGATGCATTAAATAAATTGAATGCTGAATATGGTTTGTTTAAGGAAATTCGTGGTCAAGGCTTATTGATTGGTTGCGTTCTTAAAGATGAGTATGCAGGCAAAGCAAAAAACATCGTGACCTTGGCTGGTGAAGAAGGTCTTTTAGCACTTGTTGCTGGTGCAGATGTGGTGCGTTTTACGCCGTCATTGATTATCTCTCAACAAGATATTGATGAAGGTCTAAGTCGTTTTGCTCGTGCTTTAGCACGTCTTTAATCTATTTGTGAGCATCTAACCATGATGATTGTTAGACATGCAGCGCATCGGGACTTAGATGATATTTATCGTTTAGCGCAACGAGCAGGAGAGACAGGCATTGGTCTGACCTCCTTACCACGCAATAAAGAGATCTTGGCTGAACGTATTACACGAACAACCAACACCTTGGCTGGGTTAGCTGAAAAGACAGACGAGAGTTATTTATTTGTACTTGAGGACACGACTCTACAGAAGATTGTAGGCGTGAGTGCAATTGAAGTTGCAGTCGGCTTAAACGAGCCCTTCTATAACTTCCGTGTGGCCACACAGGTGCATGCTTCGAAAACCTTAAATGTATATAAAGCCTTAGATACGCTGTTTTTAAGTAATGACCATACGGGTTGTAGTGAACTGTGTACGTTGTTCCTTGATCCTGATTATCGTAAAAATCAAAACGGCAAATTTTTATCTAAGGTGCGTTTTCTTTTTATTGCCGCATTTCAGTCACACTTTAAAGCAAAACTGATAGCGGAGATGCGTGGGTATTCTGATCAAAATGGACATTCACCATTTTGGGATGCTTTGGGCTATCACTTCTTTAATATGGATTTTGCGACCGCAGATTATTTGAGTGGCATTGGACAGAAAGTCTTTATTGCTGAGTTGATGCCAAGATTTCCAGTGTATGTGGATTTATTACCCGCCGAAGCTCGTGCAGTCATTGCGGAAGTCCATCCTCAGACTCTTCCCGCGACGAAAGTATTGATGTCAGAAGGGCTTCATTATCAAGGCTACGTCGATATTTTTGATGCAGGGCCAACTTTAGAAGCTAACACTGCCGATCTACGTGCAGTCAAAGAAAGTCGTTTACTCACAGTCAAAATCACTGAGCAAATTGAAACGACGGATATTCACTATTTGGTTGCCAATGACCAATACCAAGATTATTGCGTGCTGTTGATCAATAACTGCGTCTCTGAGGGCGATACTTTAATGATCACACCAGCACAAGCTCAAGCATTGCATGTCCAAGAACATGATCAAGTGCGAGTTTTAGCATTAGATAAAATGGAGAATCACTAATGTCACAAGGTGCATTATTAATCAATGGTGCTTGGGTACAGGGAAAAGGTACAAGCTTTATTAAAACCAATCCAGTAAGCAATCAACAGATTTGGGCGGGTCAAGAAGCCAATGCCGTTGATGTTGATACAGCGTGTGCAGCAGCAAGAGATGCTTTCCCTGCATGGGCACGACTTGGATTAGAACGACGTATTGAGATTATTGAACGTTTTGCCAATCTGCTTGAACAAAATAAAAATCAACTGGCACAAGTGATTAGTCAAGAAACCAGTAAACCACTTTGGGAAACCTTGACTGAAGTCCAATCGATGATTGGGAAAATCGCGATTTCAATTCGTGCTTATCATCAACGCACGGGTTTTAGTGAAACGGAAATGCCAGATGGCATCGCATCATTGCGCCATCGTCCTCATGGGGTACTCGCTGTATTTGGTCCCTATAATTTCCCTGGACATTTACCGAATGGTCATATCGTGCCTGCATTAATTGCTGGTAATACGGTGGTATTTAAGCCAAGTGAGCTTACGCCATGGACAGCAGAAGAAACTGCAAAATTGTGGCAACAGGCGGGATTACCCAATGGTGTGCTCAACCTGGTTCAAGGTGGTCGTGCGACAGGCGAGGCATTAGCTGCTGCTGAGCAAATTGATGGTTTACTCTTTACAGGTAGCGCCAACACTGGCTATCACTTGCATAAACAAATGGCAGGTGCACCTGAAAAAATTCTAGCTCTTGAGATGGGCGGAAATAACGCCTTAATCATTGATGAAGCAACTGATATTGATGCTGTGGTGAATCTGGCGATTCAATCTGCTTTTGTGTCTGCGGGGCAACGTTGTACCTGTGCACGCCGCATAATTGTGAAACATGGTGCAAATGGTGATGCATTCATTCAACGTTTTGTTGAGGTCGCAAAAAATTTAGTAATTGGTGCATGGGATGTTGAACCACAACCATTTATGGGCGGGGTAATCTCAGCGCATGCAGCAGATCAGATGATGACTGCACAAAACAAATTGATTGCACTAGGTGCAAAGCCGTTATTAGCAATGACCCGTCCTCAAGCTAACAGTTCATTACTTACCGCTGGCATCTTGGATGTGAGTGAAGTGAATGCAATCCCAGATGATGAATACTTTGGTCCATTGACAACGATCTATCGTTATCACGATTTTGATGAAGCACTCAAAATAGCGAATAACACACGTTTTGGTTTGGCTGTTGGTTTGGTTTCACCTGATCGAGAGTTATTTGATCGTGTGCTGATCGAAGCACGCGCTGGCATCGTGAACTGGAATAAACCATTAACGGGTGCTTCTAGTGCTGCACCATTTGGCGGTGTCGGTGCATCTGGTAACCATCGTGCAAGTGCATTTTATGCAGCAGATTATAGTGCGTGGCCGATGGCTTCACTGGAAAGTGATCACGTTACACTACCTTCAAAATTATCACCGGGCATTGTGCTCTAAGTTAAATCGTGCCGTGACGATAGGGAGAAAAAAATGTCAGGTTATGAAATCAATTTTGATGGTTTAGTTGGACCGACCCACCACTATGCAGGCTTATCTTTTGGTAATGTTGCATCGACCAAAAACCGCAATAACGCATCGAATCCGAAATTAGCTGCCAAGCAAGGCTTAAAGAAAATGAAAGCCCTTGCGGATCTAGGGCTTAAGCAAGGGGTGTTTGCACCACAAGAGCGTCCACATGTTCCAACCTTACGCCGTTTAGGTTTTACTGGTAGTGATATTGAGGTGATTGCACAAGCAATGCGAACAGCACCTGCATTGTTATCTTCACTCAGTTCAGCATCTTCTATGTGGACTGCAAACTCATGCACCGTGTCACCATCGGCTGATAGCGCGGATGGACGTGTACATTTTACAGCCGCAAATCTAAATAATAAGTTCCATCGCTCAATTGAGCATCATACGACAACGCGAATTCTGAAAGCGATGTTCGATAATGATATATATTTCGCGCATCATGACGCCTTACCAGATGCAGCACTATTTGGTGATGAGGGTGCAGCCAATCATAACCGTCTAGGCGGTGGATATGAGCAAGCTGGCGTTCAAGTTTTTGTTTACGGACAGCAACAGCTCGGTGGTACGGTTGCACCGAAGAAATTCCCTGCACGTCAAACCCGTGAAGCGAGTGAGGCGATTGCACGTTTACACCGTTTAGATGCAAAACGGACGGTATTTATTCAACAGAATCCTGACGTGATTGATCAAGGTGTATTTCATAACGATGTGATTGCGGTCAGCAACCAACAGGTACTTTTCCATCATCAACATGCGTTTTTGAATCAAACACAAGCCTTGGATGAAATTCGCCAGAAAATGGCAGGGATTGAGCAAGAATTTATCTCAATCGAAGTCCCTGAAAACCGTGTAACTGTTGAAGATGCTGTTGCGACATATTTGTTCAATAGCCAGATTCTGACACGAGCAGATGGTGGGATGAGTATCGTTGTACCTGAAGAATCTCGTCAGAACAAAGCGGTTTGGAGCTATTTGAATGACATGATTCAAATGGGCACGCCTATTGATGACATCAAGGTATTTGACCTACGTGAAAGCATGCGTAATGGCGGTGGGCCTGCATGTTTACGCTTACGGGTCGCGGTGAATGAAGCTGAACTTGCAGCAGTCAATCCGAATTTATTTATGAATGATAGTTTGTTTAAAACCCTGAATCAGTGGGTCGATCAACATTATCGTGATGAATTAACGCAGGATGATTTAGCGGATCCAAGTTTGCTGATTGAGAGTCGTACTGCACTGGATGAATTAACCCAAATCTTAGGTTTAGGGTCGGTTTATCACTTCCAGAGATAAAGATAAGCATAGGAATAAAAATCTTCCCTTACGTTTTCCCTTCTTTGCAAAGAGGGGTTAGGGAAGATTTAGATAAGGGATAAAAGTACATGCTTGATTTATTAACGTTGACATTATCACAGCAAATACCTGAGCAAACTCAAGGTGAAACAGCAGGATTTACTTGGCAATGGTTAGGTGAAGGGTTGTTAATATGCACGCCTAAAACAAGCTATAAAAAAGCCCTCGTACTTTCAGCAGGAATTCATGGAAATGAAACAGCACCGATCGAATTGCTTGCGAAGATTATTCAAGACTTGTTTACGCATCACTTGCATTTAACCGAGCGCGTTCTTTTTGTTTTTGGTAATACGCAAGCGATTCGCAAAGGTGTGCGTTATCTGGAAAATGATATGAACCGCATGTTTTGTGGCGCTTATCAGCAATTAACGATGGATGATGAAACCCAACGGGCTGCACGGCTAGAACAAGTCACAATGCAATTCTTTCAACAAAGTAATGTGGATGCTCAACGCTATCATTATGATTTGCATACGGCAATTCGAGCTTCATTACTTCCTGTCTTTGCCTTATTTCCTTATCAGACCCAACCCTACGATGATTTTTTGATTGAAAGTCTCAATGCTGCAAATCTTGATGCTTTGGTCTATCACAATGCAGTGGGTAAAACCTTCACGCATTTTACTGCAGAGTATTTTCAGGCAGCGAGCAGTACTTTGGAGTTAGGTAAAGCCAAGCCCTTTGGTCAAAATGATTTAGCTGAATTTTCCGGGATTGATCAAGTGCTTCGCGCTGTAATTACAGGTGCAGTTTTACCTTCACGACAAAAAACAACCATTCGCCAATTTAAGGTTGTGGATTCAATTTTAAAACAAAGTGAGAACTTCCAACTACAGCTCGATGCGGATGCACCTAACTTTTCAACCTTTCAAAAAGGCGATGTAATCGCGACCCAAGAAGCTGGAAATTATATTGCACACGATCAGCAAGTCTGGATTTTATTTCCAAATCCGAATGTGAAAATTGGATTAAGGGCAGGGCTTGTCCTCAAAGAAATGATGTAGATAAAAACCAGTCTTAATATTTAAAACGGTTCAAGGAAACACTGTACATGGAGTTTGAATATGGATATTCAGTAGAAACAAATCATTGAAAATGAAGGATTCTCTTAACAATCTTTTTTAAAAATCGAAACAGCAAGGACAAGTTGTCATAAGAATACAATTGGAGTAATTGTGTATGAGTAATAACAATGAGAAGACATTTCTGACAGGAGATGTGCTGAGTGGGGACTATGCACCCCAGCAAGAGGCATCTCACCCATCAAATGTTCCATCCTCAGGTGTGGTAGTTGGACAACCATTAAAACGTGCCATGACCAAACGTCATTTGGTGATGCTCTCATTAGGTGGCGCGATTGGAACAGGATTGTTTCTTGGGTCGGGAGATGTCATTTCTCAGGCTGGGCCTTTTGGGGCCGTTTTAGCTTATTTACTCGGTGGTGTTATTGCCTATATGGTGATGTTATGTCTAGGTGAGTTAGCTGTACACATGCCTGTTTCTGGGGCTTTTGGTGAATACGCACGAACCTATATTGGTCCAGGTACAGGTTACATGGTGACATGGTTGTACTGGTTGACATGGACTGCCACCCTCGGTACAGAATTTACTGCTGCTGCATTGCTTATGCAGGAATGGTTTCCTTCGATTTCGATGTGGATTTGGACGCTGATATTTGCAGCTTTAGTTTTTGGATTAAATGTGAGCTCGACTCGCTTTTTTGCTGAGTCGGAGTTCTGGTTATCACTTGTTAAAGTGTTGACGATTATTTGCTTTATTGGTTTAGGGCTTGTGGCGATATTTGGTTTTATTCCTTATCAAGGTCATGAATCAGCACCCTTGTTTAGTAAATTAACTGAACATGGTTGGTTTCCACAAGGTATTTTCCCAATTTTTGCCACGATGCTGATCGTAAATTTTGCCTTTTCCGGCACTGAGTTAATTGGTGTGGCTGCAGGTGAAGCAGAAGATCCAGCCAAAACTGTACCGAAAGCAATTAATGCTGCGATTTGGCGTTTATTGATTTTCTTTGTGGGTACGATTGTGGTGATTTGTGCCTTACTTCCATTTGAAATGGCCGGTCTCAATGCCAGTGGAATTAGTAGCAGTCCATTTGTCACGGTATTTAATTTTATTGGGATTCCTTATGCAGAAGATATTATTCGTTTTGTAATTATTACCGCATTACTTTCTGCAGCAAACTCAGGTTTATTTGCTGCATCTCGCATGATGTGGTCGCTCTCGATTCAAAAACAATTGCCCAAAGTTTTTTCTACCTTAACCGCTTCCGGTACACCGATTATTGCGATTGTGGTCACCATGTTTGGGGCAATTCCTGGACTACTATCAGAACATTTCGCACCTGAAACGATTTTTAAAAACTTGTTAGGTGTCGCTGCATTTACCATGGTGGTGGTGTGGATTACGATTTGTATTAGTCAATTTAACTTCCGTCGACAATGGATCAAATCAGGTAAAACAGTTAAAGATCTGAAATTTGCTGCGCCGTTGTTTCCTCTGACACCAATTTTAGGTGGCGTATTCTGTGTGATTACCTGCTTGAGTATGGTCGCTGATCCATCAATGCAAGTCGGTTTTGTCTGTTGCCTGCTATTTATTATTGCTTGTTATGCGAGTTATTATTTCTTTTATAAAGATAAATTGGTTTAAATGACGCCAACCCAATGAAGTACGTATACGTGATCTAAGCGTTGAACGTATACGTATTTTGATTGGGATTTTATCCTTTATACTTTTGTTTTTTATTAAGTTTATGTTTGTCATATATCCATAGACTGAAAAGATTGGCACCAACAGCCAAGTGTTTGGCGTTCTGAGTTAAGCATTTAATTATAAAAATAAATAAATTAAGAGGTGAAAAATAAAAGTCCAGGATGGATTCATGAATATTGAAATTAAAAAAAAGTTATTACTCACGGTTTTAGCTTCAATCTGCACCAATCAGACCTATGCAGCCGCATTTGATAGAACAGGGCAGTCGATATCTGCATTTTTACAACCTGGCAATTATTTTGAAGCTGGGCTATCTGTCACTGATACATCACTAAAGGGAAAAGAAGCAGGAACTAACTTAACGCATAATACAATTTCTGATATTGCTCATACTGATTATCGTCCTACCACCGCTTTGAAATTGCAGCTTTCACCACAGTTTTCATTGGGTTTACTTTATGATCAACCATTTGGTGCGGATACAGAATATTCAGGAAAAAATAGTTTTGTTGCAAGTCCAAATGATACAGCCATGTTACCAGGCATCACGACAACAAAGCTTGCCGATGCAACCGACAGAGAAGTACCAACAGGTAACTCTAAGTCCAGTTTTGATATGCAAAATTTGAGTTTAGTTTTCGGCTATCAACCTAACAAAAACTGGAACTTTTATTTAGGGCCAACGTACCAAACTTTTAAAAGTCAAGTTGAGTTAAGAGGAGCGGTATTTAGTCTGTACAACGGGTATGACTTTCATACTAAAACAGTTGGGGACTGGGGCTGGTTGGCAGGCTTTGCTTATCAAATTCCTGAAAAAGCGATGCAAGTGTCTGTAACTTATCGCTCAGCAATTACCCATAAAGTCACAGCTCATGAAAACCTTCCATTAATTGACATGCTTAGTACTCAGCAAGGCCGTGATCTGATGGATCAGCATTTAGATTATATGGTTTCAATCGGACAGATGACTGAGCAAAAAAAAGCAGCTCTAAATCAAATTATTGCAGAACTTCCAAATGCCCAAACTTCAGGCACAACGAAATTTAAATCACCAAACTCAGTTAATTTAGAGTTTAAAACAGGGTTACGTCCAGGAACCTTACTGTTTGGTAATGTACGTTGGGTGAATTGGAGTGAGTTAGCATTGCAGCCTTACAGATTTGGGGAGGTTTCAAAAATAGTTGGGGTTTTATCAACGCCAAGTCGTCCAGAGGGTTTTAATTTAGTTCGTTATTTTGACGATCAATGGTCCGCGACGCTTGGACTTGGACAGCGTATTTCACCTCAATGGTTTGGGTCTGTATCTGTAGGTTGGGACTCAGGTGCAGGTGAGAAAGTTTCTACAGGTGGGCCAGCGAAAGGTTATTACAATTTGGGCTTAGGTGCACAATATAGCCCTACACCGCAAACTTTTATTTCAGGTGGTGCAAAATATTTTTGGTTAGGAGATGCCAAGGGTCAACTGGGTGCACAGGCTGGTAGTGATTATTATGTTGCTGAATTTAATAAGAATCACTCGATTGGATATGGCTTAAAAATTGGCTACAAGTTTTAAATAAAAATACATCAACAATTATTTTAATGAATGGAATTTCGCTCATGGATTCAGTATTAATTACCGTATTTTTGCCGATGGCACTTGCCATTGTGATGGTTGGTCTTGGGTTAGAACTTACACCGAATGATTTTAAACGCGTTCGTCAGCACCCGAAGGCTGTATTTATTGCTTTATTCTGCCAATTGATTGTTTTGGTGGGGATCGCATTCATGATCTGTAAAATATTTGTTTTACCACCGATGATTTCTGTGGGGCTAATGTTGCTTGCTGCTTCACCAGGAGGACCTACAGCTAATCTATATAGCTATTTATTTAAAGGAGACGTGGCGCTGAATGTGACATTAACTGCGGTCAATTCCATTATAGCTGCATTTACTTTGCCTCTGATTGTGAACTTTTCTTTACAGCATTTCATGTCGAGTTCACAAGAGGTGGGGCTGCAATTCTCCAAGATTGTTCAAGTGTTTGCGTTGATTTTGGTGCCTGTCATTATTGGAATGTTTATCCGTCATTTTGCTCCAAATTTTTCTGAAAAACTTCATAAACCTGTGCGTATTTTTGCAATCGTGTTCTTGCTATTTATTGTCACGCTAGCGATCGCTAAAGATTATCAAAAGTTGATGACTTATATCGGACAAGTCGGTGGCGCAACCTTTGTTTTCTGTATTTGTAGTTTAGCCGTGGGTTATTTTGTACCGCGTTTATTTGGTATTAACCGCTTTCAAGCCAAGGCTTGTGCCTTTGAAATCGGTATTCACAACGGGACATTAGCATTAACAATCGCACTTACTGTTATGGCCAGCTCAATGGCAGCGATGCCCGCCGCAATCTACTCAATATTCATGTATATCATGGCTGCCTTGTTTGGCATGTTGTTAAATAAACTAGAAAAGAGAGAGTTACAACAAAGCATCAACAATGTTGTGAATCGAGCTTAACGGTATATGTAATAAAGGAATAATTTCATGAAGCGTATAGCCAAACATTTATGTCATTTGGTTGGGTTTTCCACACTTGCCTTGAGCGGCGTGGTGAACGCTCAAAGTACCACGAACGCACCACTTAGTTTACCTGCTGTCTCAGTCAAAGCCGTCTCATTGATTGATGGGCAAACCGATTGGCTCAGTAAAGTCTATAAAGATATTCATCAACATCCTGAATTGGCTTTTATGGAAACGCGGACAGCAGCCATTGTTGCCAAAGAGCTTAAATCATTGGGTTTTGATGTTAAAACAGGTATTGCAGAAACTGGCGTGGTTGGTGTTCTCAAAAATGGTGATGGTCCAACCATCATGTTTCGTGCAGATATGGATGCCAATGCCGTTGAAGAGGCGACGGGTTTGCCATACGCTAGTAAAGTTCGGGTCAAGTTAAAGGATGGAACGGAAACGCCTGTTGCACATATGTGTGGGCATGATGCACATGTGACATGGATGCTGGGTATGGCGCGGGCTATGGTGGCGCTCAAAAAAGAGTGGCGTGGCACGATTATTTTGGTTGCCCAGCCTGCTGAAGAAGAAGTGACTGGAGCAAAAGCGATGGTCTCAGAGGGCTTATGGAGTAAGTATAATATACCTAAACCAGACTACTTCTTTGCTGTTCATACTGTTCCTGCACCCGTAGGTATAGTTATCAATGCGCCAGGACCACGAATGGCGGGAACAGATCAAGTCGATGTGTTATTTAAAGGTGTGCCAGGGCATGGTTCGATGCCTCACTTAAGCAAAAACCCGATCTATATGGCCACCAATGCAATTACAGAATATCAAAGCATTGGGAGCAATGTAGTGAGTGCCCAACAGCCAGTCGTTTTATCTGTGGGTTCAATTCAGGCGGGTAGTGTGAATAATGTTGTACCGTCATCGGCTATGGTCAAAATGAATCTTCGGTGGTTTGATCCTAAAGCACGTGAAGCCATGGTGAATCGTATTCATCTAGTGAGTGAAGGGGTTGCTCAAATGCAAGGAATGCCAAAAGAGCAGCTTCCTCAGATTACATTGAAAGGCTCAACCACACCTGTGGTGAACCATAAAGAGTTTTCAACACGCTTAAATGCACCCTTGAAAGCATTACTGGGGGAGAACAAAGTATTAACAGACTATCCCGCATTTATGGGTTCAGAAGATGTGCATCATTTATTAGGTGAGCACAACGATGTTCCATTTAATTTCATGTTTGTCGGTGTGGCAGATCCCGTTGTGTTCGCCAATGCAATTAAACAGGGTAAACAGATGCCCTACGTTCCGCATAGTTCAGAATTTATGGTGGATTTGAAAGCATTACCAGTAGGAGTGAAAGTGATCACTGTTTCTATGTTGGAATTATTAAATAAACAATAATTCATTCATCTAAAACGGATATATCCAATCAGATGTATCCGTTTTTTATCTATTTTATTTTTAGTGATTGGACAATGGATTGGAAATATTGTTTTCACGATACTTTACTGGTGAGGAATTGGTCCAACGTCGAAAAGCGCGAGAGAAACTACTCACATCAGTAAAGCCGAGAATATAGGCGATTTCAGTAATACTATAAGCAATGTTCTTGATATACGACATGGCCAACTCTTGTCTTGTGTTATCCAATAACTCGCTAAAAGTTGTTTTTTCCTCAGACAGTTTTCGTTGCAAACTGCGTATGCTCAAGCCTAAGCTTTTGGCAATCTCATGTTGATGTATTTCCCCAGTCGATAAGCGCTCAATAAGTTTCAGTTTAACGCGGGCAAGTATATTCTCTTTATCAAAACGGGCGAGATAGCGCATGATAATTTCATCATATTCTTGCGTCAGCTCAGGGTTTGCACCGTCTAAGGGCTGTTCGATACTGGCTGTATCAAACACGATCATGTCTTTTGGCGCATTAAAAGCGATAGGCGTTTTTAGAATACTTTGATAAGTATCAAGATCCGCTGGTTCTGAACGACGTAGTTCGATTCGTAGTGGTGAGAAATCAGAACCTTGTAATGCCCGTGAAGCCCGAATGAATACAGAAATAAATGCATCGATTGCTTCAGGTTGGACTTGTTCAGGCACATGGATTAAGAAATAGTGATTGCTGCCTTTACTAAAAAATTCAAGCTCGGGAATATTGGTCACCAAACGGAAATAACGAATAATTCGCCCAAACATTTCTTTAAGCGTAACACTGGTATTAAGTGAATTCCCTAGAACATGGAAGGTATGGTGATTGACCTGACTGGCAACTTTAAGCCCAAAACAGGAATCCTCTGTAGCTTGAACGGCTAAACGCCATAGATATGCCGTTTGTTCTAATGAATATCGAGCATTAGGATCATTTAAAACTTGAATATCCAAGCCCGCTTGCTTTAATAAGACTTGACTATCACAGCCTGCTTTTTCAAGCGCCTTTTGAATAGCTTTCACCCAACTGGTTAGTGCTGTTGCTGTCTGTGACATGTCATATCCTATAACGTATAAATCAGATTCCATTGACAAGTATAGAAGGTTTTATTCAAAGTTTTTCTGCATATTTGTGTAGATAACAATAAGTTGGCGTCGACAGCCAAGAGATTGGCATTTTGAGTTAAGCGTATTCAGGGCGATATAAATAAATTAAAGGTATTGGAAAAACCAAGGACAAGTTTATGAGTTACACTTACCAAGATTCATCGGGTTGGACGGACGCAGAAAAAACAGAATATATAAAAAAAGTAGTAAACGCAGAAGGCGTTGCATTACGAAAAAAATATTCTATTTTGCAACATCAAAATGCCATAGGCGCCCTGATTTTGGCTTTTTCTTTAGCTGGTATGGGCGTGACAGCTTACTTTTATATCGTACATCAACTCTCTGTCTGGTGGACGATTCCACTCATTGCTTTTTTTGCCTCTTTAACCCATGAGTTAGAACATGATTTGATTCATTGGATGTATTTTCGTAAAAAACCGTGGGCACATCATTTGATGATGGGATTGGTATGGTTAGCTCGTCCAAGCACCATTAATCCTTGGGCGCGCCGAGAGTTACATTTTAATCATCATAAAATGTCTGGTACCGAACATGATATTGAAGAAAGAGCATTAGGGAATGGTGATGTCTGGGGAATCCGCCGTTTATTTGCGACAGGTGATAATGGGTTAGCCGTCTTATTTCGAGTCCTTGCTGCGAATAATTGGACTGTACGCAAAATGATTTTAAAGCGTAGTTTCAAAGCCTATTTCCCATTAGGTATTATTCACTGGTCACTTTGGTATGTATTTTTAGGGTTCCATGCGGTTAACTTGGTTGCAATGTTGGCAGATATTTCAATTTTATGGTCAGTTAATACTTTGCAAGTGATGCATGTAGTGAATATCTTAACGGTTGTTTGGATTGCACCGAATGTATTGCGGACTTTCTGCTTACATTTTGTGACCAGTAATATGCATTACTATGGCGATGTCGAGTTAGGCAATGTGATTCAGCAAACTCAAGTGCTCAAGCCATGGTGGATGATGCCATTCCAGTTATTTTGTTTTAATTTTGGTTCCACTCATGCGATTCATCACTTTGTGGTTAAAGAGCCATTTTATCTTCGTCAAATGACAGCGCCTGTTGCGCACAAAGTTATGCGTGATATGGGCGTGCGATTTAATGATCTAGGCACATTTAAACGCGCCAACCGATGGGGATCTAAAGCACTTTCTGGACAAGGTTAAATACGATAAGGATGAAATTAGCAGGTTAAAAGAGATTTAATACTCTCTTTTAATCTGCTTTTTTTAATTACTGTTAGTCTAGGCTTTCAACAATGTTGATCATCACCTCAGCACAACCTTGGCGGGCAGCTCGGGCTTTGTTATATTCTTCTGAATCATAACAAGCATGGGCTGTTGCTAGGTCTGAAAACTCGATAATGACATGACGTTGATATTCTTCGCCTTCCAAGCAATACGAGTTACCGCCTCTTGCAAGAAACTTTGCACCATACTTTTCAAAAGCGTGAGGTGCTAAAGCCATATATTGTTTATATTGCTCCAGATCGTGGATGGTAACGTGAGCAATCCAGTAAGCTGACATTTTTATATCCTTATCTAATTTAAGGCGTCATAGCCTTTATATTTGCACTTTAATCATTAACTATTCAAAATATTTTTTGCGACTGAGGCCGCTTCAGCAATATGTTCAGCAACAGCTCGCTTAGCTTTGTCAGCATCTTTGTCTAAGTAGATCGCTTCGCACATATTTTTTATACGTTGGTAACCTGAAACCTCACGTCTAGTGGATTTCATGGTCATGGCACGAAGTCGACTAATACGACCGTTTAGACGTTGTACCACTTCCCAGGCGATGTAATGTTTCGCTGTAGTGAAAATGGTCTCATACAGCTTTGCTGAGGTGGCAATAATCAAATTAATATCATCAGCAGCAAAAGCTTGTTCAAGTTCCGCCAATAATTCTTTTAATTGTTGAGTGGTTTGATCAGTAAGATTTTTGGTGCAATCCGCAACAGCACTTTGTTCGAGTAAAAGACGGATTTCATAGATTTGTGAAGCAATTTCCCAATCCAGTAATGAAACAATTGGACCTTTATTCGGCAAGATTTCAACCAGACCCTCTGCTTCCAGATAGCGAATGACTTCACGTACCACGGAGCGGCTAACGCCGAGTTCTTCACAAAGGGTCCGTTCAACCAATCTTTTTCCTGATGGAAAATAACCTGTAATAATGGCATTACGCACTTTATCTAGACAAAGCTCACGCAAAGTCACAGGTGGGTTTTCAATTTTAAGATTCATAGAAATTAATCTTTCCTGATTTCAGTAATGCAGAGTTTTGTTACATGTTCTTTACCAAAAAAGAGCATAGCAAACTCTTGCTTTTTTTTCATTATGTATTATGGTATACCATAATACGAATGACAAGATATATTCACTCGCAAGGAAATGCCATGAATCTAATCCGTAAAACAGTACTTCACGTTGAAACGACGTATGTCGATGGCGGTAAAGAAGCAGCAAAACCATTAAAGATGGTCGCTGCTGCGGCTGTAATTAAAAATCCCTGGGCAGGGCAGGCTTATGTCGAAAACCTAACACCCGAAATCCGCCGTATTGCACCTATTCTAAGTGAACATCTGACTAAACTGATTATAGATGAGGTGGGTTCAGGTGAAGCCGTGGAGGCCTTTGGTAAAAGTGCGGTCGTGGGATTAGATGGAGAACTTGAACATGCATCCGCACTCATCCATACCTTACATTTTGGTAATACTTACCGTGGAGCAGTTGGCGCAAAATCTTATTTAGCCTTTAACAACACTCGAGGTCCCGCCAATGCGCCAATCCTGATTCCAATGGTGGATAAAAATGATGAAGGTCGCCGTTCACACTATTTAACTCTACAGTTTGCCATTCCAGATGCACCTGCGGCTGATGAACTAGTGGTCGTGATAGGTGCTGCTACAGGTGGTCGTCCACATCATCGTATTGGTGACCGTTATCAGGATTTAAAGGAATTAGGTCATGATCTCGAAAACCCAGCCGCTATCAAATAACCGTATTGCTCATTATTTTGAGCAGGGGGAGGGAGAACCATTGGTGCTGATTCATGGCGTGGGAATGCAAGCACAGGCATGGTATCCACAAATTGAGTATTTCTCAAAACATTACCGAGTCATTTCGTTGGATATGCCAGGGCATGGCCAAAGCACCAAGTTGGCGGATGATGCGCAATTGCAGGACTTTGTAAACTGGACTATCGAGTTTATTAATGCGCTGGATCTAGGTGCTGTAAATCTGGCGGGTCATTCAATGGGGGCTCTGATTACCACAGGCGTAAGCGCTACCCGACCTGATCTGGTAAAACGGATGGCAGTGCTGAATGGCGTGTATAAACGTACCCCACAGGCAAAGGATGCCGTGATTCGGCGGGCGGAAGAATTAAAGACTGGCCATATTGATATTGAGACTCCATTGCAGCGTTGGTTTGGCGATAGCGAAATTGAGCAGCAGGCTGCGCGCAAAGTGAAATCGTGGCTAGAAGATGTTGATAGGTCTGGTTATGCAACGGCTTATTCCGCTTTTGCGCGAGGCGATGCGGTATATGCAGATCAGTGGTCAAATATTCGTTGTCCAGCCCTGATTTTAACAGGCACAGGTGATCCTAATTCAACTGCGGAAATGGCAATCCAGATGGCCAGTAAGGCAAAAAATGGCAAAGCGATTGTGATTGAAAATGAACGCCATATGGTGAACTTGACCGCACCAGATAAAGTGAACAATGCAATGCAGGCATGGTTGGAAACCAGCCTCTAGATTGCCATATATCAATGAAGGAATATAACAATGAGTGAGATGGAAACTGTCAATAAAATACGTGAACTCCGTGATGCCTTTGGATCATTTATGACGGGCGTGACGGTGGTCACCACCTGCAAAGAGGATGGAACACCATTAGGCTTTACCGCAAACTCCTTTGCTTCGGTATCTCTGGACCCAGCCTTGCTTTTGGTGAGCATTGCCAAGACATCCAGCAACTACAATAACTTCGCCAACGCATCCCATTTTGCCATCAATATCTTGGCGGAAGAGCAAAAGGACGTTTCCAACACTTTCGCCCGCCCAAGTGATGACCGTTTTGCCCAAGTGGCATGGTCAACAAGCGAACACCAAAATCCATTGATTGACGGGGTGAGTGCATGGTTTGACTGCACCACGTATCAAATTGTTGATGCTGGTGATCATGCGATCCTGATTGGTAAAGTTGAGGATTTCGCTTCAGCAGGCTTTGCAGGTCTCGGTTATTACCGCGGCGCATATTTCACCCCAGCTAAATCATCCACTGACGTTATTTCAAGCATGAAAGTGATGATGATGGCGTTAGTTGGACATGAAAACCAGATTTTGCTTGAACAAACGGCTGATAATAAATGGACATTGCCGCATTTGGTGGTGGATAAGGATGGGGCGGAAAAAGCGCTGGAAAAAATCTTTGCAGCCTATCAGCCAGAAGCATCACCGAGTTTTATTTACTCTGTCTATGATGATGTGACCACACAGCAGCAATATATTGCCTTCCTTTGCAATACGCCTGTACCCACGGCACATAAAGGTCAATTTGTAGACTTGAATGACCTTGATCAGTTGAATTTTGTGGATAGTGCCTTGCAGAGCATGTTGATGCGCTATCGCAAGGAAAATCATCTAAAAACCTATGGTGTTTATTACGGTAATCAAACCAATGGAACGGTTCGTCAAATTGTTAAAGAGGAAGTTTAACCATGCGCTTTTCATTATTTGTACACATGGAACGTGTTTCTGACCAGCAAACCCAAAAGCAGCTTTATGATGAAATGATCGAGCTGTGCCAGATTGCAGACCGTGGCGGTATGCATGCCATATGGACAGGTGAACACCATGCCATGAACTTTACCATTGCACCTAACCCATTTATTAATCTAGTTGATATTGCCAATAAAACCCAGAATGTGCGTTTGGGTACAGGAACGGTGGTGGCACCATTCTGGCATCCGATTAAACTGGCGGGTGAGGCGGCCATGACTGACATCATCACCAACGGCCGTCTAGACATCGGGATTGCGCGTGGTGCTTATTCATTTGAATATGAACGTATGGTGCCAGGTATGGATGCATGGAGTGCGGGGCAGCGTTTACGTGAAATGATTCCTGCGATCAAGAATCTTTGGAAAGGTGACTACGAACATAATGGTGAGTTCTGGCAGTTCCCAAAAACCACATCTGCACCACAACCGTTGCAGCAGCCACATCCACCAATCTGGGTAGCGGCCCGTGATCCAAACAGTCATGAGTTTGCGGTACAAAATGGTTGTAATGTGCAAGTAACACCACTGCATTTTGGTGATGACGAAGTTGAGAAATTGATGGGTCATTTCAATGCTGCATGTGAGAAGTTTGCTAATGTGCCACGTCCTGAAATTATGTTACTGCGTCATACCTATGTGGCTGACAGTGAAGAGGATGCTCAATTGGCAGCAGACGAAATCAATGTGTTCTATAACTATTTTGGCGCATGGTTTAAAAACGAGCGCGAAATTAATCAGGGTTTGATTGCACCATTAAGCGAAGATGAAATTGCAGCACATCCGTTTTATAGTGCAGAAGCAATGCGTAAAAATAATGTGATTGGTCCCGCACAAGAAGTGATTAAACGCTTAAAGACCTATGAGGCGATGGGTTATAACGAATATTCATTCTGGATTGATACGGGCATGAGCTTTGAACGTAAGAAAGCCTCATTGGAGCGTATGATTAATGAAGTAATGCCTGCATTTGCATAGGAGAGAAGATATGACTTCTCAATTCCAGTTGTATATTAATGGTCAATTTGAGGACGGTGCTGCGCAATTTGACAGTATCAATCCAGCGACGGGTCAGGTATGGACAAAAATGCCTGAGGCGCGTACTGATGAAGTCAATCGTGCGGTTGCTGCCGCATCACAGGCTTTACAGAACAGTGCTTGGGCAGACCTGACCGCATCACAGCGTGGCAAGTTGCTGTATAAACTTGCCGACTTGATTGAAAAGGCTGCACCCCAACTGGCGGAGTATGAAACCAGTGATACAGGCAAGATCATTCGTGAAACTTCCAGCCAGATTGCCTATGTGGCGGAATATTATCGATACTATGCGGGAATCGCGGATAAGCTTGAGGGTAGTTATTTGCCTATCGACAAGCAGGACATGCAGGTGTGGACCATTCGTGAACCTGTCGGCGTGGTGGCTGCGATCGTTCCATGGAATAGTCAGTTATTCCTGTCAGCGGTTAAAGTTGGCCCAGCTTTAGCTGCGGGATGTACAGTTGTGCTAAAAGCTTCGGAAGAAGCACCTGCACCGTTACTTGCCTTTGCCCGTCTGGTTCATGAAGCAGGATTTCCAGCAGGGGTGATTAATGTCATTACTGGTTTTGGCCCTGAATGTGGTGCTGTACTGAGTAGCCATCCAGATGTGGCGCACGTGGCATTTACAGGTGGTCCAGAAACCGCACGTCATATTGTGCGTAATTCGGCTGAAAACCTTGCCAAAGTATCACTTGAGCTGGGTGGAAAATCTCCATTTATCGTGTTTGCAGATGCAGATCTGCAAAGCGCTGTAAATGCGCAGGTGGCTGCAATCTTCGCCGCTACTGGGCAAAGCTGCGTTGCGGGTTCCCGTTTACTGGTTGAGGAAAGCATCAAGGATGAGTTTGTACAGCGTCTGGTTGAGCGGGTACAGAGCATCAAGATTGGTTTGCCTGATGATATGGCAACTGAATATGGTCCTCTATGCACGCTACGTCAGCGCCAGAAAATCGAGCAGGTGGTCGCAAGTTCCATTCAGCAAGGCGCGAAATTGCTTACAGGTGGGAAATCACTAGCTCGTGAGGGTTATTATTACTCGCCGACGATTCTGGACTGTAGTGATGTACCACAGGCAGATTGTGTCATGACTGAACTTTTTGGTCCTGTATTGGCGGTTGTGAGTTTTAGTACTGAGACAGAAGCCATCCAGAAAGCCAATGATACGCCTTATGGGCTTGCCGCAGGTGTATTTACCAATAATTTAGGCCGTGCTCACCGTATGACTAAAGCCATACGTTCAGGCATTGTCTGGTTGAATACTTACCGTGCCGTGTCACCGCTGGCTCCTTTTGGTGGTCATGGCTTGTCTGGTCACGGGCGCGAAGGTGGATCAGATGCGGTGCTGGATTACACCACCACAAAAACGGTGTGGCTGCGCACGTCAGATCAGCCGATTGATGATCCCTTTGTAATGCGATAGCACCGCAAAGACAAGATAAAGGAAGTTGAGTTTCATGGATGAACTTATGAATAGATTGAATTTTAGAATCCTATAAACCGAATCAGGGTTTAAAAAAGATCGTTATTGTTGGGCCTTAAAATGCATCAACAGGGTTCGCTTTATCTTTTTTTGCCATTTACTCCCCAAAACTGCTGAAAAAACAGTGTGTAACAACTAAAGAAATTGAAGTCAGGTTATCTAGATATGGCACTGACTAGGCAGGTTGTGAAACCTAAGTTTACTCTCACTAATAGATTGATATTGAGGAAAATGAGTTCCTCAAAGAGAGATTAAGGATATGAGCCAAAATGAAAAAAATGCTTTCGCGATAGAAAGCCATTCAATTGATTACGTTGATCCATCTGAACGAAACGGTAAGGTTCGGGATCTGTTTACCCTCTGGTTCTGCACCAATATTGCACCTTTAGCGGTTATCACAGGCGCAATGTCAATGTTAACCTTTAATTTGAGCCTGATTAGTGCGTTGGTGGCGATTTGCTGCGGACATTTTTTTGGTGCCGCGATTCTAGCTCTGACCTCTGCACAAGGGCCACAGGTCGGTATTCCACAAATGATTCAAAGCCGTGCGCAGTTTGGGCGTTATGGTGCATTGTTGGTGGTGTTATTTACTACCCTGATTTATCTCGGTTTCTTTATTTCCAACATTATTTTATCTGGAAAAACCCTGCATACAGTCGTTCCAGCCATTCCTGTGCCAACCGCTACGGTGATTGGGGCAGTTGCCGCCACCACCATGGGTATTATCGGCTATCACTTAATTCATAAGTTTAACAAGATTGGTACTTGGTTTATGGGTGGCTCATTGTTGATTGGTCTAATCATCATGATCCCGCATATCAATGCTGACGTTTTGGCCAAAGGCTCTTTCAATATGAAAGGTTGGTTTGCCATGTTTGGTCTCTGTGCGGTCTGGCAAATCAGTTTCTCACCCTACACCTCAGATTATTCAAGATATCTACCTAAAAGTATCGGAATTTATAAACCTTTTATCTATACCTACTTGGGTGCGTCATTGGGAACAATCTTTGCTATGGGCTTTGGTACGGTTGCGGTAAGTATCGGTTCAGGTACAGATGCGATGGAGGCGGTTAAGTCGGGCACAGGTATATTTGGTTATGTACTGATGATTTTGTTCCTCTGCAACATCATTGGTCATAATGCGATGAATCTATATGGGGCGGTTCTTTCCTGTATTACTTCGATCCAGACTTTTGCAGGGCAATGGATACCAAGTAAAAATATCCGTATTGCGCTATCCATTATTGTACTTATTCTTGCAACATTCATCGCATTGTGGGCTTCAAGCAACTTCATCAGCTTCTTCCTAAATGTAATTTTTGCCTTGCTGTTTATTCTGGTACCTTGGGTGGCGATTAACCTGTTGGATTTCTATGTCATCAACAAGAAATCTTACGATATTCAATCTATCTTTGCACAGGACGGCGGTGTTTACGGCAAATTTAATGCCAAAGCTTTAACTGCCTATTTTATTGGAATCGTGGTGCAAATTCCTTTCCTAACTAATGCGTTTTTTATAGGGCCATTTGCGAATCTCATTCCCGATGTGGATGTGTCTTGGGTGATTGGTTTAGTGGTCAGTTTTGTTGTGTATTACCTGTTTAATCTAGGAAAGATTAAATGTGCAAGTCCAGCATTCGATGCCGAGACACAACACTGAACATGAGATGAAAGGAATCTAAAACATGAAAAGAACTTATTTACAGCTTGCATTGGCCTCTGCGCTAACCGCCATCTTCACACCAAGTTATGCAGGCATCAGCTTTGGTGAAGCCAACAGTGCAAGAGGCAAACTCACAGTTGCTGGTTACGTACGCGGCAATTACCAGCTCAAGCATTATGGTGAGGATGCAGATGACCAA
Source organism: Acinetobacter haemolyticus (assembly GCF_900406815.1). Lineage (GTDB taxonomy): Bacteria > Pseudomonadota > Gammaproteobacteria > Pseudomonadales > Moraxellaceae > Acinetobacter > Acinetobacter haemolyticus_A. The sequence continues at coordinate 37,669 of NZ_OVCN01000014.1, forward strand.
AAGCTTCGTTTTGATGTTGCGCAATTGAAACTCGATTATGAACGTGGTGACGTGTTTGGTCATGCAGAATACCGTTGTTACCAATATGAACGTCTTTGTGATTTTTCTACTATGATTGATGTCTATATGGGTTACCGTTTCAATCAAACCGATCACGTTATGGTAGGTATGCAACCGATCCCATTTGGTGTGGGGCGCTTTTGGAGTAACAGTTTATATGGCAGCGTCAACACTACCGCTGGTCTGGAAGATGTACACAATGTTGGTGTGAACTATCATGTTGAATTGCCAACATCGACCAAATTTGATGTCGGGTATTTTGCAATTGATGGTGGTCATTACTCAGGTCAGTACACTCCTGATTCAGGACGCTATACATCAAATTATGTCCATTCCGATGACCCGACCCAAACCGATCTACAGGAAAAAAATATGTGGATTGCACGCATCAGCCAGGATATTGCATTGGGGATTGATGGCTTGGGTACACAGGTAGGAGCCTCCTATTGGAGATCTGACATTGACAATAAAAGCACGGATCAGACAGGTCGCCGTGAGGCCTGGGCAGTCTTTGGCAAGGTCAATTATGGCAATTTGGGTGTGACCCTGACAGGGGGCAAAAATGATGTGAGCAATAAGGACCTTGTCCAGCCAGATGCATCATTGATGGGTTCATACGACAGTGAATATCAGGTTGCCAATAAAGCCAGCTATTACACCGTAGATGCGGGTTATAGTTTTAAGGATGTAGGCAAGATTGGTAATATTACTCCATACGTCATGCATAGTCGTTATGACAAGGATATGGATGCGGCTAAGGATTCCATTCGTCACATTATTGGGGTGAGCGTTGACCATAAACAGCTCTCATTGGTAGCGGAATATATCATTGGGAAGAATGACCCCTTTATCGGCGGAACAGCTAGTTCGTTGGCACTGGGTGATGACAATAAATGGAATAAGTTATTGAATTTGACTTTATTCTATTATTTCTAAGGCAAAGTAAAAACGTCGGGCAACCGAAAATTTTTTTCAAGATTTTTATGGTATGCCATAATACAAAAAATCTTGACCACTTTCTTATTTAAAGAAAATGGTCAAATGGGATAAGAAATTTGTTCTTAAATTAAATGGGAACTAGTTGGCATTAATAATGCCAATGCTGTTCTTAAACTGATTGATGAACACTGTATGGAAAAGTGATTTATGCAACTCGATCAAATGTCTTTGTTTCACCAGCAAGCCTTTGTTGCTGGGGTGTGGTGTGATGCTGACAGCCAGCAGAGCACTGAGATCTATAACCCAGCGACGCAGGAAATACTTGGGACTGTACCCAATATGGGGAAGGCTGAAGCAGAACGAGCGATACAGGCTGCGATGAATGGCTGGGCTGCATGGAAGAATAGAACTGCCAAAGATCGTTCAATTATTTTAAAGAAATGGTTTGACTTAATGATTTGGCATGCAGATGAATTGGCATTTATCCTTACCAGCGAACAGGGTAAACCGCTTGCAGAGGCAAGAGGTGAAATCCTCTATGCGGCCAGTTTTATTGAATGGTTTGCCGAAGAAGCCAAACGTGTCTATGGGGATGTGATTCCGAGTCCTTATCCCGATGCTCGTATCATCGTCAGTAAACAACCGATTGGACTGGTGGCAGCTATTACACCGTGGAATTTCCCTGCGGCCATGATTACCCGTAAGGTAGGACCTGCATTGGCGGCGGGTTGTCCATGTATTGTGAAACCTGCTCCTGAAACGCCATTTACCGCTTTGGCTTTAGTTGATTTGGCAGTGCAGGCAGGTGTTCCCGCGGAGATTTTTACAGTCATCACAGGAGATGCGGTCACTATTGGTGATGCAATTTTTGAAAGTGATGATGTGCGTAAATTTACCTTTACGGGTTCAACACCAGTGGGTAAGTTGCTGTATCAACGTTCAGCGCAAACCTTGAAAAAGGTTTCTCTGGAATTAGGTGGCAATGCACCATTTATCGTATTTGATGATGCTGATCTTGAAGCTGCAATTGATGGTGCAGTGATCGCTAAATATCGTAATGCAGGACAAACCTGCGTTTGCGTCAACCGCTTTCTGGTTCAAGCAGGTATTTATGAGAAATTTATTGCCGCATTAAAAGAAAAGGTAACAACCTTTGCAATCGGTAATGGCTTGCAGCAGGGGAGTGAGATTGGCCCCCTGATCAATGAAAATGCGGTGAAAAAAGTCGAAGCCCATGTGACGGATGCCTTGGCAAAATCAGCCCGTTTAATTGCAGGTGGTCAACGTCACAGTGCAGGTGAACTGTTCTATCAACCCACCATTATTGCTGATGTTACTTCCGAGATGGATGTTGCTACACAGGAAACCTTTGGCCCATTGGCCGCCATCTTTAAATTTGAAACTGAACAGCAGGCGCTTGAAATGGCGAACGCCACTGAGTTTGGTTTAGCCGCCTATTGCTACACGCAGGATTTAGGTCGTGCATGGCGCATGAGCGAACAACTTGAATATGGTATGGTCGGGATTAACAAAGGACTGATATCTAACGAGGTTGCCCCATTTGGCGGAGTTAAATCTTCAGGGCTCGGGCGTGAAGGTTCAAAATATGGTATGGATGATTATCTAGAAATTAAATACACCTTGTTTGGAGGCATTTAAGTGAGCAGCGAAAAGTTTGAAAAAGGCCTAGCAATCCGTAAACAGGTTTTAGGTGAGGAATATGTTAATAACTCCATCAATAATGCCGATGATTTTAATTTGCCTTTGCAGGAGTTAGTGACTGAATATTGCTGGGGTGCAGTTTGGGGGCGTGAGGAACTGAGCAAACCTGAACGCAGCCTGATTAATCTAGCGATGATTTCTGCGCTAAACCGACCGCATGAACTGAAATTGCATGTCAAAGGTGCATTGCGCAATGGCGTGCCAAAAGAGAAAATCCGTGAAGTGCTGTTACAAGTTGGTATTTACTGTGGTGTCCCTGCTGCAGTAGATAGTTTCCGTATTGCTAAGCAAGCAATTCAGGAATATGAACAAGAAAGTAGTTAGTAGATTTTTGAGCAAATATTTTATCTCAATAGATAGGATATTTGTTCAACAATATTTACAATTTTGAGCATATACAGGGGGAAAACACTTAAGAATCATTAGGATTCAATCTATAAGAATGATTTTTATTCTAAACCATTTAGTTTCTAAATATCGGATAAATTTCTATACAACCAGATAAATACAGTTCTAGGGCTTGATTAGTGTAAATTATTACTAGGCCAAAGTTCAGCGATAGATGAATTTGAGCGATGAAGATTAGATATTTGACGGTGAAGTGAACGAGTACGGTATGACTGTAAATCCAATTAAAATCAAAAAACCTTTGTATATCCCTTATGCTGGAAACGCACTTTTAGAATTACCTTTGTTAAATAAGGGTTCAGCCTTTACTGAAGACGAACGTGAAAGATTTAATTTACATGGTTTGATTCCAAATAATATTGAAAATATTGAAGAGCAGACACAACGTTCGTATCAGCAGTACCTTTCCTTTGGGAGTGACTTAAATAAACATATTTATTTAAGAAACATCCAAGATACCAATGAAACGCTTTTTTATAACTTATTGAGTCAGCATTTAGATGAAATGTTGCCAATTATTTATACCCCAACTGTAGGGGAAGCTTGCCAACGTTTCTCTGATATTTATCGTCGTCATCGTGGTATTTTTATTTCTTATGGTGAGAAAGAATATATCGATCAAATTATCCATAATGTAAATAAGCGGAATGTTAAAGTCATCGTGATTACCGATGGGGAGCGTATTCTCGGTTTGGGCGATCAAGGCATCGGCGGCATGGGAATTCCAATTGGAAAACTGTCGCTATATACCGCATGTGGTGGGATTAGTCCTGCTTATACATTACCGATCACGATCGATGTAGGAACCAATAACCAAGCATTGTTAAATGATCCGATCTATATGGGACTGAAAAGTCCGCGGATTACAGGTGAAGAATACTACCAATTTGTAGAAAAAATTATTTCTGCGATTCGTAAACGCTGGCCCAATGTCCTTATCCAATTTGAAGATTTCGCGCAACATAATGCGATGCCTTTACTCAACCAGTATCGAGACAGGATTTGTTGTTTTAATGATGATATTCAAGGTACCGCAGCAGTCACCGTTGCAACCTTGATTGCGGCTTCACGTGCACAGGGCAAACAACTTAAAGATCAGACCATTACTTTTGTCGGTGCAGGTTCAGCAGGCTGTGGTATTGCGGAACATATTGTAAGACAAATGATTGATGAAGGTTTGAGTGACCATGAAGCGCGTTCACGTATCTTCATGGTGGATCGCTTTGGTTTGATGACTGATCAACAAGCAAATCTTTTGGATTTCCAGAAAAAATTGGCAACCCCAGTCGCTGCGATTCAATCATGGGAAGGATTGAGTGACAATATTGCCTTGTTGGATGTGGTGAAGAATGCCAAACCGAGCATTTTGATTGGCGTATCTGGACAGGCTGGATTATTTAGCGAAGAAGTGATTAAGACTTTAGCTAAATATTATAAGCATCCAATTATCTTGCCATTGTCGAATCCAACCTCCCAAGTTGAGGCGCAACCTAAAGATATCATTGAATGGACACAAGGTTCAGCGATTGTAGCAACAGGTAGTCCGTTTGCTCCTGTGTATTACGAGGGCAGACCCTATTCGATCGCACAGTGTAATAACTCATATATTTTCCCTGGAATTGGGCTGGGGGTGATTGCTTGTGGAGCGACGCATATTAGTGACTCCATGTTAATGGCAGCAAGTACTGCTTTGGCGGACTATTCTCCAAGACTGAAAAACCCAACAGCTGACTTGTTGCCAAATATCAATGATATTCAACAGGTTTCAAAGTTTATTGCTTTTAAGGTAGCTAAAGCTGCGATGGCCGACGGGCTGGCTGTACCGATGAGCAATGATCTACTCAAAACGGTAATTGATGATAACTTCTGGACACCTGAATACCGTCATTATCGTCGAGTAACCTTCTAATCCCTTTTTTAAATAGAAGTGGCCTCCGAAGTGGAGGTCATTTTTTGGGGGAAAATGATCTATTCTCCGTAATCTAAACCATACTTCTCAACTCATTCGCCGTGTTATGCAATAGCGGGAGGACGTGTTGAATTAAATAATCTTCTTGGACGCGATTGGTCTGTGACATGCAGTTTAATGCTGCAATTGCTTGACCTTGAGCATTTAAAACAGGGACTGCAATCGCAATCACGCCAAGCTCGTGTTCTTCTTTGGATAAACAATAATCCGAGCTTGCAATGTGTTGTAAATGCGCTAAGAAAGCAAGTTCATTTGTTTCTGTGAATGCGGTTAAACGTTTTAATCCGTATTTCTGTACCCAAACTTTTTGCTGTTCTTGTGATAATGCGGCTAAAAGAACTTTACCTGTTGATGTGGCATGTGCGGGTAAACGATGACCAAGATGCATCCCAAATGGGCTGACTCTGAGATTATCTTGCTGAGGTAAATAACTACGTGCGATGGGAACAACTTCATTTTCATCCAAAACAACGATGGAAAAAGTTAGTGTTGTCTGTGCACATAAGAGATTTAAAAAAGATTGGGTAATTTTAGGTAAATGTGCGGAGCTTAAATATGAACTTGAAAAGCGTAAAACCCGATGCGTAAGCCAGTAATAATGCTCATCAGTCTCTAAATATCCTAAATATTTTAAAGTCTTCAAATACCGTCTTGCTGCTGTTCGGCTAATACCTGTACGTTCAGCGACTTGTGTGACGTTTAACCGCTGGCGATCTACACCAAAAGCTTCTAATAAACTTAGGCCTTTACCTAAGCCCGCAATATAGTCTTCTTGCCGAATTTGTTCATTTAAATAGGGATGCTGCAAATAATCGTCTGGGTGAGGCATTTGAACTTCCTTGTTCTAGATTAGTTTTGTCCGAATATCGGACATACATAATGATATGCGGTTAATTTCGATTTTCATATATAGATGCTGTACCACGCAAGCAGTAATTTAAAAGATAAGGAATTTGCAAAGATGTGGTTATGGAAATCGTTAAAACGAAAGTTGCAATTATTGGTTCTGGACCTGCGGGCTTATTACTTGGACAGCTTTTATATAAAGCGGGTATTGATCATGTGATCATTGAACAACGCAGTGCTGAGTATGTCGCATCTCGTATTCGTGCAGGTATTTTAGAGCAAGTATCTGTTGATTTATTAGAACAAGCTGGTGTCGATCAGAATCTAAAGGCAAAAGGATTACCACACTCAGGTATTGAGATTTTAACCAATGGAAAAAAACATCGTGTTGATTTGTCTTCATTGACTGAAGGAAAACAAGTCACGGTCTATGGTCAAACAGAAGTGACCAAAGATTTAATGCAAGCACGTGAACATGCTGAACTAACCTCATTTTATGAGGCGGAACAAGTACAAGTTGATGACTTCTACAGCAAACCTAAAGTCACGTTCAATTATCGCGGAAAAGACTATCAAATAGAATGTGACTTCATTGCAGGTTGTGATGGCTATCATGGTGTTTGTCGTGCCAGTGTGCCAGAAGATAAAATTAAGACCTTTGAAAAAGTGTATCCCTTTGGTTGGCTGGGCGTTTTAGCTGATGTACCCCCAGTTGCGGATGAGCTGATATATGTGCAATCTGAACGCGGTTTTGCTTTGTGTAGTATGCGTTCAGAAACACGTAGCCGTTACTATTTACAAGTACCACTGACAGATCATGTTGAGGAGTGGTCTGATGAGCGATTTTGGGAAGAGTTGAAACGCCGTTTAGATCCTGAAAGTCGTGAAAAGCTAGTCACGGGGGTATCCATTGAGAAAAGTATTGCACCATTACGTAGTTTTGTGACAGAACCAATGCGTTTTGGCCAACTTTTCTTAGCCGGCGATGCTGCACACATTGTACCTCCTACAGGAGCCAAAGGATTAAATCTGGCTGCTTCAGATATTGCTTATTTATCGAGTGCATTGGTTGAGTATTATCATGAAGGTTCGGAACAAGGGATCAATGAATACTCTGAAAAGTGCTTGAAACGTGTTTGGAAAGCAGAACGATTTTCTTGGTGGATGACGCATCTATTGCATCGTTTTGAAACCGAAAGTGAGTTTGATCATAAAATTAAACAGGCTGAATTAAGCTATATATTAACGTCTCAGGCAGGACAGACCACCTTGGCAGAAAATTATGTCGGCTTGCCGTACGAAATTAAACCTTTAAATAATCTTCAGCCAGTAGGGTAGTTACTAAGCTATAAAGAGAGCATTCACGCTCTCTTTATATTTTTTATTCAAGACTAAAACTTAAATCAGTTTTATGGTTTACAACTAAAGTTTTCGGCTTTTTCACTATCACCTTGACCAATGTAGCGAGCAATCAGTGGGTAAGGACAAAGTGGACGAGTACGATCAGGTGCCCAGTCTGGCGGAAGTTCAGCATTCACTTGACCACTTGGGTTACCTGTGCCGCGTGCAGTCGCAATGATTTTGTCAGGTACTTGCCCATATTCCACCCAGTTGACCAAAGCAGTCAATGCATCAAATTGGTCGGTCGCAATGCCATCACGGGTATGGTTCATGCCCGGAATCCTAAAGAAACGTGCAAATTCAGGTGCTGTACCTTTTGCATCATTTTTATAGCGTTGGAGCAGTTGATCGTACCAATTCTGAGTGTCATCCACAGAGAAAACGCCGTCTGCTGTGCCTTGCACCACAATCATTTTTCCACCGTGATTACGGAGTTTATCCAGATTAAGTTCATCGGGTGGCATCATGAATGACATCGCACTTTCTGTGTACACCTCATTGGTCGCTGATAGTTTTGGATAGTCGATATTGAAGTTAAAATTAAAGGCAAATTGTCTAGAATTTTGCATCACTGTTGGATCAGGTGGAACCTGAAAAATAATACCGACTGCAACGGGATCTCGTGCTGTTCCCACCGAAGATTCGAATTTCCAGCTTGCCCAGTTATTGCCGACTAAACCAGGATCGAAAGGTTGGGTTGCATAGAGCGCTTGTCCAGCAGAGTTTACAGGACCACGGTAAATGTTGGCTAACACCTCAATTTGTTCTGTACTTAAGCATGTACCATCTCTTGTGCTTGAGCAAATGGGTACGTGCTGGTGAATATCAAAAGCTGTACGGCAAGCCTCGACATCTTGAACCAAGCCATCTGCAATACCATCTAAAGCATCGCATCGATCTAAAATCGCTTTTGCTAAAACTTTACGCTCTGAAAGGGTCAGGGCGGTACTTAGGTCATTTTCATCTGTTGCAACACGACGAAGCTGCTGTGCAGTGTAGAGTTGAGCCGCGGCCGCTCGTGGTAAATGAAAGCCAGGTGTGCTTGCCAAAATTCCGTCATATTGGTCGCCTAAACGGGTTGCGGCAATCATGGCATGACGCCCACCATTAGACGTGCCGCCTGCATAGGAGCGGTCTGGCGATTTACCATAGGCGGTTCGAATTAAATTCTTTGCCATCGGCGTGAGTTTGGTCAACGCACCATATCCATAGTCGATTCTGGCTTGAGGATCTAAACCAAACATTGGATTCTGTGCGGGATTATGCCCTGCATCGGATGAAATAACTGCAAAACCGTCATGCAGGGCATTGGTGAGTGGACCGCCGCTGCCGACCTGACCCGTTGCAGGCACTACATAACCATCGGCTCCGCCATTGCCTTGATAGAGAAAACGGCCGTTCCAATCAACAGGTAAGCGCATTTCAAAACCAATTTGATAGGTTTGTCCATCGACAGGGCTGACACGTTGGTCCATATAACCTTGGACTAAACAATGAGCGCCAATTGGCTTATTGGCGACAGTCAAAGTGCCTGCTTCTTGAAGCGTAGCTGAGCTAATGACCGTATTATTGTATTGAAAACCGAGCAAGTCTGAACAACTTCCTGTCAGTTTTGCACCCACAGCCGGTGATAGCTGAGGTGGTTTCGTTGTTGAAGGCACCGACGTGTCATCACCATCATTTCCACAGCCTGCCAAAGCGCCCAGCATAGCAAGCACTAAAGTTGAGTGAGTCAAAATTTGTTTATTGTTGGAATAATTCATTGATTCAAATCCTTATTGAATGAATTTCGTAATTAATCTAAAACCAGAAAATTAGCGGTGCTTCGAGCAATCATTTTGTTGTTTTGCCAAGCTTCACTTTCGAGATTCAGTACGGTTTTGCCTTGTTTAATAAAACGGCATTTTGTAATGACTTCACCTACAGCACAGGGTCTTAAAAAATCCATGGTTAAGTTAATGGTGGTGGCTGGTTTGTGGCCATTGGCGAGATATGCAAACAGCCCCATCACGTCATCGAGCATGGCACAGATCATGCCGCCTTCAACGGTGCCGCGTGGATTGGTAAAGCTTTCTAGGGCGGTGTAATGGATGGTGAGTTCAGTGTTTTTGTCATTCCAATGGAGATTATGTCCACCTAAATGGTGATGGATGGGCGGTAAGTGTTCTAAAATTTTTTGATCCATCATGAGGGTTTCATCCTTTTTGTATTAAGGTTTAAAAATTATTATTTCAGGGCATAGGCATCATAAATAACCGCTTTGCCCAAGCGCATTGCACTACCTACCGCAACGGTCTGGGTAAGCCATGAATATTTTGGTGAGCTGGTTTCAAATTGCATGGTAATTTTGAAATAGTAATTTTTCGGGTCAACATCTTTGCCTTGAGCAAGCTGTTTTAATGTTTCTGCCGAACCATGTCGGTATCCTTTGGTTTGAAGATAAATGAGCGCACCGTCATCTGTTTCTAGCAAATATCGCGTATCAATAATGGCGAGTCCTTTACTGTCGACAATTTGCCAATCTGCGCCATTTTTTAAAATGCGGCCCTTTAGTGATTTCCCCTCGAATGTCCCACCTGTAATCGGAATAATTCGGCGTTTACCTGCGTCACTGGTTGAGCCTAATTCCCAAACGGGTGCATTCAGATCAACACTAAATTTTGCTAAAGGTTCAAGCTGGATAGGGGGCGGGCTATATTGTGTCTCGGCATGAGTCAAGGCAATCAGACTAAATCCGCAGAGTAGCGTTACAACTTTCTTCATGATGAATTATCCTCAATAAAAAGAGGTTCTATGCATGACAGAACCTCTGGTTTTGAATTATTTAAACTTCCATGTGTAATCAATGTTGAAACGGGTTTCATTTGAAGGTTTGATGTTGGCAGTAGAAAGCATATTGTTGTCATAAATGGCGTAGCGCGCGCGAAGCCCTAAATTTTTTAACCAGCCACTTTGAACGGTGTAACCTAAATCAAAGTCTGTTTCGCGTTCTTTTAGATTGGTTCCACCTAAGTTGGGCGCATAAATATTGTGACCAGTGGTGTAACGGGTCATAAAACGTAAGCCCGGAACATAATCTTTAAAGTCATATTCATAGCGGAAGCTGTAGACTTTCTCTTTCGGATTTAAAAACTCTCCTGGCCATGTATCGATAAGTAGTCCAGTTTCTCCCCCCGTCAAATATGGAAAGGCGGTGTCGCCGTGATGTTGAAAGCTTCCAACAATAAATTTGTGGTTTTGATGTTTGAGTTCGAAATACGCATGATAAAGATCATTATCAACTAAACCTGCTTTTGCCTGTCCATCATCGCGGCTACGGTAATAACGTAATTGTGAACTCAGATGGGTGGTGTCATTAATTTTGAATTGATGGGAAGCGCCAAACATCACTTGGTTGTAAAGATCGTCAACATCCATATAGAACGCTGTGAGTTTGAAGGCGGGATTAAATTGATAATTTCCCCCTAAATAATATAGACCATCAGTTTCAGCACTTTTAAATCGTCCATTTACCCCTGAAATTTTCATTTTTTCATGATTGGTGGAATCACGATGATTGACCCGATTGATATAAGCCGCTTGTAAATCAAAATCTTGAAGATCCTTTGATTCAATTGAGAGACCACGGTAGGTCTGTGGTAATAAACGGGCAGGTGAGGCAACCAGAACAGGATTCATCGGTCTTAAGGTACCGACTTTAAGTTCTGTTTGGCTCATTTTCGCTTTTGCTGTGACACCAATTTGGCCGTAAGAGTCAGCGGGTTCATTGGTGACCGTATTTCTAAGTAAATTACCTGTACCTGCATGTTCTGCATCGGCATCGAGTTTGAAACCTGCTGTTGCAAGAATATCTAGCCCAAAACCAATGGCCCCCTCGGTGTAGCCCGAGTTTGCTTTGAGAATAAAGCCTTGTGTCCAATCTTTCGCGGCAGGATATTTTGACTCTTCTTGATAGTCACGATCGAAATAAAAGTTTCGTGCAGTCAGTTCTACTGAACTGTTATCAATAAAATTGCCCGCATAGACTGAACTGGTGAGCATTAAGGTAGAGTAGATCCATAATTTCGACATGGTATTTCTTCCTGAAACTAGTATTATTGTTTTCAAACAAGGCTTGATTATTCTGTCTGCCTTGTTCAGCTTTTAAATCGAATTATTTTCCGAGTAGTTCACGGGCAACGATTTCTTTCATAATCTCGTTGGTTCCTCCATAAATTTTTTGTACCCGCGCATCCACAAAAAAGCGTGAAATCGGATATTCCTGCATATAACCGTAGCCACCAAAGAGCTGAAGTAATTGATCAATCACGTCACATTGGACGTCTGTGATAAAGCATTTCAATGCGGCAACTTGGGTCACATTTAACTGGTGTTGTTGATACAGTGCGGCGCATTGGTCTACAAAAGCTTGGGCAGCTTTTGCTTTTATTTGCGCTTTTGCGAGCACAAAGCGCGTGTTTTGCATTTGACTTAAAGGTTGTCCAAAAGCTTTACGCTCCAGTACATAGTCTTTGGTGAGGTCGATGGCGCCTAAAATTGACCCCAAAGCCATCATAGAAATGCTCAAACGTTCACGAGGTAACTCTTGCATTAAATAAGCAAAACCTTGTCCTTCTTCACCTAAACGTTGACTTGCAGGCACATAAACATCATCAAAAAACAGTTCGGCTGTATCTTGGGCATGCAGTCCAATTTTTTGTAAAGAGCGACCTTTTTTAACGCCGTCTAAAGCAGCATCGACTAAAAAAATCGAAATGCCTTTTGCTTTGGCTTGAGGATCAGTTTTCGCTACCAGAACGATCAGGTCAGCATGCAATCCATTTGAAATAAAGGTTTTTGAACCATTCACACGATAATGATCATTTTCTAAAATGGCTTGGGTACGTATCGCTTGTAGATCTGAACCCGCATTCGCTTCTGTCATGGCAATTGCAGTGACGATTTCACCTGTCACCATTTTCGGTAGCCAATAAAGTTTTTGTTCTTCGGACCCAATATTTTGCAGATAAGGAGAAACCAGCTCATTTTGCCCACCAATGGCAACCGCCAAAGATGCAAAGCCAGCTTGAGCAGTTTCTTGAACCAGCATGAGGGAGTAATGAACAGGAGCGCCGTAGCCGCCATATTCTTCAGGCACATCGACGCACAAAAAGCCATTTTCCCCAAGACGAAGCCATAGATCACGTGGGATAAGGCCATCGTGTTCCCACTGTTCATAATACGGAGCAACCTGTTCTTTTAAGAACCTGCGATAGCTGTCCCGAAAGAGTTCAAATTCTGTATCGTGTGGCATGTTGAACCTTTTTTTAGGCAAAAGTGAGGCTAAGGCCCAAACCGAAGTTTGAGCTTCCTTTTTTATTTCAATTGCTTATTGCTTTAAGGTGGGTACCCGAATAATCAGCGGGTTATCAGTTTGCTTTTGATAAAGCTCATCAATTAAAGCTGCACGACGCTTGGTAATATTGCTTTGATTGAGGTTGCCTTTATCGGTCACTTCGCCTGCATCAAGTTGAGGTGGCTCGGTCATTAAATAAAGCATGGAGACGGTATTTGAACTGCCAGTCGCATCTTTATTAAAGGTGGTTAAAAATTGGCGGAACCATTGCTGGACTTTTGGGTGTTGTAATATCTCTGTTGCAGAATGTTCATCAAGCTTAAGACCTGCATAATGAGCACACGCTTCTAATTTTGGAAAAATCAGAAAACCAACCGCATTTAGGTTCGAACCTGTTATACAAACATCTTGAACCAATAAATTACCTTGGATGAGCACTTTATTGCGTAGTGTGCCGACATTGACAAAAGTACCTGTATTGAGTTTAAAGTCTTCGGCAATTCGTCCATCGTACATCAAGCCTTTGGTCGGGTCATTGATATCGACTAATCGAACGGCGTCGCCAGTATGGAAAAAGCCTTCCTCATCAAAAATAGTACTTTGTTGGTCTGCTTTTAAGCGCCAATAGCCTTTCATGACATGTTTGCCACGAACACAGAACTCAAGTTTGTCACCACATGGCACCAGCTTAATTTCACAACCTGGAGCAGGGTAGCCAATAAAGCCGGCCATCACGCGTGGGCCAGTGGTAAAAGCACAAGAAGGAGCAGTTTCAGTCATGCCCAGTCCGCTCATGATGCGAATTTTTTCTCCGCAATGTTGCTGAGCAATTTTATCGAGTCTATTCCAGCCCGCTTCAGAAAGCGCTGCACCCGCAAAGAATAAAATTTTGACTTCAGCAAAAAAGCGCTCTCTTAATTCTTCATCTTTTTCTAATGCTTCGGTGAGTTCTTCCCAACCTTTTGGCACATTTAAATAAACGGTTGGAGAAATTTCCTTGAGATTACGAATGGTTTCGTCAAATTTTCCGGCAACGGGTTTGCCATCATCAATGTAAATGGTACCGCCGTTATAGAGTGCGATGCCGACATTATGACTGCCGCCAAAAGTATGGTGCCAAGACAGCCAGTCGAGTAGGACAGGTGGGGTTTCTTCAAACTCAGGGAAAGTCTGCAATAGCATTTGCTGATTAACGCACAACATTAAATGCGTGGTCGGCACAGCTTTAGGGAGTTTGGTTGAACCCGAGGTAAATAGAAATTTGGCAATCTGGTTTTCATCAATAGTCTGATAAAACGCTTGAACATTTGAAACAGGCGTATCTAACAACGACTGAAAAGATGTGCAGATCTGATCGCCTACAATGCCTTTATTGGTCACCACTTCAATATCAGGCGTAATACATGCCTGAATCGCTTTGGCAAAAGCTTGTCCATCGCTGGCATAAACCATACCAGGTGTGAGCACTTCAAACACATGTTTGAGTTTGCCAAAGTCTTGAGAAATCAGAGAGTAGGCTGGTGAAATTGCCGAAAAAGGCACACCCGCCAGCATAGCACCCATAGAGAGTGTTAAATGTTCGAGGTCATTACCACTTAAAATGACGAGTGGTCTTTCTTGACTTAAATTACGTTCATATAAAGCCTGAGCAATGTGCCATGCACGTTGTAAAACCTCTGCATAACTCAGTTTGACCCATTCACCTTGAGCATTTCGTTTTGCCGCAAAAATATGGTCTGGTTTGGTTTGGGCAAAATGAATTAACCGATCTGTGAGTTTTTGTGGATACGGTTTTAATTGCTCTTTTGGACTGATATAGAGCATGTCATCTTTATGCTGATAATGAATATCATGTTGCCCTAATTTTACGAACCGTTCGCGGTCTTGTGATTGAGTGGCATTCATTTGCATTTCTTTCACTCCATGGCAAGCGCATCACTGCGCTATATTTTTTGCATCATGCAATTTTTATTTAATATGTCGTTTTCCGCATTAGTCCGATTAAATCGGGTAATGACGTGATTGGGTTTGAATAGTAATCCAGCGTAAGTCGGTAAACTCAGCAATAGAGGCTTTACTACCGAATCGTCCATAACCACTCGATTTTGTTCCGCCAAATGGCATTTGAGCTTCGTCATGTACGGTCGCGCCGTTAATATGACAAATACCCGAATCAATCTGTTGAGCGACTTCTAATGCCTGTGAAATATTTTGGCTAAACACTGCCGAAGACAGACCAAACTCGCTGTCATTTGCCAGTGCTACGCCTTCTTCAATACTGGAAAAACGTTGAACTGTGCATACTGGTCCAAATGATTCTTCGCGGTAAAGCAACATGTCAGGTTTAATATTGAGCACCAACGTCGGTTGCATGGTGGTGTCTTCAATATGAATACCTAAAGGTAAATCGGCACCTTTGTTTTGAGCATCTTCCAGCAAATGCTGAATACGGTTCGCAGCGCGGCGACTTTCCAAAACACCCAGTACATTGTCTTTTGAGGTTGGATTACCTGCTCGAATAGAGCGGGTTTTCTCAATCAGTTTTTCAATAAATTGGTCGGCAATATTGTCTTGAACCAAAACACGTTCGGTCGACATACAAATTTGCCCTTGATTAAAGAATGCTCCAAAAGCAACTGCATTTACGGCTTCATTAATGTCAGCTTCATTTAAAACCACGACAGGCGCCTTACCACCCAATTCAAGTAAAACAGGTTTTAAATATTTAGCAGCAGTCTCTGCAATAATTTTTCCGACTTTGGTTGAACCGGTAAAATTAATGCGTTTCACGGCTGGGTGAGATACTAAGCGTTCTACTATTTGTGGTGCATCTTCGGCAGCATGCGTAATCACATTGACCACGCCTTCACCCAAACCTGCTTCATGTAACACTTCACCAATCAAACGTTGGGTTGCTGGACAAGCCTCCGATGCTTTTAATACAACTGTGTTACCACAAGCCAGCGGCATGGCAAGCGCACGGGTTGCCAAAATGATTGGGGCGTTCCACGGTGCAATGCCAACAATGACACCGCAAGGAACCCGCATACCCATCGCAAGATTGCCCGGCACATCGGACGGAATCAGGCTTCCGTCCATTTGTGTGGTCATGGCTGCTGCTTCACGTAACATATTGGCAGCAAGATGAACGTTAAACCCATACCATGTGGCAGTAGAACCTGTTTCTTGCATTCCGATTTGAATGAATTGTTCGGTCTTTTGATCCATTAAGTCGGCTGCTTTTAATAAGCGTAAACGGCGTTCAGTAGGCGAGAGTTTCGACCAAACCGTAAACGCTTGTTGCGCCGAATCGATTGCACGATCAACATCTTCCAATGTTGCAGCAGCAGCTTGAGTTGCCACCGATCCATCAATTGGGCTAATACGCTCAAAAGTTGCCTGATTTGATGCATCAACAGATTGACCGTGAATAAGTAACTGTACATTTTGCATGGGTTGCGTCCTTACATTGCCATTAAAGAATCAAAAGTTAACCAGTACGCTTATAGCTCTGTAAACCCGGTTTAATTGATTTTTCATCTAAAAATTGTTTCAGACCCTGTTGGCGACCATTTTCTGTATCACGATGAATACATTGATCGAGCTTGGCATATAAGTAATCTTCGTTTTGATCCCAAGTCAGTTCACGACAACGCTTAAAGCCATTTTTAGCGGTTCGAAGTACCACAGGGTTTTTCTCAAGTAAGCAATTTGCAAGCTCGGTAACTTCGGCTTTTAACTCAGCAAGAGGGACGCTTTTATTCACTAATCCCATCGTTTCAGCTTCTTTACCACTAAAGGTTTTACCCGTCATGATGTAGTACAAAGATGCACGATGACCTACGGTATCGGCCATTGCTTTGCTGACAAGGTTGCCCGGTGGAATACCCCAGTTGATTTCAGATAAACCGAAGGTCGCCTCATCTGCTGCAATCGCAAGATCACAAGCGACTAAAGGTGAGAAACCGCCTCCAAAGCACCAGCCGTTAACCATGGCAATGGTTGGTTTTGAATACATGCGAAGAAGTTGCCACTGCCAACGACATGAGTCACGGCGAATACGTTCTTGGAAAATCTCAGGTTGAGTATCAACTTCACGGAAATATTCCTTCAAATCCATACCCGCTGTCCAAGAGTCTCCAGCACCTGTTAGAACTACGACTTTGGCATTTTGATCCAGTTCTAGGGTTTCAAGTACATCAATCATTTCGCGGTTGAGAGTTGGGCTCATGGCATTCTTTTTTTCTGGGCGATTAAACATAACCCATGCAATTCCATTTTCAATATTAACTTCTACGGTTTCCCAACGATTTTCATATGTCATGGTCATACTCCTTGAAGTGACGTTTTTGTGTTCTGTGATTTAATTTAATATCAGTTTAACTTACATTCAAGTCTTTTTTGATATTTTGATAATATATTTTTTAATCTTATGAATTTTATAATTATTTTATTTTTTAACTATTTTTAATTGAAACAAATTAAAAAATATATTGCATTTTTGATAAGTTTAACTGATATTTTTAGAGTGTTTAATAAACAATACACAAAAAGGGCTGAATGGATAGATTGGTCGAAAAAGGACAAGGTAATGGAAAAAGTATTTGGACAGTCGGGCAGTGCAAAATTAACTTTACTGCTCTGTTTTGCAATCGCAATTTTTGAAGGTTTTGACCTTCAATCAATGGGTGTCGCCGCACCACGTATGCGGGCGGAATTTATGTTAGACAATGCTCAAATGGCTTGGGCATTTAGTGCTGCAATTCTTGGAACACTTCCTGGTGCAATTTTGGGTGGTCGATTAGCAGATATTGTAGGTAGAAAAAAAATTCTGATCTTAAGCATTTTATTATTTGGAATTATGTCGTTACTCACAGCTTTTGCGGCTGATTATAACTTACTGTTGTTGATTCGCTTTTTAACTGGTTTGGGAATGGGTGGTGCGTTACCTATTATGATTACCATGGCATCTGAGGCTGTGTCAGATCAATATAAGGGAACAGCAGTCAGTGTGATGTATAGTGGTATTCCGTTTGGAGGTTTGCTCACTTCGGTTGTGGCAATGTTATTGGCAGGGGATAGTGAATGGCGGCATATTTTCTATATTGGCGGCATTGCTCCCATTCTATTGATTCCTTTAATTATTAAATATTTGCCAGAATCAAGTGATTATTTAAAGCGTAAAACACAACATCAAACAGCCATTCCATTTTTTGAGGTTTTATTTGCAAAAGAACGTCGTATGTCCACGATTCAAATTTGGATCAGTTTCTTTTGTACCCTCGTCGTTTTGTATTTCCTGCTGAATTGGTTGCCATTGTTGATGGGCGCACAAGGCTTGTCAAAATTCGAAGCCAATTATGTTCAAATGGGCTATAACATCGGAGGAATCTTTGGGTCAATTTTAATAGGCATGATGCTCGATAAACTACGCATGAGCTTTGTGATTAAATTAATCTATACTGGAATTTTACTCTCATTATGCTGTTTATCTATTTCCCCAACAGTTGCTTTACTTGTCCTGTCGGCAATAGGATGCGGTCTATTTATTGTGGGTGGACAATCTGCACTATATGGTTTGGCTGCAATGTACTATCCGACTGAAATGCGGGGTACAGGAGTTGGTTCAGCCGTTGCGATTGGCCGTATAGGCTCATTTGCAGGCCCTTTGATGGCGGGTTTTCTGTTATCGCTTGGACAAAGTTCAACGATCGTGATTGGCGCGAGTATCCCTGTTATTCTAATCGCTGCAATTTCTGCTTTGTTACTTGTCAAGAAGCCTAAACAGCCTGTACATTTAGTACAAAGCCCAAGTGCTCAATAAGTTGCAATTTTAATAAAGTATGAGGCTGTGGCTTCATACTTTTTCTATTTTTATGATGAATGAAATGATGAGTTATGGCACGTTCAAATGTAGTTCCAACAACAATTCAAGATGAACCTAGACTAAGCTATATGATCGCACGTGTAGATCGTATTATTAGTAAACATTTAACAGAGCAATTAAAACCATTGGATATTAGCCTGCCTCAATTCACAGCATTGTCTGTTTTGGCATCGAAGCGTAATTTATCTAATGCTAAACTGGCTGAGCGTTCACTAATCAAACCCCAATCAGCAAATAAAATTCTTCAGGATTTATTTAGTCATGGCTGGGTCGAGAAAACGCCAGACCCGACTCATGGGCGCCGTATTTTGGTGACATTGACGGAGAGTGGTTTAAAAAAATTGCATGATTGTAATATCGTCGTTGAAAAAATCGAACAGAAAATGCTACAAGGCATTGATATTAACTTGGCCTATTTGATTCGAAATAATTTAGAGCAGATGGTGACCAATTTAAAAATAGATGAATAAGAAATCTATATTTGAATAGCCCCTAAATTGCATTGCAAGAAGAGTTACATATCCCATACTTGGTGTATACATACCCTACAATTTATAGCGCTTTCAGCTGTGGGAAAATAATTGTAATTCTTTGCTTTTTTATGATTTTGGGTGTCGATAGTGAAATATATTCTTTTATCGAGTGTGTTGTTTTTCGGGCTGGGCGGTTGTACTTCGATGAGCACAATGTCACCTGAGCAATTTAACCAACTGGCCACTTCACAACTCCCATTTTCTGGCAATTGGTCAGGTCAAGTCGAAGACGCTTCTGCTGTATTACATTTAAATCGTGAAGGTCATGGCAAACTTTGTATTGATAACAGCAAAGAAGTTCTGTCTTACCGAGTGAAGTTCGTCAATGATGAGCTTTATAGTGATCAGGGCCTAAAGTTTGGTGTAAAGTCGATCAATGCTGCTCAAGCCAATTTGCATATGCGTATGCTGGGGCTAGGTGTATCATTTGATTTAAATAAAGATGATGCATTAAACCATGCAACACCGAGTTGCAAGTCCTTTATAAATTCCTAAATAATTTAATTTTTATTAAGCTGTCTAAATCTAAAATCATTTAACCTTTGCTGCCAATAAAGAGAGATTTATGTTTTCTGCACACGTTCATGCATTTGCTTTATTTTTCTCACTGTTAAATCCTTTCCTGATGAGTGTCTATATGGTGGGGATGATTCGCAATACAGATGCTAAGGTATTTAACAAAGCATTGATCCAAGGTAGCGTTATTGCCTTGGCTGTATTTATCCTATTTGCCTGGGGTGGGGAAAGCATTTTTAGTCGTTATTTAAATGTTCGTTTTGAATCATTCCAAATATTTGGCGGTTTAATCTTCTTGGTTATTGGCTATCGTTATGTATTTCAAGGTGCAGAGACAATCGGCGAAATGCGAGGCGCTCCTGAGCATCTTGCTGGAACCATTGCCATGCCATTTATGATTGGTCCTGGAACGATTAGTGCTGCTGTGGTTACAGGGGTGACAGTGCCTTTCATTAGTGCGGTTGCTGTGATTACACTGACTTTATTCCTGACCTGTAGTATTTTGATTTTAATGAAATATGGGCATGATCATTTACGATATAAACATGCCAAACACATTGACCGCTATTTTGATATTGTTGGTCGCTTATCTGCATTGTTGATTGGAACCATTGCGGTAGATATGATTGTCAATGGTGTCACAGGTCTAATCCAGTCAGCACCCTAAAAATTAAGAACAATTAAAACATCGATTCTACGGATTAAATTGAGAGACTAAACCAATGAAATTTAGTCTCTCTTTCTACTTATTATGGCGCATAATATTCAATAAGAAAGAACGCTTTATTTTGTGAGTCCATGTCTATGAATCCATTAGACCAAATGAATCAAATCCCTGATGATCAATCAGAACTCACGATGTCGGTATTGATGACACCTGACATGGCAAACTTTTCAGGCAATGTGCATGGTGGCGCGATTCTAAAGTTATTGGATCAAGTGGCTTATGCATGTGCAAGTCGTTATTCGGGAAGTTATGTCGTTACGCTATCAGTAGATAAGGTAAATTTTAAAGAACCTATTTATGTGGGTGAGTTAGTCACATTTTTAGCCAGTATTAACCATGTAGGGCGCACTTCCATGGAAGTTGGAATACGGGTGGAAGCGCAAAATATTCAAAATCGTACTATTCGACATACCAACACCTGCTATTTCACAATGGTTGCGGTAGATGAAGAGCGTAAGCCAAAGCAAGTTCCGCCTTTAAACTTAAACACGGATTGGAAACGCTGCCGTTTTGAAGCCGCTGAGCAACGCAAAGAAATGCGTTTGCAAGAAGTCCATCAGCCTTCATGTAGTATTTTTAAATCTTCTTCTTAAAATCACATGCATAAAAAAGATCGAACCGCAGCATGGTTCGATCTTTTTGTATTTATTATGAAATACGGTCAAATCATAATAAATCGATTTAGAAGCAGAGGTAAGCTTTAAATCTATACGGTATTAGTTTGCAACTGGTTCTGAAGCTGGAGCAGTTTCGCTTGATGCATCAGTAGTTGGTTGTTCTTGAGTAGAAACAACTACACGCTCGTCAGTTTGCGCTTCGTCAGCAGTTGCAGCGAAAGTTGTAGCCGCAGCAAGTGTAAGTGTCGTCGCAAGAAGAGTTTTGATAAGTTTCATTGTTGGCATCCTTAATTTCAGTTTCATTAAAAAACAGTCTGATTTGTAGATCGACCACAAATCTAGACATGTGCTCCATGCTATGTGCCAAATTCGATTGCGGCAATGTTCTTAACAATCTATTACGCTGATCTTAACAATTTGCAAAGTTACTCATCTTTATGTACTTACTCTGTAAAGCCTAAGCAAATAATTTAGGGCTAAAATGTATGAAAATATGTTTTTTTGGATAAAAAATAAACTAACTATTTACGTAGATTAAACATTAATGCCGAGTTCATAAAATTAACTTAATTGGTTAATTCATTTATATCTGAATTTTAAATAAGGATATTAGATTAGTGATGTGATTTATATCACTTTATTTTTTATTAATGTGGTTGTTTTTAAATTTTATAATTTTGAGAGGAAAATTTTATTTCTACAATTTTCCGCATTACAATGCCCTAAATTCTTGTTCCTGAGTATGTCGTGAAAATTATTGCGCGTAAAGCGGTTCCAACTCATATTATTTCCGGCTTTTTAGGAGCGGGTAAGACCACTTTATTACAGCATTTATTGACCCAAAAACCAAAAAATGAGGTTTGGGCAATTCTCATGAACGAATTTGGGCAAATTGGTGTTGATCAACAACTGATCACACAGCAGCCAGGTTATGCAGTCAAGGAATTATTAGGTGGCTGCTTGTGTTGCAGTAGTCAGTTGCCTATGCAGATCGCTTTATCTCGATTACTGAGTGAAAGTAAACCAGATCGACTATTTATTGAGCCGACGGGATTAGGGCATCCCACGCAACTTTTGGAACAACTCACTGAGCCGCACTGGCACAGTAGCTTGGATATGCGTGCGCTGGTGGTTGTAGTAGATGGTAGCCGTTTACATGATGAATCATGGGTTCAACAGCATCTGTATACTGATCAATTAAAAGCAGCTCAGGTCCTTGTACTTTCACACCCAGACACTATGATTGCTGACGATCAGCAGGCTTACATTCAATTAAAACAAGAATATCAGACTTATGTGCAAACTTGGATAGAAGCTGAAAATGGGCAGGTTTCACTTTTACAGCTTGATTTGCCTTTACGCCCCGTGCAGCGGACAATTCAACCTTTGTTGCGTCAGCAAATGACACAGCAAAATGAAGGAGTAACGCAAGAAATCAAACAGCTCCCTTATCATTATGTTGAAACAGCTCAAGGTTATACGATAGCTGGATGGAAACTGCCGAAAAGATGGCAATTCAAGTTTTATGATGTGTTAGATCTATTATGTACACAACAGGATTGGATACGAATCAAAGCAATTTTTTATACCGATCAGGGCTGGAAAAGTTTTAATTTTAATCCTGAGCAATTCAATTATAAATCTACAGAGCAAAGTATTGATAATCGAATAGAAGTGATCATTCAGGATTCAACGCAACATGATTGGTTATTATTTGAAACACAGTTGTTGGCTTGTCGAGTAGATGACGCATAATCAATATGAATCTCCGCATTTGTTGAACAAAATAGAGTATGCTTAGCGCCAAATTTGAGGACATGATTCATGGCGCTAAAAGCAACGATATATAAGGCAGATCTTAATATTGCCAATATGGATGATCACATTTACGCGGATTATCAATTAACACTTGCTCAACATCCTTCAGAAACTATTGAGCGCTTAATGGTACGTATCCTGGCGTATGCTCGTTATGCTGATGAGCAATTAGAATTTACCAAAGACCTATTTGAGACGGATGAACCTGCTTTGTGGCAAAAGGATCTGACAGGTTTATTAGAAAAATGGATTGAAGTAGGTTGTCCTTCTGAAGATAAAGTGAAAAAAGCAAGCGCACGATGTAAACGTGTTGCTATTGTGACCTATGGAAGCCAAGCACAAGATTGGTGGCAAAAAAACACCAAAATCAAGTCATTGACCAATGTTGAAGTTTGGCAATTGGCCCCACAAACCAGCGAAGCATTGGAACAATTGTGTGAAAGAACCATGCAATTACAACTCAATATCATGGATGGGGAGTGGACTTTGTTAAGTGACAAAGGACAGATCGATATCCAATGGCAACAGTTACAATAATCTTCGATAGTATCTATTTCGTTTGGAGAGATAAAAATGAGCGCAGAATTACAAATTATTGATTTGAAAGTCGGTGAAGGTAAGGAGGCTGTTAAACGCGCATTAATTACCACGCATTACACAGGATGGTTGGAAGATGGAACACAGTTCGATTCTTCGCTTGATCGTGGAAATTACTTTGAAACAGTGATTGGTACAGGACGTGTAATCAAAGGCTGGGATCAAGGCATTATGGGCATGCGTGTAGGAGGAAAACGAAAATTGATCGTTCCTGCACATCTTGCGTATGGTGAGCGCAAGATGGGAAAAATTATCCCAGCAAACTCAAATCTAATCTTTGAAATTGAGCTTTTTGATGTGAAAACTCGCGACGAATAGCTTAACGACAAATGGATTGATATAACGTGATTTAGTTGAATAGATTGCTAAATCACGTTAAAAATCATAAATATAAATTTAAAAAATGTATGCTCATTATCTTTATACAAGATCATGATTTTAAATAATTTTTCATTTATCTGATTTTTATCACAGTCTAAGAAAAAAAGATTGATTCTATAAAATTGGCTATATATCTTTGAGATTAAAGAGCAAATTTTTAAATGATAACAACTTACCTCAAATAAACAGTTCCGATCTTCAGAAACTTGCTCATAAAGTTGCGATCAGAGGTTAAAAACACAAACTCTGAAAGTGATTTAGATTATAAAAATGCTGTATTAAGCCAACAAGCAATAAAAAATTTTGAATGGGTAGAACAATATATGAATGATTATTTAGATATCACGGCATCTGAGTTATTGAGAGAATTACATCACTTCTTCTTGATTGATACTTATGATGGCGCTGAAACAGGTTTTTGGGTAAATGAAAAAGCATTAATTGATAAACATTACTGGCTTGATGGCGAGCATAAAGTCGAGATTGTCAGAGAGCAAAGTGCAACCCATTTACACGCTCAACATAGTTATCGAATTACTTTATTGAATCAGGATGAGGGCGATATTGTTTTATTAAACTATGATGGGGTCAATAAAAAGGTACTTACTTTTCGACGTGGTGAGTGGGTGAACCGTATGTATAAATATTTTTATCAAAAAGAACGCTACTATTTACAGCAACTTACTGAACATCCAAATTTTCAAGTCATTGATTACTAAATATCAGACATAAAAAAACCAGCTTACGCTGGAATTTTATTGCACCAAACTTCAGTAGTTGAAGGATGGTGCCCGAGGCCAGACTCGAACTGGCACGCTTTGTGGGCGGGGGATTTTAAATCCCCTGTGTCTACCGATTTCACCACTCGGGCATGTGCGCAATAATAGAGGACACTTTAAAACTTAGCAAGTGTAAAACCGATTGTTTGCTTTCTTTTCAATCAATTCATGTGTTTATCGGATAAAGCTAGGCTCACTTTCATCATTTATTCATCAAATTGAGATCAAAACTTCATATCAAGGACTTAATTTTAGCTATTTGTAGTGATAAAAACTAAGGTAGCTATCCAATGACAGCAAAAATTTCACGACGGGAACTGATTCAAAAAAGTTTATTTGGTTTTGGGGCTTTATCTTTATCCGCCAGTTTAACTGGATGTAATAACAGTTCGGATAAAGAAAGCAATTCGCTGAAAGTCAGTTTTGATCATGGCGTTGCAAGTGGTGATCCATTGCAGGACCGTGTCATTTTATGGACTCGATTAACGCCGAATGATGCGAGTGCACGTTTACAAGTGACTTGGCAGATTGCATTAGATCAACAATTTAAACAAATCATCAAAACCGATAAAGTCATCACCACAGCATCGGATGACTTTACGATTAAAGTCGATGCCACGGGTTTGAAAGCAGACCAACGCTATTTTTATCGCTTTATCTTTGGAGATAAGATTTCTCCAATTGGGCAAACCAAGACTTTAGCGGCAAATACATCAAAAGTCAGCTTTGCAGTGTGTTCTTGTTCGAATTATCCAGCAGGCTATTTTTATGTTTATCGTGAGATAGCAAAGCAAAACGTCGATGTGGTTATTCATCTTGGTGATTATATTTATGAATATGGCGAAGGTGAATATGCTTCAGAAGATGCTGTTAAATTAGGGCGAACCTTAGCTGCTGACAATAATCAGGAAATTATCAAATTAGATGATTATCGCAAACGCTATGCTCTATATCGTCAGGATCCAGACCTACAAGCAGTTCATCAACGCCATCCATTCATCGTGGTTTGGGATGACCATGAGTTAGCGAATGATACATGGAAAGATGGTGCAGAGAATCATCAAGAAAATGAAGGTTCATTCTTAGAACGTAAATTAGCAGCCTTACAAGCCTATTTTGAATGGATGCCAATTCGTCCAATTGATGATCAGAAAATTAAGATTTATCGTCAGTTTGATTTTGGTCATTTAGTGCAACTTAGCATGTTGGATACCCGGATCATTGCGCGTGATGAACAGTTGGATTATGCAAATTACATGACAGCTTCAGGATTGGATGCCGCAAAATTTCAAGCCGATTTGACTGATCGCAATCGTACTTTAATGGGATACGATCAACGAGACTGGTTGCTCGGAAAACTTCAGCAATCCACTGCAACATGGAATGTATTAGGCCAACAGATTTTAATGAGCAAAATGCAGATTCCTGCTGAGTTGTTATTTTCTTTGGCTGAGATTACTTCTGGTCAGCCAAGTGCCGATACATTAACCAAAATGCAAGCACAGATTACAGAACTGGTCATGTTAAAGATGCGTTTAAAACAAGGTGATCCAAGCCTTACTGAACAAGAGAAAGCTCGTGTGCTTACCGTTGCTCCTTACAATCTAGATGCATGGGATGGCTATTTTGTTGAGCGTGAAATGCTGTATGGCACTTTGGCGCAATTAAAAAAGAAAATTGTTGTCTTAGCAGGGGATACCCACAATGCTTGGTCATCTAACTTATATAGTAAAGATGGTGCTTTTGTTGGTGTTGAGCTTGCAACCAGTTCGGTATCTTCACCGGGAATGGAGAAATATCTCAATATTCCAACTGATCAACTACAACAATTTGAATTTGCATTTACGACTTTGATCGATGAGCTGAACTATTGTAATTTAAACCAGCGCGGTTATTTGATGGTTGAGTTTAATGACACACAAATTCACTCGGAATGGATTTTCGTTGATTCAATTAAAAAATCAGAATATCAGCTTGATACAGCTAGACACTATCAGTTGGATCTAGATTTGGATTTATTGCCGATTCAAACGAATCAACAAGTCGCATAATCATTTGACTCGAAAAGCCAAGGCGTTGCACTTGGCTTTTGTTTTTTGATTTATTAAATTTCAGGCATAAAAAAACCAGCTTACGCTGGGTTTTTATTGCACCAAACTTCAGTAGTTGAAGGATGGTGCCCGAGGCCAGACTCGAACTGGCACGCTTTGTGGGCGGGGGATTTTAAATCCCCTGTGTCTACCGATTTCACCACTCGGGCTTTACCAATGGAGGCGGAGGTCGGAATCGAACCGGCGTACACGGAGTTGCAGTCCGCTGCATGACCACTCTGCCACCCCGCCATCTCTTGGTGATGCACATATTAGCAATCTTTAGAAAAAAAACAATAGTGTTTATAGCGAATATGCACATAAAAACAACATCTAAAAGAATATTGCTCAAATTATCATGTATTATTTACGCTATTGATTGATACCCACTTTGGAGATGCGCTGTGGCATTGGTTTTAGACGGTCGTGCATTGGCAACACAAATCGAAGCTGATTTGTTAGTACGTGTAGAAGCATTAAAAGCAAAATCGGGACGTACCCCAATTTTGGCAACAATCTTGGTTGGTGATGATGGTGCATCTGCAACTTATGTACGTATGAAAGGTAATGCTTGCCGCCGTGTTGGAATGGATTCACTAAAAGTAGAGCTTCCAAAAGAAACCACCACAGAACAATTATTAGCTGAAATTGAAAAATTAAATGCAAATCCTGATGTACACGGTATTTTGCTTCAACATCCTGTTCCAGAACAAATTGATGAAAGAGCATGTTTCGATGCAATTTCATTAGAAAAAGATGTCGACGGTGTAACCTGTTTAGGTTTTGGTCGTATGGCGATGGGTGAGTCTGCTTATGGTTCAGCAACGCCAGCAGGTATCATGACGATTTTGCAAGAAAACAAGATTGAAATCGCAGGTAAACATGCGGTTGTTGTTGGTCGTTCAGCGATTTTAGGTAAACCAATGGCAATGATGCTATTACAAGCCAATGCTACCGTGACGATTTGTCATTCACGTACTCAAAACCTTCCTGAGCTGGTGAAGCAAGCTGATATTATTGTGGGTGCAGTCGGTAAGGCTGAATTAATTCAGAAAGACTGGATTAAACAAGGCGCGGTTGTGGTCGATGCTGGTTTCCATCCACGTGAAGGCGGTGGCGTAGGTGATATTCAATTAGTCGGTATTGAAGAAGTTGCATCAGCTTATACACCGGTTCCTGGTGGTGTAGGTCCAATGACGATTACCACATTGATTCGCCAAACAGTAGAAGCTGCTGAAAAGGCTTTAGGTTAATATTTTAACCCCTCTAATATAGAGGGGTTTTTTTCAAGAATTAAAGAATGATGAGCTGTACATTTCAATTTGCGAAAGCGCCTGAGCAATTGCTAAAAGCACTACATGAAGTTATTCCAAATACTGATTTATTGGCTCAACAACTGCCAGAAACTCCAATTTCCTTATGGTTGATTCCACCTGTATTTCCTACTGATCGCTTAGACGATGAGGTTATTCGACGGATTTGGAATGAAACACCGTATTGGATTTTTTGTTGGGCATCGGGTTTGGCGATGGCGCAATGGTTATTGGCAGAACCCCATCACGTCAAAGATAAAGTGGTGTTAGATTTTGGGGCAGGCTCAGGTGTTGTTGCAATTGCGGCAAAGATGGCAGGCGCAAAACGAGTTATTTGCTGTGACATTGATCAAGTGAGCTTAGCGTCATGTCGTGAAAATGCATTACTGAATAATGTCGAACTTGAATATTTAGATGATTTGTATAAATCTGAACAAGTCGATGTTTTGCTTGCAGCTGATGTGCTCTATGATCAGTGTAACCGATTTTTTTTAGATGAGTTTTTGAAGTTTGCGCCTGAAGTCTGGGTTGCAGATAGTCGAGTGAAAAACTTTAGCCATCCACATTATATTAAGTTGGATGAGCGGAGTGCGACAACGTGGCCTGATTTAGATGAAGCCAAAGAGTTCAGAAATGTAAGCTTTTATCGAACTAAGTGATTGGCTCTACTTGATTTAAAATATCAAAACTCAACACAATCCTATGGTATAGCATGTTAAAACATGTAGTGATTTAGGTGATCTTATAATTACACCAAATCAAACAAAATAGAGCAGGAGAGTGGGATGGATATTCAGCAAACAGATGATGGCAAGCATGGTGTTTTTAAACTATTGGATGGTGAGGTGATCGCTGGCGAGATGGCTTATACATGGGCCGGCGAAGAAATGCTTATTATTGACCATACCGATGTGAATGAGAATTTCAGAGGACAAGGTGTTGGTCGTCAACTCCTTGATGCATTAGTTGAGTTTGTGCGTCAGCGTCAGGTCAAAGTTATTCCGCTGTGTCCTTTTGCAAAATCTGTATTTGATAAAGATCCATCTATTCGTGATGTATTAAAAGCATAAGTAAAATAGGATGTATTTAGTTCTGATCTATATACATCCAGTTTCTGATGAGTTAATTATGAGCAGGTATAGCGAACAACAGTTAGCGTTGTTGGTTTAGCTTCAAGTGCCTGACGAGTTGCATAGCCAGTCGTATTATTAAAATCTGGTGAGTTCGATAGACCAAAAGTTGCGCGACTGTTACCGAGCTGAACACCATATTGTTCTTGCTTGGTTGGGTTCATGATTTCATTGGTACTGAGAATGTTTAATTTATAATTTCTCTCTGCACCGAGCACTTGTTTACAGGCATGTTGGAGTTTTTTCTCATCTAGATTTGCATTGCCACGGGCAGAAAGTGTATATGCAATTGTTGCGGAAGTTGCTGTTTTACTTTCAATTTGATAACCCTTTTCACCATTATATTGATGTGAAGTGCTCTGACACGCAGTAATTAAAAGTGTACCGCCCACAATAAAAAGTAAATTGGTTTTTTTCATTTCAATCGTCCTGTTATTTCTGGTTTTAGTATCGCATAAAATAAATTCTGAATTGTTAGGAATCTTTAAAAGTTCTGCGTTTCGTCAATTTTATATTCAAATTTAAAGAAAGAATTTTCGTTTACGAACAATTTTGCATATAATCTGCCGAGTTTTTAATTTAATGCAAAAGTCATTGCTTTATTGCGATATTGCTACCCGTTTTTCGGGCGTTTAATTTATTGCTCAAATAGGAGCTGTTGATGTCCAACAAATCCTAAAATAAGGCAGGTCTGGTTAGGTATGTCATGATCTCTACAGATAGTCAAAAAAAATATGTTGTTGCATTTGATCAAGGTACAACGAGTTCACGTGCAATCGTATTGGATCACGATGCGAATGTCATCACTATTGCTCAGCGTGAATTTACGCAAATTTACCCACAACCAGGTTGGGTTGAGCATGATCCTATGGAAATCTGGGCGACTCAAAGCGCAGTTTGGGTTGAAGCCTTAGCACAAGCGAGCATTTCTAGTGATGAAATTGCCGCGATCGGGATTACCAACCAACGTGAAACTACGGTGATTTGGGATAAAAAAACAGGTAAGCCGATCTATAATGCGATTGTATGGCAAAGCCGACAAAGCAATGAAATTTGTAATCAGCTCCGCCAAAATGGCTGGCAAGATTATGTGAGAAAAGTAACAGGGTTAGTAATTGATCCTTACTTCTCGGCGACTAAAATCAAGTGGATTCTTGATCGTGTTGAAGGCAGCCGTGAGCGTGCAGAGCGTGGTGAGCTTTTATTCGGGACGATCGATACATGGTTAATTTGGAAATTAACCAATGGTCAAGTGCATGTTACAGACTATACCAATGCCTCTCGTACGATGTTATTCAATATTGAAACTTTGCAATGGGATGACAAGCTTCTTGAAGTGTTAGATATTCCAAAAGCAATGTTGCCAGAAGTACGCAGTTCTTCGGAAGTTTATGGTTATACGCATACCATTAGTGGTCAGGAGATTGGTATTCCGATTGCAGGTATTGCGGGTGATCAACAAGCTGCATTATTCGGGCAAATGTGCGTAGAAGTTGGACAAGCCAAAAATACCTACGGGACAGGCTGTTTCTTACTTATGAACACTGGTGAACGTATGGTTCAATCCGACCATGGTTTATTGACGACGATTGCTTGTGGTGCAAAAGGCGAGGTGAACTATGCGCTAGAGGGTGCTGTTTTTAATGGTGGCTCTTGTGTGCAGTGGTTACGTGATGAGTTAAAAGCGATTAATGATTCACATGACTCTGAGTATTATGCAACCAAAGTTAAAGATAGTAACGGGGTATATGTAGTACCGGCATTTACTGGATTGGGTGCACCGTACTGGGATCCAACTGCTCGTGGTGCAATTTTAGGTATTACACGTGGCGTGAGTATTGAACATATTATCCGTGCAACCTTAGAATCTATTGCTTATCAAACACGTGATGTCCTGGATGCGATGCAACAGGATTCAGGTGAGAAATTACGAACTTTACGTGTAGATGGTGGGGTCACTGCAAACAACTTCTTAATGCAGTTCCAAGCAGATATTCTTTCGACTTCTGTAGAACGTCCTGCGATGAAAGAAACCACTGGAATGGGAGCTGCTTTCTTAGCGGGTCTAGCTGTCGGTTTTTGGTCGGATTTAAACGAGTTAAAGCGTAGAATGACGATTGAAAATACTTTCACGCCAGCGTGTACGCAGGAAGAAACTGAGAAACTCTATACTGGCTGGCTAAAAGCCGTAGGTCGTACCCGTGATTGGGCTGAGGATTAAGTAAAACAATCACAGCGTTATATTGATTTGAAATAGCATAGGATGGATGAGCATGAGCTTGATACTGCGCCAACAAAAAACCCTTGAGCTGGTACGGGAACGTGGCTATATCAGTATTGAAGAACTGGCTCAGTATTTCGATGTGACGCCGCAGACGATTCGTCGTGATATTAATCAATTGGCTGATGAAGGTTTACTGCGTCGCTATCATGGCGGCGCGGCTCATGATTCAACAGTAGAAAACACGGAATATACCACCCGTGTGGGTTACATGCTTGAAGAAAAAAGAACCATTGCAGAAGCTGTGGCGGCCGCGGTACCAGACCATGCTTCGTTATTTATTAACATTGGTACAACCACAGAAGCCATTGCCCATGCATTGTTAAACCACACTGGGTTGAAAATTATTACCAATAATTTAAATGTCGCTAAAATTTTGAGTACCAAAGAAGATTTTGAAGTGTTGATCGCCAGTGGGCGTGTTCGTCCAGATGGTGGGGTAATTGGTCAGGCAACCGCTGACTTTTTCAAACAGTTCAAGGCTGATTATGCTTTAGTGGGTATTAGTGGAATAGAAGAGGACGGCACATTATTAGATTTTGATTTTCAAGAAGTCTGTGTATCTCAAGAAATTCTTTCAAGTGCTCGACAGGTTTTTCTTGCAGCAGACAGTAGTAAATTTGGTCGAAATGCAATGATCCGTTTGGGATCACTAAAACAAGTGGATTGCATTTTTACGGATCAACAACCCAATGAGCAGTATATGAAAATGATCCAAGAATTAGACGTGGGTTTGATTATAGCGAAATAAATATTCATTTTCGAAAAACAACTTTCTGAATTTTAATAAAAAATATTTAAAACCCTTTGAATTTTCTTATTAGATGGAGTGGTTTAACCATTCCATAGTTTTCCTTTAACTTTCATTTGAACAAATCTGCATAGTAAATGTCGACTGTTTTGCGTTTTTATAGCTATTTTATATTGTTTATTTTCATTTAATATGTTTAAATTTTCATTATTGAACAATAATGAAAATTTGCGGTGATTTATGCAAACTTCTCCTCAGTCAAGTGACAAAATTTATGACCTTGCCATCATTGGTGGTGGGATCAATGGTGTAGGTATCGCTGTTGATGCTGCTGGGCGTGGTTTATCGGTATTTTTATGTGAAAAAGATGATTTGGCCAGCCATACTTCATCTGCCAGTAGTAAGTTGATTCATGGTGGTTTACGATATCTCGAACATAAAGAGTTTCGTTTGGTGCGTGAAGCATTAGCTGAACGTGAAGTGTTGCTGAGTAAAGCGCCACATATTATTCGTCCAATGCGTTTCATCATGCCTCATCGTCCGCATTTGCGCCCAGCATGGTTGATCCGTACAGGTTTATTCTTCTACGATTATTTAGGTAAACGCGAAAAATTACTGGGCTCACATAATGTCTATTTTAAAGAAGATAGTCCGTTGAATGCAGCGATTACCCGTGGTTTTGAATATTCAGACTGTGCTGTAGATGATTCACGTCTAGTGGTATTAAATGCGATGCAGGCACGTGAAAAGGGAGCTGAGTTAGTCACCCGTACCCGTTGTTTGTCTGCTCAACGTGAAGGAAATGTTTGGGTTGTAAATTTGGAGAATGCGGAAGGGCAATTTCAAATTAAAGCGAAAGCTTTGGTAAATGCCGCAGGTCCTTGGGTTGCACAGTTTATCAAACAGGACTTACAGCTAAAATCTCCTTATGGTATTCGTCTGATTCAAGGTAGTCACATCATCGTACCGAAGTTGTATGAGGGTGATAAAGCTTTCATTATGCAAAATGATGACCGTCGTATTGTCTTTGCGATTCCGTATTTGGATCAATACACCATGATTGGCACCACAGACCAAGAGTACCAAGGTGATCCTGCTCAAGTAAAAATTACTCAAGCTGAGATTGATTATCTCATTGAGGTCAGTAATGCGCATTTTAAAAAGCAGATTACGCAAGCCGATATTATTTCGACTTTCGCTGGGGTTCGCCCATTATGTGACGATGAGTCAGACAATCCATCTGCAGTGACACGTGATTATACTTTGGCATTGTCTAAAGAAGCTGCAGGTCAAGCGCCATTACTTTCGGTATTTGGTGGAAAATTAACAACTTATCGTAAACTTGCTGAATCTGCGATGTTACAGCTGAAAGCATTTTTCCCAGAAATGAAAGGCAGTTGGACTGCAACGGAAGCATTGCCAGGTGGTGAAAAGATGGTATCGGTTGAGCAGTTAGCTAACGAAATTCGTGCGCAAATCTCCGATGCTCCTGAAGCTTTGGCGAAACGTTGGGCGGGGGCTTATGGGTCGCGTATTTGGAATATTTTAGGGGAAGCAAGTTCGGTTAAGCAGCTTGGTCAACATTTTGGACAGGGCTTGTATGCCAAAGAGGTAGATTATCTATGTCGCTTTGAATGGGCAAGCAATAGTCAAGATATCCTGTGGCGACGTTCTAAATTAGGACTAAATATGCAAGCGCATGAAATTGCATTATTAGATGCTTATTTAAAACCTAAAAACCAAGCACCGAATGCTGCATAAAAAAAGCCCCTCGAACATGAGGGGCTTTTTTTTAGTATTTAAACTTTAGTGCAACGGTATAGTTGGCAGGTTCTCCGTAGAATGCTTGGCTATAGGTAAAACTATTCAAATATTTTTTATCGGTTACATTATTTGCATTGGCTTGAACGCTAAAGTGTTTATTCACTTCATAACTTGCCATCAGGTTAAACAACGCATAATCGCTTTGTTTGAGATATGCTGATTTTACATTGTCAAAAACAGAGGTTTTTCCTTGCCACTGTAGCCCAGCACCTACTTTTAATTTGGGTAGTTGAGCAGGTGTATAGGTGGTTAGTAAATTAAAGGTTTGAGTTGGGTTATAGGTTCTGGCTGCGCCACCATTTTTTAGATCTTGTAAACTAAATTGGGCATAGCCTAAAGAGACATTCACTTGATCAGTGAGTTGTCCTGCCAAACCAACCTCAACGCCTTGTGAGCGTAAATCACTGATCCCCACTTTACGATTTAAAGGATGTCCATCACTTGAGCGAAGCGGATAATTGTTTTCTTCAGTTCTAAAGATAGCTAAAGTGCCTGTAAGTTTGTCATCTAACCATGAGCTTTTCATCCCAACTTCATAGCTTTTTCCTTCGATTGGATCAGCTACTTTTCCTGTTGCTTCATTAACAGATGTTTGTGGACGGAAAATCGAGGTATAACTCATATAACCTGTGTACTCAGGTGTAAAGTTATAGGTGATCCCAGCATAAGGCGAAACTTTACTTTCATCATAATTCATCGGGGAGCCATAGCTCGAACCTTCACTTTTAGCTTGGATATAGTTCGCACCGAGTGTTAGCTTGAGATCGTCATTCAGATGCAGACGTGTGGCTGCATAAATTGACTGATTGCGTTGGGTATAATCGGCTTGTTTGGCGAAATTAGACCATGTGACATGCTTTGGTGTCCAGCTTGCCCAATTGGTTGTGCATTGTGTTTCATAAGTGTTTGGGCTGGTACCACGGATACATGTTCCGATATTGCTATCTTGAATGTCGCCATAGCTTGACGAATCATTTTGTTTATTCTGCGTATAACTATAGCCGATAATTGCATCATGTTGCTGACCGAATAAATCAAACTTTCCATTCAAATTAAGGTCAACATTGTGTTTTCTATTTTTTTCAATATAGCCTCCCGCAGTAAGATCAACATTCGATCCATCTGCATTTGGATAGCCGTAATAGTATAAAAGTCTGCTTTCACTATCTTTTTCGTTGTAGTTATAGCTCAGATTGACAGACCATGTATCTAGGAATTTTTGTTTTAATTCGATAAATGCATTCTTAGAGGTTTTGTCCCAATATGCCCAATCTGGATTGGGGTTAAATGAACGATCATAACTGAGTTGTTTGCCAGAATCATCCATCAGTGGAATCGCACCCCAGTTGTTAGCATTCGGTTTATGCTTTTCTTGACTTGCACCAATTGTCAGAAGGGTAGAATCCGTAATATCTGCTTCTATAACACCTGCAATTCCATTTTTTTCTGAGGAATAACGATCACGATATGAGTCGCCTGTTTGTTGGAAACCAAACAGTCTTGCTCGGATGCGATCATTTAAACTACCAGAAATATCTGCTTCATAACGTTGGGTATCCCACGAGCCATAACTTAAGCCTGTATTGGCTTGAAACTCTTTAGTAGGGCGTTTTCGAACGTAGTTGATGGTTGCACTTGGATCACCAAAGGCATTGGTTAATGCATTTGCGCCTTTAACAACTTCGACACGATCATAAAAATAGCTATCAGGATTGATATCGGTGGTATTCCAATTGGTGAGTGGAAACCCCACACCGTCGATTAATATGTTAGAAATTTCAAATCCACGTGCCATATATACGGCGCGTTCCGTTTCTAGCGCATTGACAGTTACCCCAGGGGTATTATTTAAAATATCTCGTGTTGACGTTAAACCAAAGTCTTCTATTTGTTGGCGTGTCACAACATTGATAGTTTGTGGTGTTTCTTTGGCAGCGATATTGAGCTTGGTCGCGCTTGAGCTATTTTTAATCGTATAGGCTTTGGTGCTTTCAGAATCTGAATTTTCATCCTGAGTCGCTTTGACTTGGATGGTTGGGAGTTGCTGTGATACTTCATCTGCTGCAAAGCTATAGGGGCTAATGCTGACTAAGCTTGATAGTGCGAGAAAAAGTGAGTTTCGTTTGAAGGAGAGGGTCGAGCTCATATTTACAACCATGTAAATGAGAAATATTATTATTACAATTATTGTTAATATTCATTAATATTGCAATGCATTTCGACTTACCATTAATAGGAATAAAAGAAGAGATTTAGATGATTGATTGGAATTTCGAACGCAGGATAAAAATTGAAATTGTTAATAGAAGGGAAATTGATTGGAAATCTGCTTTTTCCTTTCAGGGTAGACTTGAGCTGAAAGTTGTCTATCAGCAAGGTGTAAAAGCTGATAACGTGATGAATGAAAAGCCTTTCTAGTACATTTAACCTTTTGGTGTAAAGGTGAAATTTCTTCCACCACCTGAAAATCATCCAACAATAACCCAATGGCGTAACGGAAGCTTTATTCGAAAATGTAGTGAAAGAGCAGGGTGGAAAAGTATTATCGGGTGGTAAATATGGAAGCAATAATGGTTATGATCATGTGATTGTGTTTAAAGATGCCCAAGGAAATACAAATTTGACCATGGTTGTTGATAGTAAACAGTTAGGACAGAAAGGAATTAAGCTAGATCCTAAAGCCGCTGGTGGTAGCATGCAAATTTCTGGTGAATGGGATAAGGCTGTTCTTGCTAAATTAGACAAAAATAGTGAAGCATATAAAGCTATTGATGCTGCGAAAACCAATGGAACATTAATTAAGGGTGCTGCTTATGTGGATAAAAATACGGAGAAATTGATGTTAGTTCGTATTGAGCCAACGACGAAAAAATAACTGAGTGATAAATTATGAGCAGTGTAAAAGTAAATCATTCTGAAGCCTATCAAAAAGCTTTAGCACATGTAATTCAGCATGCAGAATTTAATGAAGATACAATTGAGTTCGTGGATTATGTTACAAATAAAAAAGGTAACGTAGTATTTTGCACTAGAAGACTAAGGAGTTATGCTGAAGCGAACGCAATGGTATCTTGGTTCCGGGATAGTGATTTAATAGCTTTTAAACAGTGGTGTTTTATTGCAGCTAAACTGAATCGTATGGTAATTCAATTTGATCCTATTGGATGGTTCCCCGCCTACGAACATTTATATGCTTTATTATCAGATAATGAAGAGATCATTTCTTGGTATGCTAAACATCGACTGCCTTATGATCGACAAGGCTTAATTAAAGACCGTGATAATCCACGAAAACCAGACTTTCATGGTTATCAATTGATTTTAGCCCTTAATCATGAATGGGAACTTTTACGGGAGTGTTGCGAATTAATTTTAAGCATCGAGCTAAAAAAGGATCGTAAGTACTTAATAGACCATCGTTTTTATCTCGCACTGGCAAATGGAGATAAAACAGAAATGGAAAATGTATTAACAGAACTAACTAGTCCTAAAACTTCAAAGATTCGTAATCATGAATTTGCTTTTACCTTTACAGAGCATTTTATTTCCACGTTTGCAGTAATTTATGCAAAATTGGCATGGAGAAATGGTTATCAGTTGGATATAGATACGTCATGGATACCTAAAGAATGGTTACCTATACAGCCATTGGATGAATATCCTGAGCCATGGGATTTCATGAAAAAATTTGATCTTTGGACAGAATTTGATGGGGTATATACAAGTTGGTCACCAAATAAAAATAAATGATCGATAGTAGATATGAGGTACTGTTTGGTTATCAATTATTAGAGGAGGATGACTAAATCTAATTGGCTGAACTGCTATAAAGTTTAAAATAGATTATATTTGAAAAATAAGGGATTATTATAATTTTTTATTTAAGATATTAAGGACTTAAAATATAATCAAGTCTTCAAGTTAATATAAAAAAGGTCGCCGAAGCGACCTTTTTATGTCATTTAATTATTAAGCAGATTTCACTGCATTTAATAACTCATTTTGACGATCTTTAAGTGCTTGCGGTAAGCGGTCACCAAGTTTAGTAAATAACTCAGTGTGGCTTTCAAGCTCTTTGATCCATTGATCTTTATCTTGCGCTGTAACAGTTTCGAATTGCTCTTTAGAGAAATCGATACCTTCCCAGTTCAATTGCTCATAAGTTGGAACTAGACCGATTGGAGTTTCAGTTGCTTCAGCACGACCTTCACAACGATCAATAATCCACTCAAGAACACGCATGTTTTGACCGAAACCAGGCCATACGAAGTTGCCTTCAGCATCACGACGGAACCAGTTTACATTGAAGATTTTTGGTAATTTATTACCAGCAGCTTCTGCTTTAGCGCCAACTTCTTGACCCAGTTGTAACCAGTGACCGAAGTAATCAGCCATGTTATAACCAGCGAAAGGAAGCATCGCAAATGGATCACGACGAACGATACCTTGTTGACCAACAGCCGCAGCAGTTGTTTCAGAACCCATCGTTGCAGCTTTATATACGCCATCAACCCAGTCAAATGCTTCTGATACTAAAGGCACTGTATCTGCACGACGACCACCGAAGATAAATGCAGAGATCGGCACACCTGCTGGATTTTCCCAGTCAGCGTCAATAGAAGGGCATTGACCAGCAGAAACAGTGAAGCGTGCATTTGGATGAGCAGCTTTGTCTTCGCCAGTATGCGGTTGACCTTTCCAGTTGGTAAGGTTTGCTGGAACTTCTTTAGAAAGACCTTCCCACCAAACTTCACCGTTGTCTGTAACAGCAACGTTGGTATAGATCACGTCTTTATACATGGTTGCCATGCAGTTCGGGTTAGTTTTAGTGTTTGTACCCGGTGCAACACCGAAGAAACCAGCTTCTGGGTTGATTGCATATAAACGACCATCTTCACCTGGTTTGATCCAAGCAATATCGTCACCTACAGTTTCAATCTTCCAACCTTCGTAACCTGCTGGTGGAATCAACATTGCAAAGTTGGTTTTACCACAAGCAGAAGGGAATGCCGCTGCAATGTAGTGTTTTTCGCCTTGAGGGTTTGTTACACCCAAAATAAGCATGTGTTCAGCTAACCAGCCTTGTTCACGACCCATTGCAGATGCAATACGTAAAGCTAAGCATTTTTTACCAAGTAAAGCATTACCACCATAACCAGAACCGTAAGACCAGATTTCACGAGTTTCTGGATAATGCACAATATATTTTTCGCTGTTGCAAGGCCAAGCAACATCTTTTTGACCGTCTTTTAACGGCGCTGCAACTGTATGTACGCAAGGAATGAATTCGCCATCAGTACCTAATACGTCATATACTGCTTTACCCATACGCGCCATTTTGGTCATGCTAACCGCAACATATGGAGAGTCAGTTAATTCAATACCGATGTGCGCGATGTGGCTACCTAAAGGACCCATTGAGAATGGAACCACGTACATGGTACGACCTTCCATTGCGCCATCAAATAAGCCATTTAATTTTGCACGCATTTCAGCAGGCTCAACCCAGTTATTGGTTGCACCAGCATCTTCTTGGTTTTGTGAACAGATATAAGTACGGTCTTCAACACGAGCAACGTCAGAAGGATCAGAATTTGCAAGATAAGAACCAGGATGTTTTTCTTGGTTAAGTTTCTGCATGGTGCCGTTAGCGATCATCAAGTCGATAAGACGTTGATATTCTTCTTCGCTTCCGTCACACCATTCGATTTTTGCTGGTTTGGTTAATTTTGCAATTTCTTCCACCCATGCAATTAGCTTAGGGTGACGAACGAATTCTGGTGCGTTCACTTGGGTCATGGTGATGCCTTTTTAAAGTGTGTACGACGTACAAATTCTATCTACTGGGTGACAGTAAAATAGATGAAGTAAAAAAAGTGGCTGTATTAAAGCATAAAATCGAAAAAAAAATAAGAGCAATGAATGTTATAG
The DNA here is from genome assembly GCF_900406815.1 of Acinetobacter haemolyticus. Classification (GTDB taxonomy): domain Bacteria; phylum Pseudomonadota; class Gammaproteobacteria; order Pseudomonadales; family Moraxellaceae; genus Acinetobacter; species Acinetobacter haemolyticus_A. The sequence goes on from NZ_OVCN01000014.1 coordinate 77,524, forward strand.
TGTATTGACTCTAGATGTGTTATTTGTATCTAAGTGATTGTTTTTAAAGAATGGGTTGTTTTTATTAATCTTTATTCGAAATTTTTATATGTGTTATTTTTATAAAAAATTATATTAAAAAACAATATCTTATATTATTTGAAATACTTGAGAATTATTATTGATTAAATGAATGATGTTCATTCAAAATTTACATAAACAAGCTTTTATTTGTTGATTTAGTAAACAAAAATAGGGCTATTAATCTCCTTAAGTTTGATCTCCATGAGCTTAAAATTACGACCTCTTTCGATCATTTATAATCAGAATTCAGGATTCCATGCAGCACAACAAAGTGAAGAATATGAACAACTGTTGACCTACTGGACGCAGCAGGGGTTTGAAATTCAGGTGTTTGAGTTACATCAACATGCCAGTTTTGATGAAATGATGTCGGAAATTTTTGTGAGACATCAGCAAACTGATTTTCGGGGTGTTGTGGTCGCAGCAGGAGGTGATGGGACATTGAATGCTGTTGCTCAGCGATTAATGCATACGGATATTCCGCTGGGTATTATGCCGCTAGGAACATTTAACTATGTTGCTCGTGCCTTGGATATTCCAATTAATGTTGCTCAAGCTGCTGAAGTGATTGCCACGGGCAGGATACATGAAGTACATGTGGCCAAAATCAATGATCACATTTATTTGAATAATGCGAGTTTGGGGTTATATCCATTATTTATAAAAAAACGAGAATTATATAACCAACGTTTAGGGCGTCTTGCCTTACATGCTTATACATCAGGTTTAGATGTACTTTTACGCGAGCATAAGTCGCTCAAACTTTCGGTTACTGTTGATGGTCAGAAATATCCAGTGACAACACCGTTAATTTTCTTTGGTAATAATCAGCTTCAGCTCAGTGATATGAGGTTAAGAATTGCCGAATGTGCTGCAAATGGAAAACTTGCGGGGGTGGTTGTTGCGAAAAGTGATCGTCTCAGTTTATTAAAAATGTTATGGAAATTGATTCAAGGTAAAATTGATCAGGCTTCTGATGTTTATTCATTTTGTGCTGAACAGATAGAGGTTGGGTGTAAAAAAATACAGCTTACGGTTGCCATCGATGGTGAACTGGTAGAAATGCAAAGCCCATTAAAATTCTCAGTAGAAAAGTCTGCATTAAAGGTGATGGTTCCAAATGTTACTACATCTATCTGATTTGCATTTTGGAACAGAACGAGAGAGTTGTATTGAGGCAATCCATCAATTTTGCCAGCAGCATCGTCCTGAAGTGGTTGTGGTGAGTGGAGACTTGACCCAACGTGCTCGTTATCATCAGTTTTATACATGTGTGCAGTTCTTAAATTCGCTATCTATTCCTTATTTGGTGGTACCTGGTAATCATGATATTCCGCTTTACCACGTCTGGAATCGTTTTTTTTCTCCATTTTTACGATATCAGATGTTCTTTGGGAGTTTGGAGACGACTTTAGAGACTGAGCATTTTTATATTGTTGGAATGAATAGTATTCGTAGGCGCTACCACACGCGGGGACACATCTCGTATGACCAAATCAATGAAACTTATGAGAAATTAAAAAATGCACCATCAGGCAAAATTAAGTTAGGGGTTTTTCATCAACCTTTTTATACTTTTCCTGATGATCATGGCGATAAAGATTGTCCAGTTTTAGGGAAAATTGCGCTGCAAAAGTGGGGTGAAACTGGGTTATTTGGTTTATTGCATGGACATTTACACAAAGTTGCAGTGCATGATTTGAATCAAATTTTCAAATTGGGTTTTGACCATCCAATTTTAGATATCCATGCTGGTACCGCGATATCCAATCGAGTACGTTTTGGATTGCCGAATAGTTTTAATGTGATTTTAAATCATGGGGTGATTGAGCATTATTACTTTAATGAAGATAAAAAACAGTTTGAAAAGTAGCGTAAATAGACTGAATTTAAGATTCAGATTTCTAATGTTTGAAAAAAGTACAAAAAGTCGAAATTTTTTTTAATTTTCCCCTTGAAGCCTTTTTTTTTAACCCCACAAAAGTGGCATATCAAAATTTTGTTAATTGCTACTGGAGTAGCAATGCAAATTAATCAAAAAGACTAAGTCTGATGGAGTTAAATATGAGCAACATTCGTCCATTACATGATCGCGTAGTGATTCGTCGCGTAGAAGAAGAAACCAAAACCGCTGGTGGCATTTTACTTCCAGGTTCTGCTGCTGAAAAACCATCTCAAGGTGAGGTGATTGCAGTTGGTAATGGTCAGATCACTGACAACGGCGTTCGTGCTTTAGACGTTAAAGTTGGAGACAAAGTATTGTTCGGTACTTATGCAGGGACAACTGTGAAAGTAAGTGGTGAAGAACTTTTAATCATGAAAGAGTCGGATATCTTAGCTGTGCTTGAAGGCTAATCGACCTATAACTCACACATTATCAGATACAGTATTTAAAAAGATTTGGAGTTTAACATGTCAGCTAAAGACGTAAAATTTGGTGATTCAGCTCGCTCAAAAATGATTGCAGGCGTAAACGTACTTGCAGATGCAGTAAAAGTAACTTTAGGTCCTAAAGGTCGTAATGTTGTAATCGACCGTTCTTTCGGTGCGCCGCACATTACTAAAGATGGTGTTACTGTTGCAAAAGAAATTTCTTTAAAAGACAAGTTTGAGAACATGGGTGCTCAACTTGTTCGCGAAGTTTCAAGCAAAACGAATGACATCGCGGGTGACGGTACAACAACTGCAACAGTACTTGCTCAAGCAATCTTGAACGAAGGGATCAAATCAGTAACTGCTGGTATGAACCCAATGGATTTAAAACGTGGTATTGATATTGCGGTTAAGACTGTGGTTGAAAATATCCGTGCCAATGCAAAACCTGCTGATGACTTTAAAGCGATTGAACAAGTTGGTTCGATCTCTGCAAACTCTGACACCACTGTTGGTAAGTTAATTGCGCAAGCAATGGAAAAAGTGGGTAAAGAAGGTGTAATCACTGTTGAGGAAGGTTCTGGCTTCGAAGACGCTTTAGACGTTGTTGAAGGTATGCAATTTGACCGCGGTTATATCTCTCCGTATTTCGCGAACAAGCAAGATACTTTAACTGCTGAACTTGAAAATCCGTTCATTCTTCTTGTTGACAAAAAAATCGGTAATATCCGTGAATTAATCACCGTATTAGAAGCAGTTGCTAAAACTGGTAAACCGCTTTTAATTATTGCTGAAGATGTGGAAGGCGAAGCGCTTGCAACACTGGTTGTAAACAACATGCGCGGTATTATCAAAGTATGTGCAGTGAAAGCACCTGGTTTCGGTGATCGTCGTAAAGCAATGCTTCAAGATATCGCAATCTTGACTGGCGGTACTGTGATTTCAGAAGAAATCGGTATGGCACTTGATCAAACGACACTTGAACACTTAGGTACAGCACACAAAGTAACAGTATCTAAAGAAAATACTGTGATTGTTGATGGTGCTGGTAATGCAGCTCAAATCGCTGAACGTGTTCAACAGATCCGTGCGCAAATCGAAGAATCTACTTCTGAATACGACAAAGAAAAACTTCAAGAACGCGTTGCTAAATTAGCTGGCGGTGTTGCAGTGATTAAAATCGGTGCTGCAACTGAAGTTGAAATGAAAGAGAAGAAAGATCGTGTAGATGATGCGCTTCATGCGACTCGTGCAGCAGTTGAAGAAGGTGTTGTTGCTGGTGGTGGTGTTGCACTTGTACGTGCCGTAAACGTATTAGACGGCTTGAAAGGTGCGAACGAAGATCAAACTGCAGGTATCAATATCTTACGCCGTGCGATCGAAGCACCACTTCGTCAAATCGTTGCAAACGCTGGTGATGAGCCATCTGTAGTGATCAATGCAGTTAAAGGCGGTGAAGGTAACTTTGGTTACAACGCTGCAACTGGTGAATATGGCGATATGTTAGAAATGGGTATCCTTGACCCAGCTAAAGTAACGCGTTCTGCACTTGAACACGCAGCTTCTGTTGCTGGTTTAATGTTGACAACTGAATGTATGATCACGGATATCCCAGAAGACAAACCAGCTGCTCCAGACATGGGCGGTATGGGTGGAATGGGCGGAATGATGTAATAACGTTTCTTCCTCTTTATAAGAAAATCCCTGCATTTTTAATGCGGGGATTTTTTTTTAAATGGCAGCAGAGATGAAGCGGCTCTAGTATTTCAAAATCGTGGTTTTTCTCGCCATTTTTACTCGAACATTCAGATTTGATTTGTTAATTTCTTCATTGCTTAGGATAATAAGCCCAGAGAAAATTATGGAATTTACTGCATGAAAATTGTCGCAGATGAAAACTTGGCATTTACCGATTATTTCTTTGCGGAATTTGCAGAAATACAGCATCGAGCAGGGCGTACGCTAACTCATGCAGATGTTCAGGATGCGGATGCTTTATTGGTTCGCTCGGTAACGAAGGTCAATCATGCTTTAATTGATCAAAGTAAAATTCAATTTGTGGGCAGTGCTACGATTGGCACAGACCATCTAGATATTCAAGCTTTAGAAAATCACAATATCTCATGGAGCAATGCTGCCGGTTGTAATGCTCAGGCAGTTGCGGAATATGTCATCACTGCTTTATTACATTTAGATATTGAATTATTAGAAAAAGAAGCTGCTTTTACTTTAGCGATTGTTGGTTTAGGTAATGTTGGTACGCGATTGGCAACAATGGCAAAATTATTGGGTTGGAACGTAATTGGGTATGATCCGTATGTGCAACTTGCAGGAATCGAAAATGTTTCTTTTGAAACGTTATTAACGCGTGCAGATGCGATTTCAATTCATGTGCCTTTGACGCTAACAGGTGAATATCCAACGCAGCACTTGTTCAATCAAGCGACTTTAGCAGCAATGAAATCTTCAGCCATTCTAATCAACAGCGCGCGTGGTCCTGTGATTCAGCAATCGGCATTGATGGCAGATATGATGAAAACCAAGCGTCAAGTCGTGCTGGATGTGTTTGAGTTTGAACCTGAGATTCCTCAAGATTTATTAGATCTATTGGCTTTGGCGACGCCTCATATTGCTGGCTATAGTTTGGAAGGGAAGGCACGAGGTACGCAGATGATTTATGATGCTTTTTGCCAGAAGTTTGGTTATACCGCATCGAAGTGCTTTGAAAGTCAGTTACCAAGCGTTGAACAATATTTTGAACAACACGACTTGAAAGAAGTGTTAAAGCAACGTCTTCCCCAGATTTATAATATTACCGAAGATGATAAGAAATTAAGAGCATGTGTTCAGAAAGGCAAAGTAGAGCAAAAAGCATTTGATTTACTCCGAAAGAATTATCCTTTACGCCGTGAATGGGCAGCGCATGGTGGACCAAAAGCATGAGTCGAGATGAAATGAAAAGCTATCAACCTACCTGTTCTATTGAGGCTTTAAAAGCGCGTGCGGAGATGTATAAACAGATTCGTCAGTTTTTCGCAGCGCGTAATGTTTTAGAAGTGGAAACGCCTATTTTATCCCAAGCAGGGGTCACAGACGTTCATTTGGCATCGGTACAAGTGCAGCGTCATATACATGGAAAATTAAATACACAATATTTACAGACTTCTCCTGAATTTCCAATGAAGCGTTTATTGGCAAGTGGAAGTGGGCCGATTTACCAAATCTGTAAAGTATTTCGTGATGATGAACATGGGCGTAAACACAATAGTGAATTTACCATGTTGGAGTGGTATAGACCTGCAATGGATTTAATAGCTCTGATGCATGAGACAGCCGATCTTTTAGAGACTTGTCTAGCACATCGTTTTGGTGATATTCGTCCAATTGTTTTGAGTTATAAGCATGCATTTCAAGACCGTTTAGATATTAACCCATTGCAAGCATCACTCAAGCAGCTCAAAGATACGGCTCATCGTGTTGGGCTTAATTTAGATTTGGGTGACGACCGTTTAGCGTACATGGATTTATTGTTCTCTCATTTTGTAGAGCCGAGTTTGGGTTTTGATAAACCTGTATTTTTGACTGATTTTCCACCTGAAATGGCTTCACTGGCAAAAGTGAAACAGGATGAAGATGGAGAATGGGTAGCTGCACGATTTGAGGTGTATATCGAGGGTTTAGAGTTAGCGAATGCTTATGATGAACTCTTGGACGCAGAAGTTTTGGCTGCACGTTTTGAAGCAGACAATCATGAACGTATGCTGCAGGGCTTATCGGTTATGCCGACAGATCAATATTTATTGGCTGCATTACCAAAGATGCCTAAATGTTCTGGGATCGCATTAGGTATTGATCGTCTACTGATGGTGGCGATGAATCAAGTAAATATTGATAAAGTCATCGCCTTTCCAGCAGAAATCGCATAATTTTATCCAAATAAGCAGTGATTAACAGCGACCTTTTTTGGCTTGACCAGGAGGGCAGAAGTCGCCATACCGTCCGTAGTCAGGGTGATCTGGATCGATGACTACACTGCCATGCGGGGTGTGTACTGCACAGCCTGAGAGGCCTAATGTAAATAGTATGCAAAGGTAGAGCGATATTTTTTTCATTTCGGCACATCCTTTATGACTTCTTATATTAAAACTTTAAAGCGATCTAAGACTTTTTACTAGTTTATTTTTATATTGTTAAGACAATCAAAACAAACCTCCGTGGAGGTTTGTTTTTTTTATTAGAACGGTAATTTAGTCAATTGATTCAAGAAGTGTGGAATGACACGCGGTTCTAAAATGATGGTAACAATGACACCATAAGCAGCTCCCCAAAGATGGGCGCTATGATTTATATTGCTATTACCGCGTTTGCCAGACCATACACTATATGCCACATATAAAATGGCAAAAATGATTGCAGGAACAGGGATAAAGAAAACAAAAATCAAATTCCAAGGCTGGAATAGGATATAAGCAAAGAGTACCGCTGAAACTGCACCAGATGCGCCAAGACTTGCCCAACGTGGATCATGTCGATGTTTTAAATAGCTTGGTAAAATTGCAACAATTAAGCCACCCAAATAAAATAAGACAAAGCCCATGTCATAGAAGAACTGACGATAAAAGCTTTCAATGATATTGCCAAAGAAAAAGAGGGTGATCATATTGAATAGTAAATGCATACCATCAGCATGAACAAAACCATGCGTAATAAAACGATCATATTGACCACGTTGCATTGCTGGAGGCCAAAAGATAAGTCGGTTCATTACACGTTGATTGGAGAATGCGAGTAAAGAAATCGCGACTGTGATCAAAATCAGGGTCACAGTATGATTAAAGGGTAGATGTAACATAAACGTTTCAAATTGATCAGTGTCTAAGCAATAATGCCATTAAAAACTTAATAAACAATGATCTTGCATAGAATTCCTACAAAAATGGTTGATTTTTTTTCATTACCCACCATCTTCAGTTAATATAACGACATCAGCTTGAGGATTATTGTTATGTCGACTGAGAACACCAACACTGCTGTCGCAGAAGAAATTCCAAACCTTTTGATTACTCCCTCTGCACAAGAGTATTTAAGTGATTTATTAGCAAAACAAAATACTCCAGGGATTGGCGTTCGTGTTTTTGTAGAGAATCCGGGTACTCCACGTGCTGAATGCTGTATGGCATATAGTGCGCCAGAAGAGGTGATACCAACGGATTACAAACAGGATTATCCAGATTTTCCTGCCTATGTAGATGCACCTTCAATTCCTTATTTGGTTGATGCGGTAATTGATTACAATAAAGATCGTTTCGGTGGTCAATTAACTTTCCGTGCACCAAATTCCAAAGTGCCTCGTGTAGGTCCTGATGCTTCAATTGAAGAACGTATTACTTATATCTTGCAATCTGAGATTAACCCAGGTCTAGCAGGACACGGTGGTAACTGTAGTCTGGTAGAAGTTCAAGAAGATGCTGAGCATGGCCTTACTGCAGTATTGAAATTTGGTGGTGGTTGCCAAGGTTGTTCTGCGATTGATGTGACTTTGAAGCAAGGTGTAGAGACAACACTACGTCAGCATATTCCAGAGTTACAGCGTGTGGTTGACCAAACAGACCATACACAAGCAGAAGGTGCTTATTTTAAATAAACCCGTACTTACCTGAAAAAATAAACTTTAAATAGCTTCATTCATTGAGGCTATTTTTTTTATAAACTTTAAATTTATTAATGATAGTAATTATCATTAATATTTACAATTGTATCCAATATTGTTACCATGATATGTGAAATATCCACTTTTATACCACATGTTAATTTATTGGAATTTGTATGTCTAAACAATCAACTCTCTCACTGCTATCTTTATCAGTTCTTATCGGAATGACTTCAATTGGTAACGCTTCAGCAAATGAGATTGAGGTAAATGCAACTAATAACAGTGATAATTCAAATAAAAATGTTGCTCAATTGGCTAAGATCGTAGTGACCGCAAGTGGCTTTGAACAAGACATTAAAAAGGCTGCAGCATCTATTTCGGTTCTCACACAAGAAGAAATTAATAAAAAAGCTTATCGTGATGTGACAGATGCATTGAAAGATGTTCCAGGAGTAGTGGTCACGGGCGGTGGTAGCTCAAGTGATATAAGTATTCGGGGAATGGGCAGTGCATATACCGTTATCCTGGTAGATGGTAAAAAAGTAAATACGCGCTCAGTACGACCAAATAGCGATAATTCAGGAATTGAACAAGGTTGGCTCCCTAATATTGGAGCGATTGAACGTATCGAAGTGATTCGAGGACCAATGTCTGGTTTATACGGTTCTGATGCTATGGGTGGTGTAATTAATATCATTACCAAGAAAAATGCAACTGAATGGACTGGATCCATTAAGGTAGATACTACCTTACAAGAAAACTCAAACTCAGGTAATCTTTATCAAACCAATGCTTATATTGCAGGTCCTTTAATCGCCAATCTTTTATCCTTTAAAGCCAATGGACTGTATTCTCAGCGCGATGAAGACGAAATTTATGGCGGTTACAGCAAACAAAAAATTCGTGCAGGTGGGGCGGTCTTTAGCCTAACACCGAACGATGATCACACGATTGATTTTGAATATCAACGTTCGATCCAAAACCGTAATGCCATGGTCGGAAAAAGTATTTCTCCAGTACAAACAGGTCGGAACCCTCCAGTAAATTCTTTATCGGATTATTATCGTACAGAGTATAGCTTAACGCATCGTGGTCAGCTTGGTGCGGTAGAAACACATTCATATATCCAACGTGAAGAAAATGAAAATCCTTCACGTAAGATGGAAGCAATCAATACAACTTTTAATACCATCAATAAAATTAATTTTGATCAACACAGCTTGAGCTTTGGTGGGATGTATCTAAAAGAAGAATTAGATGATCAAGGTAATCAATTGAGTGTTGGCGGTGTTAAACCCGTTTCACATCTAGATCGCTATAGTTGGGCATTATTTGCAGAAAATGCATGGAATATTGTGGATGACTTCACCCTAACAAGCTCTATTCGCCTAGATAAAGATGAAAAGTTTGGCGAACACTGGAGTCCAAAAGTCTATGGTGTTTGGGGAGTAAATGATAATTGGGTAATCAAGGGTGGTGTGTCAACTGGTTATAAAACTCCAGCACTTCGTGCAACGGTTGCAGAATGGGGGCAAGCGACAGGTGGAAGTCAAAGTAATGGTGTGATTGTTGGAAATCCTAATCTTAAACCTGAAAAAAGTGTCAATTATGAGGTTTCTTTTAATTGGGATAATTTAGACAATCTTACAGCAGGATTCACGCTTTTTAACAGTGAATTTAAAGATAAAATTACTGAAATTAGAACATGTCAAAGCGATGCTGGGACAAGAGGTTGTGATTGGTTAGGTGAAAAATTTGATTTTGTCAGCCTACGAGAAAATGTTGATAAAGCCAATATGCGAGGGGCTGAAGCGACTTTAGGCTGGAAAGTCCTACCCAATGTAAACTTGAGCGCTAACTATACTTTTACGGATACCGAACAAAAGAGTGGTGTAAATAAAGGTAAACCTTTAAACGAAATGCCTAAGCATATGTTTAATACCACCGCCGATTGGGAGATCAATGATCAGTTTTCTAGTTGGGGACGAGTTAATTACCGTAGCAAAACTTCGGATTATTTAAGTCGGACAGCGATGGCGAAAGGCAAACCTGCTTATACCATGGTTGATGTCGGATTGAACTATAAACCAACACAAAATATCGCAGTTGCAGCAGGGGTCTACAATCTATTTGATAAAGAAATTGATAAAGATACCTATAATTATGTATTAGACGGACGCCGTTATAATTTAGGTGTGACTTATAGCTTCTAAGATATAAACTGAAGGATAGGGTTTTAGCGCCTTATCCTTCTAATTTTAAAATCTGGGAAACTTGTTCAGAATAATAAAAACTTTCCAAATAAGTGCGTGCACGTTGTCTTAAATAACCGGTTTGGATCACTTGTTCTAAAATAGGCACTAACAAATCATTTAATTCTTTCTGAATCAAATCCTCATCAATGTTGAGATCACGAAGCAACAGATCAAAAGTTCGTTCTTGATTTCGTGCATACCATGCATAAACGCCATCATGGACTTGTTGTTTCAAATAGTCGGTTTGACGAATATGATCCCAGATTTCATGCCCCATAGCCACAGTACGTGGTAAATCTTGTACCTCGATATAGTTGCGTAAAACTGACAATGGCATTACTTTGATTTTATGCCAGATGTTAGCTTGGAAGTGATAGAGCTTGTCATCATTGAAGTGTTGATTTAACACTTTCTCACTCATTTGGCTGATTTTTAAAATATTCTTCTGTAAATAATGTCCAATAGTGTTATTCAGGTTCGAATCTGTCACGGTTTCCAAAACAGATTTTCCCATTTTCATAAACTGTCCCACACCAGGAACGCGTTTAGACATAACTGAGTTTTCTAAATAATCTTGAATAGAATGTTGGATGAGTTGTGTAATCAGTGCGGAAAATGCAGGATTATTCACAACAGTCTTGATTAATCTTTGGCGGTGTCCACTTTTACTTGCAATGTATTGGGCAATCGAATCAATGGTTAAAACAGGAATGACATCTTCAATTGAGGTCTCATCATTGAGCGGATGAATTAACGCAAAACGGATATGTTCTGCAATTTGCTCGATTAAAAATGAACTTGCTGGCGTGGCTAAGATTTGTTTTTCGATCAAATCAAAGATCTGCTCAAACGACCAAATGTGTTGTAATTGCTGTAAGCGCAACCAATGATAGAACTGTTTAAACTCATGTTGAATGGTTTCAGTTTGTGCAAACTCATGATCAAGAAAATCAAGTTGTGCATCAATCAATTGTTCTATCATTGGATGTTTTTGCATAGGGTTTAAATCACACCTCTAAGTTTATGGTGTTGAAGCGGTTACAGGTTTTTGCGCCTGAATTTTGCTTAAAAATGGTAAGTACTGTTGAACAACCAATTGATCTGCCTCTAGGATTGGCATGTGTCCCACATTTTCTAAAATCACAGGCGCTTGCGCATTTTTCAAGAGTGATTTTAACTCTGGTGCAACTTCAGCATTGATAATTTTATCTTGTTTGCCCCATAAAATAAGCGTTGGAGCATCGATGGCTCTTGCGAGTAAAGCAAAAGAATCAGGCGTGTATAATTTATTCAAGGCAACGACTTGATCAACCATTCTTTTGGTTTGTTCAACTTGTCCGATCATCATGCGTTCTTGAGCTTGTGCAATTTCTTTTGGAATGAAAGGAGGTGCATACATTGCTTGTTGCATCAGGAAATTAAAATCTCCTTTTTTACTCACCACCATATTTCTTAGTTGATTTGGATCTTTTAGATAAGGCGTGTTTGCTGAACGATATACGCCTGCAGCATTGACGAGAAATAGGCTCTTGGTTTCAAAAGGATATTGGCCTGCATAGAGCATAGCGACTGATCCACCAAGTGAATGACCTGCAATATGTGCTGGTCCAGTTAGGTTGGCAGCTTCAATAAAGCGACGTAGTTTTTCTGTTACGTTTGGAACAGAGTAGTCAAAATCTTTAGGAACTTGTGTTTCGCCACTGGCAGGTAAATCCGGAATGATGACATGGTAATTTGCTGTTAATGCGTGAGCAATACGATTCCAGTTATCACGACTGCCTGCCAGACCATGAATTAACACAATAATCGGTTTGCCGCTTTGACCACCTTCACTGTATGACCAAGTCATATCTCCTACTTTTAGAGTTTTGGTTTGTAAGCCAGCCCATGAGCGTTCTTGTTGAAGTAGGTTTTGGAAACTCATTTCAATTTCAGCAGCATGTGTTGTATTTATGGTTGCTGTTAAACTGAATGCCAATAATGCGGCAGTAAGTGTTTTAGCTATAGGTAACGAAAATGGAATATTCATCTTTGCTCAGTCCTTGATCTATTTTAAAACAATTGATTATTGAGGATGTTGCTCAGTGAGTCATTCGCATAATCTACAGGTGTATGGAAATTCTTGCCAATGAAATCAGCATTTTTAAGCTATTTTTATGATCAAAGGTATGTTCCTTAGTCGATGCAGTTTCTATTTTTGTCAGTGACATTAAACTTTGCGCAGATTAAACTAAGGGGCTGTTGATATTTCAGCCATGCATTGCGTTACTGGCTAAAACCATACAAACGAGGCATGAGGCACAGACAATGGCGGTTCCCTTGTCAAGTTTCATAACGAAGTTTGGAGCAGTTTTAGCCGTAACCCTGTGGGACAGGTACATTTTGTGCCGCAACTGCGTTATGCCTTACTTATTTAGAAGAGCTAAATTGCGTAAGTCATGACTTGTATCCTCAGAAAATGTCCACTGTCGCAATGAGAGCTGAATAGCTCGCAAGGTGAAATGTCATCAGCCCCTATTTCTCATGTTTACCATAGATGGATATACACATGCTCACTGCCCAAGAAACTCTAGAACGTTTAAAAGCTGGTAATGCTCGTTTTGTGAAAGGGGAAGCAACCCAACAAAAATTGCTCACTCATCAAGAGCGTGCCGAGATGGCAAGTGAACAAAATCCTTTTGCGATTATTTTAGGCTGTTCAGATTCACGTGTACCTGCTGAGATGGTGTTCGACCAAGGTTTAGGTGATTTATTCGTGATCCGTGTAGCTGGTAATATTGTTGCACCATCACAAGTGGGTAGTGTTGAGTTTGCCGCTGAACGATATGATTGTGCAGTGGTTGTTGTCTTAGGTCATAGTCATTGTGGTGCAATCCAAGCAACAATTGATACGCTAAAGAATCCAGATCAACCCCCATCATCAAACCTGATGTCGATTGTGAATCGTGTGCGTCCTTCGGTTGAAATTTTGATGCAAACTGAGTTAAAGGATGATTTGAAAAAATTATCTGCGCATGCCGTCCGTTCCAATGTTTTTGCTTCTGTGAATCAGTTACGCCATGGTTCTTCGGTATTAGAAAGCCTAATTGAAAAAGGTAAAATGATTGTCGTGGGTGCAGAGTATTCGCTGGAAACAGGTGAAGTCACATTCTTTGATTTTTAAAATCATCTCCATGGCTAACTTTTAAGTTAGCCATGTTCCAGCTGTTATTTTCACGATGTTGTGATGTACACAGTGGTGGTTATTTCATGAATATTAAAACAGCATCAGAAGCTTTAATCCAAGATTGGCTAGAACTAAGAAATAAGTTGTGGAACGATTCTGAAGCCTCACATTTAAAAGAGATGCATCAATTATTAGCTGCAAAACATGCCTTACAATTATTAGCCTATTCTGATCACCAAGCGATTGCGATGTTAGAAGCCTCAATTCGGTTTGAATATGTAAATGGAACGGAGACCTCTCCTGTAGGCTTTTTGGAAGATATTTATGTACTTCCAGCCTATCGACGCTCAGGTGTTGCAACGGAGCTTATTCGACAGGCGGAAGTGTGGGCAAAACAATTTTCTTGTACTGAATTCGCATCTGATGCTGCATTAGACAATGTAATTAGTCACGCTATGCATCGTTCATTAGGTTTTCAGGAAACTGAAAAAGTCGTTTATTTTAGTAAAAAAATAGATTAATCAAACTTGAAATGCGGTGATTTACAAAGCCTCTCGTATATAGGGATAAGCCAAATTAAGCATCGTCAATTGTGCTTTGGCATTTGGATGAATCTGATCATTCTGCATCAAACTCTTATTGCCCGCTACACCTTCAAGAAAAAACGGTAGCAGCTTAATACGGTATTGCTGACTTACAACTTTATAATTATTTTCAAAAGCGCGGCTATAGGCTGTACCATAATTTGGTGGTATTTTCATACCAAACAGTAAAACTGTGGCCTTTTGTTTCTGACTCAGTTGTACCAATTGAGCTAAATTTTTTTGAATCAATTGTGGCGGTTGTCCGCGAAGTCCATCATTTCCACCTAGCTCGATGACGACAACTTCAGGTTTATAGGTTTGCAGAAGTTTGGGTAATCGAGCGAGCGCACCACTGGTGGTTTCTCCGCTTACGCTTGCATTGACCACCTTGTGCTGTTTCGGATAGTGTTGGTCTAAGCGTTGTTGTAGTAAGTGAGCCCAACCTTGTTTGGTTTCAATACCATAGCCTGCACTTAGACTGTCGCCTAATATTAAAATGGTCTTTGCTGAAACCAGTGTCGGAAATAAAAAAATTCCGATAATGATCAATGGTTTCGATATCGACAAAATTACTTTAGAAATTTGCATAACCGTAATTAATTTGCTCAACAGGATACGTGACATCATGCCACAACCGATTATTTCTGCTCAAAAAGTTACACAAAATATTCAAATTAATCAGCAAAGTTTAACGATCCTAAGAGAGATTGATCTTGAGATTTATCAGGGTGAACAAATTGCGATTACGGGGCGATCAGGTTCGGGTAAGTCTACATTGTTGGGTATTTTAGCCACTCTGGATCGACCAAGTAGTGGTGAGTTATGGGTATGTGGGCAGGCTGTTCATACGCTGACCGAAGAGCAACGTGCCCAAGTGCGTTTAGAAAATATTGGTTTTGTATTTCAATCCTTTCAATTGTTACCACAGTTGAGCGCCTTGGAAAATGTAATGTTGCCATTACGTTTACAGCCAAACTTTAATTTTAAGCAAGCAGAACAAAAAGCTTTGCAATGGTTGGAACGTGTGGGACTCGTACGCCAAGCTCAGCAAACACCGAAAGTGTTATCGGGAGGTGAACAACAACGGGTTGCGATTGCACGAGCACTGATTGCAGAACCAAAAATTATTTTTGCCGATGAACCAACAGGTAATCTTGATGGGCAAACTGCAGAAGAGATTGAACAGCTGTTGTTTGATTTGAATAAGGCACTTGGGACGACTCTGGTTTTAGTGACCCATGATCAGAATCTAGCTGCAATGTGCCAACGTCACGTACGGCTTGTCGATGGTCAAGTTCAGAATGTGGTCAAAGTCGGGGAAGGGATATGAACTCAATCGTAAAGCCCTTACTTCTACAAAGTTTTCGTACAGGTGGATTGTATCTGCTCATTATCGCATTATCTCTCGCGATCAGTGCCACCACCGCATTAAAGTTTAGCAATACACAGGTCCAAAATGCAGTCACTCTACAAGCAGCAGAAATGCTTGGTGCTGACTTGGTGTTATCCGACCATGAACCTATCCAAGCCGAATGGCAACAACAGGCTGAAAAACTAGATCTAAAGCGAGCTACTGTAACTGTTTTTGGTTCAATGGCACATACTGATGATCAGTTTGTGATGGTGAATGTCAAAGCCGTCGATGAACATTTTCCTTTAAGGGGGAAGTTAGAGATTTCACCCATGGCACAGAGGATTCAGGTAGGACAAGTCTGGTTAAGTCCTCGTGCAATGGACTTATTACAGGTGAAGATCGGGGATCAGATTGCGATTGCAGATGGACAGTTTAAGGTTACAGGCCTGATCGAACACGACTCAAATCAAGAGCTTGGCTTTTCTGGTTTTTCACCGACCGTGATTATCCATCAAGCAGATGTGGCCAAAACCAATGCTGTTCAAGTGGGAAGCCGTATTGAATATCGTTTACTTATGGCTGGTACACCAGCACAGGTCAACACATTTCAACAACAGTTTGAACTGCAAAACAAGCAAGAACATCCTGAGGCTCAAACAGATGATCCTAGCATGTCGAACCAGGAGACGAGTTCGCTAAAACTGCGAGATGCCAGTCAATCTAATACGCGCTTGATGAAACCAATTGAAAATTTGGATACTTTCTTACAGCTTGCTAATTTGCTGACAATTTTGTTGTGTGGGATTGCCATCGCATTAACCAGTCAACGCTATGTTCAACAAAACCAAGATCATATTGCATTGTTACGTTGCATGGGTGCCAGTAAAAAACAAATCATTGTGGCTTATTGTGTATTGCTAGCGGTGGTTAGTGCCTTATCCATTGTGGTGGGAAGTCTGATTGGTATTGGTTTAGGCTATGGTTTATTGCAGTTAATGTTGCAGTTGATTCCCCAATTACAGCTGAGTTTTGCAATTGGTGATTTGTTTTATGCCTTACCAATCGCTATTTTTACTAGTGTGATGGTGCTGATTGGTTTTATTTTGCCAAGTATTTGGGAGTTGTTAAACACGCCTCCAATTCGAGTGATTCGACAGCAAGAACGTTCGCGTAAATCTTATGTTGCAATGTTTGCAGTGGGGGTGACGAGTTTACTTGTTTTTAGTCTGGTATTGAGTGATAACCTGTCTCTCAGTATGTTGGTATTAGCTGCAATCTTACTTTTATGCGCGATACTTTATGTACTGATTTGGCAGTTATTAAAAGCGATAAAACAACTTAAACATCCAATCTCTGCCTATGTGCGGATCCCTCATCAAACTGCTTTGCAGATTACAGCTCTGGCTTTAGGGTTGAGCTTAATTACTGTGCTTAGCGTTTTAAGAACCGATTTATTGCAACGTTGGCAACAGCAATTACCTGAAGGCACACCCAATCAGTTTGTTTATGGTTTACCACCCTTTGATATGCCAGAATTAAAGCAACAACTTGAACAAAATGGTTGGCTATCCACACCGCTTTATCCAAATATTCGGGGGCGGTTGATCGCAAAAAATGGAGAGGCATTTTCACCTGAATTGGTTGAGCAGAATAACTCATTACGTCGAGAGCTTAATTTAACTCAAGCATCTGACTTTCCGAATGACAATGTCATTACAAGTGGTGAGCCTGTTTTTACCAAAACACATCAAGTTTCCGTCGAAGAAAATTTAGCTGCTGAACTAGGCATCCAGATCGGCGATGAACTCAGTTTTAGCTTGCCTGAAGGCCCGTTACAGGCCACCGTAATCAATTTCAGGTCAGTTGAGTGGGAGAGTTTTAGCCCCAATTTTTTCTTTATTTTTTCACCAAACAGCATGGATGAAAACGCAGGTAGTTATCTGGGAAGTTTTTATGTACCTCCTACAGATCAAGCCAAAATGGTTTCTTTAATTCAACAGTTTTCAAATACCGTGTTTATTGATGTGGGACGCGTTTTGGATGAAGTGAAAAGGCTAATGAATGTGTTGGTGCAAATCGTCACGGTACTGGCAATGCTGGTTGGATTATCGGGTTTACTGGTGTTGATTGCCTGTCTAAATGTATTGATGGATGAGCGTCGCAAAGAAGTCGCGTTAATGCGTTCATTTGGAATTGCTAAAAATAAATTGAAACGCATGCTCAGTTTAGAGATCGGTTTTATTGGTGCATTGGCTGGTGTTGTAGCCTGTCTTTTTGCAGAGGTGATTAGTGCAATTGCCAGTTATAAAATGCAAATGGCGATTCAATGGCATCCTGAAATTTGGTTGATCCTACCGTTGAGTATGCTGTTGATTTGTACTTTGATTGGACGTTATCGCCTAAGCTATCTATGCGATATTCCACCATTGCAGAGCTTGAGGGAAATCAACCAATCTTAAAAATTATGTAATGATTTAGATGCAAGATATTCTGTTATTTTGCATCTAAATCCTACTATGCTTTAAAAAACTTCGTTTTATCAACAATCCGAGGGTGGCATAATTTGTGGATTCCAGACAATTTCCCAAAGGTGACCATTCGGATCAAGAAAGTATCCTGCGTAGCCGCCATAAAAAGTATTTTGGGCTTGTTTAACGATGACGGCACCTGCTTTTTTCGCAGTTTCCATAATTTCATCAACTTCACTTTTATTGCTGACATTATGTCCAATTGACATGCCAGTTGAACTGATAGGTTGCGGAATTAATCCAGCATCAATCGCGAGATCTTGCTGAGCAAAGATTGCGAGCTTTAGCCCACGTTGAAGATTAAAGAATGCGACTGCACAGTGTTCAAACTCCTGACCGACAATACCATCTGTTTGCAGGCCAAGACCATCGCGGTAGAAAATAAGAGATTGTTCTAGATCGTTAACGCCAAGCGTTAAAATGGAAATGTGTGGTTTCATCTTTGTGCCCCTTTTGATGTCATAGATGTACCTACATGATGTTGGTACATTATTCGTCATGGGCCGTTAGTCGAATAACGGAAGAACTCGTATCAACGAGGGAATGGGCCAACCGTCCCAAACCTAATCTGTTTCTGACAAAAAAAGCATAATAAATGGATGGTTTTTTAGTCAATGTTAAAAGGGTAGTATGCGCATGAATAGATTAAATTGGGCAGTTATTTGTTTGCGGTGATCGCCCAATTTAATTGTTTAAGCGATTTAATTGAGTTTATTTTGCGTCAAAATCTCATACCATAACGGATGTAGTGTTTGACTTAATGCTGTGCAATAAACGTAAAACCCATAAAGTAATAGCGTCGCAATCAGGACAGCTCCAAGTTGGAACATTATTTTTTTCCCTGTTTTTTGACTGATATACCATGCAGTTGCTAATACAGCCCCCATGAGCATTCCACCGATATGAGCAGCATTATTAATACCTGAAACTGTAAAGCCGAATATGAGGTTAATTGCCATAATCAATAGCAAAGACTTCTTATCTAAGAGGAAACGTTGGCGTGGCAACATCGGTAAAACAGAAATAATAGTAAGGGCTGCACCTAATCCCATCACTGCACCAGAAGCCCCAGCGCTGATTTTAGGTAAATATTGAGGATCGAAATTTTGCAGCAATTGATAGCCATCTAGAATACCGAGATAGCTCGAAAGTAGGCTCCCCATCAGCCCAGCAAGGAAATATAGTGCAATATAGTAGCGACGACCGAACAGTTGTTCGGCGATACTGCCAAAAATGTATAATGCCCACATATTCAGCATGAGGTGGATCATTCCGAAATGGAAAAACATGCTGCTGAAAAGCCGTTCAGGCTGACCCAAGAAGGTCAGTGGTGTGAAATCAGCCCCCCAAGCAATTGCATCAACAGGGGAAGGATCGGTAATATCAACGCCTGTGAAGATTTGCCAGCCAAATAGACTAACGTTGACTGCAATCAAAGCCGCTGTAAACCACCAAGTATGTACGTGTAATTTTTGAGTAATTTGTGGTGGAGTTGTTTCAGTCATGTACTTAAACGAGTTGCTACAATAAAAAATAGCTTAGCATGAATCGAAGGTTT
The DNA here is from genome assembly GCF_900406815.1 of Acinetobacter haemolyticus. Taxonomy (GTDB): domain Bacteria; phylum Pseudomonadota; class Gammaproteobacteria; order Pseudomonadales; family Moraxellaceae; genus Acinetobacter; species Acinetobacter haemolyticus_A. The sequence goes on from NZ_OVCN01000014.1 coordinate 97,058, forward strand.
GTAGATACGACGCAGACTTTTTGCACCTAGGAGTGATGCATTTAAATGAAAGCCTTATTCGCGCGTATAGTGATGCTGTTGATCGGCGTAATTTTACTGATTCAGTTATGGATTTTTAGTAGTCTGGTTTGGTGGCGAACTCATCCTGTGAATACCACTATGTTTATGCGTCTGGATTACTGGTCAGATCTGACACCCATTCAACATCATTGGCGTGACTATGACGAGATTAGCGATAACTTCAAGCAGGCAGTTCTTGCAGGTGAAGATGCGAAATTTATTCATCATCATGGTTTCGACTGGGCTGGGATTCAACATGCTTTAGAACGCAATAATAAAAAAGGCGAAGTTGTGGCTGGAGGTTCAACGATTTCACAACAATTAGCAAAAAATTTATTTCTCTATAATAAACGTTCATTTGTGCGCAAAGGGCAAGAAGCGATCGCGACTTGGATGATGGAGCGCATGTGGTCGAAACGTAGAATTTTAGAAGTGTATATGAACTCTGTTGAGTTCGGACAAAATATCTATGGTGTAGAAGCTGCTGCACAATTTTACTATGGAAAAAGTGCGAAAAACTTAACGCGTGAACAGGCGGCTTTTTTAGCAGCCTTATTGCCAAACCCTAAGTACTATCAAAACAACCGTAATGATCGAAAGCTGCAATATCGAAAGCGTATTATTTTGAAATATATGAATGGGACGCAAAAGCCCTAAATGCTTATTTTGTTATGATTGAATAATATTTTCACAAATTAGAATTATTTTACAAAAGAAAAGCCCAATATTTTTGGGCTTTTTTACCAAATTGACATAATTTTGCAGCATACTTAATTCATCACTTGATAAATGATAATGCGACAAGGTTCGGTATGAATACTGCAGTGACGACAACGGCACCAATAGAATATAGTTACAACGATCGTTATATTAATCGTGAACTTTCAATTCTTGATTTCCATCTTCGGGTATTGGAACAAGCAGTTGATCCACTTCATCCGCTGTTGGAACGGATGAACTTTTTGCTGATCTTTTCTCGTAACCTCGATGAGTTTTTTGAAATTCGTGTCGCAGGGGTTATGGAGCAATTAACATTAGGCAATGAAAGTCGCACACCTGATGGTTTAACGCCAAAGCAAGTGTTGGAACAAATTTCAAAGACAGCACATGCTGCGATTGAACGTCAATATCGTATTCTTAACCAGGAAATTCTGCCAAAGTTACGCGAAGAAGATATCTGCTTTTTACGTCGTGGTGAATTAACACCAGCCCAATCTGCATGGATTAAGAAATATTTCCAAGAACAAGTCGCACCTGTCCTCACACCTATTAGTCTGGATCCTGCCCACCCATTTCCACGTCTAGTCAATAAAAGTTTAAACTTTATCGTGACCTTGGAAGGTAAGGATGCGTTTGGTCGTCAAATTGATCTTGCAGTTGTACCTGCGCCACGTTCGTTACCACGTGTAGTCCGATTGCCTGATGAATTAACAGATGGCAAAGAGCATCACGTGATGTTATCAGCCATCATCCACGAACATGTATCCGACTTGTTCCCAGGGATGACCGCTACAGGCTGTTATCAATTCCGTGTCACGCGAAATGCGGATCTGGCATTGAATGAAGACGTTGAAGATTTAGCCAAAGCTTTAAAAGGTGAATTAAGTTCACGCCGTTTTGGTCGTGCGGTGCGTTTAGAGGTTACGCATAATTGTCCACAGCATATTTATGAATATTTACTCAATGAGTTTGATCTCAATGAAGAGCAGCTTTACCGTGTTGATGGTCCCGTTAATCTAGCGCGTTTACTTTCAAACTTTAAACGCCCTCATTTACGTTATGACTCACATACACCGATCTTGCCAAAAGTATTTAAGAAGTCTGAAAATATTTTTGCTGCCATGCAAAAACAAGATATTCTTTTGCATCATCCTTTTGAATCATTTGCACCCGTGATTCAGTTGTTGCGAGAGGCAGCACGTGATCCACAGGTTTTAGCGATCAAACAAACGCTTTATCGTAGTGGTGCCGACTCAGAAATCGTGCAAGTGCTTGCCGAAGCAGCACGCAATGGCAAAGAAGTGACGGCCGTGATTGAACTACGTGCCCGTTTTGATGAAGAGTCAAATATCGAAGTCGCAAACGTTTTACAAGAAGCGGGGGCCGTTGTCGTATATGGGATCGTAGGGTACAAAACGCACGCCAAAATGATTTTGGTTGTGCGTCGTGAGAATAATAAATTAGTGCGTTACGTTCACCTCGGTACAGGTAATTACCATGCGGGTAATGCACGTATTTATACCGACTATGGCTTGATGACCACTGATAAAGATATTTGTGAAGACGTGCATCGGATTTTCCAAGAGCTTACCGGCATGGGCAAAATGGCGAAACCGAAAAAGCTGTTACATGCACCATTTACTTTACATACACAGTTGATCAATTTCATTGATGATGAGATTGCCAATGTCAAAGCAGGAAAAGCTGCGCAAATTATCATTAAAGTGAACGCTTTGACGGAAGTGCAGTTGATCAATAAATTGTATGAAGCCTCTCAGGCTGGTGTACAAATTGATTTGATTATTCGTTCTATCTGCTGCTTACGTCCAGGCTTGCCGAATCTGTCAGAAAATATTCGCGTTCGCTCGATTGTCGGTCGTTTCTTGGAACATACCCGCGTTTATTATTTTAGCAATAATGGTAATCCTCGTATTTATTGCTCAAGTGCGGACTGGATGGATCGTAATCTGTTTAATCGTGTGGAAGCGTGCTTTCCAATTGAAGATCCTGCTTTGAAGAAATCAATTTATCAACTTGGATTGTTAAATTATCTTAAAGACAATCAACAAGCATGGTTACTGCAAGGTGATGGTGTTTGGGAGCGAGCTCAGCTTGCTGAAGGAGAAACTCCTCATAATGCGCAGCAAAAATTGCTAGAAACATTTAAATGATCAAATTAAAAAAATCGACCTAAGTAGGTCGATTTTTTTGCACGAAAATTTAGAGTGTTGTCATTTCAACAATTAATTGATTGACCAAATCGGCTGCCTCTAATTCTCGAATTTGTGACACATTACTGCCTGCCCAAAAAGCACCATAACTATAATCTTGATGTTGACTTGCAATATTCATTAATTGTTTCGCCAGATCATAGGTATATGGATAAGCTGGAACGGTTGGGCGATCAGGTGCATCGATTTTCGTATGCCATGTACCCAGTAAACCACGTGCTGGGCGACCAGATAAACTCGCACTAATCTGCGTAATGCTTTGGCTAAAGAGTGCTTTACGGTAGGCAGCATTGGCACTTGAACTTTTACATTGTACAAAGGCGGTGCCCAACTGTACTGCACTTGCGCCGCGTTTAAGCATATTTTTTGCCTGATCACCATTCATAATGCCGCCAGCGGCAATAATCGGTCGGGAACAGTGTTGAGTAAGTAATTCGACCAAATCGCTGGTTTTAATCGCTGCGTCAAAGTGTTGATTGAAAATTCCTCGATGTCCACCAGCCTCAATACCTTGCGCGATGATTAAATCAATGCCAGCTGCTTCTATGGCTTGAGCTTCTATCAGATTTGTTGCCGACACCATCGTGATTATGCCTGCATTTTTGAGTGCTTCAATTTGATGAGCGTGAGGAATCCCGAAATGAAAACTGACGGCTTTAGGTTTGGTTTCTAATACCACATTTAAAAAATCGTCATTTTCTAAAAAACTTGGGTAAATACATTTGAGTTGAGTTGGTGGCTGAGCATCAAATTTTTTGAATTCAGGGGTTAAATATTCAATCCACTGTTGTGCATGTTGAGAATTTAAAGGTTCTGGTTGATGACAAAAGAAATTGACTTGAAATGGACGCTCACTGAGCTGTTGAGTTTTCAAGATGAGTTCTTTTGCTGATTCTGGTGTATTGGCACCAAGGCCTAAAGAACCGAGAGCACCTTGATTAGAAACTTCAGCAGCAAGGTCCGGAGTAGACACACCTGCCATAGGTGCTAGAAAAATAGGATGTTTTATTTCTAATAATTCTAAAATCGACATGTTAGATTCCTCATCTCTTTTAACCCAACATAGCCTAGATCTTAAAAAAATAGCAAATAATAATGGTTATTTACTTGAGGAATGGAAAGTTAAGCAGTGATGTGAAAAAGGTGTTTGACCAATCAATGATCAAACACCCACAAACCGCCTTATTATTGATAAGCCAACATGAGCAAAGCCTTAAAAAGACCCGCGATAATGGCCAAGCCTATAAAACCAACCAGCCACAGTCCGATAAACCATTTGATTTGTGATTTTTTCATTAGATTTCACCTCAATGGTAGCCTTCGTCACCGATACGGACTTTATCTCTAAAGATCCAATATCCCCAGAAGGTGTAAACCAGAATAATGGGAATCATGATCGCAGCGCCAACTAAAGCAAAAATCTGACTTTCTTTTGGTGCGGCAGCATCCCAAATCGTCACAGATGGTGGAATAATGTTGGGCCATAAGCTAATTACAAAGCCAGAGTAGGCAAGGAACATCAGCATTAATGTATAAATAAAGGGTTTATATTCACTTTTATTTAGACAAGCGCGCCATGCCAAATAGCTAAAAATCAACACTAAAATTGGCACAGGACTAAAGTAGATCAGTTGTGGCACAGTGAACCATTTTTCGGCAATGGCAGGCTGACTATATGGGGTATACAAGCTCACCGCAATGAAAATTGCCAATAGGCTGAAGATGAGTTTTGGCATCAGTTCATACATTTTATTTTGCAGCGCTTGGTCAGTTTTTAGAATTAACCAGCCACATCCTAACGCTGCATACATTACCACCACACCTAGACCAGTAAATAGTGCAAAAGGAGTTAACCAATCCAAACTGCCACCCACATAGATGCCATTTTCAGTTTTTAAACCTTGAATGTATGCACCTAAAATCACTCCTTGCAAGAAACTGGCAAGTGTTGATCCCCAAATAAAGGCCATGTCCCACAGTGCTTTGGAACGATTGGCTTTGAAGCGGAACTCAAAAGCAACGCCTCTAAAAATGAGGGCAATTACCATCAGGGTAATTGGCATATACAGAGCGGATAATACGGTTGCGTAGACGATTGGGAAAGCAGCAAATAAACCTGCGCCCCCAAGCACCATCCATGTTTCATTGCCGTCCCACACAGGTGCCACGGTATTCATCATCACATCACGTTCTTGTTGACCTTGAATGAAGGGGAATAAAATCCCAATACCTAGATCAAATCCATCAAGTACGACGTAAATTAATACGCCCAAGGCAATAATCATTGCCCAAATAAGAGAAATATCAAACATGTTATTCTCCTTTCTTCTGGTCGTTGCTATCGAGGCTTTCCTCAACAGCACTCAAAGGACGCATTGGGGTTTTAAAATGTCCAACACCACCAGTATCTTGGACTGGGGTATGAATGAATTGCGGACCTTTGTACATGAGCTTGAGAATGTAATAAATCCCAGTCCCAAATACGATGGTATATACCACGACAAAGATGATGAGGGTTATTCCAACCTGATTTGCCGAAACACTTGATAACGCATCTTCAGTACGTAATACCCCATAGACCACCCACGGTTGACGGCCTAATTCAGTTGTGAACCAGCCTGCGAGTAAGGCGATATAACCTGTTGGACCCATGATGAAGGCAAATTTATGAAACCATTTTTTCTCATATATCCGATCTTTCTTACGTAGAATTAAACCGATCACAGCAAGTAAGACCATGAGTGTGCCTAAACCCACCATGATACGAAAACTCCAGAATACCAAGGTTGAATTTGGGCGATCTTGAGGAGCAAACTCTTTTAATCCTTTAACTTCGCCATCCAGACTATGGGTGAGGATCAAACTTCCTAAATATGGAATACCCACTGCATACTTGGTAGTTTCGGCTTGCATATCAGGAATACCGAATAGATAAAGTGGCATCGGTTCGTTGACATTGGTTTCCCAATGTCCTTCCATCGCAGCTAATTTGGCAGGCTGATATTTTAAAGTGTTCAAACCATGATGATCGCCGATGATGACTTGTGCTGGTGCAGCAAATAAGATCATCCACATTGCCATGGAAAATGATTTTTTAACCAGTGCATCACGACGACCACGCAATAAATGCCAAGCTGCAGTTGCAGCAACCACCAAAGCCGACACTAAAAATGCAGCGACAGCCATGTGCGCAAAGCGATAAGGGAATGATGGATTAAACACGATGGCAAACCAGTCTTTGGGAACAATAATGCCATTTTCTATTGCAAAACCTTGCGGGGTCTGCATCCAGCTATTGGATGACAAAATCCAAAACATGGAGATACAGGTACCGATTGCGACCATGAAGGTGGCAAAAAAATGTGCTTTTTCACTTACACGTCCCCATCCGAACAGCATGATACCGAGAAATCCTGCCTCTAAGAAAAAGGCAGACAACACTTCATACGTCAGCAAAGGACCCGTGACACTTCCTGCAATTCGTGAAAATTCACTCCAGTTTGTACCAAACTGATAGCTCATCACTACACCTGAAACGACCCCCATACCAAAGGTCACAGCAAAAATTTTAAGCCAGTATTTATACAGATCTTGATAAATCGGATCATGGGTTTTTAGCCATTTCCATTCTAAAACGGCAAGAAAACAGGCCAGTCCAATCGATGTTGCTGGAAAAATAATATGGAATGAGACAGTAAATGCGAATTGGATACGTGCCAATTCTAATGCGGTTAAACCTAAGTCCATCACGAAGCCTCCGATACCAAACAAAACGGTTGTTGAAGAACATTGAGATACAGAGATTTATTGGCGATAAAGATCGCTCGTTTTTGCTGCCAAACAGCAAAACAAGTTTGAAAAAACATACGTTACTCACTTTTCAATAAATAGTTTTAAAAGCTAATGAATTGAAAAGGTGAGAGGAGGCGCGCGACCTTGGGGCAGAAGAAAAAGACGTTGTAAGTCAAAAAAGAAGCTAAGGAAAAGTTGTTGCAGGTGCACATAGCGTACTTGTATGCGGACAACGACTTCTTTGATACCTAGTGTGGGTGGTACGACCAACTGACCGTAGAAGAAACAAAATGGGCACTGATGGTTAATATCATGCTGATGGGTGTGATTTACACCCTCTGAAGTGACATGATCAACTGTGCTGCTATGATGATGTTCAGAATGAGATCGAGAGGTTATTGATGAGTTTTGTATACCCTGATGATGTCGGGACTGGGCTGACAAATGCACAACAGTCTCACATGCTGGAGAAATTTGAAATTCCTCTGGCAAAAGAGGCTGCAGAAAAACAGCAATTTGTAGCGTGATGGTTGCGAAAGCAAGCCATATCCCAAGTCGATGTATCAAAACCGCTCTCTACATTGGATATTTCTAGACTCTATTCATCAGTTGGCTTTTCAGCTTCATGGATGATGATGAGATCTCTTCGATCATACATCTAAATGATAAAAAAAGCTTTAAACTGTGAGGAATAATTTGCTTTTGGCTTTTTATGTTGAATAATTAACATTAAAAATAAGAATTGGAACAGGCATGTCTTCTCACTACGTCAATCACAGTGGATGAACATTAAACAATGAACCAATCCAACTTGAAAATAACATGGCTAAAATTCCCCAGATGGTAACCCTCATACTGCTTTTAAACATCGAAGTTTTTGCAACATAACCTGAAACTGCACCTAACAATGCTAAAGATAAGGTGCCTGTCAGCATGACGGTTTGAGAGACATAATTTTCAGCGCTGAGTAAAATGGCTAGCATCGGTAATGCGGCACCACATGAGAAAGCGGCTGCAGAAGATACCGCAGCCTGAATCGGGTTAGCAGCAGTATTTTCATGAATGCCAATCTCATCCCTTGCATGGGCAGCGAGTGCATCATGCGCCGTAAGTTGAGTTGCTACTTGTAATGCTAATTCTGTATCCAATCCTCTACTGATATATATTTGAGTAAGCTCATTTAATTCAGCTTGAGGGTTTCTTTTGAGTTCTTTTGCTTCGAATTTTAAGTCCGCCTTTTCTATATCTTCTTGAGATTTGACGGAAACATATTCACCTGCAGCCATTGAGGTGGCACCAGCAATCAATCCCGCGATACAAGTGACTAATAGCGTCTGGGTATGTGCGCCGCTTGCTGCCATGCCCATGACTAAACTGGTAACGGAAATAATGCCATCATTTGCACCCAAGACCGCGGCTCTCAGCCAGCCTGATCGTTGAATAACATGAGGTTCTGTATGATGTGAAAATGACATGGTTGTGCTCTTTGAGAGAAAAGTAAAAGTGTTTGTTTTCTTATGCGAGATACTATTTTTATCGATGATTCACGGACTGAATCGATTTATAAAATAACGTATTTTAACGACATGATAACAATGATTTAGTTATAATGTGTGAATAAATTAACATTTTAAATTGATTTAAGCTGACGATTACATCCACTTATAATGGGCATTATTTACTTGAGATATGCAATGAAAAAATCAAAAAAAAAGTTACTCAGTCATACCTTATTTACATTAAGCCTTCTATTTCCATTACAAGCGGTTATGAGTGCTGAAGCTGATTTTGTAAAAGAAGGGGATGCGGCTTATAAACCTGGTAATCCAATCTATGATCGATGGGATCAATTTTATAAATTAGAACAACAGCAGCCTGAGCAAGCAGAAAAAATTTTACTCGAACTTGCAACGCTGACACCACAAGATATCAAAGTTTGGAAAAGCCTAACTTATTTGCAAATACGCTTGAACAAACAAGACCAAGCTCTCCAAAGTGTTCGTAAAGCCTCGCAACTTGCTCCTCAGGACGATCAATTAAAACTACAAGAAGCATATTTGCTGAATCAGCAAAAGAGAGATAAAGAAGCTTTACCGATATTCAAAATGTTGACCCAATCAAATGATGTTGAAATCGCAACTAAAGCACAGCAAGCCGTACAAAATTTAAGTGGTGGAGCAGTTAGCCCTATATTTAAAGATATTTATTTTGCACCTTCTTATGAGTCGCGTTATGACGATTTCATTTTCCCGTTAAAAATGCGTTATGGGCGTAATCTTGATAATGGTCGCGCACAGATTTATGGTTTTATGAATCTTAATCGTGATACCAAATCCAGAGGGGGTGTTCGACCTGAAATTATTGATGAAAATGCGGTAACGGTTGGGGTAGGTGCAAATTATCAGCCGTGGTCGAGTGTACCGATTAGAGCCTATCTAGAATTAGGCGGTAGTTATGACTTAATTGACCGTAATCGCGATAAGTTTCGTGAAAGCGTTGTAGGTGGAGTTACAGGCTATCAAGAATGGTATGCAAATCCGAGTGTCGAAAATCGCACGGTTTGGAATGATTATTTTACCGACCTGTATGGTAACGTGGCTAGTTATTCACGTGAAGATTATAACGTCATTGCGGATCTAAGATTACGCTCAGGTTTTAATGTTTACCAAGGTGAAACGGGTACGGTACAAGCCTATGCCAAATTACATGCTTTGGCAGATTCTGAAGGTGAAAATTATAATAATTTATTTGAATATGGTGCTGGTGTTGCGTGGCAACCGTTTAATTATGTGCCTGTAAAACTACGTGTAGAGCGTTTATATGGTCATTATTTCAAAGATGCATTGGCAAATGGACAAGATCGCTATAACAACACTCGAACTGAATTGGTATTTTATAAGAGTTTCTAAGGCTTAAACTGCTTCTGTTAAGAAACAGTCTGGTTGTTTGTACGATATTTAAGCTTATACCATAAGGCAATCACGTAGACATTGATACGATTCATATAATGAGGGCCATCAAAGATATAAACTTTTTGTCCCTCATAGGCTTTCAATTGTTCGATAATTTCCCATGGATATGCTGCTCGAAAATGACCTTTTTTAGTAGGTCGAAATGCTTCTAAAACAATAATGATTCTGTCTTGACCAAATTCATGTTGCAGCTCATCTAAGATAATTCGTGCTTGTTCAGGTGAGCGAGTGCCGACCCCAACACCATCTTGAAAAAAAACATTGGTTTGCTCAGGCAGCCAACTTTTTAACCACACATCGTAATGTTTGGGCATTTCATCTGCGCTATAAATACTCACCCATACAGGTTTTGGAAGTTGGGCTAATGCTTGTCCTAAAACGCCTACACCTAACCATGTCGGGTCGGCTTCAACTGGAAAGTAATATCCTTTGAGTGGGATAGATTGGGTATGTACAATCAGTTGTTGAGAACTTTGAGCAAGCGACATGACTTGAGAGCGTGCAAGCTTTTCATCATATTCACCTGCTAAACCTAAGATAATCTCTGATGCCCATGCATTTTGATTAAGCTGTTGGAGATTTATATTCTTATCCCATTTTACAAAACCCGTATCATGGTCAAACCAAGATTTGGATTGCACAACAGACCATTGCGGAACAAATGTAGAAACCCCGAGTAGGTCCCAGTTTCCTTTGGGTGGAGTAGTGTCTAAATCAGGTTGCCAAAAAATTCCTTCAATATGGGGAGGCTGCATTTCGGATTGCGAAAAGTGTATGCAACCACCCAAAAGAATGATCATTGAAAAGATGAAAATAATGGTAAGTGTTAAATTATTCTGCCTTATTTTTAGCATTCGGTTTTTTTCGCCAGTACCAAAGCATGATTGCCAAAATCATAATAGCAGAAATGATAAGCACCAAGATAAAGAAAGATGACTGCTGAACCAGAGGTGCTTTTTGATTACCGACAATAATTTTTTGTAAAGTAAAGAGTTGACCATTTTGCGTCACGAGAATCTTGCTGGCATTATTGGGAATATTTTGTTGAATTTTTTCCCAAAATTTCGTGAAGTTTTGAGCACCCTCAGTGGAGTCTGTCAGGACATCAAAACGTTGTTCGTGAAAACTTACTAAAAAGCCCTTGGCGGCAGCAGGTGCATAAACAGTATCTTGATGCATGGATACTTGCTGGCGATAAATATTAGGATTGACTTGAACATTAATTAATTCAGGCTTTGCCGCATCAAATTTGACAAAATTTAATGGTACTGGATCGTCCGTGAGTAACATCCTTTTTGCTGTTTGACTCAGGATTAGGGCTATTTCTAAACTACCTGGTTCACCATCTATAGCGATGGTCGGATGGGTTGCAAATGCCATTGATAATGACGCTACACCATTTTTAAGTTTATGCGGTAATTTGACCGTGGATTTCTCAGTATCAATCCATAGAGAGCCTTTTGCTGTAGGTAAACATTGCGAGTTTACGATCACAGAGTTTTCAAGTTTTAATTGAAATGAAGTGCTATTAGAAATTGTTTTTGCAAAATAGTTAAATTGACGGTTTACGGGATCTGAATCCAATTCAGCAGTTTTTAGGCTGCCTGCCAATCCCCCATCAATCCAAGTGGTGATATTAGAGCCTTGCAGTAAGCCACTTTGGACACGTAATGCAATTTGCCCTTGCAAAATATCTGTGGGTTGCCAAACCGCTGGAAAGTTAAGGAACAGGTTTTTTTCAGCTTGGTTGAGTCGAAAATCGCTGATGCCTAAATCTGCTAGGGTATTGATTTGTTTTATTTTAGCCCAAGTGGGTGCTGCAAGTTTATCAGGTAAAAAAGTAGCTGAAGTATTGAGCTGTTGTAAATAATTTGAATTGAGTAATCCGTTAATAGTTGAGGCAAGTTTTTGTGGATGATCATATTTAATTTGCAAAGTTGGCACATTATTTTCAGAGCTAAGCTGAACTAAGGTTCCTTGCGGTATTGGCGTAGTCGATTTTGAAATTTCAATTAAGAAGTCGGCAGCTTGATCTGCTGGTGGATTTTGTTCATACCATTGCACAGGAGTAACGGATCCCCATGCATTCATGAGGCGACCGAGCATAGATGCTTCATTTACATTGGCTGGGTTAAATTTGAGAACGCCTACAAAAGGTGTCGGTCTGACGATCTGCGGATTAAACAATGCATCGGGTAAATCCTTTAAACGATAAACTGGTCGATGTCGTGCATAGTCAATTTTTGAATTACTTAAATAAGTGACTTGATCAATATCTTCACTACAGAAAGTTGTGCGATCAGCAGCAGGTGAAGTACGCGGGGAATATTGCTGTAAAATGAAATCTAAGCGATGAAAGCCGCTTTCAGCTGCGGGAATATTAAATTCCAGTTGGCCATCACCATTTAACACCGTGTTATAAATCAACTTATCATCGTATTTCACTAGTAAAGTGGTGAAATGTTCAGTTGAATAGTCACTACTAAAACGAATACTTTGCCATTCAGAACCCTTGCCGACATAAAAGTAGTGCGGTTCAATCGTGTATTTGTTAGAGGTATTGATGTTATCAAATTTCCACGTATTCCATGAATCTGCTTGAGCAAATACGGGCAAAGAGAGAGTCGCACTTGCTAACAGGATTTTGAAAACAGGATGGTTGAATCGATTTTTTTTCATTTATTTTCTCTCTTTGCTGCGTTCAGTTTTGTACCACTGTAGTGAATTACCTTGTATCTTATTTTTCAGCATGTCGTAGGCTGCTTTAAATACGATGAATAAAAAGATCTGTGAATAGGTGATGTAAGATAAAACTGAAAAGAAATAAAGTTGAGGTTTAACTCTTTCAAGCGATAAGGTGAACCACATTTGTGCGACATATAGACAAAAAGACAATACCCATAACACCGTAAATGGTCCAGGTAAAGTGATCCCTGCTATGCCAAGTAAGCCCAGCGTTAGAGTGATATGACTCCAAATGAGTGCTGGGACGAATAAGACATAACACATAATGTTGTTGAAAATTTCGATGCCAATTGGAAACGGTTTTCTTAAAGCAACGGGGAGGTATTTGCTGGTCACATAGAAATTACCTTGCGTCCAACGAGAACGTTGTTTAACAAAAACACTGAGTGAGGGAGGGTCTTGTTGCCAACCTACTGCATAAGGCACCCATTTGATTCGTTTTTGGCCGAGAAAGATTCTGAAGCTCATTTCAGTGTCATCGACCAATGATTTCTCATCAAATCCCCTTAATGTTTCTAGTGCATCACGCCATATGACATAGTTGGTTCCCATCAATGTTGATAATTCGAAACGTTGCCATCGGCCACCTTGGAAGATCCATTGAAAGAAAATAAATTCGATTGCAATAAATCGCGTCAAAATACTATCGCGCCAATTCCGTGTTCGAACTTTGCCGTTGACAGCAACCAGTTTTTTATCTGCCAATAAGGTTTGAGCCAACAGTCGAACACAGTCGGGTTCGGGCGTACTATCGGCATCATAGACAATAATTAATTCGCCTTTGGCATGGGGAAGACCATTGTTTAAGGTCCGAGATTTACCTTTGCCTCCCATACCTTTCGGGACATTCACAATTTTGATGCACGGGTAAATTTCCGCCATTCGCTCAGCGATCTCGAGGGTATTATCCTTAGAACCATCATTGATTAATAAAACTTCATACGCATGCGCGGGATAGTCTTGTTGCGCAATTGCATGGAGTGTATCTTCGATCACCACACCTTCGTTGTAGGCGGGGATCAATACACTGAGCATTGGCCATTCGGCGGGTACAGGCAAATTTTCTAACTCTTTGGCTGCATTTTTTGAATATTTCCATGCTTGATAACTTAACCATGCCCAAAAAGCTTGGGGAATCCAAATACCAAGAAAACCGAATAAAAATAGAATATCAATCGCGGGCATTGACTCTTCTCCTACGAATGATAGAGATGATTAAAATAAGAAGTAGCGATCCACCAAGCAATAATGAAATCCAGGAAATAGAACTACCAAAACTACTTAATAAACTCGGGAAATGGGTCGAAAAAAGATAATCTAGCGGAATCACAATAGGACTTATGGCAATTAAGAAATAACCAAATAGATTGGTCTCGACCCCTTCAGGCGTACTGTGGTAATGAACTCGACCAAAGCGCCATGATATCCCTAATTGGGGATATTCAATGGTATTAACGGGTAAGTGTGCGGGAGGATTAATTAAAATTTGGTAGCCAGAGGTTTGATCATAGTTATGATTGGCTTGATAAAAATGGTGCTGATGATGCTGAATCTTACGTGCAGGTATGGGCAGGATTTGTTTGTTATCCGATTGAATAATGTAGCTACCCGCAGGTTGTGAGATTAAGTTTTCATCCCAACCTGTTTCAATCAATGTGGCTAACGGCCTCAAACCAATTGCAGTAGAAAAAGTTGCTTTGGCTGAAAAGTATCTTGAATGTTCCATTTGAAAAAGGGCGATCGGAATCGCGCCTTCATTGACTGCTTTTTTTATCCGATAGTATGTTAAAAAGCTGAAATACTCATCTGGTAAAATAACGCCGGGTTTTACGCCTTTAGCGATGAGTTCTTTAAAACTGTTGGACTGGAGTTGGTCTGCCGTAAAAACAGGCCACCATGTTGCTGGTTGAGAGAAAACCTCTGAAATCATTTCAGAAGATTGAATATGTGGACTGGACTCTAATTTTGCGGGCTGAATCGAACAGTGATAATACTGCTGATAAAGTTGTTGTAAGGTTGTATCTGGATAATATTCAGTTGTCACCAGTAGACCACAAATATTTAGAAGTACGGACATCAAAACACCTCTCGGCCCACTTGCGATAGGTATTCTGTATGTTGTTCAATTTTTAACTTTAAAACACTCATCTCTTGCAATTGCTGTATAAAATGAGGTGTCGGGTGTTGTTCATCCATTCGACTTTCGTGGATAACGATGCTTTTTATTTCACTTAACTCTTCATTGATAAAATGATAAATGACGCTATCTCGCTCAGTAGATAAGATTGCCATAATGTTGTTTTGCGTTTCTTTCCAGATATCTTCTCCGAGCATTTCTCGAATAAGGACAGTATTGGTAATTTTAATACTGATCACCTCATAGTGATCTTTATGAGTCAGTTGTAATAGCTTCTTAAGTTGATCCTGGAAGTGCTTGAGTGCAGTTAACGGTAAAATATCATGTTGGTAATTCCGGTCATAACTTTGAATAGCACGATAAGAGGCTAAAGCATTTTTAATATTGTGACGAATCGCACTAAGAAAAATAGGAGCTAGGGGAGCCACAAATAACAGAAGTAGTTGTCGTTCAATATAGGTTTGATTTGCGAGATCAAGAAAGAAATAAAATGCGATTCCGACAAATGCGACTAAACCCAGTATCAATGCCATACCAATATTTAAGTATGCGCCAGCAATCACCAATAATAGTAAGAAAATCCAACTGCCTCGATAGGTGGCAGGTAGCCACTCATACGCCACAATCCCCATAAAGATATGAGCTGTGATAATCCATAAGACGAGTGCGGGAGCTGGGTTTTTTTGCATAATATTTTTAGTTTTAATGTTGTCTTTTGTGATCAAGGTAGCACTATTTTATAGTGATTGCGATAGTTTTATGTTGTTGAGTATGTGAAATAACTTTATAAACATGAATATATCGTGTGTCGATATGTTACTGAATAGGTTGGAAAATAATCCAAACCTATTCTTTAAAAACAGCTATTGCACGTGCCCGACTACTTTTTAAGTCAACTATGGGTACTGGATAGTGAAGTTCTGAATTGATTTTTTTAGCATGAGGTTCGTGAATAGATTTGGCATCCAAATGGGCAAGTTCTGGGATCCACTGACGTAAATAATCACCATTCGGATCAAATTTTTGTGATTGGCTAATCGGATTAAATATACGGAAATACGGTGCAGCATCGGTACCTGTCGAAGCACACCATTGCCAGCCACCATTGTTTGCAGCTAGATCACCATCTATAAGGTGCTGCATAAACCATTGTTCCCCTTTTCGCCAATCAATCAAAAGATTTTTACTCAGAAACATGGCGCAAATCATACGGACTCGATTGTGCATCCAACCTGTTGCAAGGAGTTGTCGCATACCTGCATCGACGATTGGAATACCCGTATGACCCTGTTGCCATTGTTGCAGCGCAATTGGATCATCACACCAGTTGATTTTTTGGGTTGAAAGCTGAAATGGCAAGTGCTTTGAAACACGTGGGTAGTCAAACAAAATATGCTGATAAAATTCTCGCCAGAGTAGTTCATCCAGCCATGTTTGCTGGCCTTCAGACTCAATCACAAAATCGCCATGTTGTTTACGGAATAGTGCTTGTAGACATTGACGAATAGAGAGAATACCAATATTTAAATAAGCGGATAGCTGGCTGGTGCCTGCCTGTGCTGGGAAGTCGCGGGCATTTTTATAATCGTCCAATCTGTCATGGATAAATTGATCGAGTAATGTTAATGCATAGGATTCGCCTACTGGCCATTGTTGTGTTAGATGATTAAGTTGCTGAGTATATTTAAGTTGTAGCTCTTTGAAATCTTCAAGTGAGGGGTGTGGATGGATGTTGATCGGCTGCTGCACGTCAGGTACTGGATAGCATTGGGGTAAGCTTTGTTGCAGACGTTGATAACAGACTTTTTTAAAAGCACTAAAAACTTGATAGGGCTGATGGCTCTGATTACGAATCGATGCTACTGGAAAGAGAGTACGGTCATGAAAAAGCACCAGTTCCTTGTTTTGTTGATTTAATAATTTTTGTACTTCTTTATCCCGTTTTAATTCATTGACCCCCAGTTCAATATTGGCATATACCTGTTGAATTGGAATATATTGCATTAAATCTGCAAAGAGCTGTGTTATATCTTTCCAAAGTGGTAAATGCTGAACAATTAAAGGAATATTGAGAGATTGCAATGCAATTTGTAATTGTTGTAGTTGACGAAGATAGAAGTCGATTTTGATGGGTGCATCATCATGTAGTTGCCATTGTTCAGGTGACAAGATCACTAGCGCAACTGTAGGCCCTGTTTGTGTTGCATGCCAAAGGGCGGCATGGTCATGGATTCTGAGATCTTGGCGAAACCAAATCAGTTGATAATCGCTTTGCATAAAGTAAGAACCACTCAATTTATTCGAAGTAAGGTATCTTTCTTATTTTATAAAAGTGAATGTGAAGAAAAAGCAAAGCCGAAGCTTTGCTTTTTAGTTGTGCTAATTCTAAAAAGAATTAGTGGTGGTGACCACCTGCACCGTGTACGTGACCGTGATCTAACTCTTCTTGAGAAGCATCACGAATTTCAACGATTTCTACTTCAAAAGTAAGATCTTGACCAGCAAGTGGGAAGTTTGCATCAACAACAACGTTGTCGCCTTCGATTGCTTTAACAGTTACGATTTGTACACCATCATCAGTTTGCGCTTGGAATTGCATACCAGGTTGAATGTTGTCTACACCTTGGAACATTTGAGCTGGAACTTCTTGAACAAGTTCAGGGTTGTATTCACCGTAACCTTCTGCTGCAGGAACATTTACAGTGAATTTCTCACCTACAGTTTTACCTGTAAGTGCGTTTTCTAAACCAGGAATGATGTTCCCTGCGCCGTGCAAATATGCAAGTGGTTCACCTTGAGATTTATCAAGTGTTTCACCCTCAGCGTTTGTTAAAGTGTAGTGGAATGAAACCACGTGGTTATTTGCAATAGCAGTCATGTTGTTAATCCATTCAAAGAGTTCAGGTGTACATCATAAAGTGAAAAGTCGAGTTTGTTGACTATTTTCCACTTTTTGAAACGATTTCGTTATAAATGGGAACGAAATTTATGTTTTCAACTCAGTAAAGTTTAATTTTTGGGCGAACACGACGGGTAAGCAAATCTTTCATGGTTAACATTCCTGCCTGTGTATAACCATGAATGTTGGCTTGATGCAGTCGATACAAAGATACATACATCGTTTTGGCAATAAAACCTTGCACACTCACGTCACCCAATAACTCACCTACAGCCTGATTTCGGCTTAATGAAACCAATGAGCCTTTATCATTAAAGACAAACATCGGTTGTGGTGAGTGGTTTAAACGTGCTGCCATCGCATCAACTAAAAAACTCGCTTGCTGGCTGGCAACTTGTGCACGAGGTCCGAGAGGTGGTTGACGTGCATCCAGTTGGCAATGGGCGCAATCTCCAAATGCAAAAACATTCGGATCCGAATAAGTTTGTAAGGTCGCATATACCATTAAACGATTGATTTTATCGCGTTTAAAATCATTTAAAGCTTCTAATATCTTAGGTGCTTTAACGCCTGCTGCCCAAACTGTAATATCAGAATGGATGACATTGCCGTTACTAAAATAGACATTGGAATCATCAACTTTTTGCACTTTGTGCTGGGTTAGAATTTCAATTCCCATTTTTTGCAATTGCTTGGCACTATGTGCTGCTGTTTTCTCATTGAGTGCTGGTAAGATGCGATCAGAAGCTTCAATGAGGGTAATTTTGACTTGTTTCGGATTGATTTTCTTTAACCCATAGCGATAAAAATTCTTGGTAGTTTCAATCAACTCTGCTGCAAGTTCAACACCTGTTGCACCAGCACCAACAATCCCGATATTTAAAGCACGTTCAGTCGATTGATTTTGTGCCTCAATATAAAGATGAAATAAATCTTGTTGGAAAATATCAGCTTGTTGACGACTGTCTAGGAAATGACAATGTTCGCGTACACCTTCTGTACCAAAGTCATTTGATACAGAGCCAACTGCGATCACCAATGTGTCATAGTTTAAACTTTGAATAGCAGGGGTGTGTTCTTTAGAAAGCTGTGGAGGAGAAAGTGTAATTTGTTTTTGATCTTTATTGACAGCAATCAGGGTACCGAGGACGAACTCAAAATGATGCTTTTCTGCGTGGGCGAAATAATTGGTTTGTTCTTCGTGGGGGTTAAGTGAGCCTGCGGCAATTTCGTGTAGGAGAGGTTTCCAAATGTGGGTAAGGTTCTGATCGACTAAGGTGATTTTGGCTTTTTTATGTTTACCAAAACGTTCGCCTAGTTGTGTCGCAAGTTCTAAACCACCTGCGCCACCACCCACAATCACGATATGATGTAAGGTTTTGCTCATGATTAACCTAATTGTTTTTGTGAAAGGATGGTTGGATTATGCCATCCTTTTTTCAATCTTGTATGGTTAATCTTGAGAAAAATAGTTGGTTTTTTACCCTTGATTTAAAGGATAAAGTTTGGCGGCTTTTGTATCATTTGTTGAGAAGAACGAAAATAAGTTAGAAAACCACAACATAAT
The DNA here is from genome assembly GCF_900406815.1 of Acinetobacter haemolyticus. Taxonomy (GTDB): domain Bacteria; phylum Pseudomonadota; class Gammaproteobacteria; order Pseudomonadales; family Moraxellaceae; genus Acinetobacter; species Acinetobacter haemolyticus_A. The sequence continues at coordinate 116,181 of NZ_OVCN01000014.1, forward strand.
TTTCTGGAAAATATTTGCTTCTTCAATCTGTACTTCATTTTCAATCTGTAGACTACGAAGTAATTGATTATTTTGATAAATAGATACAGTCGCCAAATTCATTGCTTGTGTGAGCGGTGCCGTTAAGCGTTGCTCATTGAGTTCAATATTAACCCGCGTATGCGTGTTTTGGAGTGGCTCAATGATTTTCACACCATTTTCATCCACAACTTGAAGACGTTGGGTCAGTGGATCAAACTGATTTAAATCGATTGGTGTGGCTTGGTCATATAGTGAAGTCGTCACAATTGTCGGTTGCTGTGTCTCAACTTTGAAGATTTTGAGGGTTGAACGAATGACTGGCAACTCAGCGATCAGTTGATGTTTTGGGATCACTTCTTCGTCACGGGTATAAGCATAAGCCAAGTTCATTAACTTGTTCGCGACTTCTGCACGTGTGATGGCATTTGGTGTGCCAAGTACGATGACGATTAAGCGGCGTTTATCGATATGTGGATTTAAGGTTGGGCGTTCTGCTGTTAAAGCCAAGTTATAACCAGCAGCTTTGGTAAAACCTGTTTTTAGACCATCTGCTGTTGGGTCCATTTTTAGAGCAAGATTCGTTGCGCGATGGAAACGTTGGTTGTAACTAAAGCTTGGCATTTTTGAATAATAAAGATATTCAGGTGTTTTGGTTACAATCGCTTGTGCTAATAAGCCCAAATCTGCTGCTGTTGAGTAATGATCTGGCATCGTGATACCCGCAGGATTGCTAAAATGAGTATCTTCCATGCCTAAGGCTTGAGCTTCTTGGTTCATACGTATGATGAACTGAGGCACGCTACCCGAAATTTTCTCAGCAAGCGTCAATGCGGCATCATTGGCAGACATGACAATTAAACCTGCTAAAAGTTGATCAACAGAAATCTGCTCACCTTCTTTTAAATACATTTGGGATTCGTCCCACATCACGGTATTTACAACGGAGGTTGCAGTGATTACGTCCTCTTTGCGTAATTTTCCAGCTTCAATTTCCTTCAATGCCACATATGCCACCATCATTTTTGTTAAAGATGCTGGAGCACGTTGCACATGACTATTATGCTCAGCGATGATTTGCCCTGATTGTGCATCGACAATAGACCATGCTTGGGCTTCAACCGTTTCAGGAGAGATATTGAGTAAAGTCGCATGTGCAAGATTTGCACAAAATAAACTTAATAAGGTAAAGAGCGATAGGAAAAATTTCACGAGAACACCTTGTGCAGCCAATCCATGGGCATGGAATGCGAAAAAAGCATGCTATGACTTTTTCGTAGAAGAATCTAGGGGTTGTTGACATTTTATATATGAATTGCGTTGTAGACTAAAATTTCATTAGACGAGGCATGAAACGCAGGGAATGGCTATTCCCTTGCCAAGTTTCATAACGAAGTATGAGGGAATTTTAGTAACAACCCTTCGGGACAGGGATATTTTTTGTCGCTACTACGTTATGACTTCTTCATTTAGAATGACTAAATTTCACAAGTCATGCCTTGTATCGCCTAAAAAACATCCTCTGTCGCAACCATAGATAAAGTGACAACGGCCCCCTAAACTTTTGCTGACATTTAAGACATCTACGCATGAGTTTGTAAAAAAATGCTAAGCTGTGGGAAATTTTTTTATTTTTTAGTTTGAACTATGCTGCATTATCAAATTGAATTCGACGATTATCGCCAACATCTCATTCATGTCACGCTTCGTTTTCTTGCAAATCCAAATCAAGAGCTTTGGCTACCGACGTGGATTCCGGGCAGTTATTTAATTCGAGAGTTCTCTAAGCATATTGAATCAGTGAAAGCATCTGATGAAGCCGGACGTTTGCTCAGTATTAAAAAAACAGAGAAGAATCGTTGGCGTTTATTCAATACCGACCATGAGCTGATTACGGTTGAATATGATGTCTATGCTTATGATCTATCTGTACGTGGTGCTTATGTTGATCAAACACGACTCTATGTCAATCCAGCCTGTGTTTGTTTGGGACTTCAGGATCAGGAGCAAGCCCCATGTGAAGTTGAGCTGTTTTTGCCAGATGAGTTGAAGCATTTTCAGATTGCTACAGGTTTAACTTCTAAAAGTTTAGTCAAAGGACGTTTCACCTTAAAAGCGGATAACTACGATCAATTGATTGATAGTCCTTTTGAGCTAGCAGAGCAGAGCCGTTTCAGCTTTGAAGCGAACGGGATTCCACATGAGTTTGTGATTTCAGGAAAGCACAATACCAATTTAGAGCGTATGCAAGCAGATATTGAGAAAATCTGTCGAACTGAAATAGAAATGTTTGGTTCCGCGCCATTTCAAAACTATACCTTTATGACGATAGCAACAGGCAATAGCTATGGTGGTTTGGAACATTGCAATAGCACCAGTTTGATTACACCACGGGATGATTTGCCTAAGCTTGACGAAGCTGAAGAACCTTCAAAGGACTATCAACGTTTCTTAGGTTTATGCAGCCATGAATATTTTCACTCATGGTTAGTGAAGTTTATTCGACCAGATAATTTTGCCAATTATGATTTACACAAAGAAGGTTACACCAGCCTATTGTGGATCTTTGAAGGTTTCACTTCCTATTATGATGATTTGATTTTATTACGTAGTGGTGTGATTTCTCAGAAATCGTATTTAGATTTATTGAAAGGGCAAATTGATCGTTATTTGCAAAATCCAGGACGTTTCATTCAAACGGTTTCTGAGTCAAGTTTTGATGCTTGGATTAAATTTTACCGCCAAGATGAAAATTCTAATAATGCAGGTACCAGTTACTACAATAAAGGTAGTCTAGTTGCGCTGTGTTTAGACTTGGGACTTCGTCTACGTGGTTCTAGCTTGGATGCGTTAATGCGCCGTTTGTACGAAAATACTCAGCAGGGTATTCAAGTCAATGAGCGTACAATCTTTGATTTGTGCAAAGCGCTGACAGGCGATGATTGGATTGAGCAGATTAATCACTTAATCAATACCACTGACGAACTGCCACTAGACCAATTATTACCTGAGTTTGGTTTAAATTACGTGCTTAAAAACCAAAAAGCCTTGCCTTTTGGTTTGAAATTGCTCGATAAAACTGAAGGTGTTGTTGTGCAACAAGTACGTCGTGAAGGTGCGGCAGCTCAAGCTGGTTTATCAGCAAATGATGTCATTATTGCGATTGATGGTGTTAAAGCTTCGGAAAAGCTTCTGGCAAAATATGCAAAACAGCAAGGTACATATACGGTTTATGCTTTCCGCCGTGATGAGCTATTAACGTTTGAATTGAGTGGTGGTGAGAACTCATTAACCACAGTTGATTTAAATATTGAAGACCAAAATAAACTTGATGTGTGGTTAAAATCTTGATTAAAGGAGCGCAGACAAAACTTCTACTGAAGCATTTGGTTCTGTTTTTTCTGAAAAAAACCTAGAGATGTGTACTGCCCCCTTCAAATTAGACAAAGAACCTAATTTGAAGGGGGCTTTTTCATAATTCATTCTTCGCAAATGACTGGATTTGGATAAGATTAATTACCACGATATGTTGAATACCCATAAGGGCTAATCAAAAGTGGAATATGGTAATGTTCAAGTTTTCCATCTACAGAAAAAATGACAGGAACTTCTGGGAAAAATGAATTCTGTTTGTGTTGTTCAAACCATTCTCCTGTTTTGAAAGTAACTTTATAAATTCCTTTTTGAAGTGGGGTGTCTTTTGGATATAACTCTGTGATACGCCCTTGCTGATTGGTGGTGTTGTTATTGAGCACTTTCCATTGATTATTTTCTTGTTTTTCTAAAACAACTTTAACCCCCGCAGAAGGAAGTCCATTTTCCAAGTTGAGCACATGTACGCTTAACGGATTTTGTGCAAAGCTAAAAGAGGAAACAGTCATGGCTACCAATGGGACGAAAACTTTCATTATTCGGTCTATCCTGAAATAAAAAACTAATTTTAATCATTTGGTCAAAAATTAAGTTTAAAAAGTGTAAATAAAACTAGAGTCGAATATTCGGATTGATCTTGAATGACTAATATGACAAGAGACGCTGAGTAAATTTGAAACTAAAATTCTCATCAATCTAAGTTTTAAATCCGAACAAATAATATCCGTTTTGTGGTATTTCGTATTGAAATGTCGTTATCTCGATATATTGCATTGACTGAGAAGTGATCACTACTGATACTTTCATGTTTTATTTCAGCTAACCGATTTGCAGGAGATGAAACCTTAAAGGGCTACTACTATTTCGTAGCGAAATGTCGTTATCACTGGATATTGCGTTGACTGAGATGCGATCAGGGCTGATACTCTCAGGGTTTTATTTAAGCACATCGGTTCTTAGGGGCTGGGCCACAAGCTCGACCCTCAAAACTCAATCCAACACAAGGGGCTATATATGGCTAGTGGGAAGTCAACAATCATTTACACACTGACTGATGAGGCGCCACTATTGGCGACCTATTCGCTACTGCCAATCATTGAGACTTTTACTAAGCCTGCAGGCATCGAGATCGTTAAAAGTGATATCTCTGTTGCTGCACGGGTACTCGCAGAGTTTTCAGATTACCTAAATGATGAACAGAAGGTAACGAATAATCTCGCAGAACTTGGTCGTCGTACTCAGGATCCTGATACAAATATTATCAAACTTCCAAATATCAGTGCTTCTGTAGCGCAGTTAACTTCTTGCATAAAAGAGCTGCAGTCTAAGGGCTATGCAATTCCTGATTATCCTGAAAATCCAACAACTGAGGAAGAAAAGGAAATCAAGGCGCGTTATGGTAAATGTCTTGGTTCAGCGGTGAATCCAGTTTTACGCGAAGGTAACTCTGACCGTCGTGCACCTGCGGCTGTTAAAAACTATGCGAAAAAACACCCGCACTCAATGAGCGAGTGGAAACAATGGTCACAAACTCATGTTTCACATATGGAACATGGTGATTTCTATCACGGTGAAAAGTCGATGACACTTGACCGTGCACGTAATGTAAAAATGGAACTCATCACCAAAAGTGGTGAAACCATCGTGCTTAAGCCAAAAGTTGCGTTACAAGATGGTGAAATCATTGATTCAATGTTCATGAGCAAAAAGGCGCTTTGCGACTTTTATGAAAAAGAACTTGAAGATTGTCGTGAAGCGGGCATTTTGTTCTCTTTACACGTAAAAGCGACCATGATGAAGGTGTCACACCCAATCGTATTTGGTCACTGTGTGAAAATTTACTACAAAGATGCGTTTGAAAAGCACGGCAAATTATTCGATGAGTTAGGCATTAACGTCAACAACGGTATGGCTGGTCTTTATGAAAAGATTGAGACATTACCAACGTCTTTGCGTGAAGAAATTATTGAAGATCTACATGCTTGCCAAGAGCACCGTCCTGCACTTGCAATGGTTGACTCTGCAAAAGGTATTACCAACTTCCACTCTCCAAATGACGTGATTGTGGATGCATCTATGCCTGCAATGATCCGCTCAGGCGGAAAAATGTGGGGTGCAGATGGTAAACAGTATGACTGTAAAGCTGTAATGCCTGAATCTACGTTTGCGCGTATTTACCAAGAAATGATCAATTTCTGTAAGTGGAATGGTAATTTTGATCCGAAAACCATGGGTACTGTACCAAACGTAGGCTTGATGGCGCAAAAAGCGGAAGAATACGGTTCACACGACAAGACTTTTGAAATTCCTGAAGCAGGTATTGCCAACATCACTGACCTAGAAACTGGTGAAGTGTTGATGACTCAAAACGTTGAGCAAGGTGATATCTGGCGTATGTGTCAGGTGAAAGATGCTCCGATTCGTGATTGGGTTAAATTGGCTGTTACACGTGCACGTAACTCAGGTATGCCAGCAATTTTCTGGTTAGACCCGTATCGCCCACATGAAAATGAATTGATCAAGAAAGTTGAAAAATACTTAAAAGATCATGACACTGCAGGTTTAGATATTCAAATCATGTCGCAAGTGCGTGCAATGCGTTATACGCTTGAGCGTGTGGCTCGTGGTTTAGATACAATTTCAGTAACAGGTAATATTTTACGCGATTACTTAACTGACTTGTTCCCGATCATGGAGTTGGGTACTTCTGCAAAAATGTTGTCTATCGTGCCGTTAATGGCTGGCGGTGGCATGTATGAAACAGGTGCAGGTGGTTCAGCGCCGAAACATGTTCAACAGCTTGTGGAAGAAAACCACTTACGTTGGGATTCTTTAGGTGAGTTCCTTGCGCTTGCAGTTTCTTTAGAGGAATTGGGCATCAAGGAAAGCAATGATCGTGCGAAATTACTTGCTAAAACACTTGATCAAGCGACTGGTAAGTTACTTGATAACGATAAATCGCCATCACGTCGTACTGGTGAGCTAGACAACCGTGGTAGTCACTTCTATTTGGCATTGTATTGGGCGGAAGCTTTAGCTGCTCAAGATGAAGATGCTGAGTTAAAAGCGAAGTTTGCTCCTTTGGCAAAAACTTTGGCTGAAAACGAGCAAAAAATTGTTGCTGAGTTGAGTCAAGTACAAGGTACTGCTGCTGATATCGGTGGTTACTATGCAATTGATCCAGTGAAAGTAAGCGCTGTTATGCGTCCAAGTGCAACACTAAATGCAGCACTTGAAACAATTTAAAGTTTAAAGTCTGTAAGTGATGTAAAAAAGCCGATGCTATAGCATCGGCTTTTTAATTTTTTCTTTAGATTATTAAATAGTTGAATTAATATAAACCAAAATTTCGTTGGAGTTTAAGTAATTAGATAATACTTCACCAAATATGAAAAAATTTAAACTCTAATTAAAACTATAGAAGATTGTTTTTAATGGAAAAAATATTTGAAAATAAAAGTTGGAATAGTTTTTTGATAAATTGTGTTCTTCTTGCAACCACTTATGCAATCTTAGT
>NZ_OVCN01000072.1 GCF_900406815.1 Acinetobacter haemolyticus
AGAGTTGAAGAGTTGAAGAGTTGAAGAGTTGAAGAGTTGAAGAGTTGAAGAGTTGAAGAGTTGAAGAGTTGAAGAGTTGAAGAGTTGAAGAGTTGAAGAGTTGAAGAGTTGAAGAGTTGAAGAGTTGAAGAGTTG
>NZ_OVCN01000035.1 GCF_900406815.1 Acinetobacter haemolyticus
ACGAAGAAATGGGTCTGTAAAAGCAATTGCATCATCCTGCATAAGAGATTCAATTAAATCCATTAGCTCAGAACGATGCTTAATTATTAAATCTAGTTGTTCTTTGTTCATGATGCCCCCCAATGTAAACGGCAATGTATTGCATGATGTTCGGCAATGGAATGATATTAACGGCAATGTATTGCCGATGTAAACAAAAATTTGCATAAGAATGCTAATAAATAGCAATACAATGATAAAAATTAATGTTTTAAGGCAATGAAAAGCATGTCCATAGGGAAAAACATTCAAAAAGTAAGCAAAGAATTAGGGATGAATATTTCTGATCTAGCTAAGCAAGCAAACATGCCCGAAAGAACGGTAAGAAGCATCGTGAGTGATGAAATTAAGAACCCTACGGTACAGTCAATAAAAAAAATAATAATTGCCCTTGGAGTAAGTGCAGATATGATTCTGTTTGACGATGAAGAACTGGGTGAAAATGGAGACCTAAAAATCTTATTTAGAGAATTAGAAAGGCTTGAATATGAAAACAGAGATTATGCAAAAAAGGTAATTAAAGCGATTATAGTGCAATTAAAAAATCAGGAACTAGATTAAAAAATGATCGGTAAAATCGAAAATTGACGGCATCTACTCCGAAATTTAGGAGTTAAGTCCACACTATAGACGTGGACTCCCCTGACCGCCTCAATTTCGCATAATGCGCATTGATGTTAAATACACTCCAGTGCATCTAGCGATTGTTGCAACATTGACAAACTAAAAAGCACCTATGCATATACATAAGTGCTTTTTATTTGTAGCAATGTGAAGTGTAAGTAACATAATGCAGTCGTATTATGCGCAATCTCAGCATTAAAACTAATGTTTAAAAATGCAGCAATAAAACCTCGAGTCAAAGTGTCTAGACTACGCCTTGAGACACTCATATTTTATGTTAAAACAAAGTATTAGCACGTTGTGTCTCAATTCCCCTGAAGACACTTTTTTGCTGATTTTTCGTCACATCAGGATTAAGGATTTTGTAATCAAAGGGAAATGCTTTCAAATCATCACAATAGTCCTTGCCTACGTGCTTCTTGAATCCTTGCAATATATTCAGCATCAAATTGCTCAGCAGATTGGTTATACATGACAGGTTGCGTTTGTGCCTGTACATGAGAATACTGACGCTCTTGTTCTTTAGCAAAGTAATCAAAAGGACGATCACCGCTGACATAACGTCTACAATCGCTCTGTGACATGTCTATTTTAGTCGCTTGTTGCGTATAGCATGAACATGTTGATTTTGACGCTATACAACCTGCAAGCCTAGGACGTTGCTGTATTTCATACATCACTGGAGGATTGAAGTCATACGGTCGACTTACATCATATTGATATTGCTGATTATCATTGGTCGTGTATTGTTGTTTTGCTACAACTGGCTGTGATGCTGCATGTTCCTGATCAGTTGGCTCAAATGGATTCTGAGAATGTGTAGGTTGTACACCTGTTTTTAACTGATCAAGCGCATTGGTTTCTTGACCTGATAATTGTCTAAATGCATCAACAGCATAACTAAATATAGGAATCTTAGTTATACCCACTACAGTGATAAAAATGATCATAATAAATAATAGTATGTAGCCAAATACTTTCCATGACATATTAAATTTCATAGAACTATGTGAAGAAGCACTCACATACATTCTTTGAAATTTCTTGCGATATGGAAGTACAAAATGCTCTATATATTTCTTTGGATCACGTGTTGAGTCAGCAGCAGCCCTTGGATCGGAAAGGTACTTATCAAAAACATAAATACCACAGGCCTGTACTTTTTGAGGTGGTCGCTTCACAAAGTAAAGTTTATCCACCAGTTTACGAAGTGAATAGTTTAAGTCTTCAGAATCTTGAGTAATCAAAAATACGTTTTTATCTGTATGTCGTACTTTAGACATACCCTTAACTAAACGATGCTCTGAATATTTACGACCATCCCAGTTGTATGGTGGGCAATCCCGAACCTCATCAATGAAATGATCTGATCCCCAAGGGGTGCGGATCCAATCAAGGTCAGGAAATGGCAAAACACAATCAATCTTTAATCCATTGATATTTGAATATAGCTGTCGAACTGGAAGAATTGCTGTGAGCTTTAATTGTTCTTCAGTATAGATTTGATCAATGTACTTGTTATAGAAGAAGTAATATTCAAAATAATATTCAAATTGTTCACCATCTTCTAATTTGTCGAAATATGAATGATTACAAGTTTTTGTAAATAATTCATTACCGATCTCATAAGTAAAAGTGTAATCCTTGATTAACAAGTCGCGCTCTTCGAGCAGCTTCCTGTTTTCTTCAAAAATTGGAACATTCTTTTTTATGTTTTCTAAATTAAGTTGCTGTAATTCGTATATTTTAGTAACTGCATAATATGACTTTCCTTCGCCTGGCTTTCCAATAATTGCATATAGCATTTTATATCTTCCTTAAGCTCAGTTTGCCCGCATTCATTGTTAAACGAATCGCAATAGCAGAAAGAATGTAGCTAATCGCCACATCCAAACCACAGATATTAATTAAGTAAAAAATTGCAGAAAGATTAGAAAAACTGTCTTTGACGTAATCTAAGAGAATTGAATAAACACCTTGTGTAATTCCAAATGTGACAAGCCCTAGACCAGCACCTAGCAAAACCCTTTTAAATGCGAAACTGAGTACCTTTTCAGCAATGTGAGGGAGTAACAGACTCAATAATCTAAGCATCAGAACCACCCCTGTATTGTCCAACTACAATCAAGAAAGCGATCAACATGCCTGAAAAGATCACCCAAGGTCGTGAAATTGCTGCACCAGCACAAAAATTATCATAATCAAAGCTAATCTCATGTGCTTGTAATAGGGTGAATCTAATAACCAAAGGTGGTGGGCATTGGTCATTTACACTGATAATATTGCCATCAAAATTAGTTTCTATTTCACGTTGAATTACATCAATTTTGCCGTCTTGTGGCTTACCATCTTCTAAATCTTCTTCAGTACATTCTCTGTACTTATTTGAGTTTTTATCATTCGGATTGTAATTCTCGTTTGCACAGCCATACGCACCTTCAACAGCATCCTTAATGCCATCGAGTTTTTTATTGCTTTCGCCAATCGCTTCACTAGCAGCCTTTGTATAATCACCAATATTCTTTAAATGCTCATTTGTTGTATCAAGCTTAGTATTTGTTGTTGAAATACCTTGACTTACATCATCAAGCTTTGAGTTTGTTTTAACAGATTCTTTGTGAATATTATCCAAATGTTGATTAGATTTTTCTAACTTTGTATTTGCAATATCTAATTTCTCATTTGTCTTAGTCAAAGTATCTGTGACTGATTTAAAACCATTTGTAATTGATTGATTAACTGTACTAATCGCATTTAACAACGAAGTTTTTAAGTTATTTATTGCGTTGATCACTGGTGTTAGATCGACATCACCACCACCATTATTGTTATCACCTCCGCCATTAGGTTCAGATGCTGGCGGTTGATTGTCATCATTGTTAGGATCGTTTGGATTTGGTATTTGATCTGAGTCTTTTACACAAATAGACTCACCATTAAATGTTTGTTCTGTATAGCCAGAAGGACAGCCTTGTGGTGGTTTTGGACAATGTGCATCGCTACCATTTGAATTTTTACATTCAGGCTCTTTCGGTGGTTCATAGCCGTCAGGTGGGATTGTTGGTGGCTTGTCTGTAGATGGTGGGCATGATTGATCTTTAGTACCATCACCATACAACAAACTCATTAAATCTGAACCTCCTTCGCCACTTAAAGAGGGGTTCTTAAAACGACATCCATCATAACACACTGTTGTATCAGCAATTTTATTATGATATGCCTCAATTTGATCTATATCCCATTCTGTCCAGCCGGGTACGCTAATTGGTTTTGTTGTAACTGAGGATGCACAAGTACAAGGTACTTCAAGTGAATTAAATACGACTGATGAATTGTAAATTGTGGGTATTGTATTGAATTTATATGAATAATTAACAGTCGCAGTTGTACCATTGTTACCATATCTTATATCTGTGATTGAAAAATTTGTTTTACCCGATTGTCTTGATACCCAATAATTAAAAGTATCTCCTATGTCATTGAATGAAACGTCATAAGTCGTCCATTCTCTACATGTATTAGCAAAAGCAAAAATCGGTAAAATAGTTATAATGATAAAAACCAAATATTTAAGAAATCGCATATAAAATTCCTTAAATTATTTGAACATGATGATTGCTGGAATGATCCAACAAAGAAGATAAAAGTACGGAAAGAATTCTGACATATGCACACCACACAAAAAAAATTCGACCTGCGCGCCCTCGGTCGCAATTTTTTGTTGTGTGGCGCGCTCTATGATTAGAATGCTGAACGGATCGCTTTAATACCCTTTGCAGCAAGCGGAATCATTAACCATGCAACACCAACAACACCTACAGCACCAACAATAATTGCTAAATAAGCAATAATATCTGCCGTATCTGGTGCATCAGGTGGTGCTGCATTTGCAACGTTCATAAGCGCCATTGGTGCAGTAACAGCTAAGCTATACTTCGCTGAAGTACGGAAACGTTGGAACCAAGTTTTTTTATGAACTTCTTGTTGTTCAATCGGTTGTACATTTTGATAAGCCATGAGCTTCTCCTAATTAACGTAGAGTTCTTATAAAGTCTGCTAACTCTCTATAGCCCTTAGCAACAACACAGATGAGCCAAAAACCACCTCCCATTACTGTTGCTTGTTCGATGGTTAAAGGGGGCAAAATGGATGTAGAAACAACCACCCATTCAATGCATTGCTGGATGCCATTAGCATCTGGTTGTGATAACTGACTACATCCGACAACTTGCATTCTTTTTATCTCTGAAAACGTTCAATAACCCACTTGATTAGACAAGTGACTACGTATGAATTTGCGATTAGTCCAACCGCAAGCAAATACCAAATGATGTATGCAGCTACTTGATCCATGTTTAATCCTTATCTCGATGTACGTACAAACCGATGCAAAAACCGACAGCACCAGCGACGATAAGAGCTATAAAAAGCCAAGAGCTACCCATCATTTACCCCTTGCAACGGTAAATATGAACAGCATAAAAACCGTGTGATTTGAACGTTTCACCGCACTTCTTGCACTTATAAGTAAACTGTGTCATTATCATTATTACCGTAAGTTATTGATTTAATTGACATATTATACATTATACGAAGTAATGTAATGTAAGCCTTTGATTGTTATGGTGTTTTCAACTGTGTAACATTGATCAACGTTGTCTTAGGAAACTGTCCGCTAAACTCCAGATTAAACTCAAACTCACATTC
>NZ_OVCN01000040.1 GCF_900406815.1 Acinetobacter haemolyticus
GTGGTATTGCTCATGCGTTTTAATTGAAAAATATTTTTTTTCATTTTTCTTCACGAAACGAATCATGAATTTTTAAAATTTTGTAGGATCCGATATCCCAGTTAAATTAATATCGGAAGTAAAAATGTATTATTTTCATTTAAGTCACAACGTTAAAGGTGATAGTCAAATAAAATTGAGTGATGGTGATTCAAAGTGTCGACTCTCAAAAAGTGCATATCACTATATTACGCGTACTTTATATTTTTCAAAGCATAAAAGTGACATTGAAGAGCTTGAATATTGTGCATCCTATAATATGCCGATTTGGTCTGAAAATAATCCTGAAAAGTTTTGGTATGCAGCTGATCAATATACAAGTGAGACTAGACGAACCTCATCACATATTACAATCGCTTTGCCAAAAGAACTGGATAAAAATCGCCGTATAGAGTTGTCTGAAAGATTAATGTATGAATTTTGTGGTCAATATAAAATGCCATCAACAATCGCAATTCATAATCATGTGGCTGCGCTCGATGGGCAGTCAGAACAGCCACATTTACATTTATTATTTTCAGAAAAAAGTATGTTGGATAATATTCAACGTTCCCCCGAGCAGTTCTTTAAGCAATATCGTCAAAAAAATCCTGAAAAAGGAGGTGCATTAAAAATCACGGCTGATGTGCTTGGATTCGGTCGTAATATATTATTTCATTACCGAACACAAACTGAAAAAATAATAAATGAATTTTTAGAAAAATATGCGCCCACAAAAATTATAGAAATTCATGGTATGGAAATCGAAGTGAGCAGTGCAGTATCGTGCTTATCTAATGAAGATTATAATAAAAAACATGGAACCAATTTAAAAGATGTCCCACAAATTCCGAGGTCGTTACTCTATAGCACTGATCCTGAAGATCAAGATAAGGTAGCAGAATATAGAAAGAACATTTGGCAAATACGTCAAAACAACTTATGCGAACGCTATAAAAATGAGTATGAATTAGCCTTAGTTAGAAAACGTGAACAGGAAAACCAGAATAGACCACAACTTGTTCAATCTAAAAAATTTGATTTTGACTTCTAATATGTATTAGTTCAGCCTTTAATTAAATCAGTTGATCTGTCTATATACTTTCTATGGACGGATCAACTGAATTGGTCTTAGTGCAATTTGACCTATTTCTTAAAATAGTTTTCCATCTGTAATTGTTCAAGCGTATGCCATTGATAACGCTCATGTCCTGCAAAATTTTGTTTGATATATACAATATGTTGAAGAATTCGCTTCTGATACTTTAACAGTTGTTGAATACGCTGATCATCATAATCAATATCTACCCGTTGTTGCCGCAGTGCTTGATAAAAGCAGCGGTAGTCCATATCCATATTTTTTAATATTTCCTTGGATGCCGCAGGGTGGAGTGGTTGGCTTAATCCAACTATTGAATAAGATTCACGCGTGACAAAGTCGGGGCTTATAAGGGATTCCTTTGCCACTTTTAATGTTGGTTCAAATCTATTTGATCTAACCTTGATATTTTGAAATGCCTGTTGAATCGAATTAATTAGTGCACTCGGTTGAATAGTATGTGCTGGTGCTGGCTTCTGCAAGCTGGGTGCAGCGACTGGAGCAAAAATGGGTGATTTCACTTTAGCCTGATGATCTTGTTGACTGTCGACTTTGATGAATTGTTTGAGTTTCTTATAGTTAATCGTATAGAAATTGGTTTGCAGCCTGTGATTGGACAATAAAAACTTAAACTGGACATTAAAGTCCTAAACTTTAACAATATAGTTGTAAACTAGGAGAGTTTTAAAAATGTCAAATTTTACATTTGAACCTGAAATTTTTGTGGTCAAAGGACATGGTTGGGGTCGTCTCAGGAAACGGAAAATATAGCACGCTAAGGATTTTCACTCCGACTTCTTTTAACGATATCCAACACGGTATTTTTGCTTAGATTGACCAGCCGACCGACTTGTCGATAAGAGTGTCCA
>NZ_OVCN01000070.1 GCF_900406815.1 Acinetobacter haemolyticus
CGTGTGAATGTGAGTTTGAGTTTAACCTGGAGTTTAGTGGACAGTTTCCAAAGACAACGTTGATTAACGTTACACAATTGAAAACTTCATAGTTATCAAAGGCTTATAGTTCATTACTGCGTATAATACGACTGCATTATGTTACTTACACTTCACATTGCTACAAATAAAAAGCACTTATGTATATGCATAGGTGCTTTTTAGTTTGTCAATGTTGCAACAATCGCTAGATGCACTGGAGTGTATTTA
>NZ_OVCN01000048.1 GCF_900406815.1 Acinetobacter haemolyticus
CAAATAACCGTAAAGGTAAACCCTGTTCATCCAGCCAGTAGGCTTTCATCCCCGTTTCAAGACGTAACAGCCCTTTCAGCCAGTCCTGTAAACGTTGTTCCTGCATGACTGCAACGACACGCTGAGCACATTTGTCATTTTTATTTGCCAGCAGTATTTGTTCTTTTAGCTGCTTGTGAAATTCAACAGACTTGCCGTAGAGCTTACGTGCCAAGCGCTTGCAACGTTCTGAACCCCAATAAACCGTGTTCTCGTAGCACCTAACCTTGGTTGATTTACGGATGTGCTTGCTTGTGACATTACGCATGAAATCAAGGACTTTGTTCACCTGATCTTCATTGGCCATACGTGCAGAATATGTGACATCGAGCGAGACAATAACGGCATTCTCTATATCTAACATCTCTGACAATTTAGGATTGAACATGTAGAGAT
>NZ_OVCN01000006.1 GCF_900406815.1 Acinetobacter haemolyticus
AACATGCAAATCTCCAAATTCTAAGCAGTTCAAGTCGGCTAAAATCATTTCATGGGGCTATAGTACGCAAAAGTACAGCATAGAGGAAACAGTATGTTTTTATGAGTTCGATCGGTTTTTTGAATTTTAGATTCAATAATGGTTTTTTTAATCATTTAAAAGCTGATCAAATAGGAAAGTGCTTCAACTTGTTATATAACTGCAATCATTTCATGGCATAACTAGAAGGTAAGTCGTATGACATTACAACGTGGTATCTATCAGCATTATAAAGGACAGCTTTATCAGGTCTTTCATGTAGCACGACATAGTGAAACTGAAGAGGAGTTGGTGGTGTATCAATGTTTGTATGGCGATTATTCAATGTGGGTACGCCCATTGAGCATGTTTACAGAGACTGTTCAGGTTGCCGATGGTCAAGTCATACCGCGATTTAAATTAATACAAAGCATTTAATTGCACTAAGCATTAAGTTTTGAGCATCATCGGAGAGTCTAAATATGACCAGCACAGTATTTTTACAACGTATTGCTGATTTGTATGACGAATTTAAACAGCATGATGCTCGACAGTCTGATCGTTTAAAACGTTATCGCAATATTGAAGCAGAATCTGCAAAGTTGCTGGCCATGTTGGTGCGTTCACAACAATCCAAAAGAATTTTGGAAATTGGCACATCGACAGGATACTCGACGCTATGGTTAGCTGAAGCAGCAAAGGCTGTCGGCGCTAAAGTTCAGACCTTAGAAATTAATGCATTTCGCAGTGCTCAAGCAAAAAAATATGCTGAAGAGTTTGGCTTAGAGCCTTTTATTGATTTTTGGGTAGGGGATGCATCTGTCTATTTGGCAGAAGCGAATGAACCATTTGACTTCATCTTATTAGATGCCGAGCGTGGTAGCTATGTGAGTTATTGGGAAGATTTAAAACGTTTGATGCAATCTTGTGGCAGTAGTTTAATCATCGATAATGTCATTTCCCATACTGCTGAAGTAAAGCCAATGCTTGAGTTAATTCGACAGGACGAAAACTTTATGAGTACCATCTTGCCTGTTGGGGCTGGTCTATGTTTAGTGGTGGCGCGCTAATCTTTATTTGTGATGATTTAAACGATAGCTCTGTGGACTGCAGCCCATGACTTTATTAAATGCACGCGTAAAGTTGGCAGGATTGGAATAACCTAATTCATAAGCAATGTGTGTGATGGTAAAGCTGGAGTTCTCAAGTAAACCTTTAGCACGTTCAATACTGATTTCTTGTTTCAGACGGTGAAATTCAACACCTTGCTGCTGTAAATAACGCTGTAGTGTTTTAGTCGAGATGTTTAATACTTTCGCGCATTCTTTTAATGTAGGAATTTGATTGGCCTGACGCAGCATCATGCTTACCCATTCTACAATTTCACCTTCATGGTAAATCTTTTGGATTTGTTCCTGACAGCGCTGCTCAACCACTTTTAAACTATGTGCATCTGCTAATGGTAAAGGTAGGGCAAGTTGTTGTTGGTCAATTACCACACGTATACCCGAGATCCATGCATCGTTAAAATGGAAGTTCGCTTTTATTAAATGTACATACAGTTCTTTATATTTTGGTTCGGGTACGCTAAGATAGATTTGATAACGTTGCAGTTGCTGTCCTGCTAATTCTAATAAACTGTAGTAAAAAGTGACGGCAATAGCTTCAATATGGAAGGCAAGACATTGTTTATTCATTTGCAAGATGGGTTCAAACAATAACTCAACTTTTTGCTGATCTGTTAAATACTGAATAGACAACTTAAAGCTTGGCATGATGAGTCTAAAATATTGTGCAATCAGTCGTAGAGCATGTTCGAGATGGGGACTCGTCATCAATGCATAGCCTACTAAGCTATGAGAGCTTAATTTAATATTTCTGCCTAATTGAAATGCTAGGTCTTCAGTATCGGGGAGGCTTAAAGCAAGCTCAATGAACTGTTCAATTTGTTGGATAGACAACAGGTCAGATGTGGAAATTTGCTCTCTAAAGACAGTTAGTATTTGATTATTATAATGATTTGTCTGAATCAATATATCAATTAACCGTAAATAATAACGAGAAGGAATGACAGGAATTTGTGATTGTTGCATTTTAATTAGGCAGTAAAGTCTTAAAATGATAATAGCAAGTCTTAAAATGATAATAAAGGACAACTTTAAAAGAACACAATTCAAGCAAGAAAACCAATATTTGATGAAAGGAGTTTCTAATGAATATGCATACACAGCTCGATATAGAACAAGCGACTGTTAAATTTAGAGACAAGAAACGACATTGGTGGTTATTGGGTTTGGCGGTTCCCGCAATCGCAATGAGTGGCTTGGCTGGCTATCAGTTTGGCCCAAAGAAAACAAAAAAGTTTTTTGCTTCATTTGGTCCATTATTTTTGCATGGTGTGATTCCTAGTCTAGATAAATTAATAGGAGAGGACACTGAAAATCCGCCAGTGGATGCGATTGCAGATCTAGAAGCTGATCCATATTATGCACGTATTGTGAAGCTCTATATTCCTTTGCAATACGCAACAAATATATATGGAGCTTATCTAGCAAGCCGAAAAAATACGTCTGTTTCGGATCAAATTTTATTAGGTACATTGGTGGGTATGGTCAATGGAGTCGCGATTAATACAGCACACGAACTCAGCCATAAAAGTGGAAAGCTGGAACATTATTTATCACATTTAGCATTGGCACCGTCAGGATATAATCATTTCCGTATTGAGCATCCTTATGGACATCATCGTCGTGTTGCGACGCCTGAAGATCCTGCTTCTTCACAGTTCGGTGAAAGCTTTTGGAAATTCTTGCCAAGGACAGTTATTGGGAGTTTTAAATCTGCCATTGAAATAGAAAAGAATCGCTTAGAGCGAAAAAAACTACCATTTTTTTGCAAAGAAAATGAATTAATACATGGTTGGGCGATGTCTGCCATTTATCATGCAGCCATGTTAAGCAAATTTGGTATCCGCTCTGTGCCATTCCAAGTCACGCAGGCTGCTTATGCCATCACCTTGTTTGAGTCAGTTAATTACATCGAACATTATGGTTTAAAACGTGAAAAGAAAGCCAATGGCCAATATGAGCGAACCTTGCCAGAACATAGTTGGAATAACAATAATGTGGTGACGAATTTATTTTTGTATCAGTTGCAACGACATTCTGACCACCATGCCAATCCTGCACGTAGTTTTCAAACCTTACGACATTTTGAGGATGCACCCCAACTACCTGCAGGTTATGGGGCTATGATTCTACCTGCTTTTGTTCCAGCTTGGTGGTCGAAAATCATGGATGATCGAGTGGTAGAGCACTACAAAGGTGATCTCAATCGAATCAATGTTTATCCTGAAGCAAAAGAAAAAATGTTTGCTAAATATGCTGAGTAGCTTGAAGCAAAATAAAATATCTCTACTTATAAGTCAGCTCATTATTGGGCTGATTTATGAGGATGAAGCTGAGATACATAATCGTTTAAAGTGAAGATCAAATTCGAGATATTTATGCACAAATGCGGTTTTATCTGTAGAGCGGAGTAAATTATTATAGATAAATTCAGGAACAGGATGATAAAGCTCACCAGAGCCATTATTATAAAAAATCTTCAAATAACGCGTAGAAACATCATATTTCCAAGAGGTTACAATAACATTTTTTTTCATCTATTTACCCCCATCTCATATTGATCATTTGTTACATATACGAAAACTCTTTATTCCATAATTTGACACTACTCCAAGTCACGCAGCCTGACAATTGATAAATGAAGATTGCAATGAAGATATAAGTATAAGAATTGTTAATAATTTAATAATGATATCGCGCTAAAAAAGAAACCACCCTTAGAGGGTGGTTTCAGACTCATTGGGATAATCTAATGAATTAGATTTTACCAACTAAGTCAATCGATGGAGCAAGAGTCGCTTCACCTTCTTTCCATTTAGCTGGGCAAACTTCACCTGGGTGAGTGTGAACGTATTGAGCAGCTTTTACTTTACGAAGTAATTCGTTTGCATCACGGCCGATACCACCAGCGTTGATTTCAACGATTTGGATTTTACCTTCTGGATCGATTACGAATGTACCGCGATCAGCAAGACCAGCAGACTCAATTAAAACATCAAAGTTTTTAGAAAGAGTCCAAGTAGGATCGCCGATTAATGGGTATTGGATTTTCTTGATTGCTTCAGAAGTGTCGTGCCATGCTTTGTGCGTGAAGTGAGTGTCAGTAGAAACACCGTAAATTTCAACACCTAGTTTTTGGAACTCTGCATAGTTGTCAGCCAAATCTTCTAATTCAGTTGGGCAAACAAAAGTAAAGTCAGCTGGATAGAAGAATACTACTGACCATTTGCCTTTAAGATCAGCTTCTGTAACTTCAACAAATTGACCGTTATGGTATGCAGTCGCTTTAAATGGTTTAACTTCAGTATTAATTAAGCTCATCATTGTCTCCATGATTGAGGTTTATCTTTAAACTAGGAACTTGTTTACGAGATGTAGAATAAATAATTTTTCATTATTGGGGAAATAGTATTTTTACATGACTGAAATCGGAAAAACGAATGATTCGATTTAAGTCCATATTTTTCCCCAAATTTATCCTGATTTGACGCCAACTTCATGACGACAAGATGACAGGACAGTTAAAATTAATGTGTTAGACAACATGCAGTTTCTGATACCAAAATTCAAGGGTAGAATTGAAAAAATTATAAAAATGTTTAATTTCTAGACTATAATTTAGACTTTGAGCCAAGTTGCTCGTGTAGATAGCGATTTAATATTAACAATGACTGATCAATTAAGAGCAAAATTTGAGAATTTAGAACTGAATGCTGGTCTAGGAAAAATTAGCGCCTTTATTTCGGTTTCTTTGGGGGGATTAAGCATATTTGGTGCGTTATGTTTTTTATTTCCAACTGTGCTCACCATGCCAGAACTTCGTCCTTTTTATACACAATATTATGATGTTTTTTATTTTAGCTTAATGACCGCAATCGTTCTGAGTGTTGGCTTTGGTGCGTTTAGCTCAATTGTTCGCCAAAATCGTTATGGTTTTTATGGGCTTTGTTTTGCTTTAGTTGCTGCGGTTCTAGGTTGTGGTTTGATCAAAGCACCAACACTGCCAACTTTATCATTTTATGCTGGTATTGATTATTTCATCTTAACGCTTGTCATTTTAGCGCTTGTCTTTATTCCACTAGAAGGTTTTTTCGCCAAAAATCCTGAACAAAAAATTCTACGTGTGGGGTGGGTGACTGACATGAAATATTTTATGTTTAGTCACATCGGAATCCAGCTTTTTACATTTCTGACAGTCATGCCGATTCAGTATTGGATTACGCATCTTCCGAACAATCCAATCGTTCCTTATGTACAAGCTCAGCCGATTTGGTTGCAGTTTATTGAGTTATTGATTGTTGTGGATTTTGTGGTGTATTGGCTACATCGGGCGATGCATGAAGTCGATTTTCTTTGGCGTTTTCATGCGATTCATCATTCTACTGAACATATGGATTGGCTAGCTTCATCACGTTTGCATGTGGTTGAAGTATTAATGACGCGCTTTATCGCAACTTTGCCGATTTTCTTATTGGGTTTTCATACCTCGGCAGTATTTGCTTATCTGATTTTTATTTCCTTTCATGCGATTTTTATTCATTCGAATGTGCGCTTTCGCTTTCCTTATTTACGCTGGTTAATTGCCACACCTGAATTTCATCATTGGCATCATTCATCAGAGAAACCGGCGATTGATAAGAATTATGCTGCATTTATTCCTGTATACGATGTCATTTTTAAAAGTGTATATATGCCGAATCATTTGGCAAGTGTATATGGAACAGTGGGATATAAGATCCCAAATAGTTTTATCCAGCAATTTACTTGGCCATTTAAAAAGTATGTTAAACGGTTGCGTAATCGTTTTAATCCTTCATCCAAACCATAAACGTTGAGTGGTAACTGCATCGAGAGTGTGAATTGATGCAGTTTCTTTGCATAGCGTGGCTTTAAGGCGTAAAATAGCCGACTATTTTGTTTTTCAGGAAAGCTGTTCAGTGCAGAGTCATTTAAATGTAGATCAATTGGTTATGGCACGTGACCGTCACCGTTTAAATCGACTGCGCAAGGATAAAAAAACAGAAACAGCAGAAATCGAAAAGCTCTTTGAACAGTCTAATCATAAAGTCAAACAGCGTCTCGCTCGATTGCCTCAGATCAAGCTCAATCAAGATTTACCTGTTACTCAATATGCTGATCGTTTAATTGAAGCGATTCAAAAGCATCAAGTGATTATCGTGGCAGGTGAAACAGGTTCAGGTAAAACCACACAACTGCCACAAATTGCAATGCTAGCAGGTCGTGGCTTAACAGGTATGATTGGTCATACCCAGCCACGTCGTTTGGCTGCACGCAGTGTTTCGCAACGTATTGCGGAAGAAGTGGGCCAGAAACTGGGTGAGGCGATTGGTTTCAAGGTACGCTTTAATGAGCAAGGGTCACAAGATTCAATTGTACGTTTGATGACCGACGGTATCTTGTTGGCTGAGCTGACCAATGACCGCTTTCTTTCAAAATACGACACGATCATTATTGATGAGGCACATGAGCGCTCACTCAATATTGATTTTATCATGGGCTATCTCAAGCAACTTTTACCAAAGCGCCCAGACTTAAAAGTGATCGTTACTTCGGCAACCTTAGATGTAAATCGCTTTAGTCAATATTTTAATGATGCACCTATCTTTGAGGTGGAAGGGCGAAGTTACCCCGTTGAAGTTCGCTATCGTCCTATATCTGAATTGAGCATTGTTGGTAGTGATGATGATGAGTTTGATGATTTTGAAGAAAATCTTCCTCGTGCAGTCGTACAAGCGGTTGAAGAGTGTTTTGCTGATGCAGAGGGCAAAGGCCACCCCGAACATGCCGATATCCTGATCTTTGCCAGCACTGAACAAGAAATCCGCGAATTGCAGGAAACCTTACAAAAGTATGGACCTCGTCATACTGAGGTTCTACCTTTATATGCCCGTTTGGCCTTGGCAGAGCAGCAAAAGATTTTCAGTCCAAGTGGTAAAGGCAGACGTATTATTATTGCCACCAACGTTGCGGAAACAGCGTTGACGGTTCCAAATATTCGCTATGTGATTGATAGTGGTTTTGCCCGTATTTCACGTTATAACTATCGTTCGCGTGTGCAACGTTTACCGATTGAAGCGATTTCACAAGCTGCAGCCAATCAGCGTAAAGGGCGTTGTGGTCGTATCGCTGCAGGTGTATGTATTCGCTTATACAGCGAGGAAGACTTTTTAAGCCGTCCAGAATTTACAGAACCTGAAATTAAACGTACCAATTTGGCTTCTGTAATTTTACAGATGCAAAGTCTCGGCTTGGGTAACTTAGAGGATTTCGATTTTATTGAGCCACCAGATTTCCGTTTGGTGAATGATGGTCGTAAGTTGCTCATCGAGTTGGGGGCATTAAATGAACGGAAAAATGAACTGACAAAAGTCGGTCAAATGATGGCGCGTATGCCGATTGATCCGCGATTAGCGCGTATGATTATTGGTGGCGCGCACTTTGGTGTGCTCAAAGAAACCTTGATTATCGTCAGTGCACTCGCCATCCAAGATCCACGTGAACGCCCTGCGGACAAACAAATGCAGGCGGATCAAAAACATGCGTTATTTAAAGAAGCGGATTCAGATTTTTTATTTTATTTAAAGCTATGGAATACCCTGCAAACCAGTCCTGACACCCAATCAGAGAACAAGCGTCGCCAATTTGCGCGTCTGCATTTCTTGAGTTGGTTGCGATTGCGAGAGTGGAAACAAACCCATCAGCAATTAGTTGAACTCGCTGAAGGTTTAAAGCTGAGTTTTAATGAAAAAGGCGCGAATTATGAAAATTTACACCGCGCGCTCTTAACAGGTTTGCTTTCTTTTATTGCCAATAAAACGGATGAACGTAATACCTTTATGGCAGTACGTCAGCAGAAAGCCAAAGTTTTTCCAGCCAGTACCTTACATAAAACCAATACCGCTTGGGTCATGGCCTTTGAAATGGTGGAAACTTCGCAAGTGTATTTACGAACATTGGCAAAGATTGATCCAGAATGGATTTTGCTGGCAGCACGTGATCTATTGAAATATCACTATTTTGAGCCGCATTGGTCGAAAAAAGCAGGCATAGTAAATGCTTATGCGCAAATTTCATTATTTGGTTTGATTATTGAACCCAAACGTATGGTGAATTTTGAGAAAGTAGATCAACCAGCAGCGCATGAAATCTTTTTACGTGATGCCCTGACGACTGGGAACTTGGGTATTACACCGCCGTTTTTGAAACACAACTTGCTAAAGCTAGAAGAAGTTGAGCGTGTTGAGGATAAATTACGTCGTCGTGATTTGGTGGTGGATGAAGAAACCATTTATCAATTTTATGCCGAGAAAGTTCCTAAGGAAATTGCGAGCCGTCGTAGTTTTGAAGACTGGCGTGCAACAGTAGAGCCAGATCATCCGCGTTTCTTATTTGTTGATGATGACGCATTGTGGATGAATGATCGTCCAACCACGCAGCAATTTCCAGATTATTTACATAATGGTCAATTGCGTTTGGCTACGAGCTATCGTTTTGATCCTAGTCATGATGAAGATGGTGCAACCATTAAAATCCCAGTACAGGCTTTAGCACAAGTGGATGAAAAGCAATGGTCGTGGGGGATTCCCGGTTGGAGACAAAATCTGATTGAAGCTTTGTTAAAAGCTTTGCCGAAAGATAAGCGCCGTAATTTAGTTCCTATACCTGATACTGCGAAAAAGCTGTTACAGGGGATCGATGCTGTACATTTAAGAGAGCATTTATTTAGCTATTTAGCATTTGCTTTACGTGGTGAACAAATCACAGAAAAAGATTTTTCTTTTGAAAAAATTGATCAATATCTAGTGCCTTTTATCAAAGTACTGGATGAAAAGGGCAAATTAATCGCACAAGGTCGTGATTTAGAAGAGCTAAAAGCACGTTGCCGGATTGAAACGCATCGTCCTGTGAAGCAACAACAGGGTGAGTTCCAAAACTTTCCTGAGAGTTTTGTATTTGAAGCATCACAAAAAGTAACTGGTGTGGTGGTGCAACAATATCAGGCATTGGTTCCTACCAAATTATTTGCTGAGCTTGATGCTAAAGATGAATCTGGTGTGGTAGTTCAAACCTTTAACGATCAAAGTGAAGCGATTAAGCAACATCGAGAAGGTGTGATTCGTCTCGTACATTTGCAGTTAGGGGATTTAATTCGTCAATTGAAAAAGCAGATTTCCAAACCTTTGGCTTTGGCCTATTCACCTTTAGGGGATCTTGCAAAACTAGAGCAGATGCTGGTTTATGCCACGCTGCAAGTCTCGATTCTGGAACTTCCTAAACATGCGGATGAGTTTCAGCAACTTTTACTTGAAATCAAAAAGCATTTTTTGACAAATGGTCAAAAGGTTTTAAGTGATATTACGGAAATCTTTACGCAGTGGCAGAAAATTCGTCGTGAGTTATTGGTGCTTGATCAGAGTATCTTTGGTCGGAGTATAGATGACATAGAAGATCAACTTGATTTAATGTCATTAGTGGACTTTGTTTATAGTCGTCCTGCTGATCTTTGGCAGGAATATCCACGTTATTTAAAAGCATTGCTATTGCGTTTAGACCGTTTGCCAAATAATCTACAACGTGACCTTGCGGCAATTAATGATGTCGATCCATGGATGGACAAAGTATTTAAGTTCAAAAATGATCCTAAAATCAAAGAAATGTATTTGATGTTAGAGGAGTTGAGAATTTCCTTGTTTTCTCAACCGATGAAAACAAAGATGCCAATTTCACCAACTAGATTACAAAAACTATGGGATCGATTAGCAATCGGTTAAACTGAGCGACAATGAAAGTTAGAACCATTCTTTACAGGAGTTTTACATGGGCATCCGTATAACAGGTACAGGTTTGTTCCACCCAACCGAATCTATTTCCAATGAAGAGTTGGTTGAAAGTTTAAATGCTTATGTAGAACAGTATAATCAAGCCAATGCTGATAAAATTGCAGCGGGTGAACTAGAAGAACTGCGTGGCTCTAGTCCTGAGTTTATTGAAAAAGCTTCAGGGATTAAGCGTCGTTACGTGGTTGAGAAATCTGGTATTCTTGATCCAACACGTTTGCGTCCTCGTTTACAAGAGCGTAGTAATGATGAGCTTTCACTTCAAGCGGAGTGGGGTGTAATTGCTGCAAAACAAGCGATGGAAAATGCAGGGGTTACTGCTGAAGACATCGATGTCGTGATTTTGGCATGTTCAAATATGCAACGCGCATATCCAGCCGTTGCCATTGAAATCCAGTCAGCATTAGGTATCAAAGGTTATGCTTATGATATGAATGTGGCTTGTTCAGCAGCGACATTTGGTTTAAAGCAGGCCTATGATGCAGTGAAATGTGGTGCTCGCCGTGTTTTACTGCTTAATGTTGAGATTACATCAGGTCATTTAGATTATCGTACGCGTGATGCACACTTTATCTTTGGTGATGTTGCGACAGCTTCAATTATTGAAGAAACTGAAACAAAATCAGGTTACGAAATCTTAGATATCCATTTGTTTACCCAATTCTCAAATAATATCCGCAATAATTTTGGTTTCTTAAACCGTAGTGAAGATGCGGTTGTCGATGACAAATTGTTCCGTCAAGATGGCCGTAAAGTTTTTAAAGAAGTTTGCCCGCTTGTTGCGAAAATCATTACCGCGCAATTGGAAAAACTCCAATTAACACCTGAGCAGGTTAAGCGTTTTTGGTTACACCAAGCCAATGCTAATATGAACGAGTTAATTTTAAAACTTGTCGTTGGTAAAGAGGCGAATTTAGAACGCGCACCAATTATTTTAGACGAGTTTGCCAATACCTCTTCTGCTGGCGTGATTATTGCCATGCATCGTACAGGCGAGCAAGTGAATGATGGTGAATATGCTGTGATCTCTTCGTTCGGTGCTGGTTATTCTGTCGGCTCGATTATTGTGCAAAAACATATCGCATAAATTTTTATAAATAAAAAAACACCGCATTTAAAAATGCGGTGTTTTTTTTATTTAAGCATGGGCATTTATTTCAACATAATCGCGAGATCTATCAGTTGAGGGGTCGTGCTGCTACCAATCGTTGAGGCAGCTAGATTGGGTGTACCGTCTACATTAATAGCAAGTCTAGCCCTTGGTGTCATAATCGTTGTATCATTATTTAAATCAATCCGATATAAAACAGATGGTCCTGTCATTCCTGAGACGGTTGCTAAGGCAAAACCGTTATCACCACCCGCAATATCAAAGCCATTATCTAGCCCTAAGTTGATGCCTAAAGCACCAATTGAATTGAGTACACCATCGTTTGGTGGACTTTGTTTAACTAAAAGTTGGTTGCCTTGATCTAGGTTAAATAATTCTGTACCAATCATTGCGATCGGTGTTTGGAAGCTATTGGTGTAAGCTGCTGCGGTTACAACAGCACCTTCGATTCCATTGAGTTCACCATCGGTAATGGTGTCACCAGTGTCAACATTGATACGTAAGCTCTGTCCGGTATTGCTAATAACACGTAATCGGTCTGCTGCTGGGTTAAAGTCAACGGCAAAGTTGGTACCTAGCAGTGTAGTGAATGGATTATCATCACCCATTGCAGCTTTCAATGAGGTTTGAAGGGTGGCCATACCTGTTTGCATATTGATAGTGTATAGATTTGATTGATCACTTAATCCATAAAGCATGCCTGATTTATCGGTCATAGTTTTGAATCTGAAATCTATCCCGATAATTTTTTCTCCAACCTTTAAACCTGTGATATTGGTCTGTTTGACTGTATTTGGGCTATTTACCATAAAGTGCAGTAATTGATTATTCGCACTGAGGCCAAATGCATGAGCGCCACTATCTTTGGCACTTTCAAGTGCTAAACCGCGAATTCCAGCAGTTTGAAACAGATTTGGTAGGTTTTTACTTTCTACTACAGCAGCATTGTCTGAACCTACAGCGGCAAGGTTTAAGTGGTGAAGTTGATAGTTTCCAGCAGCTTTGAGGGCTGCATAGCCGACATTATTAATAGGATCAATATCAAAACCACCGCCACCAGAAATGTTAACACCCTGAGCGAGCATTGCTGAGTTACTCAAAGTACCTGCATTGGCGTTTTGCAGATAGATACGATCAGTATTTTGATCAATACTAAATAATCGTGTAGAACCCGTACCAGCCATTGCGTTGGTATATGCGGCAGCGATAATCGAAACTGAGTCAGTACCTGAACTGATATTGCCATCGGTGATGGTTGCGCCTGTATCTACATTGATTCTTAAATTTTGCCCGTCATTGCCAATTACTCTTAGACGGTCAGCTGCTGGATTGAAATTTACAGTCATTAAATCAGGATTACCCGTTATTTTGCTGTAAGGTGCATTGCCATCTGTTGTATCACTTGGGTCTGCAACTAATTTACTTACCCATGTAACTCGACCTGTTTGAGGATTAAGTGTGTAAATATTGCCCATGGTGCCAACAGCATAAAGTTTGCCGTCTTTGGGGCGGTGGTCAATACCGATGAGTTGTTCATCTGCTTGTAAGCCTGTAATTTTAAGATTGGATACTAATTTTTCAGGTTGATCACGGTTAATTGAGCTGATCATCCCATTGGCTGTTAAAATTAGTACATCGCCCGTATTGGTAGCTGAGGGCTTAGAATCATTATTAGAATCACTGTTACATCCTAAAAGAAACACGCTACCGAGGATTGCAGTGCTTAGTGATAAAGTTTTTCTATTCATTTTTTCATATCCTGATTAATACTTTTTTGATAAGAAGTTGTTGGTTTTATTCCGTACCATGTATAAAACGAGAACTTCTAATGATTTTGTGATGAGTTATAAATAAAGATTGAAACCTCTATTTTTTTCATTGTTAGTTCAAATAGTTTTTATCAACCTTAATCAGGATATAAGTGTGAGTATTCAAAGTAAATTTATGTTTTTAAGTGATTTTTTTGTAATAGGGTTTTGAGTTGTAATTCTTCACGCCGAATTCACGGCTGATCAGAAAGGCTTAAGTTGTGACATGATCTGGTTGAAATATATTGTAAAAAAAAGAGAATATAATATTCTCTCTTTCAGCTAAATTATTGAGTTAGGATTAGGCTTCTACAGTTTGTACTGCAATCTTTTTAGCTGGATCTACTTTGCGGCGTACTGCTGGTACAGGCTCACCATGATATTGGCGATCAGCAAAGTAGCTTGAACGAACCATTGGTGCAGACCAGATATTTCTGAAACCGAGTTTACGACCATGTTCTGCATAACGCTCGAATTCTTCTGGTGTGACAAAACGGTCGATTGGTGCATGTTGCTTAGATGGTTGTAGATATTGACCAATCGTTACGTAATCAACATCATGAGCACGAAGATCATCAAGCAATGCAATCACTTCTTCTTCTGTCTCACCAATACCAACCATCAAGCCGCATTTAGTGGGTACATCAGGGCAGTATTCTTTAAACATTTTCAAAAGATTTAAAGAATGTTGATAGTCTGAACCTGGACGCATTGCTTTATATAAGCGCGGAACAGTTTCAATATTGTGATTGAAAACATCAGGTGGGCATTCAGTCATGATACGTAAGGCGATATCCATACGACCACGGAAATCAGGAACTAGAATTTCCAATAATGTTTTCGGACTCAAATCGCGGGCTTCTTTGATACAATCAACAAAGTGTTGAGCACCACCATCTAGAAGATCATCACGATCCACCGATGTAATTACGGCATACTTTAAACCAAGATTGGAAATCGTCTCAGCCATATGGCGTGGTTCATCAGGATCAAGTGTATTTGGTCGCCCATGCGCGACGTCACAGAAAGGACAACGGCGAGTACAAATATCACCCATAATCATGAATGTGGCAGTACCACCACCGAAACATTCTGGTAAATTAGGACAAGCTGCTTCTTCACACACGGTATGAAGCTTTTGTGAACGTAAGGTTGTTTTGATGCGCTGAACTTCGTCTGGCGCAGTCATTTTGACGCGAATCCAGTCTGGCTTGCGAGGCACTTCAACCGTAGGGATAACTTTTACAGGAATTCTTGCGACCTTTTCTGCGCCACGAAGTTTTTGACCCTGTTCAGGTTTACGGTGTTCAGACATATCTTTTCTACAACCTTTGATTTCAAATCTCTTGTTATTATAGTCAAATTTGCTGCGGGATAGGACGAATTAGGTATTCATTTTAAAAATGTCTATATATAAAATATACGATTGAGAAATATATCAATTCAACGCATATTAGTTATCATATATTTAGAAATACGCAGCGAGAAATCAAAGGAGCTTTTAATGCCACGTAAGAAAGAGGTCGTTGGTGGGAATATTGTCAAATATGATGCAGTAATTCTCGGTTCTGGCCCAGCTGGTGAAGGCGCGGCAATGAAGCTAGCTAAAGCAGGTAAACGTGTAGCAATTGTTGATGTTCGTGATCAACTTGGTGGTAACTGTGCACATGTAGGTACAATTCCAAGTAAAGCATTACGACAAACTGTTTCGAGTATTATTCGTTACCAGCGTGATCCAATGTTTCAAAAAGTAGGTGAATGGAAACAGTTCACGATGAAACAGGTATTACGTAATGCGCACAAAGTGATTCAACAACAAGTAGATACACATACCCGTTTTTACGATCGCAATAAAATTGAAGTTTTTCATGGTCGTGCATATATCCAAGATAAAAATACAGTTTTAATTTTTGGTCAGGATGGTATTAAAGATACCATCATTTGTAAACAGATCGTGATTGCTACAGGTAGTCGACCATATCAACCGCAAGGTCTGGACTTTAATCATCCACGTGTTTTTGATTCAGATAAGATTTTAGATCTTGATTATACGATTCAAAAGATCATCATTTATGGTGCAGGTGTAATTGGTTGTGAATATGCCTCTATTTTTATTGGGCTAGACCATAAAGTTGATTTGATTAACACACAACAAAAGTTACTCAGTTACTTGGATGATGAGATCGCAGATGCATTGTCATATCACTTACGTGAACAAGGTGTATTGATTCGTCACAATGAGCAAATTGATCGTTTAGAAACTTTTGATGATCATGTGGTTTTACACTTGCTCAGCGGTAAGAAAATCAAAGCAGATGCAATCTTGTGGTGTAATGGGCGTTCGGGCAACACGGATGGTCTGGGCTTAGAAAATGTTGGCTTAGTACCGAATAGCCGTGGTCAATTAATGGTAAATGATCAATATCAAACTGAAGTGGAAAATATTTTTGCAGCAGGTGATGTAATCGGTTGGCCGTCACTCGCATCGGCAGCATATGACCAAGGGCGTTGTGCGGGTGCTAATATGGTTGGCGAGAAAAATGTCAAACCAATTAAAGATGTACCGACTGGCATTTACACCATTCCAGAAATTTCCTCGATCGGTAAAACTGAACAGGAACTGACTGAAGAAAGAATCCCATACGAAGTTGGACAAGCGTCTTTCCGTCATTTGGCTCGTGCACAAATTACAGGGGATACGGTGGGGGAATTAAAGATACTATTCCATCGTGATACCTTAGAAGTGTTAGGTATTCACTGTTTCGGGAACAATGCTGCTGAGATTATTCACATTGGTCAGGTGGTGATGCATAGTCCAAACAATACCTTGAAGTATTTTGTTGAAACAACTTTTAACTATCCAACGATGGCAGAAGCTTATCGTGTGGCCGCTTTAAACGGTATCAATCGTTTATTCTAAGCGAAGGATATTGTCTGATATTATAAAAATGCCAATCAACTTGATTGGCATTTTTACATTGTGAACGAAAGAAAGGTAAGAATGAAAACTCAAAAAAATAATTGGATCTTATTGATTGTCATTGCGTTACTGGTATTTGCTTATGTTGGTTTGGATTTTAAGCAAAATAGTACACAACGTGGAGAAGTTTCCTCATCAGTTGAGCGGCATCCTGTTGATGATCAGGCCAAGATCATGCAAGCCTTTCAGCAACAGCGAAGTAAACTTCAAGTGCGTTCACAGGGGAGCGTTAAGGCACTTCTTCCTGATGATAACGATGGCTCTAGGCATCAGCGAATCATTCTTCAATTGGACAATGGTTTGACACTATTGGTTGCACATAATATTGACTTGGCACCACGAATAGAGGGGCTGCAAAAAGGTGAAACGGTTGAGTTTTATGGGGTGTATGAATATAACAATAAAGGTGGGGTTATCCATTGGACACACCACGACCCAAGAAGAAAACATATTGATGGATGGTTGAAATATAAAGGAAAAATGTATCAATAATATATGAGGGTTAAGGAGAAAGAATTATTTATTCATCCCAGAAATCTCGATCAAATGGTTTAAATTGAAGAGCATCTTTCTTTGAGATGCCAAATTCATTGATTAAATTGATATAAGCTCTCTCAACATTTTCAAGTGCTGACTCTTCAATTGGACCATATATTTCACCATTTTTCATAATAAGTGCATAAATATAGTCAATTGAGCCACCAAAACACTCATATTCAATAAAAAGCCATTGTCTAACATGATTAATATTCATCGCTCTAAAAAGAGCTTTTATTTCATCTGGTGACGATGGCGTTTTAATTGACGGGGAGAGCTTTATCCCAATGCCATGGAATGGTTCTTTGATATCTTTCCAAGTAGCCCCGTCAATAGGAGAAAAAGGGCTTTTCATTTGCTCGGTTAATGCAAAAAAACCTACAAATTGATATGACATTTAAATCCTATTCCTGAATATTTAGAGGCTTGTTGCATGATATGCGCTAAATCAGCTTGTAAGCGCCAATTTATGACGAGATTTCCATTTAGGTAGGACTTTAGCTAAATAAGCATCCATACACCATACAGGGCCAATCAGAAGGAATTGCAGATCTTTGAAGAATGATGGTTTCTTACCTTCAACTTTATGCCCGTAAAATTGACCAATCCAAGCAATGACAAAAATTCCAATATAAAAACCGACACCGACTGGAAGAATGATGATTAACCATGCCATTACTGCGAGAAGCGCAGCCATCGCGACAGCAAGTACGATGTCCAAACGTGCATAAAAAACTAAAGTGAGCACAAGCAATAGAGCAGTGAGTAAGGTGCTAAAATGCGCCAAGATCCCAATAATCGAAAACAGGATCGCAGGAACGCAAACCCAATGGATTTTCTTGTTGGTCTGATTTTGATGACTATCGCTATATTCTTCAAACCACTCATCGATCGATTTCACAGCGCTCTCCTTGCAATAATATTTTTTTATTTTTTTCAATATACCGAAGAACCGCTTTAGCGTCAAAAAGATTGAAAGGGATATTTTATTTAGATTGGCAATAAAAAAAGCCACACATGGTGGCTTTAATTATATTGCAATGAATGATCTAAACTTATGAATTTGGACCATCAACGCGTTCGATACTAACTTTACCCAGACCTGCATTTGTAAGTCCGATTTGCTTCGCCGCACCATAAGATAAATCAAGTACACGGTTACCATGGAAAGGACCACGATCATTAACCTTTACCACAACACTTTTACCATTATCTCGATTGGTTACGCGAATATAGCAGTTGAGCGGAAGGCTACGGTGTGCAGCGGTCATTGCATTCATATCGAATGTTTCACCACTTGCAGTTTTACGGCCGTGGAATTGACGACCATACCAAGAAGCAACACCAGTTTGACTAAACTTACGTACAGTGTTTGATGCAACTGTATTCAGTTTTTCAATCACTGAAGGCTCTTCTTCAGGGATGTCGATTTTAGCAGCGATCGTTTGACGACGTACTTGGTCACCTGAGCGCTCAGTGATTGAAAGACTATTTACGTTAGAAAGACGCGAATTAAAATTTTGAGAATCTTTGCTAAGAACGCGGGCTGCCAAATTAGAACCTTCAACATCGCTGTTCAACGATGAAGACTGAACCATTTCAGCATGTAACGGGCTTAAACTTAAGCCTGCCGTCAGCGCTAGAATATATTTTAGCGAAAACTGCATTGTATAAACTCCTAGAGAACATGCTTTTCTATTTCAACAGAACAACCTGAAATATAGTGCACATGTCTAATTATTCACTTTTGCAATTTGCAATTCGGAGGGCAGTTTTAACCACTTTATGCGTTTTAACGGCCCGTTCACTTGGTGTGGATAATATTCATCGCTTAGGAAGTGTGTCTAGTCATTGGAGATAAATAGCAACAAAAAGTACAAAAACACACAAATATTGATCATTTATTGATCAATATTGTAACAAAATATGAATTTTGCTGATTTAGTGTGCTTTGTACCCATTTTTTTTATTGACTTTTTGTAAAGTTTGGAAAAATTAGTCTATCGACTCGCTACTTCAGTGCCTAATAACCATACAGCAGTCGCATACATACGACTTCTGTTATAGGTTGTAATCACTTGGAAATTCGGAAAAGTGATGTAATAAATTGGACCCGAACGATCTTGTAGCTGAATGACATTCACAAGATCTAAATCGTCAATTTTTACCAGTGGATTAACAGGCGCAATCCCTAGTCGTTTTAACTCACCATAAGGCGTAGGAAGGGTTAAATCTTTGGCAATAATACTTTCAGGGTCATTACCGAGATAACGTGCTGGAAAGCCAATTGGGCGATCACGTTCCCAACCATGCTTGGCTAAATAATTTGCAATTGATCCAATTGCATCAGTAGCAGAGTTTCTTAAATCAATATGACCATTACCATCATAATCGACGCCCAGTTTTTGGATATTGCTCGGCATAAATTGCGGGTAACCAATTGCTCCTGCATATGAACCAACGATGCTATTGGTTGGATAGCCTTCTTTGTAAGTCCATGCGATGAGCGCGGATAATTCATCACTAAAATATTCAGCTCGACGTGGATAACCAAAAGCCAGCGTTGCTAAAGCATCTCGTGTCACGAAAGAGCCTTTATTTGCCCCGTAGCCTGTTTCTACCCCTAGAACACCGAGGATGACGGCTTTAGGGACGCCAAATTGTTGTTCTGCACGATTTAGCGCGTCTTCATACTGATTTTTAAAGCGGATACCACGTTGAATTGTACCTTCGACCAAAAACATAGAACGATATTCGTACCAAGGTTTACTTTCACCTGGACGTGTCATGATATTTAAAATATTAGGTAGATTGCGAGCACCGCTCATGGCTGTATCAACTTGCTCGCTACTCAAGCCATATGTTGACATTGTTTTTTGTTTAAAAGCCAAATAATTGGGATGGGAGTAAAACTCATTGGCATGAACCCAATTACAGCTTAAGAATAAACCCGCACTCAAGCTAAGAAGTCGAACTGTTTTACTTAAAGTGTTATTCAACATATGTTTATTAAATTCCTCGTTATCGATGCGTATGAATAGACATAACCAGTCCAAAAGTCGCCATAAGTGTAATAATTGCAGTTCCGCCATAGCTCATAAAAGGCAAAGGCACACCCACTACAGGTAAAATACCACTGACCATGCCTGCATTTACAAATACATAAACAAAAAATGACAAACCAAAGGCGCCTGCAACTAAACGACCATAGTTATGGAAACTTTGTAGACCAATTTGAAAAGTTCTAAAAATAATTGCGAAATATAAAAGGATCAGCAGGGTCACGCCAATTAAGCCAAACTCTTCTGAATAAGCGGCAATAATAAAGTCGGTATGGCCTTCAGGGAGAAAGTGCAGATGGGATTGAGTACCTTCCAGAAAACCCTTGCCAGAGAACCCCCCAGAGCCAATCGCAGTTTTGGACTGGATAATGTTCCAGCCTGTGCCTAAAGCATCTGCTTCAGGATTTAATAAGGTCAGCACACGTTGCCTTTGGTAATTATGTAATAAAAAGTGCCATGCAATTGGTATCACGATTGCAACTGCACCCGCAGCAGCGGCTATTAATTTCCAAGATAAACCACTCAAGAAAAGTACAAAAATCCCGCTTGCAATTACCAACAGCGATGTACCTAGGTCAGGCTGTTCAGCAATCAGTATAAATGGAATAAGAATCAGGATAAGGGATAGAAATACCTGAGAGAAACTAGGTGGAAGCGCTTTACGAGACAAAAACCATGCGATCATCATCGGCATGCCAATTTTCATAAATTCACTGGGTTGCACGCTTCCAAAGCCTGGGATATCGATCCAACGTTGTGCCCCCATACGCACTTCACCAAAAATCATCACGGCCAGTAAGGACAAAACCCCGAAAGCATAAAAATAGGGTGAAAATGCCTGATAAACTTTGGGTGGTATCTGTGCCAAGCTCAACATGACCACAAAGCCAATACAAAAGCTGATGGCTTGTCTGCTAACCAAGCCCACATTTTGTGCTGAAGCGCTATATAAGATCGTCAGCCCAAGAATGGCATTTAAGATCAAAAATAGACAAAGCCATGGGTCAATATGGAGCTGTTGCCAACGAGAGGGCTGTGTCGCGGTGCTTAAGCCATCACGCGGTGCATGACGTAAAAATTTGTATTGTGAGCTTGGGGACATGCGAATCTAGATCAGGTAAATCAAGGCTTTGGGAATGCTAACATAAACGCTAATTTAGACAATGAAAATTTAGAAATTGTGACACTTCTTGGTTTTAAATCAGCATAAAAAAAGCGACGATTTTAAAATCGTCGCTTTGATAAAAATGTTGGCTTATTTTTGAATCAACAACTGATCAAAGTGCTTAGTAAATACTTCTAGCTCTTCTTGACTCAAGCTTGGGATAAGTTTTTTGATTACAATATGTACAGCAGTTTCAACACCGCTGGTTGCTACACTTGCAACACCGCGTTTAACCATACCTAAACCAAGAGTCTTGTTGTATTCAGTCATAAAGTGTTGAATAAGCGCATCTGCAAAAGACTTAAACTGTTGGGTTAAAGCATCGCGTTGGGCTTTACCGTTACCAGCTTGAACTTCAGCAAAGCTTTTCTTCATTTCTGTAACAAGACTATCTGGTAAAACTGTACCAATACGTTGTTTACCCTCATTATCAGTAAACAAACTTTTTTCCATAAACGCTAAAGATTCTAAGACTTGTTCGTTAGAGGTTTTACCTAGAAGCTGTTTCATCAAGGTTTCAACAATGCTACGGATTTTAATTGCAAGTCCTTCAGTCGTGTCACGCTTTTCACTTGGTGGAAATTGTTGAACCAGATGAACCAACATAGTGTCAATTAACTCATCAGTAAGCTGTAGAGAAATTTTGTCACGTAAAGGGTATTGTGGTTCTTTGCTGTCACGATTGGCTTGTGCAAGTTGAATGTCTTTACTCAAGCTTTCTGATGGAAGAATACCGAAATAACTGGTCATTGAAGAACGTCCTCTATATCAAATTTATTCGTTTTATTGTCGTGCCAAGCGAATTGGCTCAGGCATCCATGACACATCTGATACTCGACATGGATTAATATCCAATCCACCACGGCGAGTATAAGTCGCATAGACCATCAACTTTTGAGGTCCGAGCAATTTCCATATGTCAGCGAATATCTGCTCAACACATTGCTCATGAAAACCATTATGCTGACGGTAGGAGATAATATAGGCTAATAGGCTACGATAACAAGGTTTTTTGCCTTGAAAACGAATAAAAACTGTACCCCAGTCAGGTTGACCCGTGACTGGACAATTACTTCTAAGCAAGTGCGAGTACAGTTCAATTTCGAGCTCTTCATTTTCGTCGGCATCTAATCGCAGCAGGCTTGCATCTGGATGCTCAGACAAGCGATCAGGTATCAGGTCATCGATACAAATACCTGTTGGTTTAGATATTTCTAAATCATCAACTTGAAAGAGTTGCAGCTCAATTTTTGCACCTGCGGCAAGGGATAGATCACGCTCGACAGTTTCAATGAATGCTTGTTTCGATTCAAATTTAGTAAAATTCAAACTATTGAAATAAAGTTTGAGCGACTTCGATTCGATTAAATTAGGTGAGCTAGCAGGCAGTGTTAAACGGCCAATCGCGACCTGTGGCAAGCCTAGTGAGCTGAGCCATGAAATCTCAAATACATGCCACCAGTCTTTACCTTGAGTGATCCCTTCAACATCTGCATATTGCTGACGAGATTCGGCACGAGAGATAGGAAATAAAACCTCAGGTTGATATTGAGTTGGGTATTGGGTTTCTTTACCCAATTGAGAATGTTCAACACTCATTCACGCATTCCTGAACCACGAGCTAATAAATGATAAGCGATTGCATACAAGACGATACAGCAGAGTGTCACAATGCCCAAAGAAAAGGAAACATTAACGTCACTATGCCCTAAAATGCCAAAGCGGAAAGCATTGACCATATATACAATCGGATTGATTAAAGATAGGTTTTGCCAAAATGGGCTTAATGCACTAATCGCATAGAAAACACCGCCTAAATAGGTAAGGGGTGTTAACACAAAGGTTGGAATAATAGAAATATCATCAAACGACTTTGCGTAGACAGCATTGATAAAACCACCCAGAGAGAACAATAACGAGGTGATGATGACGGTATATATTGTCACAAAGAAATTATAAATTTCTAAGTGGGTAAAGAACAAGCTCATCAAGGTCACAATCAAGCCAACCAAGACACCACGACACACCCCACCAATTACATAGCCCCAAAGGATTAAATGTAATGGCACGGGACTCATGATCAATTCTTCAATGCTTTTTTGGAATTTCGCACTAAAAAAACTTGATGAAACGTTGGCATAACTGTTGGTAATGACTGCCATCATGATTAAGCCAGGCACAATAAATTGCATATAGCTAAAGCCACCCATTTCCCCAATACGTGAACCCACCAGATTGCCAAAAATCACAAAATATAAACTCATGGTGATTGCAGGCGGGAGTAAGGTTTGTGGCCAAATACGCATGAAACGGCGTATTTCTTTAACAACTAAAGTCCACAGTGCGGTTTGTAACTGACTAAAGTTCATTGATCCGCTCCTGTAAGATTTTTTTCAACCATTTTGACGAATAATTCTTCCAAGCGATTAGATTTGTTGCGCATACTACTGACTTGAATGTTTTGTGATTGCAATAACAAGAATAAGTCATTCATGGTATGTGCTTTATCCATAGTGACTTCTAGCGTTACTTGATCAATCAAATTAAATTTGAAACCAATAATATTTAAATCCATGTGATTTATAGGTTCAGCCAAATCACAAATGAACGATTCTTCATTGAGCTGGTTCAAGAAGCCTTTCATCGAGGTGTCTTCTTTAATCACACCACGATCAATAATGGCGATGCGACGACACAACATTTCGGCTTCTTCGAGATAATGTGTGGTGAGAATGATGGATGTGCCGTTTTCATTCATCTCAGTCAAAAATTCCCACATTGAACGACGTAATTCGATATCTACACCGGCCGTTGGTTCATCGAGGATAAGCAGTTTCGGTTCATGCATCATGGCACGTGCAATCATCAAGCGGCGTTTCATACCGCCTGAAAGCATACGTGATTGAATATTACGTTTTTCCCAGAGCCCGAGTTTTTCTAAATAATACTCTGCACGTTGTTCGGCTAATTTTCTAGGAATGCCGTAATAACCCGCCTGTGTCACCAAGATATCAAAAGTTTTTTCAAACTGACCGAAGTTAAATTCTTGTGGAACAACACCTAAACATTGTTTTGCGTGTGAAGGGTGAGTATCCAAATTGTGGCCAAAGATCTCGACTGAACCCGATGTTTTTTTGGTTAGTGAGCTGATGATACCGATCGTGGTTGATTTACCTGCACCATTAGGTCCTAATAATGCATAAAACTCACCCTCAGGCACGGTTAAGTTAATACCTTTTAACGCCTGAAAACCATTACGATAAGTTTTGGACAAATCGCTCAATACCAAAGCATCAGTCATAAAACGTCTCACGTTATTAAATAGAATGGGTATTCTGAGCGATATGGAACAAGAAACCAAGTGTAAAAGTGGTTTATCTTGTTCTATATATAGAACAGGGTTTCACAGAGCAGAGGAACCGATTACCTCAAATAAAATTAAGTGTTAATTGATTTAAATTGTTTAATGAGGAAATCAATAAAAATCTGCAATTTTTTTGAAATGTTTTGACCATTTGGATAAAGCGCGTAAAAGTTCATCATTGGGCTATGATAGTCCTCCAAACATCTGCAAATCTCACCAGCATCAAAATATTTTTTTGCAATAAAATCAGGTAAAAAGACGATCCCGTGACCTTTGGTGCATAAATCTAGTAATAGGTCGCCATTATTACAGATAAATTTTGGATAGCATTGGATCAACTCTGTTGTTTCATTTCTCCTAAGGGTGATTTTATTGTGGCTGTTTTTTTGGCTATACAGCAGGATATCGTGTTTTTTTAACTCGTCGATTGTATTCGGTATTCCTTTTTTTTCCAGATAATCCTTTGATGCATAGAAGCTACGTTTGTAAGTTCCAATCACAGTGTTCTGGAAGTTGTGATCTGCTGTGTCATCGACCCTTAGAGTCAAGTCAAATTGTTGTTCGTAAATATCAACAAAGCTATCCGTAAGATATAAGTCGATTTTAATGAAGGGAAATTGTTGAATAAAATCTGAAATGATATTTGTCAATACATCACGGCTAAACGAGAGGGGCGCATTAATTTTTAACTCACCTTCTGGATATTGTTGATCATAACTAATCTCATATTTTGCCCATTCTAATTCACTCATCATGACTTTGGCATGTTGATAGAACTTTTCTCCACAGGGCGTGAGATTCATTCGACGTGTTGTTCTGATAAAAAGTGAAACCTTTAAATCATTTTCAAGATACTGAATTCTTTTAGAAACTAAATCTCGTGAAATATTTAAATGTTTAGCTGAAATACTAAAATTTCCATGTTCAACGACGCTTAAAAAAGTATTGATGCAGTCGATTCTATCCATGATTTATCCATTTAAATGTTATTAAATGGATATTCATGCATTTAGATAAACGAAGCAAGTATGTTTCTGATTGTATTCAAATCGCAGACAAATTGATTCAATTTTGCTATCTATTTTTTTACAGCCAGTTTTGTTTTCATAGAACGACATCGTTTACAGTCAGTATGTCGAGTTTGAAAATGAACAAATCACTTTTAGAACAATTATCACCAACAAATTGCCAAGTCATTTTTATAGACCATCAACCGCAAATGGCTTTTGGGGTACAATCAATTGACCGCCAAGTTCTTAAAAATAATACAGTTGGTTTAGCAAAAGCTGCGAAAGTTTTCGGTATTCCAACTACGATTACAACGGTTGAAACAGAAAGTTTCTCAGGTCACACCTATCCAGAATTATTAGATGTTTTTCCTGATGCGCCTTTACTTGAACGAACGTCAATGAACTCATGGGATGACCAAAAAGTTCGTGATGCATTAGCAAAAAATAATCGCAAAAAAGTGATTGTGTCTGGTTTATGGACAGAGGTTTGTAATAATACCTTTGCTTTCGGTGCAATGCTTGAAGGTGATTATGAAATTTATATGGTGGCAGATGCGTCTGGTGGTACTTCAAAAGAAGCTCATGATTATGCGATGCAACGGATGATTCAAGCGGGAGTAGTGCCAGTGACTTGGCAACAGGTTTTACTGGAATGGCAACGTGACTGGGCGCACCGTGAAACTTATGATGCTGTGATGGCTATTGTACGTGAACATTCGGGCGCCTATGGAATGGGTGTGGACTATGCTTATACGATGGTACATAAAGCACCAGAACGTACAACAACGCATCACCAAGTTATGTCACCTGTTCCTGCAAAATAATAGATCATTGAAAGGCAGGATTTCATGCCTTTCTTTTTCCTTATCACAAAAAAAAGTGGGGTAAAAAATGGCTCAAATTGATTTAATTCTAAGAAATGCAAAAATTACCACGTTGAATCCACAGCAACCTGAGGCTCAGGCAATTGCAATTACAGCGGGCAAGATCATTGCCGTTGATGATAACGATAAAATTATGAAAATGGCGACATCGACTACGAAAGTTGTTGATTTAAATGGTCGTCGCGTAATTCCTGGTTTAAATGACAGTCACTTGCATTTAATTCGTGGTGGTTTGCATTATAACATGGAGTTACGGTGGGAAGGTGTTCCCTCAGTTGCTGATGCATTACGGTTGTTGAAAGAGCAGGCTGAAAATACACCAGCTCCTCAATGGGTACGTGTAGTTGGTGGTTGGAATGAATTTCAATTTGTTGAACGTCGTCTACCGACATTGGATGAGATCAATAAAGCGGCGCCTGATACACCAGTATTTATTTTACATCTATATGCTAAAGCGATGCTCAATTGTGCTGCTTTAGATGCGCTTGGTTTTAATAAAGACACGCCTGATCCACCAGGAGGCACGATTCAACGCAATGAAAAAGGTGAACCGACAGGTTTATTGTTGGCAACACCTTCAGCGATGATTTTGTATTCAACTTTGGGCAAAGCACCAATTCTTGAACGTGACGATCAAGTCAATTCAACACGTCACTTTATGCGTGAGCTAAATCGTTTAGGAATTACTTCATTAATTGATGCGGGCGGTGGTGGGCAAAACTATCCCGAAGATTATGATGTGATACAACATTTGCACCAAAAAGAGCAAATGACGGTACGTGTTGCTTATAACTTATTTGCGCAGAAAGCAGGTCAGGAATATCAGGATTATCAAAAGTGGACTGAGATGACCTTTCCTGGAGATGGCGATGCTTTTTTACAAATGAATGGTGCGGGCGAGAATTTGACATGGTCTGCTGCTGATTTTGAAAACTTTCTAGAACCTCGTCCAGAACTCACCAAGGGTATGGATGCTGAATTAGAGCGCATCGTGGAATTGCTCGCTGAGAAGAAATGGCCATTTCGTATTCATGCCACTTATGACGAAAGTATTGAGCGTTTTCTGAATGTCTTTGAGCAAGTCAATGAGCGTAAACCGTTTGCCACTCGATTTATTATTGATCATGCAGAAACGGTGTCAGAAAAGAACATTGAGCGAATTGGTGCTTTGGGTGGCGGTATCGCAATTCAACATCGTATGGCCTTCCAAGGTGAATACTTTGTCGACCGTTATGGTGCGGATGCAGCCAAAGCTACGCCACCCGTGAAAAAGATGCTTGAGTTAGGTGTGCCAGTCGGAGCAGGTACAGATGCAACCCGAGTTGCCTCATATAATCCT
Organism: Acinetobacter haemolyticus; assembly: GCF_900406815.1. Taxonomy (GTDB): domain Bacteria; phylum Pseudomonadota; class Gammaproteobacteria; order Pseudomonadales; family Moraxellaceae; genus Acinetobacter; species Acinetobacter haemolyticus_A. The sequence continues at coordinate 27,264 of NZ_OVCN01000006.1, forward strand.
TGGGTTTGTCTATATTGGTTAACCACTGGAAAAACTGTGGGTGGATTACCGTTATACGATGAGAAAAATTTATTAGACCGTCAGACTGCATTGAAACTTTGGACCAAAGGTTCGGCATGGTTCTCAGGGGAAGCAGATGTGAAGGGTGCTTTGGTGCAAGGTGAGTTAGCTGATTTAGTTGTGCTATCTGATGATTATTTCTCAATTGAGGCTGAAGAAATAAAAAATATTGAATCAGTAATGACCGTATTAGGTGGAAAAATCGTATATGCGGGTGCTGAATTTAAACAGGATGATTCACCTTTACCTCCAGCCTCGCCAACATGGTCGCCTGTGAGAAAATTTGGTGGGTATTGGAGAGCTACAGAAAATCGCAATGCGCCGTCTCATCAACCATTGCAAGCTAAGTCAGCCGCTTGTGCATGTACCAATAGTTGCGGCATGCATGGTCATAGTCATGCATGGGTTCTCGATGTCCCAGTGAAAGATAAAAAATCTTTTTGGGGAGCTTTAGGTTGTTCGTGCTTCGCTTTCTAACGATTTCTTTTGCTGAGGTATGACTTTATTACGTCATACCTCGGAGATTGCTGCCATGAAAATGTATTTCTTATCATTAGGTGTGGGACTGCTGGTGGGGGTGTTGTATTACGTTTTGAATGTACGCTCGCCAGTTCCACCCATTGTTGCTTTAGTTGGATTGTTGGGGATGGTGGTAGGTGAAAAGCTTATTCCATTGATCAAAGATATTTTCCCCTCATAATCGATACAGTTAGGTTTTATAAATGGTTCAGAAAAATCAATCTTGCTCTGATCTGTAAAAAGATTATTGGATGCGCAATCCAATAATTTGATGAGATTAGGAGTAGTTAGAACAGAACTTAATAAGCGATTGCGAACAGAGTTACATTCGGAAAATGAAGACAATCAAATCATAGATTCTAAAAAATCCAGCATAGGTTTTTGGACTGAACTCACGTTTAAACTTCTAATCAAACAGTGTAAGAAATAATAAATTAGGTGGAAATGATGCAAACAGAATTTGAAAAAAAACATAGCGTCTGGCGTACATGCCGTGATCCTGTTCTATTGACTATCGTTGGTGGTGCGATCGATACCATTGGTTTTATTGCCTTATTTGGATTTTTTACAGCACATGTGACAGGTAACTTGGTGTTGGCTGGCGCAGCGTGGGTGAAAGGTGGTGCAGGCTTATGGATCAAACTAGCTGCTATTCCGCTATTTATTCTTACTGTAGCAATTACGAAATATTTGATTGATAAAAGCAGTCAGAAAAGTAAAACCTTATGTGCTTTATTTCTAGCAGAAGCGATTTTCCTCACAGCTTTTATGTTGGCAGGTATTTACTTCGAACCATTTACTGATCCAGATAGTATTACCATTGCGGTGACAGGGGGATTGGGACTTATTGCTTTGGCGATACGTAATACCTCAAGTAAAACACTGATTAAGCACATTAGTCCAAGCACAATGATGACAGGGAACACCACCCAACTTGGTATTGATATTTCAAATTATCTTCGGAATCGTACCGCAGACCATCGTAGTAAGCTTGAGCATAGTCTAAGTATTGTTTTAGGTTTCGTGATTGGGGCTTTTTTAGGTGCATTGCTCTATGTTTATTTAGATTTCTGGAGTGTTGCTTTCTTTATTTTACCCGTCTTGTATCTGTCATTTTTAGCTTCTCAAAACCGCTTTATCATGCCTGAAACTTAGAGTATAGAAATGAATAAAAGCAGATTGGAAGCAATAAGTGATGGTGTGATTGCAATTGTCATTACCGTAATGTTAATCGAACTTAATATTCCGCAGGGCAATACTTTTGCCGCTTTACAACATGAGTTACATACCATCCTAAGTTATGTACTGAGTTTTATTTATCTTGGGATTTATTGGAATAATCATCACCATTTATTTCAATTAGTCAAAACTGTGAATGGAAAAATCATGTGGATTAATCTGCATCTGATTTTTTGGTTGACCCTGATACCGTATACAACCGCTTGGTCAGCTCAAAGCAATTATGCAGCTATACCTACAGCGGCTTTTGCTTTTATTTTATTCATGTGTTCACTGTCTTATGATATTCTCGAGCGGTTGATTATGCGCGAGCAGGGTGATACCTCTATAGCTCGGAAAGTCTTGGGCAAAGATAAGAAACTTGCTGCTTCTGTTGTATTGTACGCCAGTTCGATTTTTTTAAGTTTTGTTGATACCCGTATTACTTTATTTATCCTGATCTTGTTGGCGGTATTGTGGTTCTTTCCAAATAAGCATATTGAAGATTATTGTTCAGCAAAACAAGAATGAGGGTTATGCTGATTGGGTGAGAGGAAAACTTACAAAATGAGCTATTTAAATTTTTCTCTGATGCTTTGTGGTTTACTTTCACTCAGTGCATGTCAGGTGATTCATTTAAAAGAAGAAAAATTAAGTCACTCATTGAAAAGTAAAGTTGATAACTTTCTCATCACGAATAAATTTAGTTATCAAACGGAAAACTTTCTGTATTTGACGAAAACAAATCAAGCACATTGTCTGAATAACGTCGATGATTGTGTGAATCAAATAAAAAAAATAAATGGTAAAGAAGATGATCTCTATGCCGCCGTGAGTGAAATCTATTTAGCTAAAGCCATGAGTATCAATACTGATAAATGTAATCGACTCGGCAAGACAAATAATTGTTTGGATCAGAAATTACGCTTTCTGGATAAGAGCCTTCGTCATAGTTATGCATATCTTTTTAAGTCAAATAGTTCAGCTCAAGAACGTATTTTTGATTATCGTTTGAATCAAGTACGAATTATTTATAATGTTTCCATTTCCCAAATGCTCACAAGTGCATTTAAACGTGATGGTCGATTGAACGATATTTGCTTTGAATCTCACTGTTATCTTTTGGATTTTAAAAAATATCCCGCATTAGAGACACTTCAACTAAACGCTTTTAAATCTAGTTATAACATGAACTTTTCTGGGTTTAATATTGTGAACCGTCAGGATGGTTTAGGTGCGGAGTTTGTTGCTGAGCGTGACGAAAAACCGATTCAGCCGAAATTTATTTTAAATCCCTATGATTATTTTAAAGACCGACCAAATCCAAATATCCATCAGCCTAAATTCTTTCCAATTACTGCCATAGCAGAACCTAAAAAAGCCAGTAACACCAATGAGATACTAGGCAATACAAATTTTAAGATACATTTATTTGATCCATTTCAAACAACACGAGTTGAAGTTGAAGGCTCCTCTTATGTCATCACAGGAAATTATTCCGCGCCCTATGGTGCTTGGCTGGCTAAAAACAATTTAGGTGCGCTCGGTTATTGGACTTTAATTAATAAAGAACGAAATTTGATCATGCCGCATTTGTATATGTTGGAACCCTATCATCCACAAAAAAAAGTGGTGGTCTTGATTCATGGTCTAGCCAGCAGTCCTGAGGCTTGGGTTTCTTTGACCAATGATATTATTGGGGCGGAAGATCTCAGAGAAAACTATCAAGTTTGGAATGTTTTTTATTCGACCAATATGCCAATTTTTGAAAGTCGTTATCAAATTCATGCTTTGCTGCAGCAAGCATTTAATCAATTTGATACCTCAAGCCAAGCTCATCACCAAGCTGTTTTGATTGGACATAGTATGGGTGGCGTGATTAGTCGATTACTTGTGAGTCAGGCAGATATTTCATCAGCAGCGATACAGAAAATGAATGCAGCACAGTTGTCCCAATATCAACAACAAGCTGCCATAAAACAACGTTTTCAATTTGTGCCCTTAACCAATTTTTCTAGAGCCATATTTATCGCTGCACCTCATCAAGGTACACAATATGCTGATCGCTGGTTTACACAAATTGCTCGCAAAATTATAAAACTGCCTTATAAGTTTTATACTGCGGTTGAGCAAGGTCAGGGGTTAGGCAAGCCCCACCAAAAAGGTTTGATTGAAAATGGCGCTGGTGATTTGAGTCATGGTTCTAACTTTATGCAGCTCAGTAAACAGATTCAACCTGAAACAAATGTTATTTATCATTCGATTGTTGGCAATACAACTTCATTGAAGGCAGTTGATAAAATGACGGATGGAATTGTGCCATATCAAAGTTCTCATTTACCCAACGCTGCCTCAGAGTTGATTATTCGTGGTGGACATTCTATCCAAGAAACCCCTGAAGCGATTTTGGAAATACGACGTATATTGCGTTTGCATTTGACTAAAACACAAACAAGCTCATCTCAATAATAAAACCCCCTAAGATTAATGATTCTCTTAGGGGTTAAGCATGCGTTTAAGGCGCGATAAAGTGACTTACTATTGGTAAGAACCGTAAGCGAAGAAAATCCAGCGATAAAACTAGCGATATAAGCCAAACCCAGATTCGGGATTAAAGCAAAAACAAACATGGTCAGTGCTGTGCCTAAACCACCAATTGATCGGTATTTAACTTCACAAAAAAAGCGACCTCATAAGAAAAAGCCGCGAAGTACGCCGCTGCCTAAGGCTAAACTATTTGAAAAGTTGAGATAGCACTAAATGAATATGATATTGAGTGGTAGATTTTTTGTTAAAGTTATATAAAATTTAAGAATTCCCATATTTCTTTATAAGCGCATTCATTTGATGATTAGAATATTAATATTTTGTATAAGCTTAGTGGTTATTAGTCCTGTGTATAGTACTGACGTTTTTTTCGAAAAAAAACCATCCATCTTAATTGCTAAAGATGATGAGGTTTATAGTAAGAATAACAGCAGTGAAAATGTAGATTTTTTTGAGTTATCACAGCAACTAAAAATAAAATGGGCAAATCAAAAGTATAATTATGCTACACAAAGATCTGAAGATCTATTTCACACTTCTAATATGAGCGCTTATGATAAAGCTCAATATACTGGCCAAAATAGGTCTTTAGATAATAAAAGATATTCGAAGCTCATTGAGTCTACGTCTGATAGACGAGTAATTTCAGAAGAAGAATATCAAGAGCAAATGAAGCAAAATAGGAAAAAAGAAATCGATGATAGATATTTACTATACATCTTGGATAAGTAATTTCAGAAGAAGGATGCCAACAGCAAATGAAGCAACATAGAAAAAATTTCATTGATAATTGCTTTCAATTTTAGCAGTCAGCTTCAACAAACAAAAATAAGTAATAATTGTGGATGTAATTTTCTAAATTAATGAAATAGTCTGGTGGCAATGATCATTAGATTCACAGAATTAGGTCACCCTAATACCTAAGTTGCCACTTAAATTTGTGTCACTTAGGAATCACGGCATATTAGATTTTTGATATACCGCTAAAAATGTACTGTTATTTTTACGGTACAAAAAGATATTTAACGGTACAACGTGTTAAAGAAGAAAGAATGAAAATCTTGTTTTGTAAGGGTTTTGGAGCTATTTGATACTTAATTTTGGTGCGCTCAGCGGGACTCGAACCCACGCCACAGGCTTCGGAGACCTGTACTCTATCCAGTTGAGCTATGAGCGCATGCGAGCCACATCATAGGGAAAAAAAACAGGCAGGTAAATATGTATACCTGAACAAAGCTGTTTCTTGGCTATTAAAGCAGCAGTTTTAAGTTCCAATGGCCTGATTATGTACTCACAATACTATAAGTGCTCTACAGAATAATTAATTAATCTAAGTGTTTGATTCAGCTGGGTAGGTGTAATGCGAGACTCTTGCAATGAAGTGATCCATTGCATTTGACAGGCTTTCAGTTCAGGTAAAGTTTTTACTTTCTGAATCTGTTGGATTAAAGGGCGTGCCATCAAGCCACAATAATTGCTCAATGTTTGGATCATCAGTTGCTGAATTTCTACAAATGCGAGTTTTTCTAAGTTTACTGCTTCCGAATCTATTATTTCTATCGCTTGAGGGGATGCTATTGGTTCACTCATCGCATTCCTCACATCTACAAGCGGAGCCGAATGACTTAACTTTTCGGAAGTATTATTTTCCTCATTTAGTTTAATTTGTATTTCATTCACTGGGCCTGGTGATGTGACTTGCTCAGCCAATAATCCCATCTCGATTAATTGATGTATCAGCTCTGTCGGTGCGAGCTTTTCTTTATGGTTTTGGTTTAGTTCATGAAAATCTTCGTGATCAATTAAAAGTAATAAGCGGCGTTGACGTGCAGTTAAAGTAATATTCCGTTGTTTTAAAGCAGTCTGTCCTAGCTCAGTTTTAAAATAATGTGACATCTTTTCGTCTTTCCCCAATCAAGACTTTGATAGGGGGCTAAGATAGAGTTGAAACGTGACAATTATATTAACAATTTATTAAATATCATGATTTTGCTTTAAATAAATGAAAATTGTGAACGATGAATCTATTTGATCAACTGTGTTTCCAGTGCTTTTCGTAAATAGACATCAAGGTCATTTTGACGAAGCAGCCATTGTACATAATCTGCTGGTAAATCCTGAATAGCAGTTCCCTTGTGTTTTCCAAAACTCAGAGATTTCGGGATACGGGCTTCTTCAGAGGCGAGGTAAAGTTGCTCGATATTTTGAATATTAAGGTGATGAATAATATGCATCAAAATATTGGCAGTTAAGATGATATCTGCATCTGCACGATGTGCGCCTTTCAACATTTCTCTTGCTTTATCACTGCCTTTTGAAATTAAGTAGATTAATGCTGAAATGTTATGTGCTTCAGCATCAGGCCATACGTGGCGTGCCAAGGCAAGTGTGCAGATTGGTTTCAACCGAGAGATTTCCACACCACAACGTGCGATTGCTGCAATGTCATAATCAATATTGTGGCCAATAATATAAGTTGTTTCTTCGGGAAGCTGGAATTCTTTATAAAAGGGTTGGTCAGCCAAATCAGATTCTAAAATATGATGGACGGCCATGGCTGCGAAGGATATAGGTTGACCGACTTGATATAACTGATCAAAAATTTTCTTTTTGTCTAAACTGAGTTTGCCGCTTGCTATTTCTATAGGGGCGTAGGCAATTTCAATTGGCAAACCATTTAGTGTATGTGTTTCAGTATCTAGAATGATGGTTTGCATAGAAATTGGCCCGTTTAAAGTTGAAGTCTTGCCCTTATCTTACAAGAAAATGGGTTTAAATATATTTTGAATACAAATTAGAAGATTGAATTCTGCATCTTTAAACGCTGTGATGTATAAATAGAAACCAAAATTAAAAAGAGCTTGAAATAAAGCGTGATTAGGCGTAATTCTTGTAGAGATAACACGACTTTAGAAACGTGATTTCTAAAGCGAATAATGATAACGAAAATAGTTAAGGGAAAATCAAATGAAAAAGAAGTTATTGACGGTTGTGATACTGAGTTCTAGCGTGTTTTTTACCGCTTGTGGTGGCGGAGATGGAAATACAAGCTATATACCCAAACCAACGATACCTGAAAATAATATTCAACAGCCTGTAGTTGGCATACCAGAGCCTTATACAAAATCCGATTTTAGTGCAGTAGCATCTGAAAGCTTGGTGATGACCTATAAAATGCTAGGGCAGAATGATAAAGAGACTATGGCAACTAGCCTGCTGTTTGTTCCAAGTGGTCCAATGCCTGCAACGGGATGGAAGATTGTTGCATGGGCGCATGGTACAACTGGCGTTGCGGATCAATGCGCGCCAAGTCGTCAAGCAACCCATGTGGCTATTCAAACTATGATTAGCCAATTCCTGACAGCAGGTTATGTGGTAGTTGCACCTGATTATGAAGGCTTAGGAGAACCAAGTGGGCGTGAGCTACATCCTTTTTTAAATCTAAAAAGTGAAGCTTATTCGATTACTGATGCTGTGGTCGCTGCACGAGCTTATCTATCTAGTCGTGGAAAACTCACTTCAAGACAATGGATGACAGTCGGGCATTCTCAGGGTGGGCATGCAGCTTTGGGGGTCGCACAATACGCAAGTCGAGCCAAGCTTGATTACAAAGGAACTATTGCGATTGCGCCAGCATCAAATCTTGAACTTATATTAAGAAGGGGGGAAGAGTCAGTTGAGAATGCACCTATTGGGCAAAAAATTGGTATGTATGCGCAACTGGATACTTACACCGCATTGATTACCGCTGGACTACGTAATCTCCAGCCTACTTTTAGCTATTTAAATATTTTTAAGTCGCCTACAGATGAAATCGCAAGTCGAGCTGAAATGGATTGTGCAGATGTATTAGGAGGTAAGTTTGGTGCTGCTATGCAAATGTATTTGGAGAGCAATGTTGATTTAACAAACTATCCTCGTACGCAAACAAATTTCATGACGATTCCATTGGTTAAAACGTTTTTAGAAAAGGATTCTCAACCAGCTCAAGTTAAACTAAATCAGCCAGTAATCATTTATCAAGGTGCGAAAGATACAACTGTTCCAAAATTAGCCACAGATGCATTGGTATTGAGTGCAAGGAATAAAGGTTCGAACATTCAGTATATTACAAATGCCGAATGGGATCACGGTACAGTTTATGGTAACAATATTTTGAATATTGTGAATGATGTAAAAATGGCAATGCCTGCTAATAACTAATTCATTGGGAATAATTTGCAAATAAATTATTCCCGAATTTTTACTTTTAAAAAAGCAATATCAGAACATATTGTTTCAGTCGGCTCGTGCTTATAGATTTCTGATTTAAAATCAATTTTTTCAATGTCGTTGAAACCAAATGTTTTATAAATTTGCATACTTTCATTAACCGCTTGTTTGTATAATAGTCCAGCCGAAAAATATGCAATTAAGGCTAAAGATGAACTTACGAGCATAGCTAATGCTGACTCTATCAAAATTTCTTCGTAAGATTCCCATTTAACTAAAAAGAAAATATTTATTAAAAAACTTAATATAAAAAATGACAGTCCAATTGTTTTCTGTCTTTTTTTTAAACCTTCTATAGTGAAGCCATGTTGAGGAAGTGAGTAAATCAGATTTTGTTCTGGGTGATAGATTGCATACGCAAGACTTATGTCAGTGAAGCTATTGGGATCGATAACGACGTAGAGTTCATCATCCTCTTGAAAAAAAATATGTTGAGCAATCCCCATAACTGTATGATGAGCAATTTTAAAACTATATATCTTATAAGTTTTATTTATCTTATAAGCTAAAACGCGAGCATCAATATCAAACAACTTTGCTATGAGTGTTTGGGCTAAAGCAGCTTGCTCTTGTTCTATCTGAGTTTCATAATTCCGATTTCTTACACAATAAAAATCATATGTTTTTAAATGCTGAATTTTTCCGTTAATGCGAATCATTTTATCTAGACAATTAATTATAAAGCTCAATGATAACTTTAAGGAAAATTCTTAATTAATCAAAAGTGAAATTTTTATCAACATGAGCAATTTTTATTGAGAATTAAGCAAACTTCATTCTTCTTACTTATAAACTTCGTGCTACAATACGCACCAATCTTTAGCACGGCTTAAAAGCCCTAATTTATAGGACCCTCCGCTAATGTTTGCCAATATCTCTATTGCTGAATTTGATCCAGAATTAGCTCAAGCGATTGCTTCTGAAGGCGACCGCCAAGAAGCGCATATTGAGTTAATTGCTTCTGAAAACTATTGCTCTAAAGCTGTAATGGAAGCTCAAGGCTCAAAACTTACTAACAAATATGCAGAAGGCTATCCGGGCAAACGCTACTATGGCGGTTGTGAATATGTTGATGTAATCGAGCAACTTGCAATTGACCGTGCAAAAGAATTGTTTGGTGCAGATTATGCAAATGTTCAGCCACACGCAGGTTCACAAGCAAACTCTGCAGTTTACTTAGCATTGCTTAACCCTGGCGATACAGTTTTAGGTATGAGCTTAGCGCATGGTGGTCACTTAACTCACGGTGCTAAAGTAAGCTTCTCAGGTAAAACATATAACGCGATTCAATATGGTTTAAACCCAGAAACGGGTGAAATCGATTATGAAGAAGTAGAACGTTTAGCTTTAGAACATAAGCCACGCATGATCGTTGCTGGTTTCTCAGCATATAGCCAAGTTGTAGACTGGCAGCGTTTCCGCGATATCGCGGATAAAGTTGGGGCTTACTTATTTGTTGATATGGCACACGTTGCAGGCTTAGTTGCTGCTGGTGTTTATCCAAACCCAGTTCAAATTGCTGATGTTACAACGACGACAACGCATAAAACACTTCGTGGTCCACGTTCTGGTTTGATCCTTGCAAAAGCAAACGAAGAAATTGAGAAAAAACTTCAATCAGCTGTATTCCCAGGCAACCAAGGTGGTCCTTTGATGCATGCGATTGCTGCTAAAGCAATTTGCTTCAAAGAAGCAATGTCTGAAGAGTTTAAAACTTACCAACAACAAGTTGTTAAAAATGCTCAGGCAATGGCAGAAGTTCTAATTGCGCGTGATTACGATGTTGTTTCTGGCGGTACAGAAAATCATTTATTCTTATTGTCTTTGATCAAACAAGATGTAACGGGTAAAGATGCTGATGCTTGGTTAGGTGCAGCACATATCACTGTGAACAAAAACTCAGTTCCAAATGATCCACGCTCTCCATTCGTCACTTCTGGTATCCGTATCGGTACTCCAGCAGTTACCACGCGTGGTTTTGGTGAATCGGAAGTTCGTGAACTAGCTGGTTGGATCGCTGACATCATCGATAGTAAAGGTGATGAGAAAGTTATTGCTGATGTGAAAGCTAAAGTTGAAGCAGTTTGTGCAAAATTCCCTGTATATGCAGATTAATTTGTATATCTAAAAAAGCGCCGTAAGGCGCTTTTTTATTATCTAATAAAAATGGATTTGATTTTATCAAGCCCATAAAAAAGCACCCGTAGGTGCTTAGCTTTTATCAATGACGACGATGCTTTTTCTTTTTCCATTTTTTCTTTTGGTTCTGGCGTTGGTCGTAATCACGATCTTGACCTACTTTTCGACCCAAAGCTGCACCGCCCGCAGCACCTGCTGCTGCTCCAATATAACCACCAGTCGTACCACCCATGTTACGACCTACAGCATAACCACCAACACCACCTAAACCGCCACCAATTGCAGCTTCGGTACGAGTACGTTTGCTACTTGCCGCAGCAGCGCCACCAGCACCACCTACAGCAGAACCAATGAGAGCACCATTATGACCGCCCATTTCTTTACCAATCGCAGTACCTACAACACTACCCAGCGCAGAGGTAGCAGCAACACGTGTTGCATTATCAGCATATGCTGTCGTTGCTACAGTTGAGCCCGCTAAGATCGCACCCAATAATAAAATATTTGCTTTCATTTTGACTCCATGTCCATCATCTATCGGACATCATTTCTAATGGCTGCAAATGTAACAAAGTTTGAGTGATAAATTGTGAAGAGTATTCACCGTATTATTGCGGTTTAGTGAATGGGTTGTAATGTTTTGTTGCGGTAAGCTTTATATTTGAACTTACTTTATAAGTTATCCATAAAGCCCATGGGAGGTTTCAACAGACTGAATGAATTATCGTTATCTAAGCAACATAATTTGTGATGAAATGATGCCGTAATATTAAGTTAGCCAGTTTCTCTATGTCTTTTGATCCGTAGAATCTGTAAACTATGCGCAATTTTTTGATTTTACTCGTGCTTCTTTTTTGATTTGCACCGAGTTTTTAGATTTTGAGATATTCCGCCCATGAAAGCATCACTCCGTTTAAGACTAGATCAACTTTGTGATCGTCACGAAGAGCTGACTGCATTACTCGCTGATGTAGAAGTGATTTCGGACAATAAACGTTTCCGTAAATTGTCTCGTGAACATAATGATTTAACTGAAATCACCGAAGTTTGGGGTAAATATCGTCAAGCAGAAGAAGACATTGAAACTGCTGAAATGATGAAATCAGATCCAGATTTCAAAGATATGGCAGAGGAAGAAATTAAAGAAAATAAAGCACTATTAGTTGAGCTTGAAGATCAATTGAATGTGTTAATGATTCCTAAAGATCCAAATGATGCCAATGCAGCTTATCTTGAGATTCGTGCAGGAACAGGTGGCGATGAAGCGGCAATTTTCTCTGGCGATCTATTCCGTATGTATAGTAAATATGCTGAAACGCAAGGTTGGCGTATTGAAGTACTTTCAGAAAATGAAGGTGAGCATGGCGGCTATAAAGAAGTGATTTGTCGCATTGATGGTGAAGGCGTATATGGCCGTCTGAAATTCGAAAGCGGTGCGCATCGTGTACAACGTGTACCTGCGACAGAGTCTCAAGGTCGTGTACATACTTCAGCGTGTACCGTTGCGATTCTTCCAGAAGTTGATGTCGATACTACAGTTGAAATTAATCCTGCGGATTTGCGTATTGATACTTACCGCGCTTCAGGTGCGGGTGGTCAGCACATTAACAAAACCGATTCTGCAGTACGTATTACCCATATTCCTTCTGGTGTAGTGGTGGAATGTCAGGAAGAACGTTCACAGCATAAAAACAAAGCCAAAGCGATGGCTCTGTTAGTGTCGAGATTAGAAAATGCCAAACGTGCAGCTGCCGACGCTGCAACTTCAGAAATGCGCCGTGACTTGGTTGGTTCTGGTGATCGTTCTGAGCGTATTCGTACCTATAACTACCCACAAGGTCGTATGACCGATCACCGTATCAATCTGACCTTATATAAGTTAGATGCGATTATGGAAGGGGATTTAACAGAATTGTTGGATAGCTTGCATCGTGAATATCAGGCCGATCAGTTAGCAATGCTTGCACAGGAAAATGGCGGCTGATGAATATCGCTCAAGCATTAGAAATCAAAGGTGAAATAGACAGCTATGAGCGTCAAGAAGCTCTATGGCTGCTTGAACACATTTTAGGTGTGAACTCTTTGGAATTAAAACTAAGACTTGAGCAAGAGTTAACTGAAATTCAAGAGCAAGCTTATCTAGATGGGCTTGCACGCATTGAACAAGGTGAACCACTGGCTTATGTCACAGGTTCACAGCCTTTCTGGACGCTCGATTTAAAAGTCACACACGATACTTTAGTACCGCGTCCAGATACCGAAATCCTTGTTGAAACTGTGTTAAAGCTGTCACTGGATCAGCATGCAAGTATTGTTGATTTAGGAACAGGAACGGGTGCAATTGCTCTGGCATTGGCAAGTGAGCGTCCGCAATGGTCTGTGACAGCAACTGATATTTACCAGCCCACATTGGACGTTGCTCAGGAAAATGCCTTAAAGCATGGTTTATCTCAGGTCAATTTTGCATGTGGGGCTTGGTTTGAGGCTTTAAGCCAACAAAAATTTGATCTAATCGTTTCTAATCCACCTTACATCGATCCTGATGATGTACATATGCAAAAGCTAAAATCTGAACCAGAACGGGCTTTGATTGCAGCTAATCACGGTTTGGCCGATATTGAAACAATCATTGCGCAAGGTAAAGATTGGTTAAAAGCAGAAGGTTGGATTGCCCTTGAACATGGATATGATCAGGGACAAGCCGTGCGTGAAATCTTTGAGCAGCACGGTTTTAACCAAATCCAGACCATCAAAGACTATGGTGGAAATGACCGCGTGAGCTTGGCACAAAAATAGACTAATTACTTTGCGTAGAATGCTTTACAGCTTGTGCCAACTCAATATTACCTTGTTGTTCTAAGCCCTCTACTATTCCCATCGCATCGATCGGATCACGATTTTGGCTCATTTTAAACTGGCCGACCATTTCAGATACCTGGATTTCAACAGCAACAATATGTCTTAATTCCTCTGCGATATATTCGCTTGGTGCATCTGACATTTTCCATGGTTTGTCCTGCTTGGCTTCATGTGTTCGAGTCAGGCGTGCCAAGATGCCACGTAAGATTTTTTCATCTTGAGAAAAATAAATTTTACCTTTGACATGAACCACTTGATAATTCCAAGTCGGCACATGCTGATGGTGTTGCTGTTTAGATGGATACCAATTGGGAGTGATGTATCCTTGTTGACCTTGGAAGATGACAAGGACTTCAGAACCATTTTCTATCTGTGTATGGAGTGGGTTGTTTTTGGCGATATGAGCAACTAAAGTCGCATTTTGTTCATCATCAACTAGCAACTCAACGGGTAAATGCATGGCATCTAGCCCCGAATTATTTTGTGTGATCAGGGTTGCAAAAGGATATTGGCGAATTAAATCATGTAAGACTTCTAAACGGTTTTCTTCAAATATTTTAGGGATGTACATGAGTTAATTCCATTCACTAGCCTAAGTAATTTAGACGATTTTGTTTGTTCGGTGCAGATTTTCGGTAACTTCCTGGACTCACGCCACTCCATTTTTTGAAAGCACGATGGAAAGCACTTGGATCATGGAAATTAAGATCATCACTAATACTTTGGATAGAGTCGTTAGTCTTGCTTAGTCTCTCAATCGCAATATCACAGCGAATATCATTTTTAAGTTGCTGGTAACTTACACCTTCTTGTTTTAGTCGTCTTTGAATCGTCGCTGTAGACATATTTAATTGTTGTGCAATGTCTTTCAGTTCAGCCCACTCTGATGGAGGTTGTAAGAGTAGCTGCCGACGAATTTGAAGACTAAGCGAATTTTCATTTTTAAAACGCACAATCAAGTTATAGGGTGTATGTCTCAGAAAGTCATTTAACGCTTGTTTGTCTTTTTTAATCTTATGTTTGAGATAATGTGCATCGAACTCAATACAATTTTGGGTTGCATGAAACTGGATGTTTTCACAAAAACGAATTCGATAATCTTGTATTTCCACAGGCTGATGGCATTTAAAAGACATCTTCTGAAATGCAATGCGTTGATCACTTAACCAACACATTAAGCTATGCACCAACATCAAGAACGTAGAATAGGTGAACATTCGTTTCGGTTGCTCACGATCATGCAGAATTAAATAAGCTTTGCTCCCATTTTGAACTAACTCACCATGAATATCATCAAGTACTAAACTCAGGAATTTTAGAATTTCTCGAATGGCTTGCTCTAATGTATCTGCTTCAAATGCAAGTTTCGCCAACAGCTTATAACTGCCTCGACGCATAGGGTGAGAGTCCATACCAAGAAACTCATCATTCATACTTTCAGCAAGTTCTGTCCATAATTGAGCACATTGAGTAACGGGAATACGAGCTTTGGCAGAAGTTAATAATTCAGCTGAAATCCCAGCTCGATTTGCAATGTTGACTATATTTAAGCCACGACTTGCAGCAACGCTTAATGCCTCACGTATCAAAGCATTTGAAATTGTATCTTTGGCAGAATTAAGGTCGATTGGAGAATTTTTGCTCATACACGCATGAAATACAGGAGAGTAAATAGTTGAATGCTCAAAAGTTGCATTAAATTTGCTACTTTTTGGAATTGTATCGAAAAAAAGTTGCGATTACTCTCAGTTATAAAAATTTATAGCTTTTAATTTGATAGGAAATGTAAATGAAAATTCAAGGAAAACATTTTGTTATTACCGGCGGTGGATCGGGACTAGGTGCAGCAACAGCTGAGTATTTAATTGAAAAAGGTGCTTCAGTGACTTTGGTGGATATGAATGCTGAGGTCGGAGAACAACAAGCCAAAGCTCTAGGTGCTCAAGCCGAGTTTGTTAAATTGGATGTAACTGATGAGCAAGCTGCAGAGCAGTTCTTTAAAGAAGTTGTTGAAAAGCACGGACAACTGCATGGATTGGTGAATTGTGCAGGGGTAGGGCCATCAGCAAAAGTAGTAGGGAAAGATGGTGTACATGATTTGGCAATGTTCTCCAAAGTTTTGCATATCAATGTTACTGGAACATTTAACATGCTGCGATTTGCGGCAGATGCAATGAGTAAAAATAGTGTTGAAGACGGTGATGAAGATCGAGGCGTGATTGTTAATACGGCTTCGGTTGCGGCTTTTGATGGTCAAATTGGTCAAGCGGCGTATTCAGCATCAAAAGGCGCTGTTGTTGCGATGACTTTGCCGATTGCACGTGAGTTAGCGCGTCATAGTATCCGTATCATGACAATTGCACCTGGTATCATGGAAACACCGATG
This sequence comes from Acinetobacter haemolyticus, assembly GCF_900406815.1. Taxonomy (GTDB): domain Bacteria; phylum Pseudomonadota; class Gammaproteobacteria; order Pseudomonadales; family Moraxellaceae; genus Acinetobacter; species Acinetobacter haemolyticus_A. The sequence continues at coordinate 43,264 of NZ_OVCN01000006.1, forward strand.
TTGAAAGGTCTGCCACAAAATGTTCAAGATGCGCTTGGGCAAATGGTTCCTTATCCTTCACGATTAGGACGTCCTGAGGAGTTTGCTCGCTTAGTTGCTCATATCGCTGAAAACTCTTATCTCAATGGTGAAGTGATCCGTTTAGATGGCGCAATTCGTATGGCCGCAAAATAATTAGATCTATTTGAAAAGTGCAGTTAATGCTGTACTTTTCACTTTTTAATGTATCAGTTTGTAGCCTATTTTGACGCATTTCAAATTTGCTTATATAGTGATAATGAAAACTATTATCAAGATTGGATTGAGATCATGCGATATTTGAACAAAGGTTTACTTGCGTTATTGGTATGTTCGAGTGTAAGTATTTCAGCTTTTGCGAACTTTACTCAAGCACCTCTACCTTATAAAAGTGATGCTTTAGAGCCTGCTATCGATCAACAAACGATGGAAATTCACTATGGTAAACACCATAAAGCTTATGTCGATAATTTAAATGCTGAAATCAAGACCTTTCCACAATTGGATAAAATGAATATTGAGCAGATTCAGCAACAGATTTCTAAATATAATGCTGCAGTTCGCAATAATGGTGGTGGTCATTTTAACCATGCATTCTTTTGGGAAACATTAGCCCCAGCTGACAAAACAGGTAAAATTAGCCCTAAGTTACTTAAGCAGATCAATCAAGACTTTGGGTCCTTTAAAGCTTTTCAAGATCAATTTAATCAAGCAGCTACTAGCCGTTTCGGTTCAGGATGGGCATGGTTGATCGTAAATCCGCAGGGTAAATTAGAAGTTACTTCGACACCAAACCAAGATAACCCGCTAATGGATATTGCAGAGAAGAAAGGTCAACCTTTATTAGGTTTAGATGTTTGGGAACATGCATATTATTTGAAATATCAAAATCGTCGAGCTGATTACACCAAAGCATTTTGGAGCGTAGTGAACTGGAATAAAGTAAATGATCGCTATCAAAAAGCGAGCAAGTAATACTTGAAATAATTTTGGATAAATTTAAAAAGGTGATGGTAGCAACCATCACTTTTTTATTTAGGTCATTTTATTGATTTTCCCAACGCTTATACGCACGATTAAAGCTAGAGAGTGATGAATAACCTAAATTCCTTGCAATTTCATCTCTTGCCATAAAAGGATTCAGTAATAATTTTTGTGCTTTCGATTTTCTTACCTGATCATAAAGAATTTGAAAACTTACATTTTTCTCTTGTAGCATCCTTTGCAAAGTACGTTTGGTGAGATTGAGTTTTTGAGCAACTTGCTCAATATTGAGTAGACCTTCATTTTGATCATCGATCGTATTTTTAACACGATATAAAATATCTTGTGTCGCCACCAGCTCATCAAGCTCTTTCTGACATAATAATTTAAATTTTTCAGACGTCAGTGGGTCAGACATGCTTAATGGTGTCTCTAAAAATTTAGCTGAGCTTATTAAGCGAGTATGGGGTTGTTCATAATGTATTTCTGCAAAGCTAGATGCTAAAATATGTTCAAAACGAGAAAAATATTCAGGGCACTTACATTGTAGATCTATACTTGGTTTAAAATCTGGAATAAAGAACCTTACCAAATGCACAAAGCCAGTTAAAAAGAAAACACAGCTAAATTCATAAGCTTGTAAGTCACAAGGATTGTTAAAATCCATTACAGATTTATCATAAATAATATTGTAATAAGCCAATTCTTTTTCAACGACAAAATGTAAATCAACAAAAGAACATTGCAGACTCACAAATTGATTGATGGTTTGAATAGCATCAAGTGGATTCTTGGCAATTGCAACAGTGAAACCAAGTAAACCATGAGAACTGATTTTTAATTGTGTACTTGCAAAAAAACCAATGCCTTGCTCTTGAGTTAAATCAATCGCTCTGGCAATGACTTTTTTGAAAGAAGTTAGGCTAATTTTATAATTAATATCATGCAATTTTTCTATTTCTACACCTGTGCTCCAAAATAGTTCTGCTGCTGAAATATTCCATCGAGCTATAACTTCACTGAGTAAATGAACATAAGAACTACTAATAAAATGTGGATGATGAAGGCGGGGAATACTCATGATATTAGAAAAATTCCTTTTTCAATTTGGCTTAAATCTAATAAAAATTAAAACAGTAAACTTAATTTGGAAATGTTCATTCATCGGATTTTTTTCATTTCATACCAAAATTGGCGTGAATTGTTATGATTTTGGCATCATATGTTTTAGTCTAAAAATCACACAATATTTCGAAGGAGTATACTTTGCAAGTCCTGTGTATGTTAGGAATGGATCCTCATACATCCTTTAGGACTAAGTAGTTGTAATAAAAATCAAAAATGCTTGGAGCAAAAAAGTGAAGAAAAAATATTTCAATGCGATAGTTTTAACGACGGGCATGCTCATCAGCGGCGGATCAGTTGTACATGCTGGTTTGTTTAGTTTTCTATCACCAAAAGCATCATGGCAAAACTGTGATGTAAAATCTTGTTCAGTAGGTGGTAGCACCAATGTCACCTCTAGTTATGCAAAAACAAAATATCCGATTGTATTAACCCATGGAATGTCGGGGTTCTCGGCTGTAGGTCCGTTACAGTACTGGCATGGAATTACAGAAGATTTGGTGAGTAATGGTGCGAATGTATTTGTTACACAACAAGCAGCATTTAACTCATCGGAAGTACGCGGAGAACAACTGCTCTTACAGACCAAACAAATTTTAGCGATTAGTGGTGCTGAGAAAGTGAACTTGGTCGGGCATAGCCATGGAACACATTCAATTCGATATGTAGCTGGAATAATGCCAGATAAAGTTGCATCAGTTACCGCTGTTGCAGGACCAGGTAAAGGTTCAAATGTAGCGGATGTTGTCTATGACTTTACACAGTCACCCGTTGGTCCTATAGCTGCACCTATCATTTCTGCTGGCGTAAATGCATTTGGCGCGTTGATTGGAATAGGCTCAGGTAATTACTATGACCAAGATTCTTTGGCTGGACTTTGGTCACTGACGACTGCCGGGGCTGCAGAGTTTAATCAACGTTTCCCTGCGGGAATACCGATGACAGCATGTGGTTCAGGGCGAGAACTTGAAAGTAATGGGGTTCGTTATTATTCATGGACTGGAACAAGCCCATTTACAAATGCACTCGATCCATTTGATTATGCTTTAACAGCGACTTCACTCCTGATTCCAGGCGATAGTGATGGATTGGTGCCACGTTGCTCAAGCCATCTTGGTACCGTGATTCGTGATAACTATGCATTTAACCATCTTGATGAAGTGAATCAAGTCCTCGGTTTAGTTGGTTTCTTACAAAATCCTGTCACACCATTTCGTTTGCAAGCTAACCGTTTAAAAAATCTAAATTTATAAACAATATATGATAGGGGAGTAATTGATTTACCCCCTTAGCTCGATCATGGAAGTTGAAAATTAGTAGAGTAATGGATTATGAATGTTCAGAATTTTAATAATAAAAAAATCATTTTAATTGCGATCATATGTTTAATCATTTTTCTTGCTTTTATTTATTGGATATTTAAGCCATCAGTTCAAGACCAAAGCTCTCAGAATACTTCACATTCACAGAGTGGATTAAATAGTGGAAATTTTGAAAATAACCAGCAGGGACAACTCTCAGGAAAGTTACCAGTACTTGCCCCATCTTTACAGGGCACAGAAATTGATTGTCCTCTCCAAGTCGATGGAGAAGGTAAATTGATACTCACGATAGGTATTCGAAGCTGTTTTGATTATTTCTTTTCGAGTTTGGGAGAAAAAACAGAAACTGAATTGATCGAGGATATTCGTCAGTATCTTCGCGCTACCTTGCCAGAAACAGCAGCAAATTATGGGATTTATTTACTTGATCAATATGTTGCTTATACCCATGCATTAAAAAATTTGAAAACAACTACGTATTTTAAAAAAGATGAAATTTATAAATTTCAAAATATTATTGATCAAATGTCGAAGTTACAACAGCAATTCTTCAATGCAGCAGAAATTCAAGCATTTTTTGGAAATGAGCGAAGTTTTAATCAATTTAGTATTGATCAAATGCGTATACATGCCAATAAGACTCTAACCTCACAGCAAAAAGCAATTGAGTTAGCAAAGTTAATAGATCAATTGCCACCTACATTGGCCGATGGTGTCAAAGTATCAATGCAATTTGCAGAACTACAACAACTTACCCAAGAAATCAAAGACCAAGGTGGCTCTGCTCAAGAGTTGCGGAATATGCGAGAAAGTTTGTTGGGTGTTGAGGCTGCTGATCGTTTGGAGAAAGTCGATCAAGAAGAAGCAGTTTGGCAGAATCAGGTAAATAATTATTTGTCACAACGTGATCAGATTTTAAAAAATAATGTTGATGATGCGAGCAAACAGCGCTCCCTTGAGCAGCTTAGAAATAATTCATTTACATCCAAAGAGGAGTTATTACGAGCACAAACTTATGAAATGATGCATGATCGAAAGAAATCGTAATGGAAGTTGCCTGTGCGGTAGTGAACATTTTCTACAAGTTGTTATGAGTCTAATTTATTTTCTAAGCTGCCTATACGGCAGTGAACTTCAAACTGGAGAGATGATCGTTGCTCAACAATTTCTAAGCTGCCTATGCGGCAGTGAACCACCCGCTTTTGCAGCCCGTCCACCTCGGCCTTTTCTAAGCTGCCTATGCGGCAGTGAACGCAATAATTCAATTTAAGTGAGATCAAGTTGTTTTCTAAGCTGCCTATGCGGCAGTGAACGATAAGTCAGCAATTTCACTATCTCGTCTACTTTTCTAAGCTGCCTATGCGGCAGTGAACAAGCAACTCATAGCATATTTGAAGCCCTGCGATTTCTAAGCTGCCTATGCGGCAGTGAACCTGAAGCTCAGTCGATTTATAGATACAAAGAATTTCTAAGCTGCCTATGCGGCAGTGAACCTCCGACGCCCGATCCCCGCGCGTTATCAAAATTTCTAAGCTGCCTATGCGGCAGTGAACCGTCATTAGTTGCACGTTTATTGTTGGGTGCTTTTCTAAGCTGCCTATGCGGCAGTGAACTTTAAAAAGTTCAGAATTAGCCTTGACCCATATTTCTAAGCTGCCTATGCGGCAGTGAACTCGCCTGAAACCAAATCCGAAACATAAATATTTTTCTAAGCTGCCTATGCGGCAGTGAACTGGAAGATTTGATTAAGACATACAGTAATCAATTTCTAAGCTGCCTATGCGGCAGTGAACAGCTGGGTGTATAACAATATCACTCAATGCTTTTTCTAAGCTGCCTATGCGGCAGTGAACACGATATTAATCTTATCACGCTCCGTATCAATTTTCTAAGCTGCCTATGCGGCAGTGAACTCGTAGCGTCTAACTACCATGTAGTCATCAGTTTTCTAAGCTGCCTATGCGGCAGTGAACTGATGCCATCAATATTAGTAAATATGTTCCATTTTCTAAGCTGCCTATGCGGCAGTGAACCAGACCAATGGGTATGAAGATGGCCACATGGTTTTCTAAGCTGCCTATGCGGCAGTGAACAAGCATACGACAATGCTTTTGAAGAGGCAGTATTTCTAAGCTGCCTATGCGGCAGTGAACTATATGAAAGAATTAGAAAAATGTGGAATAACTTTCTAAGCTGCCTATGCGGCAGTGAACATGCTAAGCATTTGTTTATTAATGGTTTTTATTTTCTAAGCTGCCTATGCGGCAGTGAACATGCGCCAAGATCATGAAGTTGCAACTGAGTTTTTCTAAGCTGCCTATGCGGCAGTGAACGATTATCCTCAAGCTGTGCATTTAAATCTGCATTTCTAAGCTGCCTATGCGGCAGTGAACATCCAGATGCAGAAGCTTTTTAGTATTGTTATTTTCTAAGCTGCCTATGCGGCAGTGAACTAAATGACGTGGTTAAAATTTTTGAGGGCTTTTTTCTAAGCTGCCTATGCGGCAGTGAACGGCGAAGAAGGCGAAGTCCTTAGCGAGTATAATTTCTAAGCTGCCTATGCGGCAGTGAACAATCCGTCTGGAAATCCCTTAAACAGTACAAATTTCTAAGCTGCCTATGCGGCAGTGAACCGTCTCGCGCTGCTTCAATCCAGACAGTGTTATTTCTAAGCTGCCTATGCGGCAGTGAACATTGCAATTTACAAATACTGGGACCGCGTTAATTTCTAAGCTGCCTATGCGGCAGTGAACGTTGGGCATCAATTATTACTAGCATTCAAAAATTTCTAAGCTGCCTATGCGGCAGTGAACATAGAGATATTCAAAGTTGCCAAATTCGCCATTTTCTAAGCTGCCTATGCGGCAGTGAACTTGAAGAAATTTCAGGAAAGAATTCTTCACTGTTTCTAAGCTGCCTATGCGGCAGTGAACAATAATGAATATTGCTTTGGCAATTAAAAATTTTTCTAAGCTGCCTATGCGGCAGTGAACATGCATTGCTTTGTGTCCATTATTACCAGTGTTTTCTAAGCTGCCTATGCGGCAGTGAACCAAGGAATTAATCGGACAGCAGTGCATCGAGTTTTCTAAGCTGCCTATGCGGCAGTGAACTATAAACTTTTTCGAAGCCATCAACACATTCGTTTCTAAGCTGCCTATGCGGCAGTGAACTATAAAATAACATAAATAAATTAACAAAAAACAGTGATTTGGGGTGGAAAACACTTCAATACCCAAAGTTTTTATGCTAATTCATAACTTATTGATTTTATTAAGCTGTTAAAGAGTAATAAAAATATTGGGGTAAAACAGTTTATTTGTCAAAAAATAAATGGCGTAGCAAACAAACATTTAATGCTTTGCTAAATGAGATAAGCCACTTAAAATCAGCAATCACTAAGCCGATTTTGAGATAATGGAACGTGTCTGATCATCTAGAGCATACATTTGAATTAACTGATGACGAGATGCATTTATATAGCCGTCAGATTTTACTAGATGGTTGGGATATTGAAGCACAAGAAAAATTAAAATTGGCCAATGTACTGATTGTTGGTGCTGGTGGGATCGGTTGTACGAGCGCAGAGTTACTTGCTCGCGCAGGTGTAGGAAAAATAACAATTGTTGATGCCGATACCATTGAGATAAGTAATCTACAAAGACAAATCGCATTTACCTCACATGATTTAGGGCAATACAAAGCTGAAATCTTGGCAAAACATCTACAAGAGATTAACCCACATATACAAGTCAGCTATCAAAATACACGATTTGACGAAACGAATGCTGATGAATTGGTACAGCATCAAGATGTAGTGTTAGATGGTTGCGATAATTTTACAACGCGTTATCTCGTCAATGCAGTATGTAAAAGACATCAAGTACCTTTAATTAGTGCATCAGCAATTGGTTTCGAAGGTCAAATGTTCATGGTAGAAGCGGATTCAGCATGCTATGAGTGTTTGTTCCCTAAAGAAAACCAGACCAATGAAGGCTTACGCTGTGCTGAATCAGGGGTGCTCGCAACTACACCTGTGATGATAGCGTCATTACAAGCACATCACACTTTGTTGTTTTTGGGCTTAGGTTTAATGCCACTCAAGCAAAAATTATTGCTTTGGAATGGCTTGAATCTAACACAACGTATTTTGCAATTCGAAAAAGATGTAAATTGTCCAGTTTGTCAGGCAAGTGCGTCGGTAAATTGAATAAATTTTGCTAAACTAATGCCATCTTCGAGGCAATGAAAGATTATGAAAAGAAATATTTTAGTTGATGGATTAAGATCTGTTGCACGTATAGGTGAAACAGTGATTGTTGCAGCACAAGCAGGTGTCAAATATGCAACTGAGAAGCCTAGTAATGCAAAATTGATGCGTGAAACTTTTGAATCCTTAGGTTCAACCTATATTAAATTAGGGCAATTCATCGCGAGCACGCCATCTTTGTTTCCCCGTGAATATGTTCAAGAGTTTCAGGGCTGTCTAGATCAAACTCCAACTTTACCATTTAGTTATATTCAGCAGGTATTGGCTGAGGAGTTTGAAGGTAAAGATCTAAATTCGATTTTTAGTTTTATTGATGAGAACCCACTCGCTTCAGCTTCGATTGCCCAAGTTCATGCCGCCAAATTGGTAACAGGCGAAGATGTAGTTTTAAAGGTACAAAAACCCGGTGTTGAAACCATTTTATATACTGATTTAAATGTGGTGCACTGGGCAACCAAACTTTTAGAAAAAGCTGTACCAAAAATTAAATTTGCATCGTTATCTGAAATTGTGGATGAGATCAAAACACGTATGGTGCGTGAAGTTGATTTTATTGAAGAAGCACAAAACTTAGATGACTTTGTTCAGTATTTGAATATTTCGGGCAATCAAGCTGCAACGGCACCAAAAGTTTATCATCAATTCTCTACACGCCGTGTTTTAACCATGCAGCGTTTATATGGTGTGCCACTGACAGATTTTGACGTTGTAAAACAATATGCAAAAGACCCAACACAAGTATTAATTACAGCGATGAATACATGGTTTGGTAGTCTAATGTTGTGTAAAAGCTTCCATGCGGACTTACATGCAGGCAATCTGATGCTGCTTGAAGATGGTCGAGTGGGTTTTATTGATTTTGGGATCGTTGGTCAATTAAATCCAGAAGTGTGGACTGCTTGTATGGCGTTTATGGATGCCTTACAGCACACTAATTATATCGCTATGGCTGAGAACATGCTCAAAATGGGGATGACCAATCAGAAGATTGATACCCAAGTGCTTGCGGCAGATTTAGAGCGTTTATTTAGTGGTGTTTTATTGGCAGATCCGCAAGAAATTTTAAGCTCGAATCCTGCAGATTTGAATGACATTATGATGGATATGGTGGCTGTCGGCGAACGTCATGGCATCAAATTCCCTCGTGACTTCGCTTTATTATTCAAGCAAATGTTATATTTTGATCGTTTCATGCGTGTTCTTGCACCGTATACCGATATTTATGCTGACCAGCGTTTGAAAATGGTTCACAATATTGAACCTGCTTCATTGTTAAAGCATTAAAAATTCCCTCACCGAGTGATAATTGCTTTTTGTCCCCCTTTTTATAAGGGGGATTTCATTTACTCAAAATTAGTAATGGTTTAAATAGATGAGATGTTAAGTGATGGATGCCATTATTATTGAAGGTTTAAAGGTTGATACTGTAGTTGGTTGTTTCAATTGGGAACGCCAAATTATTCAACCTTTAATGCTTGATCTCACCATTCATAATGATTTGTCGCAAGCGGCCCGTTCAGATGAGTTGGATGATACGTTGAATTATGCACAGATTTGTGAGATTGCTGCTCAAGTGATTCAAGATGCAAAACCTAAACTAATTGAGCATGCGGCCCAATTGGTGCTTGAGAATCTGTTTAATACTTTCCCTTCAATTGAATCTATTTCTATAACGATTCGTAAACCCGCCATCATTGCCCAAGCCAATGCAGTAGGAATTCGCCTTGAACGCAACAGAAACAATTTTTGCGCTCGCGCTGGCGAGTAATGTTCAACAATCCGAAAATTTCAATTTTGCTTATACTCAAATTGCGAATTTAGGCATAGTGGAATTTTCTTCCATATATGAAATCCCATGTCGAGATGGTGTGGGGGATGATTATTGGAATTCAGCGTGTTTATTAAAAAGTCATTTAAGCATTGATGAAATTGTTGATATATTAAAAAAATTGGAGCAGCAATCTGGGCGCGTTCGTCCATCGCATCATATTAGTTTAGATATCGATGTGATTGCGTGGGGTGAAAACTTAGATCAGATGCAGTTTAATCCTAAAAAATTACCACTGGCTTTAGACGTCAAGATTCCTTTGTATGAGCTGTGGCAAAATCAAATATTGCAATATGATCAAAACAGAAAATATCCAATTATAACGATGTAATTTATTTAGAATGAATATGATAACAATAGGAATAACGTGATGAAAACTTTAGTTTCCATTTCTATTATGGCGGTTTTGTTCTCTGGTTGTGCGGCGATGAGTGTTGAGCAATGCAAAACTGCAAATTGGTTAAGTGTCGGTGAAAAAGATGGCTCGGCTGGACACGAGTCTCGTTTGGATAAATATTATTCATCCTGTCAAAAAGCCAATGTGGTTCCCAACCAGGCCTTATACGAAAAAGGCTATCAAAAAGGATTGGGGTATTACTGTAGACCTGAATCCATTTTCAACGAAGCATTAGAAGGGCGTGGCGATTACCGTGTTTGTCCAATAGAAAAGCGTGAAGCATTGCGCCCTTACTATCAAGTCGCACATGAGTATTATCAAGCAAATTCAGAATTTAATCGTTCACAGAGCGATGTAAGTTATTATTTGCGAGAGTTAGATCGTAAAGATTTATCTGCAAAAGATCGAGATGAATACAAGAAGCGCTTATCAGACGTGCGGTCAAATCGTAATAGTGTGCAATTCCGTTATCAGGATGCAGTACGAAATTTAGAACGTTTTAAAGCAGAACATGGTTTACCGTGATTGATAAGATGGCGTTATATCTTTATATAACGCCATTCATTTTTAGATGTAATAACTGGTTTTAGTCATTAGTTTAGAAATGGCTGTCATCGTAATACGTACAGGAACAGGCAAATCCACACCACCAGCTTTTAATGCGGTATCTCGATGATGGAGTTCATCTTCATTCATTTGCTCGAGGATTTTACGTGAGCGTTGATCTTGTTCTGGTAATTGTTGAAGATGTTCTTGCAAATGCTGACTCACTTGACGTTCAGTTTCAGCCACAAAACCTAAACTATATTTATCGCCTGCGATGCCTGCAATTGCGCCCATACCATAAGATAAACCGTACCAAATTGGATTTAATACACTGGTATGGCTATCTAACTCTTTCAAACGATCTTCACACCAAGCAAGATGATCTTGCTCTTCTACGGCTGCTTGCTGCATTTCTTCACGAACATGCGGTAGTTTGGCAGTGAGCGCCTGCCCATGATAAAGCGCTTGTGCACATACTTCACCACTATGATTGACACGCATCAAACCTGCGACATGACGAGCATCACTGACACAGAGTTGTGCAGTTTCGTCATTTGCGGGATTGCTGCGCTGAGAAGTTGTTGCCCCTGGAACTAAACTGCGTAATGCTTGGTCGAAAGAATGGATCAGTTGATCGAGACCTGTGTAGTGACGCATAGATTAATCCTCTAAAGTAGTAGGCGCATTTTTCAGTAATGGTTTCAGGCGTGTTAATAGCCAGAATGAAAAAATGGCACTGAGAACAGCAGTAATGCTAAATAAGATTTTAATATCAATTTTCAAAATGCTTAAGATTAAAATTGAGAAAATTGCAGAAGAGACCATAAATACAGCATTTAATATGTTATTTGCAGCGACAACACGCGCGCGATGAGAGCGTGGTGAGTAGGCTTGCATCATGGCATACAGTGGAACGATGTAAAATCCACCACTAATACCGAGTAGCGTTACAGCCAACATAACATGATAATAGACAGCACCTTCAGAGAATACGTCTTTTAAGCTGAGTAACTCACCTGTACGTTCTGGTACAAAAGTTAAACTTGCTGCTAAGTAAAATGCAAACACGGTTAAACCGATGGCACCATACGGTACCATTTTGATATTGATTTCTACGCCGCCAATACGTCGACACAATAATGAACCAATCCCAATTCCAACCGAGAAAAAAGTGAGTAATAGACTTACTACATTTTCAGAGGCATGTAGATTCTGTTGAGTAAGCTGAGGAATTTGAGTGAGGTAGGTCGCACCATAGAACCAATACCAAGAATTTCCAAGTAAGACAGTGAAAATAATAGGAATACTTTTGGCATATTTTATAGTTTGAAAACTGGTACGAAAAAAATTCCAATCAATTTTTAAATCAGGTGCAGCAACTTTCTGCGGAAGGATAAAGCGACTTGCCAAATAGCCTAAGCAAGCAATAATTAAAACTGTGATACTAATCCACAATAAATTACCTGCAGAAGCGGCAATTACAGCGCCACCAAGAATCATACCGAACAAGATTGCAATCGATGTACCCGACTGAAAAAGTGCATTTCCAGACATGAGTTCTTGTGGTTTTAGAATTTCTGGTAAAATTGCATATTTAATTGGTCCAAAACAGGTCGAATGCGTTCCCATCAAAAACAAAGCAAATAACAATAGCCATAGATTACCCAGCAAAAATCCTGCTGTTCCGATCATCATGATGACGATTTCAAGGAGTTTTAAAAAGCGAACCAGTTGAGATCTTTCATATTTATCAGCCACTTGACCTGCTGTGGCGGAGAAAAAGAAATAGGGCAAAATGAACAGTAATGCGGCTAAATTGTTGAGTGTACTGACTGCTGCACTTTGTTGTTGAATCCAGCCATAGGTGATCACCAAAAGCAGCGCTTGTTTATAAACATTATCGTTTAACGCACCAAAAAATTGAGTGAAGAACATCGGGGCAAACCGACGTGATGTCATTAACTGTTCATCTTGTTTCATCATGTGTTCACTTCATTGTGTTTTATAAAAAAATGTGACGATCTGTAAAAATACTGAGAAATACATGTATGATACTTTCAATGTTTGATTGGATGAAAATCAACAATTTGAGGTTGTTTTCAGCGATCAGAAACGATAAATCAAAAAAGTACGTTTAGAGACCTACATGCCATCTAAATCTAAGTTTAAACAGACAACATTGGTTCATTCTATGCATTTAATATTTAAAATGCAGAGCTTTCCTAAACTTATTTGTAGTGGTTTTTTGATTAGCTATTGTATATCAGCAGCTTACGCAAATGAAGAAGTAGTGGCTGTGGTTGAAAATTCGACAATTGAACGAATGAAAGACCAAGTGAAATCGATTCCTTCACCTGAAATTCCATATCATACTTTCCAAATGGAGCAACAAAGCTACAATCCAGCTCAAGACAGTATTGCTGTCCTAAAACAACAAGAAGAAGCACCAAATCAAATTGACACGCTGAAACCGATTCAATTGGATGAAAATTTGGAGAATCTCCCTGTTATTCCTGTTGATCAGAGTATGGCAAATGAGATTTTCCAGATTGCAGAAGAAGCCAAAAGCGATGCATTAGCTTCTAGAGACAACGTAACTAAAAATCCTGAACTGGTTGTAAATGAAGTATCACAATCCGAATTAACAGAAATCAGTAATCCGCCTGTAAATATTGACCGGTTAATGCAAGAGATCCAAGCTGATAGCCAAATCATTGTTGAGGCAAATGAATCTGGAAGAACTTTAGCTGAGTTGCAACCAAAAACTGAGCAAGCAGAAGAAAAGGTGGGTTTCTTTAAACGTATATTCAATCGTTTTAGACCTGAGAATTTACTTGGTGCAGAAAGAGTTCCACGGATCAGTGCTGATGTAGCAGGCGCGCCGCCTGTCTTGGCCACCAACATTAAGGCAAAGCTTTCAAGTTTTACCCAAGAAGCATTTGAAGATTTCAATGTGGCTTTACCGCAGCTTCGATCATTGACCAGTCAAGCCGCTCAAGCTGTTGGTTACTATGATGCACGCTTTAATTTTGAAAAATTAAGTGATAGCCGGGTGAAAGTGACCGTAGAGCCAAATGAGCCTGTAACGATTGATAAACAAAATATTGAATTTACCGGCGAAGGGGAAAATGCACCTCAATTCCAAGTTATTCGTTTAATTCCAGAACAAGACGAAGGTGATATTTTTAATCACGGTAGATATGAAGAAACTAAAACTAAAATTAGTAATGCTGCTTCTGACAATGGATATTTCGATGCTTATTGGCGATTGCATGATGTTAAAATTAGTCAACCAGAAAAGACCGCAGAAATTAACTTAAAATACGAAACAGGTGAGCGTTATAAGCTAAAAGCCGTTGAGTATAAAATGAGTGATCCAAGTAAACCTTTACCGCTCACGCAGAAAGTATTGGATAGCCTAGCTCCATGGAAAGAAGGTGATGATTACGCATTCTGGCGTGTCAATGTATTGGCCAATAACTTAACGAATACACGTTATTTTAACTACACATTGGTTGATACTATTAAACCTGATGCAATTCAGCCGCCTTTAGATCTACCGCCTGATTTACAAACTTTAGTTGACCAACAACGGGTTGAGCAGTCACAACTATTTAGTGCTCAACAAAAAGCAGATATTGCACGGCAAAAAGTAATCTCTGCCGAAGAAGTGACACAAGATGTAGTAGATGAGTCCCAATTCTCAGGAAGTGAGCCAGCCTCAGCATATTCTTTAGCGCGCTCGATGCCAAATGTCCAAAATGAGGAGACCGAGCGTCAAGAGTTAGAAAACCAAGCTCGACTTGAAAAGAAAATTCCTGTGGTCGTAACTCTGAATGCGGATCGACTCAATACAATTGAGACAGGGGTCGGTTATGGTACTGATACAGGGGCTCGTATTCGTACCCAGTATCGCCGTGCTTTTGTGAACAAACATGGTCACTCTTTTGATGCCAATATGGAAGTTTCCGAAATTCGCCAATCTATTGATGGTCGTTATAGTATTCCTTATAAACATCCCCTGAATGATTACATTAACCTTGTTGGGGGTTATGAACGTGAGACTCGTGACAATATTGGTCCAAATGTTGGATTGTTAGTTGAGTCTGCGGTTCTTGGTGGTGAGCGCGTAATTAAAAACCCACTGGGTGATTGGCAACATACGTTTGGTCTGCGCTATCGTTTAGACCGCCTTACTGAAAAAGGTGATGTTGATATTTCTGAGTTGCCAGATGCCTTTAAGGCGGCAGGCACAAACTCTGAACAAGAGTCTTTATTACTGGGTTATGAGATTTCTAAAACCAATGCGAATACCCGTTTAAATCCGACCAAAGGCTTTAAACAGACTTACAAGGTTGAGCTGGGTACCGAATCGCTTCTTTCAGATGCCAATATGGCGATTTTGACAGCAGGTTGGCGATTTATTTATTCACTGGGTGAAAACGACGATCATCAATTTGTTGGACGTGGGGATGCAAGTTATATCTTTACGGATGATTTTAATAAGGTTCCATATAATTTACGCTTCTTTACAGGGGGCGATCAATCACTCCGTGGGTTCGATTATAAGAGCTTATCGCCAGAAGAAAATGGTTATAAGATCGGTGGTCAAGCATTGGGTGTGGGGTCTTTAGAGTATAACTATCAATTTAAGGATGGTTGGCGTGCTGCCGTTTTCTCTGATTTTGGTAATGCTTTTGATAAACAATTTAGTAACCCGACTGAATATAGTGTGGGGGTGGGTATACGTTGGAGATCGCCAATTGGACCGATTCGTTTAGATGTGGCATCTGGAATCTCTAATGATAACCGTCCGATTCGACTACACTTTTTTATCGGACCACAACTTTAAAAAACTTTTTAATAGCCCTTTTATGGGAAAAACGATTTCGGGTTGATTATGACGGAAGAAGTAGAACAGCAACAAACACCTTCAACAGGTCCAAAACGGGAACGGCATATTCTTCGAAGTATTTTGCTGATGGTGTTGATCATCCTTTTGTTATTGGTCAGTTCTATACTCGTCATGATGTCGACAGACAAGGGAAGCCGCTTTCTCTTGGATCGTGTTCTACAAAGCCAAAAAATTATTCATTATGAATATGAAGGTGGAAATTTATTAAGAGGTATTATTCTTAAAAATATTCTGGTGCAGTTGAATGAGGTTGATGTTTCTCTTGATCGAGCTGATGTTACCTTAGGATGGCGAGCAATTTTAAAAAAAGAAATACATTTAAATCATGCTGATGTTGCCAATCTTCGGGTTATTAACAAAAAACCATCCTCTGATGAGCCATTTGGATTTAAACCGATCAAATTACCATTTGTTTTACGTGTTGATGAAGCTTCATTAGATCATTTAGAAATTCAAACCAGTACTTCAAAAATCAATTTTGATGATATTTATTTAAAAGATGCACTTTGGTCTGATACTAAACTCAAATTTGAAGACTCTCGCATGGATATGGGGTATTTGGCAGTTAAAGATGCAACTGGTCAAATTGATTTCAATGGTAAATATCCTTTAAATGCAAAAGGCGACCTTATCATTCCCGCATTAAATAGTATTGACATTCAAACCATCAAAGTGGTGGCGACAGGTAGTCTTGACACATTAAGAGTTGGCGTAGCGACACGCACACCAGATATGCTTTCAGGATGGGCAGTACTTCATCCTGTACGTGCTCAAGTGCCGATGCAAGGTGAATTGTTCTTTAAAAATTATCATTTACCTATTTTAAAAGAGCAAAAGCTTTTTGCCAAAGATGGTATTGCAAGATTTAAAGGAAATACGAAAAAACTTTCTTTGAGTTTAGATACGGATTTGAAAGGCGAACAGATTCCAGAGGGACAATATAATGCGCTGATGGAAACCGACCTTACTGATCAACTCAATATTCAGGACTTTAATGGTCAGTTGATGGGCGGGTCTGTCAGTTTGAACGGTCTCGTCAATTGGAGAAATCATGTTTCATGGGATTTGAAAGGTCGTTTAGATCGCTTAAATGCAAAAAATGAAACTTTGCCACAGATTGCTCAAGACTTCCTACCGCCTAGCTTGGATGCAAATATTAGTTCAACGGGTGAGTTGAAAAATGGGATGTCAGTCAATGCGCAACTTGCTTTCGATAAATACGAAACATGGCAAGTCAAAGTGAATCAGGCGCAAAAGAAAAATAATAAATCAGAACCGATGCTATTAGATGTAGCTTGGCAAGGTATCGATCGTGCAGTGCCTTATATTGGATGGCTAAGCAGTGCTGAGGGTCATACCAATATTACGTTAAAAGATGACCAACAAGATATTTATGTCGATACTACGGTACGTCCACATGAACAAGGGCTTTTACCTGCTGGAAAATATGACGCGCGCATTGATTTAAAAAATAATCTTTTAAATGTTGAAAACTTTAGCTATGTGGCCGAAAAAGGTCGTCTCGATGGTCAGGCGAAGGTTAAACTTCCTACCGATAAACAACAACTGTCTTGGCAAGCTCAACTTAAAGCGAAAGATTTTAACCCTCAGACGATTGCTGTAGCGGCTCCAGTGAACGTATTAAACGGGGAAATACGCGCTACGGGTTTTGCTAAACCAAACCAACAAATTATTCAGTTCGAACGTATCGATTTACAAGGTCAGTTGGCTCAAGCAAATCAAAAAGAAACGATAGCCTTACAAGGTAAGGCGACCACTGCATTAACCTTTGACGACGTGCAGACTGGAGGTGGTTTTAAGAGTTTTGCTGTTGAATATGATGGTTCATTAAATGCTTTGAACCAAGGAAATGGCTTATTAAAAGTTAATATTACGGGTACACCAACCCATTTAAAAATTAATGAATTAAAACATGATGGCGTTGCAGGTAAATTATTTGCCACAGGCACAGTGGATTTAAAAGACAAGATAGGCTGGAACTTGGAGACATCCTTGGTTCGCTTCAAGCCACAGTATTTCGTTTCAAGTTTAAAAGGTGAAGTCTCTGGGCATGTTAAAACTCAAGGTGTGTGGTCTGATCAAGTTAAACGTATTGATATTCGTCAGCTCAACGCGGCAGGGTTTTTAAATAATAGACCGATACGCGGTCGAGGCAATCTGTCTTTGTTATTGGATTCAAATCAAACTGGTTTTCTACCACAGCAATTTGAAGCAAATGATTTGTTCTTTGTCTATGGTCAGAATCAGTTGCAAGCGACGGGCAATGCTCAAAGCTTACGCTTTAAAATCAATGCACCTGCTTTATATGAGTTATATCCTGGGTTGCGTGGACGCGCTTACGGTAGCTTAAATGTTCAGTCGCAACCCCGTCTTAGTGCGACTGCAAACCTTGCTGTAGATGGTTTTGGCTTTAATGATTTGGCGAGTATTAAATCTTTGCGCATTCAAGGCGAGTTACCTACGTCTGAAACAAAGCCAACACAAATGACCGCAACTATTGATCAACTGCGGAGCGGTAATCGTCATTTAGAAAATGCAACGCTCAATTTAACAGGTACACGCAGAGCGCATTTATTAAAACTCGAAACTAAAAATACACGAACCAATTTCTATGTTCAGCTTGCAGGTGGATTTAATCAAAACAATGATTGGTTAGGGCAAATCCAAAAAGGCAAATTTAGTTCACAGCGTGTGAGTTTGGCGCAAAACCAAAATACTCCTGTGATTTATACCAAAGCACGGACAGAGTTATACGTTGGACAGCATTGTTGGCAAAGTGCTGAGAGTCAGCTTTGTTTAGACCAACCTGCGAGAATTAGTCCAGAAAAAGGCAATTTCTCATTTATAACCAAGGATCTGGATTTAAAAGATTTTGCCGCGTTTATGCCTGAAGGTATAGCTGTTACAGGTCAATTAAATGGCTATGCAAAAGCATCATGGGCAAAAGGCACTCGACCTAAGTTAGATTCACGTTTAGTAACGCGCAAAGGTGAAATTGGGTTAGCAGCCGAAGACCCTCAAGATCCAGCAACCACTGTAACGTATGATGAGTTAAGCCTGATTGCGAAAAGCATCAGTGATGGTTTGTTATTCCGTGTGGATATGAAAACACCTGATATTGGCACAGGTTATGCCAACGTGGTAATTGATCCATTCCAAACCAATATGCCGATGCGTGGAGAGATTGCTTTTGATGATGTCCAACTTAAGGTCTTTAAGCCATTTATCAAAGATGTACGTTCGATGGCTGGGACTTTAGCACTAGCGGGTAAAATCAATGGCACACTCACACAGCCTCAATTTACAGGCGAAATGCGTTTGAAAAATGGCGCAATAAGCATGATTTCATTGCCTGTCAATCTCACCAATATACAGCTTTATTCTTCTATTCGTCAGGATACCGCAAGTATTGATGGTGCATTTAATAGTGGACAAGGTGTTGGGCGAATAAAAGGCCGTTTTGATTGGAAAGATAACCCACATTTATCCCTGACTTTAAAAGGTGATAATTTATTGATTCGTCAAGCACCAATGGTCACTGCGATTGTACACCCTGATCTGAGTTTGGATGTCTATCCATTTGATCAACGTTTAAGTTTGAAAGGAACTGTAGACGTACCACGTGCAAGAATCTCAATGCCTGAAACGACGGCAACAGTTGTGAATGTTTCGCCTGATGTACGAGTGGTTCATCAAGGTCAAGATTTACTTGCGACATTGAGAGCCGCAAAACCGTGGGATATTCGTGCCGACATGACTGTTACTTTAGGAAACCAAGTCATTTTCCAAGGTTTTGAAAGTAATATTCCTTTGGTTGGGCGATTACATTTATCGCAACGTGGTTTAGAAACTGCTATGCGTGCAAATGGTGCAATTGGTGTGAGTCAGAGAGTAAAAATTGAAGCATATGGTCAAAGTTTGGATCTGAATCGTGCAATTGCACGTTTTAATGGACCGCTGGCAAACCCAACACTAGATATAGATGCCAATAAATCGGTGCAAGGCAGTATGGTGGGCGTGCGTGTAGCGGGTACAGCGACCGTACCAAATGTTCAAATTTACAATGATGCAGGTTTGTCTGAACAGGAAGCATTGAATGCCTTATTAACTGGACGTATTAATGAAGGTGGTAGTGGTTTAAGCAACACTGAAGGATTTAAATCTGATGTTAATAATACGATTGCTGCGGCAGGTATCAGTATGGGCTTGGGCGGAACACGTGCATTAACCAATCAGATTGGGCGAACTTTTGGATTAAGTGGATTGGCACTTGATGCCCAAGGAACAGGTGATGATACGCAGGTGAGTTTAACAGGCTATATCACACCAGATCTGTTTATTCGTTATGGTGTTGGTGTCTTTACACCTGTAAATAAATTGACATTACGCTACCAAATGAATCGCCGTTTATATTTGGAAGCGAGTCAATCATTAGAACGGGCGATTGATGTGTTCTATAACTGGCGATTCTAAGTCTTGAATAAACAACCTGCTTTATGCAAATAAGGCAGGTTTTTTATATCAGTGATTTGTATGTTTTTATTACGAACAAAGCTATTTTCAAGACTTCATTTTGCAAAATAAGTAGCTTTCAGTATGATGTGTGCATCAAATTAATCGCAGTATGATGATGAAAAGAGTTTTGTTGATTGCAATAGGTTTGGTCTTGGTTGGATGTGCAGACAAAAAGCCCTTAACGCCAGAAGAAAAATGGCATGGCTTTTGTGTGAGTGTAGGGAATGCAGCGCGTTCGATTACATTGGATCGTCAAAATGCAATTGAGAAACAACGAGCAATTGAACATGCGGGAAAAATTGAAGATAAGACGATTCATACATTTATCTTGCAAATCATCGATGAAGTGTATGATATTCCAGTTGATCGACTGAAGTCAGATCCAGATGCAATCCGTGATGAAATGAAGCAAAAGTTCACAGATCAGTGTTTAGCGACACCACACGATGAACTGCCAAACTATAAATCATTTTAATGTATTTACTGAAAAGGCAACACCAGTTGTCTTTTTTTATGTGTCTAATTTATTGTTTTACTGGAATTTGATCTAATACCAAAGCGGTATTTAAAAGGGTGCAACATTTCGCTATAAAATAATGGTCATCACGTAGATATACGGCAGTTGCATTAACTTTTATTGCGAAGTCTAGTAAAATTTTGCTGTCCATATTACTTGTAAAGCTTGTAGAAAGCTGGAACTTACTAGTAATTTTTTAAAGAAGAGGAATAACACTGTGCTAGAAGCTTACCGCCAACACGTTGAAGAACGTGCCGCACTCGGAGTCCCACCGAAGCCACTTGATGATGCTCAAACTGCTGAACTAGTTGCATTATTAAAAAATCCACCAGCAGGTGAAGAAGCATATTTAGTTGACTTGCTTGAAAACCGTGTTCCAGCTGGTGTTGACCAAGCTGCTTATGTAAAAGCTGCTTTCTTAGCTGCGATTGCTAAAGGCGAAGCGACCTCTCCACTTGTAACTAAAGAGCGTGCCGTTTACTTACTTGGTACGATGCTTGGTGGTTATAACGTAGCACCGCTAGTTGAACTTTTAGATAATGCTGAACTTGGTAGTTTAGCTGCTGAAGCACTTAAAAAGACTCTACTTGTATTTGATGCATTCCATGATGTTGCTGATAAAGCAAAAGCTGGCAATGTAAATGCAAAAGCAGTATTGCAATCATGGGCTGATGCTGAATGGTTTACAAGCCGTCCAGATGTTCCAGAAGAAATCAAAATTACTGTATTCAAAGTAACGGGTGAGACCAATACGGATGACTTATCTCCAGCACAAGATGCTTGGAGCCGTCCAGACATCCCATTACACGCAAATGCAATGCTTAAAAATGAGCGTGATGGTATCAACCCTGAAAAACCAGGTGAAGTTGGTCCATTAAACCAAATCAAAGAATTGATCGCGAAAGGCAACCAAGTTGCTTACGTGGGTGATGTTGTTGGTACAGGTTCTTCTCGTAAATCTGCAACTAACTCTGTACTTTGGTTCTTCGGTGATGAACTTCCACACATTCCAAACAAAAAAGATGGTGGTGTGTGCTTAGGTTCTAAAATCGCGCCAATTTTCTTCAATACAATGGAAGATGCAGGTGCTTTACCTGTAGAAATCGACGTTGCTAACATGAACATGGGCGACGAAGTTGTATTGAAAATTGATCATGCTGCTGCAAAAGTTACAGCGTTTAAAGACGGCGCTCAAATCGCTGAATCTGAACTTAAAACACCTGTACTTTTAGACGAAGTACGTGCTGGTGGTCGTATTAACTTGATCATTGGTCGTGGTTTAACTGCGAAAGCACGTGAAGAATTAGGTCTTGAGCCTTCTGCTTTATTCCGTACGCCAGTACAACCTGCTGACACTGGTAAAGGCTTCACACAAGCTCAGAAGATGGTAGGTCGTGCATGTGGTCTTCCTGAAGGTCAAGGTATCCGTCCTGGAACTTACTGTGAACCTAAGATGACGACTGTTGGTTCTCAAGATACAACTGGTCCTATGACTCGTGACGAGTTAAAAGACTTAGCGTGCTTGGGCTTCTCATCTGATTTAGTGATGCAGTCTTTCTGTCACACAGCTGCGTATCCAAAACCAGTTGACGTAACAACTCACCATACATTACCTGACTTCATCATGAACCGTGGTGGTGTATCTTTACGTCCAGGTGACGGTATTATCCACTCTTGGTTAAACCGTATGTTACTTCCAGATACAGTAGGTACTGGTGGTGACTCACATACTCGTTTCCCAATCGGTATTTCATTCCCAGCGGGTTCTGGTCTTGTTGCATTCGCAGCGGCAACTGGCGTTATGCCACTTGATATGCCTGAGTCTGTACTTGTTAAGTTCAAAGGCAAAATGCAGCCTGGTATCACTTTACGTGACCTTGTACATGCGATTCCTTATTACGCGATTCAAGCGGGTGACTTAACTGTAGAGAAGAAAGGTAAGAAAAACATCTTCTCTGGTCGTATCCTTGAGATCGATTTAACAGAAATGGAAAATGACTTGACTGTTGAGCAAGCATTCGAGCTTTCTGACGCTTCTGCTGAACGTTCTGCTGCTGGCTGTTCTATCACTCTTTCTGAAGAGAAAGTTGCTGAATACTTACGTTCTAACATCACTATGTTGAAGTGGATGATCGCTGAAGGTTATGGAGATGCGCGTACACTTGCTCGTCGTGCTGAAAACATGCAGAAGTGGTTAGACAACCCAAGCTTGTTAAAAGCTGATGCTGATGCTGAATATACAAAAGTATATGAAATCGATCTTGCTGACATCAAAGAACCAATTCTTTGCTGCCCGAACGATCCAGATGATGCAAAACTTCTTTCTGACGTTCAAGGCGACAAAATTGATGAAGTATTCATCGGTTCTTGTATGACGAACATTGGTCACTTCCGTGCAGCGGGTCAATTGTTAGATAAAGTACCAAGCGGTTCATTATCTACTCGTTTATGGTTGGCTCCACCAACGCGTATGGACGAGCACCAATTGATGGAAGAAGGCATGTACAACATCTATGGTCGTGCTGGTGCGCGTACTGAGATGCCTGGTTGTTCATTGTGTATGGGTAACCAAGCACGTGTAGCACCGAACACGACATGTGTATCTACATCTACTCGTAACTTCCCGAACCGTTTAGGTCAAGGTGCAAACGTTTACTTAGCTTCTGCTGAGCTTGCATCTGTAGCTGCGGTTCTTGGTAAATTACCAAGCCCAGAAGAATATCAACAGTACGCGTCGCAAATCGACAGCGCTTCTGCTGACATCTACAAATACTTGAACTTCGATCAAATGGGTGAATACACCAAAGAAGCTGATCAAGTAGATACGAAGAAAATCCAAGCTGCTCAATTGACTTAATGAGCTAGGATTAAGAAAAGCCGAAAGGCTTTTCCCTAGCGCAAGAACAAAGCTATGCTTTGTTTGAGCAAAAAGCTAAAATAAGGGCTGAGTAATCAGCCCTTATTTTTATAAAATGAAAAGCATTTTAAATTTAAAAGACAATATTCTTGAGTTAGAAAATATTTTTTATAAAGAACAAAACCTTGAAGAGTTAAAAACCTCAATCCAACAATTATTTTCTAAGATATTAAAAGCATATCCTTATCTAAAACTTCCAACCTTTTCAATTATACCCACTAAAAGTCTAGAATTTATCGTTTGGTATCAAGATCCGAATGCTATTACGGAGACATTGTTAATCGAGCAAAATGGTTCAGATGCATATATATGGAAAGGTACTGATCAGAAATGGTATTTGGATGATTTGCATTATGAGCCACATCAAATTGCCTGTAGGTTAATAGAAGTTATTCCTGTATTCCATTCTCTTCCTGAAAATCCTAGAGAGGTAAAGCATCTACTTGACATAGGTATGATGCATTTTGATGTAAATATTTGTCCAAAATTTTCAGAAAGAAAACTAGAAGATGGTAGGGAAGTTCTTACATGGGATGATCGTTTTTTGTTGGTGGGTACTCAACTAAATAATCTTAAACTATATAGTCATAAGGAATGGAACGATTTAATTAATAGAGAAAATTATTATTCAGAGTAAGGTAGTTGTTTGCGACATTTAGACATGATTTTGTTTTGTTGGATAAAAATGAATACTCTTACGATGACTATCGTGAGCTTATAGGTAATAATCCTTATTTAAGTTAGAGAGGAACATTCCTATTCGCATAGAATGTTCCTCAATTTAAATCACCAATAACCCAACACTTTCCACCACAGTCCGCCAATCACCACAAAGATGATGATATTGACGACACTCATGACAAAGCCAGCTTTCCACCATTCACCGAGTGTAGTGTAACCCGAACCAAATACAACAGGGGATGTACCTGTTGCATAATGGGTTAAGGTCATCATGATGCTAGAAGCAGCGGCCATCATTAAGGCAAACAACATAGGCGGTGCACCAAGCGCAATACCCGCAGTATAAAATGCAGCAAACATTGCCGTGATATGGGCGGTCGTACTTGCAAACATATAATGAGCATATAGATAAGCAAGCATCAATAATAAACATGCAGGCATCCAGCTTAAACCTAGAGAGCCAATGCTATTTTCGAGTACACCTGAGAACCATGCAATTAAGCCAAGCTTATTTAAATAAGTCGCCATCATTACCAAGGCAGCGAACCAAGTAATCGTATCCCATGCACTTTTTTGCGTTAGGATATCTTCCCAGGTTAAAACACCTGTAAGTAGCAATAAAGCCAAGCCTATGAACGCCGTAGTGGTTGGGTCAACTACCCAAGATGCCCCAAAAATCATGGCAGGCACACCCGCCCACAATAGAAGCAAGATACCAAATACCACAAGCATAATAATTTCATGGGGACTAATTGCGCCCATGGCTTTTAATTTGTCTTTTGCAAACTGAGTTGCATTCGGTGTTTGTTTTACTTCTGGTGGATACATCCAGTAAATAATTAATGGCATCACGATTAATGCAATCAGTCCAGGAATGAACATCGCCAGTGCCCATGTACTCCAACTTAACGAGATTTCACTATTGGTTGCTTTTGCGACCAGATCCACTACTAACGGGTTAGGGGCAGTAGCAGTAATAAACATGGCTGATGTGATGGGGTTAGCGTGATAGCTCACCAACGCTAAATATTTTCCCATATGCGCTTCAGTGCCTTTCGCGGGATCTGAGTCATAACTGGTTGAAATTGCGCGAACGATCGGATGAATTATCCCACCGCCACGAGCCGTATTACTTGGGGTGACAGGCGCAATTATAAGCTCAGATAGCACCATGCTATAACCGATACCGATAGTTTTTTTGCCCCATACTGCAATAAATAAATAGCCTAAGCGAGCACCAAGTCCTGTTTTCTGCAACCCTTTAGAGATCATGATTGAAATACCAATCAACCAAATCAATGGATTAGCAAAGCTGCTAAGCGCATCTTGAATTGCGCCAGTTGGACTGTCGTTGGTGACACCTGTCACCGCAACTAAGGTAATAGCAATAATAGCGATTGCACCGATTGGCATTGCCTTACCAATGATGGCAGCAATAACACCAACAAACATAGCCAATAAATGCCACGCTTCAGGTTCGACACCAGTTGGCACAGGAATAATGAACCAAATAATGAGAGCAAGAGATATAGCAATAAGTGTAGGGAGAGTTTTGAATCCCATGGGATGTTTCCCCTTGTTGTCATGGGTTTAATCAAATTTATAGTTCTTTATGAATGAATCTTTAAAGAATTAACCGTTAAGTCATAATTATTGATGACTAGAGATTGATAATTCAAAGAGAATTTTGTTGATTGCTTGTGTGATAGCTCAATCAATCGCCATATTTTTGAGATAGTTGTGGAATATAGCAAGAGCGATAGAAATTTTTATTAAATATGGATCTAACATGCTACATTTTGAACTTGCTTGATAAAATTATAAGTACGGTATGACACAACTAAGACGTTTCGTGTATTGCACACTGCATGATGATGACTATCAAACTACTTTTAGTCGAGGCGTTAACTACTTTCTGATATTTTTGATTGTGGCAAATGCTACAGCTGTCATGCTGGAATCAATCGATTCGATTTTTTATCCAAATCAAATGTTATTTGAAACGTTTGAGAATATTTCGATCGTAATTTTTTCGATCGAATATTTATTGAGAGTATGGAGTATTGCGGAAAAAGATCCACAATCCCCCGCTTGGCAGCAACGTTTTGCTTGGATGAAAAGTGGTGGCGCAATCATTGACTTGCTTGCAATCCTTCCTGCGTATCTCAATTTCTTCGTCACGATTGATTTACGTGTCCTCAGAATTTTACGCTTATTACGATTGCTCAAATTGACGCGTTATTTCGTATCGTTGCAGATATTACTACGCGTGATTCATCGAGAAAAAGGTTCTTTTCAAGCTGTTGTTTTTATTTTAATTATCATGATTGTAATGACGGCATCAGGTATGTATGTAGTTGAGAATCAAGCTCAACCAGAAGAGTTTAGTTCAATACCGAAAGCAATGTGGTGGGCGGTGGTGACGTTAACGACGGTCGGATATGGTGATGTAACGCCTGTAACCCATATTGGCAAGTTTTTAGGGGCGATGATTACTATTCTTGGGGTGGGGATTGCAGCGCTTCCAGCAGGTATTTTGGCTTCAGGTTTAGCCAATGAATTAAACTTGCGTAATCAAAAACTAGAACAAGAGTTCCGTGAAGCTTTACAAGCAAAAGGAATTGACTTGTTACATGATCAACGTGAAATTGAGAATATTCGCTTAAAAGTAGGATTACCTAAAGAGCAAACCCATGAAGTGATTATGCAATTGGTGAAGGAAAAAATTTTAGAGGAACAAGAGCAGGCCACCCAGCATAAACAAAAAAGTTTTTGTCCCCATTGCGGAGAGAAATTATCTGAGTAAATTCTCATTTTATTGTATTAATCAATAAAGAGTAGAGAGTATTAACTGTTATAGTAAGTGAAAATTTAAACAAATGAATAATTTTTCTATATGAGTTTACTTACTTTTTTCTCTTTTATTGTGTATTCAACTGTAACCTCAATTACACCTGGCCCCAATAATATTATGTTGGCTGCTTCAGGTTTAAATTTTGGCTTAAAGCGAAGTATTCCACATATTTTAGGAATCGGTTTTGGCTTTGGGGTGATGGTGATTCTGGTCGGTTATGGGATCGGTGCTGCACTGGGTTCTTCGCCTTTGCTTTATGAAATTTTAAAAATCATAGGTATTAGCTACTTATTGTATTTAGCCTATAAGATCTATCGAGCGGGTAGTATTCAAACAGATACCAAAGTTGATAAACCATTAAGTTTTATAGGTGCGGCTTTATTTCAATGGGTCAATCCTAAAGCATGGATTATGGCTATGGGGGCAATCACGACTTATAGCTCTGCTAATAGTCGATTGGTAGAATTTGTTTTTATCGGTGTGATCTTTGGCTTGGTAAGTATTCCAAGTGTTGGAGTGTGGGCATATATGGGCGAAAAGTTGAAAATGATTGTAAATCATCCGCGGAAAGTTCAATTGTTTAATACCGTGATGGCACTGTTATTGGTCGCATCTGTTATCATTCCGATTAAAGATTCAGTTCATTTTTTTCTTCATTAAACTTTTTTAATGTTTTAACGGAACCAACATGTTCTAAATGAATTGTCTTATTAATATTTGTTTTTATTGATATTTTATAAGAGTTAGCTTAGTCTTGGGTAAAAACTAAATTGAGATTTTATGTTTAAAAACAATAATTTATATTAGCATGAATATTGAGCATTTTTTAATATTACTTAAGGTGGTTATAAGTGAGTTTAGCTAATATTAAAAAAAGTTAACAATAATTATTATCATTTATGATACTTTCTTATTTGATGTTTATTGTAATTTTTAAGCATTTTTTAAGGTTGTTTATTAAATGAAATTCTCCCGCCATGATTAAACGGCGCTATTTACTTCTTTTACTCATACCTTTGGTAATGATTTCCCTATTTGTAGGTGTTGGGGATATGAGTGTTGCAGGTTTAATTGCTGGAAATCCGCAAGACTGGCAGCTTTTTTGGACAAGTCGGCTACCACGTCTGATGGCGATTGTTGTTGCAGGTGCTGGTCTAAGTGTCTGTGGCTTGATTATGCAGTCATTGAGTCGCAATCGCTTTGTTTCACCAACCACAGCAGGTCTATATGACTGTGCGCGGTTAGGTGTTTTGATTTCGATTATTTTACTTCCAAGCGCGTCCATTTTTGCCAAAACTGGATTTGCGATTATTGTCACGCTGATTGGTGCGATGACATTTATGAGCATCCTCGCCACCTTAAAGCATCGTGATACGGTATTTGTTCCACTGGTTGGGATGATTTTTGGCAGTATTATTTCTGCATTTACGACTTTTATCGCTTTGCAACTTGATTTGTTGCAGAACTTGGCAGGGTGGTTACAAGGAGATTTCTCGACCATTTTGAATGGTCAATATGAACTGATTTATTTAAGTATTCCTGTGCTTGCACTGATTTATATATTTGCCAATCGTTTTGTGTTGGCGGGTTTAGGTGAAGACTTTGCGACCAATCTTGGTTTGAATTATAAGCAAACGCTTTTCTTAGGCTTATTGCTCGTCTCTGTGATCACGGGTGTGGTGATTGTGACTGTCGGCGCAATTCCTTTTCTCGGTTTAATCGTACCAAATCTAGTCAGCCTTTATTTAGGTGATCATATTCGTAAGACATTATCGCATACAGCATTGCTTGGGGCATTGCTGGTTTTGCTTTGTGATGTTTTTGGTCGTGTGGTGATTTATCCATACGAAGTTTCGGTCAGCCTGATTATGGGTGTAGTGGGTAGTGTGATCTTCCTGTGGTTGTTACTCAGGAGGTATCGCTATGCACAATAAGACAAAGCTGGTTGTGCTTGCGATTGCTGTATTGGTCAGCATAGGACTATATCTCGGTTGGAATCTCGGGGTGGCATGGCAGTATGCACTGGGATTGCGTTTGAAAACGGTCGCTGCAATTGTCGTGGCGGGTGTTGCGGTAGGTGTTTCAACCTTGGTTTTTCATACGATTGTGAATAATCGTGTGGTCACGCCACAAGCCTTGGGCTTAGATAAATTATATGAACTCTCCAAGACCGCGATTATTTATTTTTTTGGTGCCAGTACATTGTTGTCGCTTAACTTTGTGACTGATTATTTGATCAGTTTATTGTTAATGGTGACTTTTGCTTTATTGCTGTATCGCTTCATTTTCCAAAAAGTTGCACAACAAAATATTTATTTCTTGCTCTTGGTCGGGCTGATTTGTTCGACTTTATTTGACAATATGATCACCTTTTTTCAGGTGTTGCTCGACCCAGATGAGTTTCAAGTTGCCGCTTATGCTGGGTTTGCAAGTTTCAATGTAGTGAAGATGGAAACGGTAGCACTATCTTTGCTGACGATTCTTCCTATTCTTTTTTATAGTTTTCGACATTATCACAAGTTAAATGTAATGGCATTAGGGCGAGATCATGCGTTAAATCTGGGTTTGGACTATGACAAAACCAGCCGATTATTACTGATCCTCGTGGTATTGGCACTGGCATCTGCAACAGCACTCGCAGGTCCAATGATGTTCCTTGGCTTACTGGTGCTCAATATAACGTTAGAGCTATTTAAAACCCATCAGCATCATATTTTACTGCTCGGCATTATTTTAGTGAGTGTGCTTTGTCTCATGCTCGGTCAATTTATCGTATTACATGTATTGAATTTCAAAACCACATTGAGCGTCATTATTAACTTTGTCGGTGGAATTTATTTCTTCTGGATTTTATTGAAGGAAAATAAAAAATGGCAATAGAGTTGAAGAACTTACGAAAAAGTTATCATCACCAGTGCGTCGTCAATGAAGTCTCACTCACGATTGCCAAAGGACAATTTACCGCATTTATTGGGCCTAATGGTGCAGGTAAAAGCACGGTGCTTTCGATCATGAGTCGTCTGATTGATGCAGATCAGGGGCAGGTATTGCTGGATGGTCAAGATTTGCGTGATATGAAAAGTGCGGATATTGCCAAAAAAATGGCGATTTTAAAGCAGTCCAATCATACCGAATTGCGGCTTAGTATCGAGGATCTGGTGGCATTTGGTCGTTTTCCTTATTCTCAGGGGCGTTTGACCAAACAAGATCAAGACATTATTGATCGTTCAATTGCTTATATGGATCTGCAATCGATGCGTCATCGCCAGCTAAGTGAGCTGTCTGGTGGGCAAAGGCAGCGTGCCTATATTGCGATGATTTTGGCACAGGATACTGAATATATCTTGTTGGACGAGCCGTTGAATAACTTAGATATGAAGCATTCTGCTCAAATTATGCATGTGCTCAAAGATCTTGCTGAAAATCATGGCAAATCCATCATTGTGGTAATTCATGACATTAACTTTGCCTCGGTATATGCCGATCACATTATTGCAATGAAAAATGGTGAGTTGGTGTACCAAGGGCATCCACAGCAGATGATGAATGAAAGCACTTTAGAAACAATTTTTGATTTTCATATTCCGATTCAACAAATTCAGCAACACAAATTAGGTTTGTATTTTATTAGTTAGGAGTTCGTTATGCTGTTTAAGAAGACATTGCCGATCATGATGTTGAGTGCAGTATTAGCTGCATGTGGTAATTCGAATACGCCTTCTGCCACACATGAAGGAACAACGAATTCACATGAGATGCTGAGTTTTAGCAGCAAAGCGGGGCAGATTTCAATTCCGACGAATTTGTCACGGATTGCAGTACTAGATACCAATGCACTGAATACTATTCATACACTTGGCGCAGATGACAAAGTAGTTGCTTTACCCAAAGGCACACCTTTACCTGAAATGCTAAAGAACTTCAATAATGGGCAGTATCTTGATGTGGGTACAGTCAAAGAACCCAATCTGGAGAAAATTGCAGGGAGTCAGCCTGAGTTGATCTTGATGAGTGGACGTATGGAAAATCTGGTGAATCAGATTAAACAAATTGCGCCTACTTATTTCGTGGATGTGGATTACAACGATCAATTTAATTCTTTTAAACAGCAAACCATGAATATTGCCGAAATGGTCGGTAAAAAAACTGAGGCAGAACAACAATTAAAAACTTTGGAACAAGACATCGCTGCATTAAAAGCAAAGACCAAAGGTAAAACTGCTTTGGTGATCTTGGTAAACAATAGCAAGATAGCGGCTTATGGTTCAGGTTCAAGGTTTGGTAATATCCATGATTTATACGGTTTTACCCCTGCAGATGCTTCGATTAAAGTAGGTTTACATGGGATGGCCATTTCACATGAGTTTATTGCTCAAAAGAATCCTGACTATTTATTTGTAATTGATCGTGGTGCTGCAATTACGGGTAATCAAGAGGGTGCAAAACGCGTATTAAATAACAACATCGTGAATCAATCCAAAGCGGCCAAAAATGGCAATATTGTTTATTTAGATTCAAGCAATTGGTATCTAATGAATAATGGTTTAGGCGGTATGCAAGCAATGGTCAAAGAAGTCGCTGAAGCTGTGAAATAGTTTCAGCCATGATAGCGGGCATATCTATGAAGCAGAATCTGTCGTTAAGCAACGACAGATTCTTTGCGAGCGGAGTATTTTGTGTAAGCTAAAGCGATTAATAGCACAATCAAGCCACCTAAGCTTAAAACGAAACCCACCCAAATTGGGGCTAACCAACCCATATTGTGGCTTAGTACCCATCCACCTAAAAAAGCACCTAGCGCATTGGCCAAGTTAAATGCTGAGTGATTCAACGATGCCGCCAAAGTCTGTGCATTTCCTGCGATATCCATTAAATGGGTTTGTAAGGCACTGCCTAAACCAATCACCGTAAAGCCAATCAAAAATAAGGCTGCGATGGCCGTATAGAGATTCGCCATCATAAAGCTGGCGAGCACGAAAGTAAGTGCGGAACTCATCAAGATTCCAATCATGGTTTTAAATAAATGACGGTCTGCGAGCCAGCCCGCAACCAAGCCACCGATCACCATACCCACACCCCAGATCGCCAATGCAATCGGAACAACAGAAATATCGGCATGTGTATATTCAGTCAAGATCGGGGAGACGTAACTATAAACGGAAAACATACCGCCAAAACCAATTGCGCCAACGGCAAGAGTGAGCCACATATTAATATTTTTTAAGCCTTTTAATTCTGCACGAATACTGGCTGTTTTTTGAGGGCGAATATTAGGTACAAAAAGCCCGATACCAATCAAGGTAATAAAAGCAATCAAAGCTGAAAACTCGAATCCTGTTTTCCAGCCGAATTGTTGTCCAAGCCATGTGGCGATGGGTACACCAATGACATTCGCAATAGTAAGTCCCATCATCACTTGAGCAATTGCGATTGCTCGGCGTTGTTTACCCGCTAGCTCAGCCGCAACTAAAGCTGCCACACCAAAGTAAGCACCATGTGGAAAACCTGCAATAAAACGAGAGACTAACATTGCTTCTGAGCTTGTTGCTAAAGCAGTAGCAGCATTTGCTAGGCCATAAAACAACATCAATGCAAGTAGCAATGTTTTGCGAGGAACTTTGGCACCCAAGATCGCAATAATGGGAGCACCCACCATTACACCGAGTGCATAGGCACTAATGAAATATCCAGCATGAGGAACACTGACATTTAAATCTGTGGCTATTTCCTGGATCAGTCCCATTGCAACAAATTCAGTTGTGCCGATACAAAAACTACCAATCGCAAGTGAAAAAATCACCAGAAATAAAGAATAGTGTTTTGGCGGGGAAGAAAGAGTGGGAGAGCTTGAGGAAGACATACGATCTCAAAATATATAAAGCGGCGATATTATATCGGGCACATCACAGAAATGTGAAAAAGAACACAAATTTTATAAATGTTATCTAAATTTGCAACTCTAGATTTGAATAGTAATACTAAATGTTTATGATAATTATTTTCATTTATGTATAATGCAGTGCATAGAATAATTGGCTGAATCACTACATCAATGATGATGTGGATGAAAGGATAGGAAACAACTGTGAAAAAATTATTGATAGCATCATTGGCTCTAATCTCAGGTTACAGCACGGCACATGAACCATATGTTGCACCTGTAGCATATCAAACCACCAATACGCAGGTCGCAATTTTGGCTGGTTATGCTGAAGAAGCTTTGCAAAGTGAATATGCGCTAAAAAGTCCGAAGTTTGAAATTACTAGTCCAAAGCAAGTCCAAAGCACGGTAGAGCCAGATTCAAAACTGGGAACGGCTACGGTATTTGATTTGAAATTACCTGAAGCGGGGACTTATCGTGTACAAACCACAGCAAGCTATCCGTTGAAATATGTGCAAGATCAAAAAGAATGGAAATTGTTCTTTGATATGGCAGCGGATAAAGCACCTGCAAAATCTGAACGAGATTATTTGATCCCTGCCGATCTTAAAACTAAGAAAATTAATCCAGTGGAAGTTACTCGTGAATGGACCTTATTGACCTACGTGACGAAGGAAAAAGCTTCACCTGTACAGCCAATCGCAGCGCCGATTCAAGTTGAGTTTTCAACACATCCGAATGAACTAAAAGCTAATCAGCCTACAAAAGTAAAAGTTGCGAAAGCAAATCAACCTTTAGCCAATGCAGAAGTTGTAGTCCGTGCTAAGGGTGCAACGGATGAACAAGCGCAAACACTAAAAGCAGGCACTGATGGATCTGTAGATTTAACATTTCCACGCGCAGGTGAGTATCTAGTAGAAGTTACAGAGTCGGTTGATAGCAAGAAAAAACCAAGTAATCAGTTTTATAGCATTATTAGTTTATCTGTAAATTAATCCTGATCATAAGCTGATCTATATGTATGGATCAGCTTATTCATTTTATTCATCATCCATCGCATTGCTGTAAAATTTTACACCCAATTTAATGCGATCACGTCCATTACTCATACGCCAGCGATTGGTGTCTCTTAACGAATAAACACAACCACAATACTCTTGTTGATAGAATTCTTCTCTTTTACTGATTTCTAGCATACGTACTGCACCGCCATGCTTGCGCCAATTATAATCCCAGTATTCGATATTAGGATAATGTGCAGCGGCGCGGAGACCACAGTCATTGATTTGCTGCATATTCTTCCAACGAGAAATACCCAATGAGCTGCTAATCAAGCTAAAGCCATGTTCATGGGCATATAATGCGGTTCTTTCAAAACGCATGTCAAAACACATAGTGCAACGAATGCCTTTTTCAGGCTCATTCTCCATGCCTTTCGCGCGAGCAAACCAATTATCGGTATCGTAATCACAGTCGATAAACGGAATATTATGTTTTTCTGCAAAACGAATGTTTTCTTCTTTACGAATCAAATATTCTTTGACTGGATGGATGTTTGGGTTATAGAAAAAAATCGAAAAGTCGATACCAGATTCGATGAGGGTTTCCATGACTTCACCTGAACATGGCGCACAGCAGGAGTGTAATAGTAATTTATCGTGACCTTTAGGTAAGCTCAGTTTTTGACGTTCAAGAGACATGATCGATAAGAAAATAAGTGAATTGTCGATTATTGTAAAAGTTTTAAGGCACACACAATTCTGAATTTAATGAAAGTTTTTCAGCATAAAATGAAAATGATTTAACTTCAAAAACTGCTAAGAAATTAAATACTTTCTTCTCATACATGATCTATTTAATATGTGAAAGATAAAGTAAAACCATATTGAGGTAAGCTAATTAATTTTATGATAAGATGAATTAAATTCAATTTTGGTTTTGGTTGTGTTAGAGCTTCGTCATTTAAAAACATTGATTGCTTTAAGAGAGCATGGTTCATTAGTTGCTGCTGCTGCGGATTTATGTTTAACACCGTCCGCGATTTCTCATCAACTTAAAGAATTGGATCATTGGTATGGGGTTGAAGTGGTCAATCGTCGTAGTCGCCCCGTGACTTTTTCCAATGTCGGACAACGCCTGCTCAAGCTCGCGGATGATATCTTGCCACAAGTGCAGATTGCGCAAACGGATATTACACGGATTGTGCATGGACAGACAGGGCGGATTATTTTTTCTTCAGAATGTCATAGCTGCTTTGATTGGTTAATGCCATTATTGAATCAATATCGCCAACAATACCCAGATGTGGATTTGGACTTTGCGGCAGGTTTTGAATCTAATCCCCATGAATTGCTGCAAAATGCTGAATTTGATTTATTGATTACAGCTGATCCTATCGCTTTAAAAGGGATCGAATACTTCCCAATTTTTGAATATGAATCGCGCTTAGTTTTATCCAATACCCATCCACTGGTACGAGCTGAACAAGTCACAGTGCAAGACTTAGCCGAACAAACATTGATTACTTATCCAGTCGATAAACATCGTTTGGACATCATGGCGCATTTGTTTATTCCTGAGAATATTCAACCTAAACATATACGAACAACAGACTTAACCCAAATGTTAATCCAGTTGGTTGCGAGTGGACGTGGCGTAGCGGCTTTACCTGATTGGGTTGTCAATGAATATGAACAAAAAGGTTGGGTCGTCAGCCGTCGTTTGGATTGTGTGTCACCACAGGGTTTAAGGCGTACCCTATATGCAGGCTATCGAACTGAAGAAAAAGAGAAAAATTATTTTGAGGGCTTTTTAAAGCAATTAGAAAAATTTTCAAAAAAACGTGCAGTGTATTACGAACGCTAGCTTATGGTGAATTAAAGATAATCACTTAGAGACTGAATCGTTTCTAGGTGATTTTTGGCTTTTTCATTATCTCTATTTATTGTTGACTAAGATTTTCCAATTAAAAGTGAAAGGATACCTGCTGCGATTAGAGGTCCTACAGGCACTCCGCGGAGTAAAGCGACACCTGCCACTGTCCCAATCAACAAACCTGCAACGACATCCGGTTGATGAGTCATGAGTTTTACACCACGGCCACCCAACCATGCAACCAATAATCCTATGGCAATGGCAATTAAAGATTTCACGCTGATGAAAGATTTTAAAATGTTATCCCCACTGATCTTGCCGCTCGCAATGGGAGCGAGGACCCCAATCGTCAGAATAATAATTCCGATATTCAAACCGTGTTGCTGGATATAGGGAAAAAACTGATCCAATGGTGTGAGTTTCACCACAATCAAGACTGCGGCGGCTACAGTAACCGCCGTATTATGACTAAAAACACCACAAGCCAATAAGATGATGAGGACCATCAAATTAACATCAAGCTGAGACAACATATCGAGAATATTGAAAAATAAAGTTGAATTGTACCGTAATTTATGAGGTTGCTCTTCAATAATTTACATGATCGCAAAATAATCAGGTTTATGACTAACTTTATCGCAACATCATTAACATTTTACACATGGTGTTCATGCATTTTTGCTTGATAAAGTTGATCGAACTCGTATGCAAGGTCAGCAAGTGTTGTGGCTTTTAATTTGGCTAGAAGAATATCTTGTGCTTGTTGCATTGCATCTTCCAGTGCAGCATTTACAACACGTTCAACACCGCATTCAGGATTTTCTCGTTCGTTACCGATTGCAAAAATAGTCGGTTCACCCACTGCCTGATAAATATCTAATAATGTGGTTTTTTCTAAGTCAGCTATAAGATGCCAACCTCCTTTAGGACCTTTTGCGGATTGTATAAATCCTGCAGTTTTTAATCCTACCATTGTACGTCTGACCACGACTGCATTGGTCGAAAGCATAAGCGCAATCTCTTCCGATGTGAAAATCTTATTTTGTCGAGCCATATGGAGTAACACATGGAGCATTCGAGAAAGTTTACTGTCGGTACGCATAGGAGCTAGAGAAGTTTAGGCTTGATATATTAATGTAACATTAAAAGTTGCAAATATAAATAAAAAGCGTTAGTGTAACTTTAAAAGTTACTTATTGGTGTTTAAAATGAATTATGATGTGGCAATTATTGGTGGAAGTTACGCAGGTTTGGCAGCAGGCTTGCCATTAGTTCGTGCAAGAAGAAAGGTCGTGATGATAGATGCGGGGCAACGTAGAAATCGTTTTGCAGATCACTCCCATGGTTTTCTTACACAAGATGGAACTCGTGCCAGTGAAATAGCTCAGGTAGCCAAGCAACAATTACTTCAATATCAAACTGTGGATTGGGTCGATGGAACAGTAAAGCGGATAGAAAAAAGAGATGATCTTTTCCATATCTGTATTGATGGTACCCATGCGGTGAGTGCGAAAAGAATCATCATTGCAACCGGCGTACAAGACCAGCTACCTGAGATAAAAGGCCTTGAAGAACGTTGGGGTAAAAGTATTTTCCATTGTCCATACTGTCATGGTTATGAACTGGATCAAGGAAAAATTGGATTGATTGCAAATTCTGAGCATTCAGCACATATGGCAATGTTATTACCAGAATGGGGAAGTGTGACTTTCTTTTTAAATGGTCAACCTTTAGCCGCCGAAACAGAAGCACAACTCATTGAAAGAGGTGTCTTAATTGAAAAAAGGCTTGTTTCAGAAATTATTGGAAACAGCACAGTTGTTCTTTCTGACCAAACGCACATCACGTTGGAGGGGTTATTTGTCACACCACAATGTGTAATTTCTCAAGATTGGATACATAAGCTAGCCTGTGATGTGGAGCAAAATCCAATGGGAGAAATGATTAAAACTAATGACCTAAAAGAAACGTCACTCTCAGGTGTTTTTGCTTGTGGAGATGTAGCCCGATTAGGTGGATCAATCTCATTGGCTGTAGGCGACGGGGCGCTGGCTGGGGTTGCTGCCCATCGATCACTGATTTTCTGACACAAAATAAGGTTTAAAGGTCATATTCACACCGAACATGTGGAAATGACCTTTCATCCACGTCAAGCGAGTTTTCGATATGCTTCGTACTGGTAACTAGAAATTTGTTCATCCCAAAACATTTGCCAAAGATTACAATACTCTAAGCAAAGATCACGGATTAAGTCATAATCAGATTCGACGCAAGCCTGAGCCAACACAAACCATAAATCATCTTCATGGTCATCATCAGCAGCTTCAGCGGATGCATCATGTGATACACCGTGTACATAGTAATAACCACTATCTACATTGAAACCAACAGCTTTAGTCGCTTGACGTAATGCAGGGCTAAATAGAATAACCTCTTCTTCAGCAACGGCGAGTAAAGCGGTCACAGCTTGATAATGATCAAAGGTATTTTCTAGGAAAGTACGAACTTTTTGCGCAATGATAGAAGGTTGATAATTGTTGCGCTCTGATTGCGTTAATTCAAAATCATCAAGCACATCTTCAAATAAAGGATAGTGCGCGTATTCAGGGTTACCTGAATAATACTGATTCTTGTCTAAAGCGGGACGGAAACCAAACTCATCCAGAATATTAAGATTTAATAAAAAACGTGGATACATTTTAGAACCTGATAGGAGTCTAGGTTCTAACTGTTTTGTTTGGAATTGAGCCATCAGTAATGCATCAGTAAAAACTTGTACGATTGCATGTCGATATTCTAAGTGGATATGTTTTAAGGTTTCTTTATCAATCAAACCGTCATTAAGAAGTTGAATGGCTGGATGCTTTGAAACAGGATGTTTTGAAATTTCTGCTCTTAAACTGTTCAGAAAGTTCAAATTTTTGTTCCAGGCTTCTGCAGAAATACTATTTTTCATACCGTCTATAGCTTTCTGCCTTGGGTTGTCAAAGTTTTCAAATATTTTTGGCATAGTTTTTTACTCAATGAATTAATAAATATTATTGCTTTTCCAATGATATAGTTCGATTTTTTTTGGTTGTTTATGAATATAACTATTGGTCCAACCAAAGATCTTTTTATTGGATAAAATAAATATAAGGTGATTTAGAGGTGAAATCAATTTATTAAACAAGCTAAAAAATAATTATTCAGATTGTTAATTAATCAAAAGATAAATAAAAAGTGATTTATTTCACATTAACAATTAAGTTTTTTTAAAATGGAAAGAATTTTTTACAAATTAGCTTGTTTGCGCGCTTTTTTTTGCTTAACTTATAATAGTGAACTTGATGGAAAGTGCTATATTTTCTATAATGTTCATAAAGTATATGGACATTAGCATAGTCGCCAGAGTTTATTAGCCCATAAACTATGCCTAAATAATATATTAAGTTTATATTATAATTCTAAAGGATAATAAAATGTCAAAAAAAGAAGATATTATTGCAACGGCCATGAACCTCTTCAATCGTCACAATTACAGTTCTGTTGGGGTGGATCGAATCATCAGTGAGTCAGGCGTTGCAAAGATGACGTTCTATAAGTATTTCCCATCTAAAGAAAATTTGATTGAAGAATGCTTATCACGGAGAAATAAAAGTATTCAAGAAGCCATTGAGAGTGAAGTGAATCAGCTCAGTGAAGAGGATTATTTAGGTAAGATTAAAGCAGTCTATTTTTGGCATTTGTCATGGTTTAATTCTGATGATTTCCATGGTTGTATGTTTCAAAAAGCGTCTTTGGAAATACTACAACAATATCCGTCTATTATTCGTCCAATTGTGGCATATAGAGAATGGTTGATGGCATTAGTTGGGGATTTGTTTGAAAAAGCAAAAGTATTTCAACCCCACGTATTGACAGCTATGTATATTAATATATTGGACGGTATGACGGCCTATGCCAAAGTAAATAAAGATCATTCTGAAATAGAAGAGTGCTGGTATTATATTGAACGTTTGATAGATTTAGAGGCAGCTTAATACTGTATTTTAACTATTACATTATATTGTTAAAAAAACCGAGTAAATTTATTACTCGGTTTTTTATTGGGTAAGTCTTAAAGCTTATTTTTCAACGAAAGCACGCTCAATCACATAATCACCCATCACACCCATACGTGGTGATTCAACTAAGCCGTGTTGATCGAGTAATGCAGCAACATCTTTTAGGAATGCTGGACTACCACAAAGCATTGCACGGTCAGTTTCACGATTGAAACGAGGTAAACCAATTTTTTCAAATAATTCGCCAGTTTCGATTGCAGTTGTTACACGACCTTGAGTGTGGAAGGGTTCACGCGTCACAGTTGGGTAGTAAATTAATTTTTCTTTAATGCCCAATTCTTCAAAAAACTCGTGATTTGGAAGTTCATTCAGGATCAGATCTTGATAAGCAAGTTCTGAAATATAACGTGTACCATGAACCATAATTACTTTCTCAAATTTTTCGTAAGTTTCTGGATCACGAAGTAAAGAAAGGAATGGTGCAAGACCAGTACCTGAAGATAAAAGATATAAGTTTTTACCTGGTAATAAGTCGTCATGGACTAAAGTACCTGTTGGCTTTTTAGAAATCAGGATTTCGTCACCTACTTGTACTTTTTGTAAGATAGAGGTCAAAGGACCGTCTTGTACTTTAATTGAGAAGAATTCGAGTTCTTCTTCATAGTTCGCACTTGCAATCGAATAAGCACGCATTAAAGGCTTGCCATTCACTTCAAGTCCGATCATCACAAACTGACCATTTTTAAAACGTAAGCTTGCATCGCGTGTGGTTTTAAAGCTGAAAAGTGTGTCATTCCAGTGGTGAACATGAGTAATGCGTTCAACGTTAAAAGCAGCCATTAAAGGTCTCGATCACAGATAAAAGAAACAGATTGCTATTCTAATCTAAAATCATTCTCGATAAACTGAATATATTTAATTGTGTTTATAAGAAAAAGTGATGATTGACGCTGTAACGATGCCGATTATTGGCTATATGCATTCTCCTTATCGTGAAAAATTTGGAATTCCTCGACAGCCAAATCTTGTAGAAGTCGAATGCTTTATAGAGATGGTAGAACCTTATAATGATTTGCTGGCATTTGATGGTTTGGAGAATTTCAGTCATTTGTGGTTGCTGTGGCAGTTTCACGATAATAAAAATAATGATAACAGTTTGAATCAACAGCCTAAATTTCGAGCACAAGTCCGTCCGCCGCGTCTAGGAGGTAATCAAAAAATAGGGGTCTTTGCTACAAGAAGCATGTATCGTCCTTCGCCGATTGGTTTATCTGTCGTACGTTTCCTACGGGTTGAAAAACATGCAAAGACAGTCCGCTTGTATGTCTCGGGAGCTGATTTACTAAATGCCACGCCGATTTTAGACATAAAACCTTATATTCAATATTCCGATGCAATAGTTGATTCGACAAGTGGTTATGCACAAGAACAACCTGTGCGAAAATCCGTGCAATGGACGCAAATTGCACAATCACAGCAACTTGTATTACTCAAGCAAGGGATTTTAAATAAAAGAGTATTAGATGAACTCGAACAAGTGTTATCTTTAGATCCTCGTCCTGCATATCAAGATGATTCGGAACGAGTATATGGAATGAGTTTTGCAGAATTAAATATTCAATTTACAGTGGATGAAAGCACGGTGTCGATTGTAAATATAGAGCAAACAAACTTAAAAATATAAATGCGTTATAACTTTGGGGAACTGACGGTGATGCAAGCGCAAGCAAAATTTGCAAATTTTTCTTTTACAATTGATGTGACGTGGTGCTTAGAGCAATTACAAAAAGATGGGCTTATTACTGAACGAGATAAACTACTAATTCAGACCACACATCGACAAAAAGAACAGTTGAAGTGGCATCCATTACAATGGATTGCGAACTTTAAGCTCAAAGATCAGTTAAACCCAACCACTACTTTGACGCTGAATCGCTTATGTCAGTGGCTTGCTGAAAAAGCTGCTGTTTCATTATTCGTAATCGATCCTCTAAAGGCAGATGTAACCGCTTTAACCAGTGTGATGTCACAAGAGTTTGCGGTCAGAAACCATATTCTTGCAGTTGAAGTTCATGCCGATCGTATTTTGATTGGAACAGATCAACCATTTTCGACAGAGTGGCAAAATAACTTAGAGCGAAGTCTTGCGCCGAAAAGAATAGAAAAAGTTTTATTAAACCCCGAGCAATTACAACGGTATTTGCACGAGTATTATCAAGTGAGCCGAGCTGTCAACTCCTCACAAAATACCAGTGCATTTGATCGTGATAATAAAGGCGTGGAAGCACTGTTACAGCTAGGTGATACTCAAAACCCAGATGCAAATGATCAACATATTGTTAAATTGGTTGATTGGGTACTGCAATTTGCTTTTGAGCAAGGTGCGAGTGATATTCATCTTGAACCACGTAAGGACAAGGGTAAAGTACGTTTCCGTATCGATGGGGTATTGCACACGATTTATAATATGCCTGCAAATACACTAACAGCGGTGATTTCTCGGATCAAGATTCTCGGTCGGATGAATGTCGCCGAAAAACGTAAACCGCAAGATGGACGTTTAAAAACACGTACTCCGAAGGGACAAGAAACCGAATTGCGTCTTTCTACTTTACCGACTGCCTTTGGCGAAAAGTTAGTGATGCGTATCTTTGATCCAGAAGTGTTAGTACGTAGTTTTCAGCAACTTGGTTTTGAAGGTCATTTATTACAGAGTTGGCAACAACTCACTCAACATAGTCATGGGATTATTTTAGTCACGGGGCCGACAGGTTCTGGGAAAACTACAACACTCTATTCATCGCTAAAACAATTGGCGACTGAACAAGTGAATGTCTGCACCATTGAAGATCCGATTGAAATGCTTGAGCCAAGTTTTAACCAGATGCAGGTCAATCCAAACATTGAGCTGGGTTTCGCTGATGGGGTTCGTGCTTTAATGCGCCAAGATCCTGACATTATTATGGTTGGTGAGATTCGTGATCATGATACTGCGAATATGGCGATTCAGGCAGCACTGACAGGACATCTGGTGCTATCTACCCTTCATACCAATGACGCACCGTCGAGTTTGACACGTTTACATGATCTTGGTGTACAGCCTTTCTTAACTTCAGCTACGATTTTAGGGGTGTTAGCACAGCGTTTAGTACGTCGATTGTGCCCACATTGCAAGCAAGAAACGGCGATTAATGAGCAAGAGTGGGAACATCTAACCTTTGATTATATGATGGATATGCCAACCACAATGTTCAAGGCAGTAGGTTGTGAGGCATGTCGTCATACAGGTTATAAAGGCCGTGTGGGTATTTATGAGTTTATGCCTGTGAGTTTAGAGCTAAAGTCTGTGATCAGCGCGCATGGCACGCTGAATGATCTGCGAACCCAAGCCAAAAAAGAAGGCGTTGAACCATTGCGAATCGCGGGGGCTCGTAAGGTCATCGAAGGTGTGACAACGTTGGAAGAGGTCTTGCGGGTTGTTCCACTCAGCTAGTTAATTTTTTCGATCTTCAGATTCACCTCATCTTGGTTTGTTTAAATAACCTCATCGAAATGATGAAATCAAAATGAGGAACTGAACATGAACGTATTTTCAAAAGTTGCAGTAATGGCAAGTTTGATAGGTGCAACCACTATGGTTGCTGCAAATACAGGTGCAGTTAATCAACAGGCTTTGGCACCCACACAGATAAGTACTGTGCAGCAAGCATTGACCTTAAAAGATGACACACCTATAAAACTGAAAGGTTATGTGGTTAAGTCAATTGGTGATGAAAAATATCAGTTTAGCGACCAAACAGGCAGTATCACCGTCGATATCGATGATGAATTGTGGCAAGGTAAGCCAATTTCAGCTAAAACACCCGTGACCCTCATTGGTGAAGTTGATATAGACTACAAACCTAAGAAACGTGTTGAGATTGATGTTGATCAAGTTCAATTCTAAGCTGTAGCGTGAATATAAAACCACATGATTTTTTCATGTGGTTTTTATTTGCTTTAAGATAAACCTTAAAGATCAAAAATGAGAGCGTTTATTGATGCGGATTTTATTGGCAGAAGACGATGCTTCACAGGCGGAAAGTATTAAAGACTGGCTAGAAATGGATGGTTATAGCGTTGACTGGGTAGAGCGTGGTGACCATGCAATTTTAGCAATTGAACAGCATCAATATGACTGTGTATTGCTCGATCGAGGTTTGCCACAAGCATCGGGTGATGAGATTCTAAAATCTATTCGACAACTGAATTTAAAAACGCCTGTTATTTTTATTACTGCAAAAGATCATATCCATGATCGGATTGAAGGCTTAGATCTAGGTGCAAATGATTATTTGGTCAAACCCTTTAACTTAGAAGAGTTATCTGCAAGAGTTCGCTCACAACTACGCCAGCATCAGCTTGACGCAGGTCAATATCTTAAATTCGCTGACTTAACACTTGATCCTCAAGCAAAAACATTGATTCAGGCAGGGCAGCCAGTCAATTTAACCGCAAAGGAGTTTCAAATTTTATATAAATTAATGCAAAAACCAGATCATATTTTGACGCGCGAACAATTAGAAGAATCTTTATATGCATGGGGAGATGAAATTGAAAGTAATGCAATTGAAGTCTTTATTTATCAAATTCGCAAAAAAATAGGCGGACAGTATATTAAAACCGTTCGCGGACTTGGCTATCGAATGCATAAGGAATAAAGCGATGAAAGTTGTGTCTTTGCAAACGAAACTGATTAAAACTTCAATGATGAGTTCGATCGTTGTCGGCTGTTTGGCATTACTTTTATTCGTCATTGTCTCTAGTTATCAAACCATGCAAATGCAAGATGAGATCATGGA
Source organism: Acinetobacter haemolyticus (assembly GCF_900406815.1). Classification (GTDB taxonomy): domain Bacteria; phylum Pseudomonadota; class Gammaproteobacteria; order Pseudomonadales; family Moraxellaceae; genus Acinetobacter; species Acinetobacter haemolyticus_A. The sequence continues at coordinate 87,817 of NZ_OVCN01000006.1, forward strand.
TGAGATTTCAGATATGTTGTTGATCTCAGATTTGACCACGACATCTGGACAGCAAATAGATGAGCTTAGTGATCAGTTTGATATCCAGTATCGGCTAAGCAATCAGCAGTATGTACTTACTCAGTCCGAGGAATTCCAACTTGATCAACACTATTATAAGTTTGCAATAACGCGCGATGATTACGGTTTTATCTGGCAGGATCAGCAGTTGTGGCGAAGTTATACGGCTAGGGATACTCAGTCGAATATGCAGGTGTTGGTGATACAGCCTTTAGACGAACGCTTTAAGGCTCTATGGCATAGCGTCGTTGGCTACACCTTAATTCTGCTTTTGGTCTGGGCGGTACAATGGCTTATTTTATATTTGCTCATCAAACGTCAATTTAAAATGATCCATCAATTGTCAGCGCAAATTTCTGCAAAAAATGCTGATGATCTCCGTCCGATACAATCGGGCGAAATTGAACTCAAAGAATTGCAACCTATGTTGAATCAATTGAATCAATTGTTGCAACGTTTGGACCAGTCCTTACAAGCTGAACAACGTTTTACAGCGGATGCATCACATGAACTAAGATCACCACTTTCAGCGATTCAAATGCGTTTGCAATTATTACACCGTAAATATCCAGAACGTGCGGCTGACTTTATCCATATACAGCAAGATGTGAGTCGAGGAATTCAGACTTTAGAAAACTTACTTTTACTGGCACGTTTAGATCCTGAACATGCTGATAATCTTCCCAAAACACATTTTTCACTCAATGAATTGATTATGGAAGTGATGCAAACACAAGCATTATTTGCAAATGAAAAATCAATACAATTCCATCCTCAGCTTAGCGTGACAGAAGGTAGTGAGGTTTTTGCAAATCGTCAGTTAATGTTTAGTTGCATTCGAAATATTGTGGACAATGCAATTCGGTATACGCCAAAACAGGGAAATGTTTATATTCAGCTTGACCAATCTCACAACTCAGTTGAACTGATTATTGAAAATGAAGGGGAAATGATAAATGAGGAAGTACTGGCACGCTTAGGTGAACGTTTCTATCGGGCCTTAGGAACGAAAACACAGGGTTCAGGGTTGGGTTTATCGATCTGTAAAAAGATAATTGAGCTTCATTATGGGCGAATTGAATTCTTCCAATCGAAATATGGAGGTCTAAAAGTGGATATTAAATTAAATAGATAAGTAGAACTCTAAGTATCTCAAAACTTAAAAAAGCAGTACGCGCTGACATACTGCTATTCCCACGATTATTATTATCCGATTCTTATTATATTACTTTGTTAAAATCAGGCGATTATTGCGAGTTAAACGCAAACGATATTCTTCTCCAGCGTGCATAATGCGAATTTCACGGCCTAGGGCAAAAAGGTTGTTTGAATGTAGCATTGGTAAAGATTGAGCTGAGTCTGTGCTACGAGTAAATAAGTTAAATGGTGCGTTCATTTGTTATGCTCCGTGGTGTGTTTTTTAATGTTTTAAATGATAATCATTATCGAATACACCTGTCAACGAAATTTTTGCTAATTTACAAAATCATTTATTATTTTTTATTAAGGATATGTAATTGAAGTGTTCAGTTCCTTATACTTTTGATGAAATCTCAGGGAAATTAAACTGTTATGGCTAAAGCGATTGTTGAAGTTGCAATTGCAATTTTATTGCATAAATCAAAAGTGCTTGTCGGATGGAGGCAAGCCGATCAACATCAAGGCAATAAATATGAGTTTCCTGGCGGCAAAGTCGAACAGCATGAAACACCTGAACAGGCTTGTCGCAGAGAGATCTTTGAAGAGGTGGGTATAGGCTTAAAAGATTGGCACAAATTCGATGTCATTCAGCATGAATATGATGATTTGATTGTACGGCTGCATTTATTTCATGCATATGTTCCTGATGAGTTGTTGAATTTAATCCATCAACCATGGACATGGTATAACCGAGATCAATTACGGAGTTTGAATTTTCCAAAGGCGAATAAGACGATCATCGAGCGATTGGTATGGTCGCATCTGATTAAGATCAGTGATCGTTTGTCTGCATTGCCACAAAGTGATGCGCAGTTTTATTGGCGTAATGAAAAGCTAAATCTTGTGGAAGTCCAACAACAATTATTGACATTGTCGGATGATCAACTTAACAAATTAATTATCAATTTTAGTCTATGGCAGCAGCTTGATTCTGAATTGCAAACAAAAATTCAGACGATTCATTTAAAACAGTCGCAACTGATGAGCTTCCATAAAGGTGAGTTAATTGTCGGGAAGCGTTTCATCGCAGCTTGTCATGATGCAGTCTCTTTAAAACATGCCCATGATATAGGTTGTGATGCTGTGTTTTTAAGTCCAGTGAATCCTACAGAGACACATCCAGAAGCCAAAGTGTTAGGTTGGGATGGCTTTTCTGAATTGGCTCAAAACAGCGATATTCCGGTATTTGCTTTGGGAGGAGTGAAGCTTGCAGATATGCAACAAGCCCAAAAACATGATGCTTATGGGCTTGCTGGGATTCGTCAGTTTGACGCGATAGAGTAGTCTATAGAGAGCGAATCATTCTTCTCGCTTCATCTGCTTTTACGTTGTGATTTCGCGCTTCACTGGCGCGAAGCACGATTGTCCAGAGTTGCTTTTTCATTACATTACTTTGTGCATAACTCAAACCACGACGAGCAAGCGCTTCAGCATTGGCATATTGCTTGCGTTGATCAGCAATCAATGCCAGATATAAGTAGGTTTCAGAAGCCTGAGGTGCAATACGTTGCGCTTGAAGTGCAAAACGCTCAGCATCGGCAAACTGTTTTTGCTTATACGCTGTTTGGGTTTTTTGCATCAGGGTTTTAAATGCAGGTAACTGCGCACCATCATTGCTGAATTTTTGCTGAACTTTTTGTTCAGGCACCACGACTGGCACAGTTTGGCGTTTAATCTCTTTGTGTTCATAAGGTGTGATTTTAACACCAGAAGGAGGCTGAGTACCTTTTTTCTGGTTATCTGTTGTCTTAGGTGGTGGTGTTTGCGGCGCAGGGCGCTCTGGAGTCGTGCTACAGCCAGCAAGTATCATTACACCTGTTAAGAATAACGATTTTTTAATCATTTCCAATCATCCTATCACTTAGTTATTGCCGCTGTAACTACCGCTAGAGATAATGCGTGTAGAAGTTTGATTGGATAAATCTGTATCCATTTGGCTTTCAGTTTCACGGATATAATTTCCGATGCTGTCATCATTTCCATCATCATAATCATTCTGAGGAGTATATGTTGGTTCAACCTCATAATGAGATTGACCACACAGCGTTGCACGACGTGGCACAGTTTGGCGAAGTAATGGAATGTACATTGCTCCTTCACAACCTTGCGCTGAAAGATCACCTGTTGTGCGATCAATCCATTGCCATTGGACATTATCCGTTTGACGTAAATTGACTGGCTCTTGGCGAAGTTGTTTCATGACATTAGTCCAAACTGGTAATGCCCCTGAAGAACCCGTGAGTCCTGTAACCTTATTATCATCTAAACCTAACCAAACTACGGCAACATGATTTCCTGAATAACCTGCAAACCATGAGTCACGTGTATCGTTCGTCGTACCTGATTTACCTGCGAGATTTAAAGATTCAGGTAAGCTATTGTATGCAGAACGTCCAGTACCCGTACGCATAACCTGCTGTAAGCCATAATTCAAGATATAGGCTGCTGCCGGATCAATGGTTTGTTGAACATTTAAACCAAATCGATCGAGCACGCGACCCTGAGCATCTACAACTGAACGAATTGAGCGTGTTGGATATTTAAAACCACCCGTTGCGAAGTTTCCATAGATTCCGAGAACTTCCATAGGTGACATGTTTACTGCACCAAGGTAAATAGAAGGGTAGGCTGGAATATCAGAGTTTACGCCAAACTGTTTGAGTTTATTGCTAAATGAAGAAAGACCAAATTCATTTGCTAAACGAACAGTTGAGAGGTTATAGGAATTAGCCAGAGCTTGCTGCATTGGCACGATACCATTTTCATTGCCACTATAATTTTTCGGTGACCAGCTTTTACCACCATCAATTGGAATATTGACGGCTGTGTCTTCAACTGGGCTAGCCCATGTATAGCGACCAGATTCAATGGCATTTAAGAAAATGACTGGTTTTAATAAAGAGCCAACTTGACGTTTTGCGTCAATAGTACGGTTAAAGCCAGTAAAATCTTGAGTGGAACCCACTGCTGCAATCAACTCACCATTTTCAGGATGAGCAACCAAAATAGCACCCTGTAAATCTTTAAGTCGTGCAGGATTGCGTTGAGCTAAGCGTTCAACAGAGTTTTTAAATACAGTTTGTACATTGGTTTGCGCAATTGGATCAAGCGTGGTGAAAATTCTCAAACCTTGATTGGTTATATCACTTTCTTGGTATTCGGTACGTAATTGACGTCGAACAATATCGAGGAAGTCAGGGAATTTGGCTGGGCCAACAGTTGGTTTACTAATGACATTAAGCGGGCGTGCAATCTCATCTTGATATTCAGCTTCTGTTAAATAACCCATCACCATCATATTGTTTAAAACAACATCACGACGTTTTTTAGCTGCTTCAGGGTTTCGCCAAGGATTGTATAAAGAAGGACCTTGTACTAAGCCGACTAAAAAGGCTTGTTGTGAAATGTTGAGTTCACGCAGAGGCAAGCCAAAGTAGAACTGTGATGCAAGTCCGTAACCATTAATTGAATAATTACCATTTTGGCCTAAATTTACTTCGTTTAAATAAGTCTCAAGAATTTCATCTTTACTGTAATGAAATTCAATCAACAACGCCATGAAGGCTTCATTCACTTTACGTTTAAGTGTTTTTTCAGGAGACAGGTAAAAATTCTTAACGAGTTGTTGCGTCAAGGTGGATCCACCTTGGCGTTTACCACCAGTGGCATTACTTACTAAAGCACGAGCTGTACCACGAAGTGAGACACCATGATGATGATAAAAATTACGATCTTCTGTTGAAATTAATGCTTCAATCAGGGTTTTAGGTACGCGATCCAGTTTGATCAGTACACGGTCTTCATTATGTTGCGGATAAATGCCGCCGATGAGCAACGGTTCTAAACGAGCAATACCTGTATTTGAAGGTTTGGTTGAGCGAATATCCCCAACACGACCCTCAGAAAAACCAACTTCTAATACTTGTTCAGGTTCAGTACTATCCCCATAGTCAAAACCACGCGTATGCACATAAAGTTTATTTCCTTGTGTGACATAACTTCCTGACTTTTCGTAATTGGCGGTGTTTTTATAACCCAGTAATTTTAACTCTTGGATGAAGTTTTCTTGAGTAATTGGTGCATTCGCATACACCTCTAATGGTCGAGCGAATACTTTAGCAGGGATGTCCCAACGCTGACCTTCAAACTTATTGCGAATAATATTATCCAATCGGATCAGATAGATACTAAAGGCAATAAATATACCAATCACTAAAATTAAAAAGATTAGGCTTATAAAACCGATACCACGTTCACACTTCATAGATTTGCGTTAAAACAAAAACAATGTGGCTAATGATGCGTAGCTTATGCGTATTTTGCAATCACAAAACTGTGAATAAATAGCAACATGCAACAAAATCTTTCAAAACAGGTGGGGAATCACTGTATTAAAAACACAGAATCTACATTTTTATAGTTTTTAATCAATCATCAACGAATAATGATATGATAGGCGAGAATCGCAACGGAGCCACATTTTTCGTGCAAATTTCACATAAATCCTTTCGAAATATTGGTCTAATTGGGCGACCAGATAAGTATTCTGTTGTAGAAACTTTGTGTCTCATACATGATCATTTGATTACTTTAGGATTAAATCCTGTTTTTGATCAAGAGACATCACAGTTGGTCCCTTACAGCCACGGACAAACCGTAAGCCGTAACTTATTGGGTGAGGTGGTTGATCTTGTCGTCGTTGTGGGCGGGGATGGATCTTTATTACATGCTGCTCGTGCTTTGGTTCGCTATAATACCCCAGTGATTGGTATTAACCGTGGGCGATTGGGCTTTTTAACGGATATAAAGCCTGCAGAAGCTATTTTTAAACTGGATCAAGTATTACAAGGTCAGTTTCAACTAGATCGCCGTTTTTTATTGGAAATCGAAGTTCGCACCAATAATGAAACCATCTATGATGCCATCGCTTTAAATGACGTGGTATTACACTCAGGAAAATCGGTTCATATGATTGATTTTGAACTGAGCATTGATGGACAATATGTGTATCGTCAGCACAGTGATGGTTTGATTGTGTCGACACCTACAGGCTCAACCGCATATGCATTGTCAGGTGGTGGTCCGATTTTACATCCGAGTATGGATGCGATTGCTTTAGTTCCAATGCACCCACATACATTATCATCTCGTCCGATTGTTGTGGGTGGTCATAGCGAAGTTAAAATTACGATTCGTGAAAATCGTGTTTTACCGATGGTAAGTGCTGATGGACAACATAGTGTTGCATTAAATGTTGGTGATACTGTGCATATTCGAAAACATCCATTTAAACTAAGCTTATTACATCCGCCTGGTTATGACTTCTATATGGCATGTCGTACTAAACTAGGTTGGAACCAAGATTTCGAATCTTTTCAACAGGATGAATCATGAATATTGAACAAATGCTCGCTATTTTAAATCCTGAGATTGTTGAGCGATTAAAAACAGCCGTTGAAATCGGTAAATGGCCAAATGGTGTTGCCTTGACTAAAGAGCAACGTCAAACATGTATGCAAGCTGTTTATGCGTGGGAAATAGAAAATCTCCCAGAAGAGCAGCGTAGTGGTTATATTGATCGTGGTAGTAAGGAAGAGGGTGAAGAGTGTGATGATGATCATCATAAAAATGAGCCTGAATTCAAGCCGATACGTTTCGTATAATCGCGCGTAAAAAAAATAAATGTCTCGATTTTTTCGGGACATTTTTTTATCGTTTGATTGAGTGATGATAAATAGAGGAGAAATAATATTATTAATATAGATTGCAATAAAATAAGACAAAAATTGTCACAAATAGACGAAACGGTCTGAACATCTGGTCGAATTTTCCTGTAAAATGCCCTCACGTTTAAAAAAACTCAATAAGAAGCGATGTTCAAGACTATTTATGCTGCATTAGAACAACTTGGCTTAACCGCACAAAAACGTGCGATCCACATACAATTTGCCAATCCGAGCTTAAATCAACAAGTCTTCCTCCAAAAAATTCAAGGTCAACATGCCATTAATCAGGGCATGACCGCAGAACTGATCTGCCTATCCACTAACGCCCACATCCCATTAAAACAATTCATCGGCTGTCAGGCAGCAATAGATCAAGTTACCGATACAGGCACACTCTTTAGAACCACAGGGATCATCACTGAAGCTATCCAGGGACAATCTGACGGTAGTCTCACCCTCTACAAACTAAAACTACAAGATGCAACCGCACTGTGGCATAAACGCCGAAACAGCCGCGTGTTTATGAATAAAACTGTACTCGACATCGTACAAACCCTATTCAAAGAATGGCAACAACGCAGCCCGCTATTTGCATCAAGTCTTACACTCGACTTGGGTGGGATCAAAGAAAACTACGACATCCGTCCCTTTGTGATGCAAGCCAATGAAAGCGACTACGACTTCATTACCCGACTGCTGCGAAGCGAAGGCATTAACTGGCTCATCGACGAAGCCCAACTCAGCGTTGCCAATAGCAACAACCCCATCCAAGCCCAAAAACTCCGATTGATCGATGACAACAGCCAATACCAAGCCCTAGAACGAAGAACAATACGCTACCACCGCAGCAGTGCCACCGAACAATACGACAGCATGACGAGTCTGGTTGCAGAACGTTCCCTACAACCCACAGCAGTACATATCCAACGCTGGCAAGCCGATGCCTTAGAACAAGAAGATGGGGCAGGCAGCGTCCAAAGCAAACACCAACATAGCCAACAACACGACAACGCTAGTCTAGGGCTCGAAGATGCATGGCACTTCACTCCAGCATGGATGCAAGACCTCAACGGTGAAGATGGTGCAACCGCTTCAGGCAACACCCAAATCGAAAAACTGAACCAACACCTCAGTCACTACCATGATGCCCAAGCCAAACAATTTATCGCCAGCACCACCGTACGAGATACCCAAGTGGGCTACTGGTTTAAACTCAACGAACACCCTGAAATTGATCAACACAGTGGTGCAGACCAAGAATTTCTAATCACTGCTAAACACTACTACAACCAAAACAACCTTCCTAAAGATTTAAACCAACAAATCCAAAGTTTGATCACACAAAGCCAATGGCAAGATCACCAAAACACAAATAGCGTAAATTCAGAAGAACGCCAAGCTAACCAACTGACGCTGCAACGCCGCAACATCAAAACTGTACCCGAATACCATCCACTGCAACACCGCCCAGCCGCTCACCCACAACGCGCAAGAGTAGTGGGACCTGAAGGCGAAGAAATCCATGTCGATGAATGGGGACGAATCAAAGTCCGTTTCCTGTTTACCCGCAATGACGACCATAGCCACGATGGTGGAGCAGGCAGTAACAACAACGATACCGACTCAGCTTGGGTGGATGTACTGACCCCGTGGGCAGGCGAAGGCTATGGTGCACGCTTCCTACCCCGCATTGGAGAAATCGTCGTCATCGACTTCTTTGATGGCAACATCGATCGTCCTTTTGTCACCGGACGACTCCACGAAGCACAACGCAGCCCAAGCAAATTCGACAATGCAGGCCAACTGCCGGACACCAAAAAACTAGCAGGGATCAAATCCAAAGAATACCAAGGCACAGGCTACAACCAACTACGCTTTGACGACACCACAGGACAGATTAGTGCACAACTGCAAAGCAGCCATGCAGCCAGCCAACTTAATCTCGGTAAACTGAGCCATCCCAAAGCCCAAGCAGAAAGTGAAGACCGAGGTGAAGGCTTTGAACTACGTACAGACCAATGGGGTGCGATCCGAGCAGGTGAAGGTTTACTCATCACCACCCATGCACAAGCGCAAGCCGAAGGCGAACATCTCGAAGCACAAACAGCCAAACAACAACTGGAAGGCAACCAAAACAATGCCAAAGCCCTGAGCGAAGTGGCAAAGAACCAACAAACGGATGAATTAGAATCGGTAGAGCAACTTAAAAACTTTGCAGAAGAAATTCAGCAAGATATAGCCAAATTCAACAAAGCCTTATTACTACTGAGTTCGCCAAATGGGATTGGACTCAGCACCTCAGACGACATTCACCTATCCGCGGATGGACAACTGAACCAATTTGCAGGGGATAGTATTAACCTGACCACGCAAAAGAACCTGATTGCCCAAGCCAGTCAAAAGATCAGTTTGTTTGCAGCACAAAATGGAATTAAACAAGTTGCAGGCAAAGGTAAGGTTGAGATACAGGCACAAGGGGATGCTTTAGATATATTGGCGAAAGCAGGAATACAAATCATCTCAACAAAAGATACGGTTTATTTTAATAGCCCGAAGGAAATTGTATTAAAGGCAGAGAGTTCTGAGCTCAAATTGAATGGTTCAGGGATCTTTCCAACGACAGGTGGAAAGTTTGAGGTGAAGGCAGGACAGCATTTGTTTGTGGGGGGGCAGAAAGTACCCATAGATATCCCTTTGATGCCAAATGAAATTAGAAAACAACTGTTATTACAATACCATGATCAAGAACCAGTTCAGGGCGCAAATTTTACAATTAAATATGCAAATGGGCAGCGTTATTCTGGAATAACGAATAACAAAGGAATTGCAGATATTCAAGATGCACCAGAAGGTGAAGCGGTTGTTACTTTTGGTGAAGATCAAAGACCATATCAGGTCATAGCTATAGCAGATGAAAACCCTGAACATAAAGCAGACTGGGCAATGGATGATTTTGAAGCCTCTTATCAGCAAGCACTGAAGGAAAAGAATAAATGAGTAGTGCAGAGAAGAAGATAGCAATCATTGAAATCGGCTCAGACATTTGGAGTAGAGCGACGCAAGCTGGTAACCAAATTGTAGGTGGTGCGAAACAGGTTAAAGATGGCGTAGTTGCTGGAGGAAAATGGATTGGTGGTGCTTTACAGGGAGAGTTTAACGATAAAGCAACTGTAGGTCAGATTTTTACTGATGCTGCAATAAGTATGTTTCCTGTAGCTGGTGAAGTAACAGCTGCACGGGACTTGGTTGCAATTTTAATGAAGATGGCAGATGACAAAAAAGAAGCCTCTGAAGTGATTAATTGGGTCAAAATCATTTTATGTTTATTGCCAATTATTCCGATTTTTGGAGGTATTTTAAAAGGAATTGGTCGTCTCTTAATCACAGTGATGAAAGATGCAACAAAGGTTGCAGAGGTGGCTGCTGCTATACTCGCCTTTTTAAGAAAAATGGGTTATGGCAATTCGGTTCAATTCATTCAAAAACTTAATTTCGCCCAATACCAAGGTAAAATTTTGTCTGAATTTAAGAATGGCCTCTCACGTATGAAAGATGGCTTTGCTTTTATTAGCCAGAAAATGGGTGGAGCATTACCAGAAAGTGTCAGTGTTTATGTGAATTCAATGGGGCCAAAATTAGATGAGTTGGGACGTCTTGCAGATAAGATGATTCCTTCAGCTATTAAAGAGTTGGATCAAGCCTTAAATAAAGTTCGTACTGAGATCATTCGTCAAATGAATGAGGCAGGTGCGAAGATTGGCGGTACTCAGACCAAAGTGATGACCACTGAAGCCCGTTTAAGTTCAACTGCTTCTAAAGTGATTGCAAGTAAGGGGCATACACCTGCACCTTTGAGTCATTATAAACATAAAGAAGGTTGGCCTGATTTAAAAAGTTATAAAAAACAAGTTATTATTAATGATGAGAAAGTTACTATTTATCCAGATATTCACTCTTTTAGTAGTAAAGCTCCGATTCAACCTAAATTATTGAAAGCAGGATCAAAAGTTCCTTTATTTCGGGTAGTGGAGCAAGTAAATCCTGGGAAATCTGGGGGGTATTGGGCAGAAAAAATGTCTGAAAATGGTAAGGCATGGCGGTTGGATTGTGCTGTAAAAGGTGCATGGAGTACTAATGGTGCATATGTGGTATTAGACCATGTGCCTACTGTTGCTGAAATGAGAAAGCTAGGCATAACTGTACCTGATAATTGGGATGGTTTACGTGTCTGGCGTGGAAAGATTGCAGAACAGCTTGATAATGAGAATAGTTTAGAAAGAGGACATCAGGCCACTAATTTATTACTGCCAGGTGGTGATATTCAAATTTTTATTAATTTTAGAGATCCTCATCATACACCTGTAAAAGAATATATTGATAAAATGATTAAAGAAAAGGCGACAGGTTGGACAGATGCTAAAATTACTGATGATGTGGAAACAATGGTTGAATATTTAGAAAAACGTGAACGATCAGCAAAAATTGTACAGCAAAGTGAAAAACTGGGACAGGTGTTACGGTCAACTACTTCAACAACACGTTCAGGCGTGGAATACCAACAGCAGAGACAATCACAAACTGAGAAACGTTAATCTATGTTAAACCCTAAAACGATGTCACCAATGCAAGAGCAAGAAGCACGAAATAAAGCATTTTATTTAATTAAAAAGTACACAAGTTATACTTTTTTAGATCAAGCTCGTAACTTATATCAGCAATTTTTAGATGCTTTTGAAAGGCAGTTACGAAATCCCCCGAAAGAAGTGTTACGACACCAATATGCAGAGCATTTACAAAAAAGGCATGAGGGTGAGTATGTTCATTACCTAAACAAAATAGTTGAGTTAGAGAAAGGTTTGACACTACTTAGAACGACTAAACATAAAAGAGAAGCATATAATAGTTTTTGTAATGTCGATTTTACAGATTGGTTATTTGATCGATATGCTGATGAAAATATAATATATGATGATCCATTTTATATCTTATTGGGTCTAGGTATTTCCAGATCAACTGATATTTTTGAACCAGTGAATTATAATACTGACCCACTTGGGCGAAAAGTAGACCATACTGGTTCTATACGCTTACTATTAATTGCATTAGCCTATCGTAATATTTGTATGCAGAGTTATTTAGCAGGTAAGGTAAGTGAGCCATTTGCATATATTGATAAAAATACAATACGAAAATCTCAAAAATGGTCTTATGAGACTATTTTTTTCTCTAAAGAATGGCCACCGTTAAGAATTTACCCTGAACCGATTCCAATGTGCCCACCTTTTAACCTAAATCCAATTGGGCAAATAGCTACAGGTGAAGAAGTAACAGTTACGGGTATTTATGAGCCATGGTTGCCAATTAATGGAAAAGTGGGCTGTCCTAACTATTTCTTAGATGGCTCGAGAGCAACAGATTATCAACTAGAAGGCACTGATGAGTGGGTAGATGTCAAATGGCGTTTAATTTGGGAAGATAATCGCTATTTAGATGGAACAATACCAAAAGAAGAGAAAGCTTATATCTTTGATATTGAAAATATTGGTATCAAAGGTTCCCAGACCGATGCTGAGTCTATTGAAAAGTTGAGTATACGAGCAGGTCAAGTATGTCCAAAAACTGGCTATTGGTTTACAGTTGCACAAGAAAATTCACGTCAATATTTTAAACAAGGTGAGGTCTTACCTGAAATTAAAAATCAAGATTGGGGCGACGTATATTGGCAGTTTGATGGCAGATAGATGTTAAATGATCAAGTTATTCTACCAGCAGAAGAAAAATAAGCTGGTAGCGAATTATATTATTAGGTGATAAGTATGTTCTTGAAATTATGAGAAATAGATGGAGAAAATAATATTAATATAAATCAAGCAGTATATTTGAATAAGATATACTCAAGTTATTCTTTTTTTAAGAAAATATATGATCTACATGCTGACTTTGTTAGAGAGTTTGAACGACTTTTAAGAAATCCTACAAATGTGATTAAAGAAAATTATAGTGAAAACTATGAGAAACAATACGTAATGTATTTAAATGTATTGAATAATCAAGAAAAAGCGTTAGAACTTTTTTTTAGAACACCATATAAAAATGAAATATATCCTTTGTTTTTTGAAGGCGGAATAAAAGGATTAATATTTGGCCGTTATGGAGATGAGAAAGATTTAGCTAATGATCCTTTGTATATTGAACTAGGTATACGTGGGAGAGATGGTAGTCTATTTGAAGAACCATATCATATTGGGGCTATTAAAAAGCTTCTTATAGCATCTGAAATGCTAGATATAGCGAAAATTACAGTTTCATCAGATTATAAGTATGCACAATATTTTCTGCCTAAAAATTTAGATAAATTATTTCAAAAATGGAGTTTTGAATCATTGTTTGAATTAAGTTATTGGCCTTTATATAAAGAAAATATTATAGATAAAGTGAGCAGCCCATTAGAATGCAAGAGTTTTGACACAATTGTTGTAGAAACCGACCATGAAATATCTATAACTGGCATTTATGAGGCAAAACTAGATGGTGGGGATAAAGGCTGTCCTAATTACTTTTATCAAGGAACCATTGCACCAAAATATAGTAATGGAGATATACAGAAATCTAAATCTACCGAATGGAACTTAATTTGGGAAGATAAACGTTATTTGGATGGAACGATTCCAGAAGAGGAGAAAACATATATTTTTAATATTGAAAATATTAATGCCAAGGCTGATACCAACATTGAAGCTACAAAGAAACTGAGTGTACGAGCAGGTCAAGTATGCCCAAAAACTGGTTACTGGTTTACAGTCGCACAAGAAAATTCACGACAATATTTTAAGCAAGGTGAAATCTTACCTGAGCTTAAAACTCAGGATTGGGGTGAGGTATATTGGCAGTTTGATAGCGAATAGATGGAATGTTGGTTGAATTTGGGATGGAAATAATACACCAATTTTAAATTTGCCCTCAAAAAATATTTAATTGAATTTTATTTTGGGGGTAAGTCATGCCTATAATTTATTTTATGTGTTTTTTATTAAGTGTGCTCAGTTTTTCTCATTTTAACCCGTTCATATTGTTGGTTTTTAGTGTCATTACACTCAGTTTTTATTGGTTTTGTTATTACTTAAAATTGAGCAAAATTCAGATTTGTTTATCTTATATTTATGGAGGTCTAGTAATAGGGTTGCTTTTAAGGTTAACTATCTATTTTTGGCTAAGTAAAAATTATCATTTGTTTATATTGCTGCCAATTATTGCAGTTATTCTAATTATTGTTTATGAAGAGTTATTTAAAAAGAATTATTCACTGAATCCTAGTTTTTTTTCTGAGGATAAAAATTTTGAAATAGTCAAAAATAAACAACAGATTGAAGAGTTTTTTAGTAATCCAGAGCGGCTTATTGGTACCTCTATAAACGAAATAGAAAAACCCCATAATGCAGGACTTTGCAATCTGTTTGGGAGTTATGACTTTGGCATAGCTTATCATGAGTGGTATACAGAGAAGCATAAGATAGAAGTGATAACCAAAAATGAGATCTGTATTGAAATTTCAGTGATTAAAGGCGACTTCACTGAGAAATCGCTTCACTTATCTTAATTTAAACGACTATCCCAAAGAACTTTAGCTTTCACCATGGCTTCATCGTAGCTGTTGACAGCGCCCATTGTATAAAGTGCGATTCCCATAGTCTCTATGATTGCCATTTCACCATATTCATGTGTTTGCTCACCGAGCCAAACAGCTTTAAATACTGCTAGATCAAGTTCTTCTTCGATTGGGCTGCGATCAGGTGTCAGTTTTGGTAATTCGTGCTCATATAACTCCCCATTTTTTATTCCACAAATAAGTGTCTTGGCATCAGGATTACGCTCAAACTCCCCACCTTCACCCTTAATCACTGCACTATTTTGATAACCTAAACGAAAAGCGGTTTGCTGGTGTGAAGTGCGATAAGCAGGGTGGAAAATAGCTTGCAAAGTTGCTTTTGCATTGAATGGATTAATTAAACGCGCAAGTGTGTGAATTGGAGAGCGTAAGCCCATCACGTTTCTCAGTGAAATAAGCTCACTTAGAATTGGTGAGATGACTTCCAATGGCAGATAGGCAAAATTATGTTGATTGAGTTGAGTGCTGACATCTTGTTCATTTTGGCAAATAGAATAGCCTAAGTATTGAAGAACTTGCTCAGTATAAACACGGTTAATTGTATGACCTGATGCACCATGCATAACGATCTTGTAACCATGATGGGCCAAAGTTAGTGCTGCTAATAAAAACCAAGGATAGTGTTTACGTTTACCTGCATACGATGACCAGTCTAAATCGACATCAAGTGGGGCAAAGTTCAATTGATCACGGGTTGCTTGAACAAAACCAGCAAGTTCATCTACGGATTCCTCTTTAACACGTAAAAGCATTAAAAAAGCACCAAGCTGTACATCAAGCACTTCATCTTTCAAAATCATGCTAAACGCTTGATAAGCTTCTTCATAGCTAAGTGAGCGAGAACCTGTTTTGCCTTTCCCTAAAATACGGACATATTGTGCAAAGGGATGTTCAGCGGTTTTATAGATATTTCGTTTTGTGTTCATGGTCAGATTTGAGTCATCGCTAGCAGTGAAATTAATATGACATAAAAGCGGCGTATATAGCGTAAAAATTCAATTATGCTGTTTAATCATTAATCAATTGCACATTCATTTACACGATTGCAAATAAAATAATTGACCGAATGAGTCTAGTGATTTGATGTAAACGGAACATGACATCTAACCGAAAAATCATTAGCATGACGTCGAAGTAATTTTTAAAAAAATGAAATCGAAAGGAAATAATGATGTTAGCTTACGATGCAGATTTGGAACTCTTCCGCGATAACTTTAAACGTTTTATGAGCGAACATATTGCACCTCATTATGAACAATGGGAACGTGAAGGACTTATGCCTCGTTCTGTTTGGACATTGTTGGGTGAAAATGGTTTCTTGTGCGTAGATGTGCCAGAAGAATATGGTGGTTATGGTGTACCAACGCATTACTCATTAATGTTAGTTGAAGAATCTGCACGTGCGGGTTATTGCGCATTATCTACCGCGATTTCTTGTCACTCTGAAATTGCAGCACCATATATTCAACATATTGGTACGGAAGAGCAAAAGCAATACTGGCTACCAAAAATGGTATCTGGTGAAGCTGTTGGCGCGATTGGGATGACTGAACCAGGTGCCGGTTCAGATTTACAAGCAATGCGTACGAGTGCCATTTTACAAGATGATCATTATTTATTGAATGGTTCTAAAACTTTTATTTCAAATGGTCAACATGCCGATGTCGTTGTTCTAGCGGTAAAAACTGATCCACAAGCCCGTGCTAAAGGCGTATCTTTATTGTTGGTCGATACTCATCTTGAAGGATTCAAGAAGGGTACAAATTTAGACAAGATCGGCTTACATTCCCAAGATACTTCAGAATTGTTCTTTGATAATGTAAAAGTACCTAAAGACCAATTACTTGGTAATGCAGGTTCAGGTTTTGCATATTTGATGCAAGAATTACCACGTGAACGTACAGCAATTGCATCAACTGCTTTAGGTGCAATTCGTGGAGCAATTGATTTAGCGACGACCTACGTCAAAGAACGTCAAGCCTTTGGTCAAGCAATTGCGCAATTCCAAAATACACGTTTTGTGTTGGCTCAAGCGAAGATTGATGAATTAGCAACAGCTGCTTTTTATAACCAAAACGTGGCGTTATATAACGAAGGTAAATTGGATGTTGAAACTGCTGCGGCATTGAAGAGCTTCAGTACTGATATGCAAATGAAAGTTGCAGATAACTTGCTTCAACTCTTCGGTGGTTATGGTTATATGACTGAATACCCAATTTCTCGATTCTTCGTAGATGCACGTATCCAACGTATTTACGGTGGTACCAACGAGATTATGAAAGAAATCGTAGCACGTGGATTGATTGGTAAATCTTAACTTATCCAGATTATTCAGCCTGCTTTTGAGCAGGCTGTTTTTTTATCTAAATAATATTAGTTGGTCGTTTTATAAATAACAGGATAGCTTTGTTGTCTCGGTAGTTTGTGTAAGGCCTTGTTGATCTTCATTAAAAAATCATCTGCTTGATCTTGGTTTGGCCAATCATTGTTGTATTGACTCCTTTTTTGTATATTTACCCCGCAACCACGTATTTCCATATTTTCAGGGTTAAACGACCAATCATTGGGGTTCGTTAAAGTAATATCCAAAGCGCTTCGACAACTTTGCCATAATACGACAAATTCATTGGTCGATTGAGGGAACAATCCCTCCGCAGGATAAACTGAAAAACCTTTCATTTCTGAATTGAAAAATTTTATAAACCTATAAGAAGGCATATCACCCCAGAGTATTGCAGTATCGGGAGGTAATTGAATAGCGGTCAGGTTTTGTTCCGCTAAAGCATGTGTTTGTTGCTCTTTTTGAAATGAGTGCTTTGTTTGGTATTTCAACTTAGTTTGAGCTGGAATTGTGATGCCGCGGACTTGAGTTGTAGTCTGAGTCATATAATAAGGCGATGTATCACGGCTACAACCTGTAGGATTATAGCAACCAATACAGCCAGTCAAAAGAATACTGCTTAGACCGAATGTTGTTATCAATAAGATTGTATTCATTTCAAGTTACTATTCTTATTTCATTTAATTTCATCATAACTCAAGAACGAAGCAGCAGTATTCAATTGTTACGCGGTCAGTGCGTAAAAAAGCTGAACATCAGATATTATGTCTCTGTGCTGCTCATCTATGCCCACTGTCGTCATGCATAAGATTTAGCTGTTTATAGGCTTGTTTAACCAATTTGCTTGGCGATCAATGCCTAATCAATAAATCATTCATAAAAAGAGTTAAAACACAGCGTGTTTAATAACATAAAGTCTTGTTATACTAGCTCGGGAAATCAATTCATAGATGAATTGTAATCCATTTTTATAGATGATTTTGCTGAGGCTACATTCAATGGTAAACGATGGACAGAACACATCGACGTCACTTAACTTAGAACAAATTCGTAATGATATTGATAGTGTTGATCAACAAATCCAAGAATTACTAAATCGCCGCGCTTCGTTGGCTGAGGCAGTAGCTAAGGCGAAATTTGCAGCAGAAGAGAATCCATTATTTTATCGTCCCGAGCGCGAAGCGCAAGTATTGCGTAAAGTCATGGAACGTAATCAAGGTCCTTTATCTGATGCGACGATGGCTCGATTATTCCGAGAGATTATGTCTGCTTGTTTGGCGCTTGAAGCACCGCAAAGCATTGCATTCTTAGGGCCAGAAGGAACATTTACGCAATCGGCTGTTTTGAAACATTTTGGGCAAGATGCGATCGTGCGTCCGTTACCAACCATTGATGAAGTGTTCCGTGAAGTTGAGGCGGGCAGTGCGCATTATGGTGTAGTGCCAGTTGAAAACTCATCTGAAGGAATCGTAAATCATACGCTTGATTGTTTTAAAGCATCTACTTTAAATGTCATCGGTGAAGTGGAACTTCGGATTCATCATCAATTTCTTGTATCCGAAAATACCCGCAAAGATAGTATTAAACAGATTTATGCGCATCAGCAGACTTTAGCACAGTGCCGTAAGTGGTTAGATGCACATTATCCAGGTGTGGAACGTGTTGCCCTAAATTCTAATGCAGAAGCTGCACGACGTATTCGTAATGAATGGCATTCTGCTGCGATTGCATCTGACATTGCGGCAAATATGTATAATCTTGAGATTTTACATAGCAATATTGAAGACAATCCTGAAAATACGACACGTTTCCTAGTGATTGGTCGTGAAAAAATTCCTCAAAGTGGTAATGATAAAACCTCTTTATTGATCTCAGCTCATGATCGTGCAGGTGCATTATTAGAGATCCTTGCACCGTTTGCAAAGCATCAAATCAGCTTAACCAGTATCGAAACGCGCCCAGCTTTACCAGAAAAATGGGCTTATGTGTTTTTCATCGATCTAGAAGGTCATATTGATCAAGAAAATGTAGCTGCAGCCTTAGATGAAATTCGTCCAATGGTCAAAGAGTTACGCGTACTCGGTTCTTATCCAATCGCTGTTTTATAATTTTTGACTGTATGGGTAGATGGTTTATACATCTATCCATATCAAAATCGTCTTATTAGGCAAATATGTTTTATGTCTCAACCATTATTTAAAAAAGTTGCATTCATTGGGCTTGGGCTGATTGGGTCTAGTCTTGCTCGTGTGATTGTGGCAGAACAACTTGCATCTGAAATTGTCGCTTCTACACGCTCAAAAAAAACATTAGATGATGCAAAAGCATTGGGTATTATTCAGGAGGGTTATTCAAATCCTGAAGATGCTGTGCAAGGGGCAGACTTAATTGTTTTGGCATTGCCTGTCCGCGCAACTCAAAAGGTACTCGAACAGATCAAACCTTATCTCGATGATAATGCCGTTATTACCGATGTGGGAAGCACCAAAGGCAATGTCGTTGAGGCTGCAAAAGCCGTGTTTAGTGAAGGTTTACCTGTTGGTTTTGTTCCTGGGCATCCTATCGCAGGAGCTGAGCATACAGGCGTTCATGCAGGTAAAGTTGATTTATTTGCAAATCATAAAGTGATTTTGACTCCTCTTACGACGAGTGCTGAATGGGCCGTTGAGAAACTAATTCAGTTATGGTCCGCTGCGAAAGCTGAAGTCATCTGTATGGATGTGACCAAACATGATGAAGTGTTGGCGCACACCAGTCATTTACCACATTTGATGGCTTTCAATCTGGTAGAGCAATTGGCAAATCGTGAAGATAATTTAGATATTTTCCGTTATGCTGCGGGTGGTTTTCGAGACTTTTCTCGAATCGCAGCCAGTGATCCACAAATGTGGCATGATATTTTTTTCGCCAACAAAACTGCAATTTTGAATGCTGTAGAAGGTTTCGAACAGCAACTTTCAGTGTTAAAAAAACTGATCGAACAAGAAGATTCACAAGCGTTGATGGGATTACTTGGGCACGCCCAAGCTGCTCGTCAACACTTTAACCATATGTTAGCCAAAAAACCTTTGATGGAGAAAAACAAGGTGACACAGCAATTTAGTATTTTACCGGGAAAGAAAACATTTACAGGTAAATTCACCGTACCGGGTGACAAGTCTGTGTCGCATCGCTCAATCATGTTTGGCGCGATTGCTGAAGGCACAACCCATGTAACGGGCTTTTTAGAGGGTGAAGATGCATTAGCAACTTTACAGGCATTCCGTGACATGGGCGTAAGCATCGAAGGCCCAAAGAATGGTGAAGTGACGATTCATGGCGTTGGAATGCAAGGCCTGAAAGCACCAGCAAGTGCTTTATATATGGGTAACTCTGGTACGAGTATGCGTTTGTTGTCTGGCATGTTGTCTGCACAGAAGTTTGATTCTGTGATGACAGGTGATGCGTCATTGTCTAAACGCCCAATGGAGCGTATAGCCAAGCCCCTTCGTGAAATGGGTGCACAAATCCAAACCACAGGCGAGAAAGGTACGCCGCCAGTAAGCATCACAGGTGGTCAAGTTTTAAAAGGTATACATTACGATTTACCGATGGCTTCAGCACAAGTGAAATCAGGGATTTTACTAGCAGGATTATGGGCAGAAGGCGAGACTTCAGTAACCGAGCCTGAACCAACTCGTGATCATACTGAACGCATGTTACGTGCTTTTGGGTATGAAGTGAAAACTGAAGGCAATAAAATCTCTCTTGAGGGTGGCGGTAAGTTAGTGGGTACGAATATTCAAGTTCCTTCTGATATTTCTTCTGCAGCGTTCTTTATGGTCGGTGCTGCGATTACTGAAGGTGCGGATGTGGTACTAGAAGCGGTCGGTATCAACCCAACACGTACGGGTGTGATTGAAATCCTGAAACAAATGGGTGCTGATCTGACTGTTGAAAATGAACGCATTGCAGGTGGTGAGCCGATTGCGGATATTCATATTAAAGGTTCTCGTACACTTAAAGGCATTCATATGCCAGAAGATCAAGTACCGTTAGCGATTGATGAATTCCCAGCATTATTCATTGCTGCAGCATGTGCGGAAGGTCAAACTGTTTTAACGGGTGCTGCTGAATTACGTGTCAAAGAATCAGATCGTATCCAAGTGATGGCGGATGGTTTGAAAATTATGGGCATCGACTGTACGCCAACCGAAGATGGCATCATTATCGAAGGAAAGGGCAAATCAGGCGATTGGTCTGCAATCTTCAATGGTGGTGAAATTGAGTCGCACCATGACCATCGTATTGCAATGAGTTTTAGTATTGCAGGTCTGAGAACTGCTGGTGCGATTACGATTCATGGTACTGAAACGGTTGCAACAAGTTTTCCGACATTTACGGAACTCGCAAATACCGCAGGTCTTGATTTGAAAGTTGTAGATGCTTAAGCAATTTTTAATTGCGCTATAACTTAAAATGAAATCTATTTAAAAACGAGCTAAGCTAAAACTTGGCTCGTTTTATCATCTACAGTGAAAATAACTTAGACTCGAATTGGAAAAAATAAGTTTAATAGGTCAATATGTGGGAAATAATCTGAGGATATGGGTTTTTATTCAAATAAAATTAAATAAAAACATTAAAAAATGGAAATTGTTTTCAAATACACTTTTAAAAAAATGTAAACAGAGAAATAATAGGGGGCTAGGTTTCCTATATTGCATTGAAAAAGGAATAATAAGATGGAATTAGATCGTTTCGATAAACAGATTCTTGAGATCTTAACGCATGAAGATGTGAACCTGAATGAGTTATCAGAACGTATTAATCTGTCTGTGAGCTCGGTGCATCGTCGGATCAAAAATCTGATTGAATCTCAGGTGATGGGGCAGCTAAAAAGAGAAATTAACTTTAATAAGCTTGGATTCAGTTTACATATCTTATTGCAAGTTTCCTTGAGTAAGCATGATAGTGAAACATTTGATAAGTTTTTAGAAGAATTAGAAGACATTCCTGAAGTGACCAACGCTTTTTTGGTCACAGGGCAAAGTGCGGATTTTATTTTGGAACTTGTTGCGCGGAATATGGATGATTATAGTGAAATATTATTACGACGTATTGGTAAAATCGACAGTGTTGTCGCGCTGCATTCCAGTTTTGTAATCAAAGAATACAATGTTTTTAACTGCTACAAGCTTTTAAATAAGCTATAAAAAATGCATCTAAAAAAGATGCATTTTTTACTCATCTTGATTGCTTATGCATCAAGCTGTTCCAAAACTTCTTCAGAGAATTCAACGTTGGTATAAACGTTTTGAACATCATCAAGATCTTCTAACATATCAATCATTTTCATGATTTGTTTCGCTTGATCAACATCAGTAATTTCAGCCTTAGTTGATGGGCTCATAACCACTTCAGCATTATCAGATTTTAAACCTGCTGCAGTTAGCGCATCTTGAACCTCACCAAAGCTTTCTGGGCTGGTAATGACAAGAATGCTATCTTCATCAACTTCGATATCATCAGCACCTGCTTCTAAAGCGACTTCCATGATTTTGTCTTCTAATGAGACATCTTCGAAAGAAATTTCACCACGTTTAGTAAACAGATAAGCAACTGAACCATTCGTTCCTAAGTTGCCATTGGTTTTACTAAAACAATGACGAACATCAGGTACAGTACGGTTTAAGTTATCAGTCATCGTTTCAACGATAACAGCAACACCACCCACACCATAACCTTCATAGGTTACTTCTTTTAGATCATCATTTTCTTCACCACCCGCACCGCGTTGAATTGCACGGTTAATGGTGTCACGTGTCATATTGACAGAAAGTGCTTTTTCGACAACAGCACGTAAACGAGGGTTACTCGCTGCATCAGGACCGCCTAATCTTGCTGCGGTAACAATCTCGCGGATATATTTAGTAAAGACTTTACCGCGACTTGCATCTTGTTTCGCTTTACGATGCTTAATATTGGCCCATTTAGAATGACCCGCCATGGAAGTAACTCCAAAAAAATAAAACTCAAAAAGTGCGTGAATATTAGCATAGCAAGGGTTTTGTTGAAAACTCTCGCCGCTAACATTCAAAATATAAAATTATGATGAAATCATAAAACTTGATCAGCTAATCTTTACGGCCTAATTTATTTTGACATCAATGTCATATTCGGAATAAAGGGATTTAATTTTTTCTAGATCTTGTTGTAGATCAGTCGGATAGATTTTTCCTAAAATTCCACCTTTCTTAGTGCGTGCATTGGCATACATTAAAATGATTGGAACGTTCGCTGCTTTAGCAATATGCCAAAAACCTGTACGGATTGGCTTGCGTTCTTCACCATCCTTTGCTCGAGTCGCTTCAGGTGCGATGACAAGATTAAACTGCTCATTCTGATTAAATAGCTCAACCATTTGAGTCACAATATCTTTGCTTGCCTTACGATCAACAGGAATGCCCCCTAAGCGTTCTAGAACGGGTTTTAAGGGACCTTTAAAAAGCTCTTTTTTAATTAAAGTATGAATTTTTAATTGTAAAATCTCAAATAGGGCAAGTGATAAGATCGTATCAAGGTTAGAGGTATGCTCAAAACCAATAATCACTTGTTTCTTTTCTAAAATAGTTGGATCTACTTTGTACTCCCAACCTGTTGCTTTAAATATAGTTTTTCCTAAAAATCTTCTCATGGTCACAACCATTACAACTGAATGACAGCAGTGTAATACGAGTTTTGTAGAAAATACATATCTGGAAAAACCAGTTTGAATGAAAATTTGGATGTCTCTTAAATGATCAAAAAAGCACAATATATACTTTACTGATTGTGTAAAGATCAGATAGAATCAGCGCAGTTAATGATTTTACTTACAATTCTGTATGTTTGATAAAATCATCTGCTTGTAATTTAAGTTAAATTTAACTAAAATTTTGCAGAATTTAATCATAATAATATGATTTAAACTTATAGGGCCTATAGCTCAGTTGGTTAGAGCAGCGGACTCATAATCCGTTGGTCCCGTGTTCAAGTCACGGTGGGCCCACCATATAAAACAACCACTTAGGTGTACTAATCCTAAGTGGTTTTTTAATATCTAGATGTGCGTAGTCTCGGTGTATCTGGATTTATTTCATATAAAGTAAGTTGTAATAAAAATATTTGAAAATTATTATAATTATTAATAACTTAATTTTTATAGTTGCGTATTTATTTGGTAAGTCAGTTTTGCCTTTCATTCTCCTTGATCACTTTTTATGATTTAATAAATTTATGAACAACAAAACAAAAAGAGAGAAAAACATGAGAATAGCATATTTAGGTGGTTTTAAGGCGGGTGAAGTTCTCACACTTCCTAGTGAGCACGGTGACCCTGTGCAATTAGAATGGATGACTCGGTATGAAGACAAGGAAAAAGCAGAGCAAGATTTAACGGATCATTCACAGCGAGATTTTGCGGTTACATTGAAAAAATGTGTAGTGAATTATCGTTTAATGGTACTGAAACGAAATAAAGAAATGCGTTTATTTTATGTTGAAGACGGATTATCAAAAGAGAAAACTTTTGAGCAAATGAATCATTACTGGAACAAATCCGATACGGTTGGTTTTGACTTTGATTGATCCTAGTCTGTATGTTTTATATCAAACTTTTAAAACTGGAAAGGGAATTTTTCATTTCATTTTTGTGCTATCAAATATTATACATTCTTGAACCTAATATGTTATTTAATAGCACAATAGGGGTTAACGATTATATTGTGATTAATAGTAGTTGATAATAACAACATTATTATTTTTTTCGGGTCTACTTTCAATCTTAATTTCAATCGTATTGTTTTTTTGTGATTCAGTTATTAAATCATTTAAGGTTATTGAATTATTATTTATTTTTTTACTTAAATTGTTGATGAATTCACAGTCTTGATTCTGGTGTTGCTGAGAACAAGAATCTTCAACGATTTGCCCGTTTATTTGTATCGTATTCGCTGCATAGCTCGCCGTGGCCAAGACTGTTAATGATGTAAATAATATGAATTTATATATTGTCTTATTCATATTTATATTCCTTTTATAATGAATTAATTATTTATTAACATATAAATTATTATAAAGGCAATCTTAAATATAAGGTGTTGATTAAAAAAGTTATTAAAATGTGATAGGGTTTATATTTTGATATAAAAATGATAATTTATTCTATTGTAGATATACTGTCTGTATATTTTCAATATTTTTATTAATGCGATTTTTTTAGTGCTTCTTATTCTTTCTATAAGAAATAAAAAACTCCCACTAGGGGAGTTTTGAAATTAATCATATTCAATAGTGACGGTTGCCATTGCTCGAACTGTACCCGCACTTACATTATTCGCAGTTTGATAATATTGTGCTGTTAATGGAACATTGTATTGTACAATCTCGTTGGATTTTACTGTACCAATTTCTAATTTATCACCTTTTTTAATTGTTTGATTTTTATTTTGATAATTCCAAAGTAATTGTACGCCGACACCATTTGCTCTCGTTGCAGCTGGGGCAGTATTAGAGAGCACCTGATTATTTGTTCCATCCTGAATATAGTCAAAACTTAGACTAATTATATTTTTTTCTTCGTAGCCTGTCGGGTTCTGACCACCATTACATAGTATGTTGAGATCAAAAGCTTGGGCACCTTGTGTTGAACCAATGCCTGTAAACCCTGATTTTGTCACGGTTGGCAGAGTAACAACTTTATTGATGTTACCTTGAATTTCACATGATGACGAAGCAATTGTAATGGCATTTCCATAAACAGTACTCGTCAAGAATGGACGATTGGCATGACCTGTCACATAATAGCTACTATATCGCCCAGGTACTAATGTTCCAGATCCTGTCTGAGCAGCTGTTTTGATAATTTCTACAACAAAATAACCTTGAGCTAAATTATAAGTTGTTCCAGTACTGAGATTTCTAGAATAGGGATAATAACCAGAAAAATTGGTAGCATTTTCAGCTTCACGATACAAACGAATACCAATACCAGGAATATTTGTCGTATAAATACTATTCCCTAAGATGCTAAGAGGATAGTTTTGAGTTAAGTCAGCATATATGCGATCTGAACTTGAATTACATCTAAGCGTTGAACCATTTGGATTAATAGGGAAGGTTGCTTTACGAAGAATAGTACCTACTGTATCACTAGGACGTACCACGACTCTCCCTACAGCCATAGAAATATCTACGGTAGTGAACCCTGAACTAAGCGTACATGCCGCATTTGCCTCGCCATACAAACCAAGACCAGCGGTGAGCAAAACACTGTTTAAGAGTAATTTTTTCATTTACAAACCGCCTCAGTCATTATTAAGTTTTGTTGATCTTGCGCAAGCTGAGCTGTTACGTCATAAGTAATCTCACATTGCTCAGCGCTATCATCACCCCATTTTACATACAGTTGATCATGTGCTTTTTGGGTACGTAAATACACCATGCTGCCTTGAGCAACAATACCAACAGACTCATTATTTTGATCAAATACTTGAGCTGCAAATGGCAGATTTTCACCAGTCGATGTTTTAGCAGCAATATAAATTGCATAACCTTTCTTCGTAGAAAAGTCTACTTTAGTGATAGCACCTGCGAATGGGGCAATGCGTTGGCTAGTTTCTTCAAGTTCAACATTTGTAGACATTTCTTGTGGATCAAGTGTGATGTCGTTTAAACGATATGGTGTTACATAAGGAATAACAGCATAGCCATCCTTATTGACACTTAAACCAGTTGTATTATTGACTTTGGCACCCGCTGCATCAGGAGCATAAACCAAGACCATGGTTTGACCTTGTTCAGGACCGAATAAGATACCCTCACGATGCGCAACAATATTTCCTGTTAAACTCACCATAGCTTGTTGATAGGTATCAGCAATACTATAAGAACCACCAACAGTCGTGAAATTGGTGCGATAGCGACCATTTACGTTGAATGTTGGATTGTTATTGTCTTGGTGTGACATAGATGAGCCATAGCTAAAGCGATCGCCAACAGTACCACTTACACCAACAGTGCGGTTATTTTGCGATGCGTTTGCATTCACATTCATCGAATGCTTTTTAAAGCTCAATGGGAAGGAGAGCGTCATCAAATATTCAGTGTCGCGTGTACGATTATTCGAGCTATAGTCAACTTGTCGCTTGGTTGCAGATAAACCATAAGTTAAACCATGGTAATTATTGCTATAACCGAATTGGTACTGTTTACCGCTTTCATTACGATTCCAATAATCAACCCATGAACCGACCATGTAGAAGTTACCCCAACCATCAGGAAGGCCTTGATTTAAGGTAATTTGAAATTCACTACGCTGTTTACCTACAGCATAGCTATTGATACCTTTATCTTCTAAATCACGGATTAATAGTGCATCACGTAATTTGTAATAATTTTCAGTCGAGTATCGATATGCCGCCAAGGTTAAATTGGTACTTGTCGGAGAGATTAACTTACTATAGCTCAAGCGATAACTTTGACCAGATTGAGACGCTTTTTTTTCAAAATCAGCTTCAGAATGGGTTACGTCAACTGAAATAGCACCTAAAGGCGTTGCAAATGCAGTACCCAATAATGCTGATGCATATCGCTCTGTTGCTTGAAAACCCGTGTATCCAGTCAGGTAATTGTTAATACCGAGTTGGTATTTACCTTGCACTACCCAAGGATCTAAGTCGATATCGCGATCGCGGAATTCTCCCGCCGTGACAGAGTAACGGCTCATGCCGGGTCTTAGCATCTGCACGACCGAAGCGTAGGGAATTGAAAATGTTTGAATATCGCCATTTGATTCAATCACAGAAACTTCAAGCTCTCCACCAAACCCAGTTGGGTAGAGATCATTAATTTCAAAACTACCTGGAGATACTGTGGTTTGGTAAATCAATTGTCCTTGCTGACGTACTTCGACTTTGGCATTGGTTTTTGCATTACCACGAATTCGTGGAGCATAACCCAACATACTATTTGGTAGCATGCGGTCATCACTCGAAAAATCGACACCGCGATATCCAAATGAATCGAAAACTTCACCATTGGTGAAGCTTTCACCTAATGTAAGTACACCACGATATTGTGGAAATGCACGTTGTAAATAGGTGCTTGTAGATTGATAATTTGATTTACTTTCTTTTTCGTTCGGCTGATCTTTCCACTGCCATTGACCATTGTGACGTAATTGCCAACCAGCAAGATTCGCCCCGGCAGTTAATGCCATAAATGCATTGGTGGTTTCTTTATTATCATTGCTTCGATTAAATGTTTTATATGCACTACCGCTATAAGATAAAAAGCCAGCATTTACACCACGATCCCAAACACTTGGATCGACATAGCCTTGAGCATTTTTTTGTATCGCAACCTGAGGAATAGAAATATCTACACGCAACTTAGACGTATCGAAATCGTAGTACGCATCTTCAATCCATTCATCTATTTTTAAACAACTATTTTGTGAAAGAGCAGATTGATGGATCGCTAAAGCATCTTGCTTAACACCATACTCAAGTAAAGTATTAGAGTTGAAACAGGTAACCGCATTTTGCTTAGGATCGATGGCTTTAAATTGCATGCGACGTTTGCCGAACCATTTACCATTGATATATACATCCACATTATATTCACCCGGCAATACTGGGTTACCGTATTTAAAACGTGAAATATCGATCTTTTGCGCGTCACCAATCAAAAATGAAGAGTCGAACTCAGCCTCCATTGCATTATTGTTCTTGAGTTCGTCTGCATACACCATCACTGGCATAGTCATGCTGATCATGCCAGAAGTAAGGTAAAAACAAATATGACGCTTTAATAATCTATATGGTGCGTGCTTTTTTGACATGATAAGGATCGCCTATATTGTATAGGTACTTAAAATTATTGGTTATTTGGATGGAAAATGATTATTGAAACTTAATCGGTTTCTCGACACGTCCGCCGTAATCATTCACATTGATAAAGCTCATTTTCTCAGTATTAGAGATTTTTAATTGGACTCGGTCTTCAGAAAATGGCTTTAACATTAAACCTTTAGGTAGCAAATCAACTTTTTTATCACCATTGACTTGATAGATTGAAGTCATCGTAATGTGAAAAGGCGTTGGGTTTTTGATGACCACATTTTGACCCGCTTTTTGCCATTGCAGCTTATCAGCTGCCAAGTTAGCATCTTCTTTAAGACTCGCTGGGCGGTAGAAGAATTTAATTCTTGAACGAATCGCAAGTTGTAAAAAATTATCTGGTGCTGACTCTGCGCCTTTACCTGTCGGTCGAGGTGGAATATCCAATACGTTTAACCAAAGTACAGATTCCTGCTGTTGATTTAGCTGTGATGCATTTGGTAAAGCGGTAATCCGGAGAGTTTGGCTTTTGGTTGCTTCAACACGTGAAATCGGAGGGGTGATCATAAAAGGGACTTTTGATTGATCAGGCGTACTTTTTGGATCTCCTTCATCAATCCAAGCTTGGACTAATGCAGGTTTTGAGCCGTTATTACTGAGTTGTAAAGTGACTTCACGTGCATCAGAAGGATAAATAACACGCGTGCCGTGAATGACAATCTCTGCATGAGTAGCGGTCGCTAACATTGAGCAGAGTGCAAAACCAGACAAGAATTTACTACCATTAAATGACATGTGAAACAATCTCAGAAAAAGGCAAAAGTTATTAAATAAAGAGGAGTTTCTATGCTCGTAAACATAGAAACTCGGTTATCAATAAATTATTGATAAATAATTGTGTATTGTACTGAAGTTGTTACTTCACCAGCAGTTGAAGCGCCAGTTGCATAGTATTCAGCATAGTAGTTAAGATCAGCGCTACCGCCTTCTACTACGTCAACCCACTGAGAGTTAGCTTGAGCACCATTCGTACCAGCAGCTAATACAGGGATTACTTGGTTGTTGTCACCGAGTAATTGAACATCAACGTTTTGAGCACCAGCAGCAGCTTGGTTGATTAAACGGCCAGTATTGAAGTCAACAGTTGCACCTGGTTCGAAATAAGTTGCAACTTTACCAGCTGAACAGTCTTCCAAGTTGATTTGGAATGGTGTACGACCAGCTACATCACCAGAATTTGCTAGAGTTTGTCTAGAAACTGTTGGGAGAGTAACAGTGAAGTCTTTACCTGCTGGAGTAACGATATTGCAAGTTTTGTCAGTTACTAAACCATTGATTGTAATTGTTCCGTCAGCAGCTTGTACATTTGCAATACCAACAACTGAAAGAGCAGCGATCAAAGCAAGTTTTTTCATAATAAATTCTCAAATACATCAGCTAAAAGTTTGAATTATATTACCTTTTCAGTTAAATTTTTGCGCTGAACAAGTAATGTGCGAAATATACCATTTATTAAATAAAATGCAAACTACGTCACAAAATTGCACTTGTGGATTTTTTGTGGAGATGAATTAAAAATAACTTATTGTTTATTTTTAACATTTGGTAAAAAATTACAAAAGAATAAAAAATATAAATCAGAATTTTCATAAAAACGATGAATTTTTATTTAATAAATTTTGATTGATTGTTTAATTTTTGTTCAGAATTAAGGGATTTTTATATGAATTTTTTATGACAATCGAGCTATTAAGTAGAAGAATTAAACTAGAGTCGAAAAGTTTAAAAAAAATGGTTAACAAAAACCTTCAACTATTTTTAAGAAATTTTTAAGTTTGCAGGACTAGTTTTTAAGCATGAATCGATGAAAAAAACACCGTCAGGAGATATTGATGAACATGCTTTATACCCATAAACCAGACTACTATTTCTTCGCACACAAGTTTGTTTTGTTCCTACAAGATTATTTGAAATCTCATCCGACAGAACAGCAAACCAGTTTTAATTTGCAAACGATTTATGATTTGTTTGGACATGATCGTGCTTCGAGTACTACTAATCTTGAAGGTATTCTAAATATCGCTGATGAATATGTACTTGAAACAGATCAAGGGAAGCAAGCATTGATTGATGCCTATCAAGTTCATTTAGATAGTCATATTTTAACTTTGGAATTTAACCCTAAAGCATTGCAAAGTCTAATCGCAGGAATTCAAATTGCACGACCACTTGCAGCGTAAGGTAGACTTAAGCACTGAAGCTGAATGTTTTATATATTTTAGACAAGTGTTTTAGCTTTAGCTGAATTTATCTAGGCTATTGGTTATGATGTTATTTCATCACATGATCAGAATAGTGCAATGGATAAGAATTTTGACTCTGAAACCTATACTGTAGATAAGAGTTTAACCGATACCTTAATGTGGTTAATGCGACATCAGGATGTGTTTGACTCTTTTCATTTTGATGTACACTCACAGGAACTATCCGTTACACATGCTGCTGGTGTAGATATTATTCGAGAAGGTATGTTTCTAAATGCAAAATATGGCATCTTAGTAACTTCAATTTAATTTTTCTAATTCTTTTAGTCTATCAAAAAGAACAGCCTTGCTTTGTAACAAGGCTGTTTGTATTTATGCACTCATCGCATCGATAGAAAGTTCAGCGATGGTTGGTTTTGGTTTTTCAGCAGTTAAACCTAATTTGGCAAATAACACTTGATCTTTACCTTCACCTGCATTTGGCGTAGTAAGAAGTTTCTCACCAGAGAACAACGAGTTTGCGCCAGCCATAAATGCCAATGCCTGATCCGAATCACTAAGAGATTCACGTCCAGCAGATAAGCGAATATAACTATGTGGCATAATGATACGAGCAACTGCAATGGTACGAATCCATTCTGTTACATCAAGCTTCTCGACATCAGCAAGTGGTGTTCCTTCGATTGGCACAAGCATATTAATCGGTACAGATTCAGGATGCACAGGCATAGTAGCGAGTTCATGTAATAAACCGATACGGTCATTGCGACTTTCACCTAAGCCAACAATACCGCCACTACATACTTTCATGCCTGCTTGACGGACATGGTCTAAAGTATTTAAACGGTCATCAAAAGTACGTGTACTGATAATATGTGAGTAGTATTCACGTGATGTATCAAGATTGTGGTTGTAATAATCCAAGCCCGCATCTTTTAAACGTTCAGCTTGAGATTGATTTAACATGCCGAGAGTCATACAGGTTTCTAAACCTAATGCTTTTACTTCGCGTACCATTTCTAGGACATAGGGCATATCACGCTCGTGAGGGTTACGCCAAGCTGCGCCCATACAGAAACGAGATGAACCAGAGTCTTTGGCTGCTTGCGCTTCACGAATCACTTTGTCGACAGCTATACGTTTTTCTGCTTCTAGTTTTGAGTCATAACGTGCTGATTGTGAGCAATATTTGCAGTCTTCAGGACATTTACCCGTTTTAATTGAAAGAAGTGTGCTGACCTGAATCGTGTTGGCTTGAAAATGTTGGCGATGAACACGTTGTGCTTCAAAAACTAAGTCTAAAAAAGGTTGATCATATAAAGCTTGGATTTCATCACGAGTCCAGTCATTACGTAGGGTCATTGTTATATCCATGATGATTGATTACAAAGATTGAGATTAATCATACAGAAATCATGCCAAAGCCATAGGGCAAAAAACATCATTTTTCTATTTGATGAACAGTAGATTGTTGCAATTGTTGTTGAATTGCCCAATCAATATGTACATTTACAATCTCATCATGCCAAGGTTTAGCTTCTTGCAATTTGGCTATGATTTCATTTGAGTATGGCGCATTTCCGAGTCCGATTGCAATATTACGTTTAAAGGATTGATAGCCTGTGCGTCGTATTGGACTGCCTTCAGT
The DNA here is from genome assembly GCF_900406815.1 of Acinetobacter haemolyticus. Taxonomy (GTDB): domain Bacteria; phylum Pseudomonadota; class Gammaproteobacteria; order Pseudomonadales; family Moraxellaceae; genus Acinetobacter; species Acinetobacter haemolyticus_A. Next base: position 120,583 of record NZ_OVCN01000006.1, read on the forward strand.
ATTTGCTAGAAAAGTTGCTTCATCCCACTGCCAAATATCCAGTAAGCTAATATTGTCTAAGCCATGTCTAGGATCAAAATCTGGAATTGTTGCTGTCTTCGCGAAGCCGTTCCACGGACAAATTAACTGACAATCATCACAACCAAAAATTCGATTTCCAATGCCTGCGCGGTATTGTTCTGGAATAATGCCTTTATATTCAATTGTTAAATAGGCAATGCATTTCCTGGCATCTAACATATATGGTTCAACGATCGCTTGAGTTGGACAGATATCAATACAAGCTGTACAAGAACCACAATGCGCCGTTGCAGGCTGATCAAAGGGTAGCTCGAGTGAGGTAAAAAGTTCACCCAAAACAAAAAAAGAACCTGATTTTTTATGGATGAGTAAAGTATGTTTCCCAGTCCATCCCATACCTGCACTTTCGGCTAAAGATTTTTCAAAAATTGGTGCTGAATCTGCAAAAGGGCGTGACTCAAAATCGCCGACTTTTTCTTTAATTCGATTCGCTAAAGTTTTGAGTCGTCCACGCATGACTTTATGATAATCCCGCCCTCGGGCATAGCGTGCAATAATCGCTGAATTTGGCTCAAACGGTACATAACGGGGTTTAGGCGATGCTACAAGATAGTTCATTCGTACACAAATAATGCTTTTTGTGCCTGGAACCAGTAGCTTGGGATCCGCACGTTTTTCTAGGTTTTCTTCTAAATAGTGCATATCTGCATGATAGCCACGTTCTAAATATTCTTTAAAACGGGGCATTTGATCTTGAGCATCTGGTTTGGCAATGACACAATCAGAAAAGCCCAAGTCCAAAGCTTGCGCCTTTATCCAGCTTTTAAGCTCGTAAGGATCAAGCTGTTGAATCTCAATCTTTTGAGAAGAATTTTGAGAGAAATGAGTTGAGGCCATAAACCGATAATAAGAGGAAAACCATGCAACGTTTAGTTTACCATAGCCCAGTTTATGATAGTCAAAGTATACAAGCGTGGGAGCAACGGTGGTTTGCGCAGCAAAATTCATCTTTAGGGTTAATGCAGCAAGCAGCGTGGGCAATCTCAGAACAGTTAGCTGCCCAGTTTCATCAAAATAAGATTCAATCTATTGCAGTTTGGTGTGGGCAGGGTAATAACGCGGGTGATGGCTATTATATTGCGGCATTTCTGAAACAACAGGACTTTAAAGTCACCATTTTTGCTACTGAACTGGGGCATTCTTTTGATTTACAACAGGCTTTTCATTATGCGCAAAGCCAACAAGTTGATATTCAAGCAATTGACTATTTACTATCTGAATATGAAATAAAACAAGATTTGCCAATATTTGAATGCCACGTAGATGCATTATTCGGGATTGGGTTAAACCGAATGCTGGATCAAAAATGGCAGAACATCATTCAACTCTACAATCTGCAAACAGGTTTAAAAATATCGATTGATATCCCCAGTGGATTACATGCCAATACTGGACAAGCTTTGCCTTGTGCAATTCAAGCAGATCAAACCTTTACCATATTAGGATATAAGGCTGGGTTATTTACGAGTCAAGGCAAAGAGTATGTTGGGCAATTACATTTAGTCAGCTTGATTCCAGTCGATACTGAATTAGAGCCGATTGCCTATTTGTCACCAAAAAAAATTTTACTGCCGAAACGTCAAGCATTTGGTCACAAAGGTAGCTATGGACATGTTCTCGTCATTGGGGGGCATGCAGATATGGGCGGAGCAGTGATCATGTCTGCTGAAGCAGCATTCCATGCGGGCGCAGGAAAGGTAAGCGTAGTTTGTCATGCTAGGCACCATCAAGCGATTTTGGCACGTTCTCCAAATATCATGGTCAGAGATATAAATGCCTTAGAGCAAAATGAAATTGAGCAATTATTAAAACACATCGATGCAGTCTGTTTTGGTATGGGTTTAGGACGGGATGAATGGGCCAAAACAGTATATTTGAAGTGGTTTGAATGTCTGAATCAGAATTCACATTTAGAAGTCGTACTCGATGCTGATGGACTTTGGTTCTTGGCCAAACATCCACAACAATTAAACAATCATATCTATGCAACCCCACATTCAGGTGAGGCTGCGACTCTATTAGGTTGTAGTGCTACAGATATCGAGCAAGACCGTATCGCTGCAATTCATCAGCTACGACAAAAATACGCTGGTCAATGGGTACTTAAAGGCGCGGGTAGTCTCATTTTAGAGAAAGAATTAGTTATTTGTACTCAAGGCAATGCAGGTATGGGTACAGGTGGAATGGGCGATGTGTTGGCAGGTATGATTGCCAGCTTAAAAGCACAATTTCATGAGCAAGTCGCATTACATGAAATTGTCAGCTTACATGCACAGGCAGGTGATTTACTTGCTGAATACGGGAAGAGAGGCTTGCAAGCACATGAAATGGGCAAAACGATTTATCAAGTGGTGAATCAATCTACTTAACGCCGTCTAGTACTTGAACGGCTGCGTCCGCGTGCCATACCGCCTAGTGCATTTAAAACTGCTAGCTTTGTCATACTTCCTGAAGCGTGAGCATGGCAAATTGCAGCAGCAAGGGCATCGGCAGCATCTGCTTGAGGCTTAATGGTTAAATTTAATAAGCGCATCACCATCATTTGTACTTGTTCTTTATCCGCAGCGCCATAACCTACGACAGACTGTTTAATTTGACGAGCTGTATATTCCGCTACTTGTAAGTCTAGATTCACCAATGCAGCGATCGCTGCGCCACGAGCTTGACCAAGCTTTAAAGCAGAGTCAGGATTTTGTGCCATAAATACTTGTTCTACAGCTGCTTCAGTTGGTCCGTGAAATTTAACAATGCGCTCCACGCCTGCAAAAATACGTTTTAAACGTTCAGGCATTTCTTGAGTTTCTGTACGAATAGTGCCTGCATCAACAAAACGTAATTTATTACCGTCTTTTTCGATAATGCCATAACCTGTTAAGCGGGAACCCGGATCAATACCAATAATCAGTGACATGAAGCGCTATAAAAATATAAATGTGCAGCTATTGTTGCATAAGCCATTCTATGACGGCACTATTTTTTGTAGTGTTTTGAATTAAAAAGAGAATAATTGATCAATGATATAAGGTAAAAGTTTTAGGTTTTGATGCTGATCTTAATTAAGGCGTTGATAAAAATAATCTTTGAAAATGCTAGACAATGTAAAAAAATTCCTGATTCGTACTATTTATGAGCAATATTTTTAATATTTTGCGAATTTTATAGAAAATGTTTGCATTAAATTAGATATGGGCGTATAAAGCTAACTCGCTGATGCGGGGTGGAGCAGTCTGGTAGCTCGTCGGGCTCATAACCCGAAGGTCGTTGGTTCAAATCCAACCCCCGCATCCAAATTAATTTTGCTCTGTGATGTATTGAAAGTAGTTGTTTGTTCCATAAATCAAACATATGCTACCTTAGCTTAAATAACCCTAAATATAGCTAAAATTATTAGATTCTAGAAATGTAGTATTCCCGTCTCATCTGTCTAGCATTGTAGTAAATTAAATCGATCACCTGAGCTCAGTAATGAGTATAGTGAATTGAAAATTATTAATGAGTGGCGTATAGCCAAAGCCAGTAATGGCAATGAAATTTGTGTGAAAATCATCCCTTTGAAGCGTCAGCAAAATACGTTGAATGGTTCAAAATGGGTAGAAGTAGGTAAGAAAGTACTGTTGCAGTCTGGTCAAGAAGTTGACTTTAACTTGGATGGTAAGAGCTTTTATGCTTCGGTTAATCAGTTATATCGATTGATTTAGATGTTTTTTGTACTTGAAGTATCTATTTAATAAAGATAGATTGAGTTAAATCTAAATATCTAATCTAGATTTAATTCATAAATGAACAAAGTTTAAAAGGTTTAAAAAGTATGTCTGATACAGTTACTGGCACTGTGAAGTGGTTCAACGAAACTAAAGGTTTTGGTTTTATTCAAGCTGATTCAGGGCAAGACGTTTTTGCTCACTTCAGCGAAATCCAAAGCAATGGTTTTAAAGTTTTACATGAAGGACAACGTGTTTCGTTCGTTCTTGGCCAAGGTAAGAAAGGACCACAAGCGACTAGTATCTCTGTTATCTAATAGAAAATACTTTTAGCGAAAAAAGCCTGCATCTCGATGTAGGCTTTTTTGTTTTATTTTTTTACGATTTTTCGGGGTTAAACCTCAGAATAGCTCACTCTCTTAGACGAGATAGTTATTGCGCAAAAAAAGAAAAGTCGTGTATAGTGAATATTAACTAGAAGAATAAGACTGCTGATTCAAAAAATCTTTTCATTTCGTAGTTTAGTCAAACCTTTCGTTTTATCAGATTTCTTCTCAGAGTTTATGATTCCAAGTTGCTTGCTGCTAAGCACCCTCCATTTTTAAAAATAGGTTAAAGATATGTCTAATACTGTGACTGGTACAGTGAAGTGGTTCAACGAAACTAAAGGTTTTGGCTTTATTCATGCAGATTCTGGACAAGATGTTTTTGCACATTTCAGTGAAATTCAAAGTACTGGCTTTAAAGTTTTGCATGAAGGTCAAAGAGTAACATTTACGATTACTGATGGTAAAAAAGGACCACAAGCAACAGGTATTACTGTTGTACCTTAAAACTCAGCAATAGCTTTAAAGAAGCCCGCATTTTGTGGGCTTCTTTGTATTTTGAAATGTTTAAATCATAAAAGTTAGATATTAAGCTGAAGTTGATCTAAATAATGTGACAATTACTGTCGGAAATGAATTAAATTTTTAATAAAATGCACTAACAGGATATACGACTTTTTGCTAATTCCATTTCATTATTTTTTTAGGCAAATTAATGAATGTAGTACATTCAAAGAGTGCTAAAGTGATGGAAAACTTAAAACCCTATGCTCAAGGATTTGAGCAAGATATACATGTACATTGTTGTAAGAGATCGATAGGGACATTGCTGTTTAGTCTAGCGATTTTGATTACAACAAGACTTTAAGCGATAAAGCACCTTATAGGTGCTTTTTTTTATTTATTCCGCCTTTCTATGTTGAATAGACAATTGATCACCTATATTCATTTTTATTAGTGAGGCTTTTTATTTAAGATGTTAGACTTATTGCAAAAGGAATAAGTCGATGGACATTGTACAAGTAAAAGATTTTTCAGCTGAGAAAGGATATACAAAGGCAATCATGGCAATGGATGAATGGATAAGTAACCTACCTTATTTTTATATAGTCAAGAACCATTATTTGGTTGATGAAGCCATTCGTCTCGAATACATAATTATTCAGTAATTAATCAAAATCTTGAATTTAGATCAGAAAAGATACTTTCTGTTTCAAATCATAGACATAATAATTTATCTTTTTTGATATCTTAATTTTTTAAAATTTAAGAATACAAACTTATGAAAAAGATCTTATTTTTAGGTTTAATCATGTCTTCACTTGCTGCATGCTCATCCACACCAAGCAATGAAATGACACCACCAAAAATTGGAATGGCGAACCCTGCAAGTAAATATTGTGTTGAACAGGGTGGTCAGCTAGAAGTTCGCAATGAAGCAAATGGGCAGGTGGGTTATTGTAAACTACCAAATGGTCAAGTTGTAGAAGAATGGGAGCTTTTCCGTGCGAGCCAACCAAAATGTTTAGAAGATGAAGCACAAAAATTGATTGGTCAAACAGGCTTAAGCGAAGCGCAGATTAAAGAAAAAACCAAATCTGAAATTGTACGTAGCATTGGACCAAATCAAGCAGTAACTATGGACTATCGGGAAAATCGGATTACGGTAACTGTTGATCCAACGTCTAAAAAGATTACCAAAGCAACTTGTGGTTAAGCCATAAGCTATTCATTGCTCTCAATTAAAAACATTTGATTGAGAGCTTTTTTATATCTGTGAATAATTGAAGACTTGATAAATTTTAAAAAGCACCCATCTCTTTATTTAGTTATTTTTTTATTTGCTGTGCTGGCTTTACTTTTATAAACTCTGTGCTGCATATTTTTTTCAACCTTCTGAGATAGACGAAGCTTTGACATGAATCTACTTCTTATCGTGGTATTTGGCACAATTGCTGAAGTTTTAGTATGGATCGGCGTGGGCGACCTTGTGGGGAGTATGTGGTACGTATTCTTTTGGTTTATTATCGCCTTCTTTATCGGTCTAAATATTATGCGTTCAAGCACGTCTAGTATTATGCCGCAATTACAACAAATGCAAATGACAGGGCAGCTAGGCAGTGATCCAGCAGTAACGAAAAAAATAGCGTTGGCAATGTCTGGTTTCTTGTTAATGATTCCTGGGTTGATCACAGATGTGTTAGCAATGCTCGTACTAGTTCCAGCAGTTCAAACAGGTCTGCGTAATGCATTAATGAAAACCATGGCAAAACGTCAGCAAGCCATGATGAATCAAATGATGAATGGAATGGGTGGTGGTGCCGCAGGACAGAATCCTTTTGCTGATATGATGCGCCAAATGCAAGAAATGCAGAAACAACAGCAAGGTGGTGGTCAGTATCAAGATTCAACAATTATTGATGGTGAAGCAAGAGAAGTAAAACCTGAACAAAAGAAAATTGAGTTTAAAGACGTAAACTAAGCCATAAACAAAGAACGAAAAAGCACACTTTAAAATAGTGTGCTTTTTTTATTGCTCATCTTTTGATATAGATGATTGTTTTTGTTCATCTTCCGAATTTGAAGTTGTTTTTTGAGGTTGATATTGGCTAGCGGCAAGAGTAGTCAATTTATTTTCTGACTGTTTGTAATTACGACTGCGGTTGGCACGTTCTCTGAATCCGCCTTTATTAATCAGTTGGGTCATGATATCTGATCCTGTGATCAAGTTTTAAAAGAATATTTTAGCAAATAATTGGTTTGTCATCACATTAGATATAACACTTTAGCCAGTCTGATATCACATCATATTGTCATAAAGTTTTGTTACTTTGACTTTATATCTCAGTAATCTTGATTGAATTCTTATTTTTTTTCTCATAGGATGAAGTTATGGTCGTAAAACTGCTACCAAATGAAAATAAAAAATAAGAAGTGGGAGGATAAATAATGTTATCTCAATATCATTGTGCATGCTGTGATAAGGTGGTTGCATCGACAGACAAAGAGTGTCCGTATTGCGGTTCACAACATATTCGCAGTCCCTATGGTTTGTGGATGCTCTGTATTGCGGCTTGTTTAGTGGTTGTGGTGATTGTAAAAATTGTACATGTTTATGTTCAGCAAACCCATGAAGATCAAGTAATACAAAAGAATTCATTGTTTGAAATCTTTAAGCATGAAAATACTCATCCCAAAAATTAGATATATTCAATAGAAATAAAAAAGCTCACAGACAGGGCTGTGAGCTTTTAATAGATTTTATAAGTCTAAGACTTATAATCCTGCCGCATCTTTTAGGATGTTAACTTTATCTGTTTTTTCCCAAGTAAATGCAGTATCTGAACCTTCACGACCAAAATGCCCATAAGCAGCAGTTTGTTTGTACATAGGCTGAATCAGATTTAGCATACGAGTAATACCGTAAGGACGTAAGTCAAAGTGTTCACGAACAAGTTGAACAATCAGCTCATCTGATACTTTGCCCGTATTAAACGTATTGATTGAAATTGAAGTAGGTTCTGCCACACCGATCGCATAACTTACTTGGATCTCGCATTTGTCAGCCAAACCTGCCGCAACAATATTTTTCGCAACATAGCGACCTGCATAAGCAGCAGAACGGTCAACTTTTGATGGATCTTTACCAGAGAAAGCACCACCGCCATGACGCGCCATACCGCCATAAGTATCTACAATAATTTTACGACCAGTTAAACCACAGTCACCTACAGGACCGCCAATAACGAACATGCCTGTTGGGTTGATGTGGAATTTTGTTCCAGCATGGAACATCTCAGCAGGGATGATCGGTTTAACAATCTCTTCAATCACTGCTTCTTTAAGTTGAGTTTGAGAGATTTCAGGATCATGTTGCGTTGATAGTACCACCGCATCTAAACGTACAGGCTTGCCATTTTCATAAGCAAATGTCACTTGGCTTTTCGCATCTGGACGTAACCAAGCCAAGGCACCTGAACGACGTAATTCAGCCTGACGTTCCATTAAACGATGTGCGTAAGAAATTGGTGCAGGCATCAGTACGTCAGTTTCACGACTCGCATAACCGAACATTAAGCCTTGGTCACCTGCGCCTTGATCTTCTGGTTTTTGGCGATCAACACCTTGGGCAATCTCAGGAGACTGTTTGCCGATCATGTTGATCACGGCACAAGTTGAACCATCGAAACCTAGGTCGGAGTGGTGATAGCCAATTCCGTTTACGGTTTGACGTACAATTGCTTCAAAGTCCACATTTGCTGTCGTTGTGATTTCACCAGCAAGAACAACCGCACCTGTTTTTACTAATGTTTCACAAGCGACACGCGCATACGGGTCTTCTCTTAGGATTGCATCTAAAATTGCATCGCTAATTTGGTCAGCCATTTTGTCTGGATGACCTTCGCTTACAGATTCTGAAGTAAAAACAGCATACTCGCGCATGAACGTCCTATCATTGGTATTTTCAAAAAGACAGAGTATGTTACATCGACTTGGCGCATAGGACTAGCGTAAGCTGACCAAAAAGCATGAATTTATTTCATTTTCATTATCTTTTTATTGATATGTGTATCAGTAAAACTAATATTAACGAACTAATTAATAAAGTTTTTCTGAATTGTTGGGGTTAACCACATGATGAAACTTTTTATTTAATGTTTATCCAGTGAGCATTTACATAAAGAATTGTATTTGAATGATCAAAATATAAGAAATATCGTGTATTGCACTTTACCCCATCTTGTTTTTTTAAGACAATAGTCGCAGCTTTTGAAAGATGATTTCTCATCTTCTCTCATCTTATTGATTTAATCGGATTCTGACTTATGACAACCCCTTTAAATGAACGTCGTATTGCAAACGCAATTCGTGTCTTGGCTATGGATGCTGTGCAACAAGCAAACTCAGGGCATCCTGGTGCTCCAATGGGGATGGCAGATATCGCTGACGTAGTTTGGCGCGAATTTTTAAATCATAACCCGACAAACCCTCAATGGGCGAACCGTGACCGTTTCGTATTGTCAAATGGTCATGGCTCTATGTTGCAATATGCATTGTTACATTTGACGGGCTATGATTTGTCTATTGAAGATTTAAAACAATTCCGTCAATTACATTCTAAAACTCCAGGTCATCCAGAATTAGGTTATGCACCTGGTATTGAAACAACAACTGGTCCTTTAGGTCAGGGTATTGCCAATGCAGTGGGTTTTGCTTTAGCTGAAAAAACTTTAGCTGCTCAGTTCAATAAAGACGACTTAAAGATTGTTGATCACTTCACTTATTGTTTCTTGGGTGATGGCTGCTTGATGGAAGGTATTTCCCATGAAGCATGTTCGCTTGCAGGGACTTTAGGTCTTGGTAAGCTCGTTGTTTACTATGACGACAATGGTATTTCGATTGATGGTGAAGTTGAAGGCTGGTTCAGTGATGATACTGAACAACGTTTCAAAGCATATGGTTGGCAAGTACTTCGTGTAGATGGTCATGATGCTGATGCAATTCGCCAAGCAACGAATGAAGCAAAAGCAGAAACAAACAAACCTACCATTATTATTTGTAAAACGATTATTGGTCTTGGTTCACCGAATAAACAAGGTAAAGAAGATTGCCACGGTGCGCCACTAGGTAAAGACGAAATTGTTTTGACTCGTGAAGCATTGGGTTGGAATGAAGACGCATTTGTTGTTCCTGAAGATGTGTATGCAGCTTGGGATGCAAAAGCCAAAGGTCAAACAGCTGAAGCAGCGTGGAATGAATTGTTTGCTCAATATCAAGCAAAATATCCAACTGAAGCAGCGGAGTTATTACGCCGTATCAATGGTGATTTGCCTGCTGAATTTGCTGCACAAGCAGATGCATTCATCGCTGAAACGAATGCAAAAGCTGAAACAATTGCAACACGTAAAGCGAGCCAAAACACATTACAAGCTTTTGGTCCATTGCTTCCAGAATTATTGGGCGGTTCAGCTGACTTAGCAGGCTCTAATTTAACACTTTGGAAAGGTTGCCAAGGCGTTCAAGAAAACCCTGCGGGCAACTATGTGTATTACGGTGTTCGTGAATTCGGCATGACTGCAATTGCGAATGGTGTAGCTTTACACGGTGGTTTTGTTCCTTACGTTGCAACATTCTTGATGTTTATGGAGTATGCGCGTAATGCAGTACGTATGTCTGCATTAATGAAGCAACGTGTGATTCATGTATATACCCATGACTCGATCGGTTTAGGTGAAGATGGTCCAACGCATCAACCAGTTGAGCAAATTGCATCATTACGTGGAACACCAAATTTAAATACTTGGCGCCCATGTGACACAGTTGAAGCTGCGATTTCTTGGAAATCTGCATTACAACGTAAAGAAGGTCCAACAGCATTAATTTTCTCTCGTCAAAACTTGCCATTCCAAACACGTAGTGAAGATCAAATTCAAAACGTTGCGAAAGGTGGTTATGTACTTGCTGAAGAAAAAGGTGATTTGAAAGCAATCATCATTGCGACAGGTTCAGAAGTTTCATTGGCAATGGAAGCGTATGCACAACTTGAAGGTGTGCGTGTTGTGTCTATGCCATGTGCGGAAGAGTTCATGAAGCAAGATGCTACATATCGTGAAGCGGTACTGCCTGCACACATCCGTGCTCGCGTAGCGGTTGAAGCGGCTCATGTGGATTATTGGTGGAAGTTTGTTGGTTTAGACGGCAAAGTGATCGGTATGACCACTTATGGTGAGTCTGCTCCAGCGAAAGACTTGTTCCAGTTCTTCGGTATTACCACTGAAGCAGTTGTGGCTGCGGTTAAAGAATTGACTGCTTAATTGAATTAAGTGGTATAAAAAAGCGTCCTGATTCAGGGCGCTTTTTTTATGATGATTAAATGGAATATAAAAATGAGACGATTTGCATTATCAAATAAAAAAGAACGGGGGATTCCACGTAAATTAAGGAATCTTAGGCTTTGGAGTGAAAGTTTTAAAGGATATTTCCCTGATTTAGAGGGGTACGAAGAGCGATACTATAATTGGAAAATACCTGTTCCTATAAATCTCGTTGAGGGTAAGCATGCAAGCCAAGAAATCAAAGCAGAATGTGCTCAATACCTGATCAATGCTTGTCAGTATTTAATTGAAGCAAAACCGCAAGGACTAAAATTCTGTAAAGTGGTCTGTATGATTGAACAACCAGATATGTTTGCTAGTGAGATTTGCTTATATCTGGATGAAGATTATTTTAATGTTCATACTGTCTCGGCGGGTTCCTATGATCCCCAATATCTTATAACAGACGAGCTAAGTTTATCCAAAAGTTGGGGACTACAAATTCCTGAGCATATGTATGAACGAGGGGTACAAATCCGTTATACCGACCTAGAGGATGAAGCAGAGAATTATATAGCTGATCGGTGGTTATTTATTGAAATTTAAATAAAGGAGTCTCAAAAAAGAGACTCATTTAAAGTGATTTCAAATTTTCAGCTCAGTCTGAATCGAAATATTTGACGTTAATAATTTATGAATCGGGCAACTTTCCGCTACTTTTAATAAGCGCTTATGCTGATCTTCGGTAAATTCACCTTTTAAGAGAATTTTACGTTCGATAGTATTATGACCTGATTCAGGTTGACCATTTGGGTTTAAGCTTAAATCAACTTGAACATGGTCAAGCTTAATTCCTTTATGCTTTGCATACATTTCCAAGGTAATGGTAGTGCAAGCGCCTAAAGCTGAAAGCAAAAGCTGAACTGGGTTGGGTGCAGTATCTTGACCACCTTTATCGGCTGGCTCATCTGCATACCAGGTATGACCAGATGAATCAGTTAGTGTTACTCGAAAAGGAGTCGATGTGCTTTCAGCTTGTACAGGATGAGTCATGATTTACCTTATTGATCATGTAAATAATTGAGCATATCTCAAAAGTGTTAGGGATTGGATGAAAATAAGCACATTAAAGCCCTTATTTTCAATCTATTTTAAAAGCGTGCTTTAGCTAATAAATTTGCATTATGATCTAAAAACTCAGCATCTAAGAAGTGAGCTTTACCACCATGCTGGATGACTATGGATAATATATCATCCACAATATCATCAGTTGTAGTTGTACCCGTATCAAGCTCAACAGTAGAAGTCACCGAATCAATATTCGCGGGTTGAATGTAACCTTTTTTAATAAAGATTTGGTCAAGGCGACCTTCATTAGCAGCACGATAAATTGATGATAAATCCTCAATTAATAAATTTTGACTTTTGGCTTGGTTGATTTCAGTTTGAGCCACTTGTTGTAATTTGTTTCGGTACAAATTCACTTGCTCTTGCGCTTCTTCGATAATCAGACGTGCTTCTGCTTCTAAATTTGTACTGTTCGTTACGGTCGCTACAATGGCATTTGGATTGTCACAGACTTGTTGATAAAAAGAGACTGTACGTTCATCACCCACAACAATCATAGGTAAAGGATTTTTGTTATAGATTTCTTGAACGCTTTTATCCACACGATTTAGAAACTCTTTAATATAGTTTTCTTCTTTGGTTGCATTAGAGCGATCATTTGAACTGGTTGTATAAAGATGGGTATTTTCTACTGGAAATTCTAGCTCTTGCAGTTCGTCATCTTGATTAAATTCATGAACGAGTTGGTCGTTAAATACTTCGAATAATCGTCCTTGCATTCTTGACACAATGACCATGTAATAATGAACAGAACTGTTCAACTCACGGAGCAGATCACGTGTAGCAAAATGCTGATCGATAATGACCCGTGGTTTCACCTTAAAAGGAAAGTTGAAAATTTGAGTACTTTCGGGTGTTGAAAAGATTGCTAAAGTATCAAGGTTATAATTGTGGTCATGCTCAGCAAGCTCTTTCTCTATGTGTTCCAAACGCGTCTGAACCTCACGTTTATCATGGGTTTCGGATAAGCGAGTTTCTAATTCTTTCAGTGAATTTTTTAAAGCAATTGCATCTTGCTGGTTATCTGGAAAAGTACGATGTGTTGGAACAAAAACGCTGATGGCTGGATTGGCTTGAATTGTGTTTAATTGATCAAATACTTGTTGTAAATTCATAATATTTCCTCTAAATGAATAAATTTTTTAAAGGTGATTAATTTTTATAACATTGATTGCTAAAAACCACGGTTAAGAAATGATAAGTTTTGTATAGCTCGAATTTATGTGAGTTATGCTTTATTGTCATTTGTGTAATTTAATGATCTTTATTTCTCACTAGTCGTTGCAAAAATAAAACACTGTGTCATAAATCAACCGCAGTTTATTCCTACACTTTTCTACTACAATCAATGAAATTTGAAAAAATGATTCGAGGATGTCATGAACAAATTACAAACTTTATCTCTAGGTGTATGTTTAGCATTAGGTTCAACGCTTGTACAAGCAAAGGCTGTTGACTACAAAATTGATCCAACGCATACAGCCACAGTTTTTAACTGGGACCATTTCGGTTTTTCTACACCAAGTGCAAATTTCACTGATATTCAAGGTGTGATTAAAGTCGATAATGCAAAGCCAGAAAATTCTTCAGTAAATGTGACAATTCCAGTAAGTAGCGTAAATACAAATGTTGTTGCGCTCGATAAAGAATTTCAAGAAGAAGCTTGGTTTAATGCTGCAAAATATCCAAACATCACTTTTAAAAGTACTAAAGTAGAAACTAAAGATAAAAAGCACTTCAAAATTACAGGTGATTTGACTGTTAAAGGTGTGACCAAGCCTGTGGTCTTGGATGCGGTATTAAATAAACAAGGTGAGCATCCGATGGCAAAAGTTCCTGCCATTGGTTTTAACGCAACTACTTCATTTGATCGTTCAGCATTTGGTATTGGAAATTATGTTCCAAATGTTGGTGACAAGATCACTGTAAATATTACAACTGAAGCAACTGCGGCTAAGTAATATCTAACAGATAATAAAAAGCTCAGGTGAATACCTGAGCTTTTTTGCTTTTGATGAAGAAAAATTTTAATGCTTAGCTCGATTATTCTGTCGCATTGAATGCATCCGAATATGTAACTTTCCCAGTTGGTGTATGATCATAAAAAGGCAGAATTTGAAAATATTCAGCAGGCACACCATCCAGAATTAGTTTTGGATCTGCTTTAAATCCAAATCGACCATAATATTTAGGATCTCCAAGCAATACACAGCCCAAAGCGTCTAGGTCTTTTAATGCTTCAAGACCAGCATGTATTAACTTCGCTCCAATACCTTTACCCTGAAACTCAGGTAGTACGGAAACTGGCCCTAAACCATACCAGCCAGTGGTAGCGTCTGATATTTGCACAGGCGAGAATGCGATATGCCCGATAATCTGATTATCGCTTTCAGCGACCAGTGAAAGTGTTAATTGATTGGAGTCTCTTAACGCATTTACAATAAACTGCTCGGTGTGACTCGAATATTCCTCACGTTCAAAAGCTAATCGAGTTAAACCAAAAATAGCATTCATATCGGTTGGATTTTCATCACGAATGATTAGATTCATATTCATTTTCTCTTGAGTGTCTTAATCTAAAATGTCACGAATTTGTTCGATCAATGGTTTTGTATTAACGATTGTCTAATTGTGGGCGTACTGATCTAAGCCCGTGTAAATTTATTTGATAGGGCTGTCCATTCAGTGATTTGATCAGTTTCTTCTTTTTTAACTTGTTAAAAGTTTCAAGACTACAATCAGACAGCAAGAAACCTTCTCGGCTGTAACACTCTACAGCGATAGTTTGACCAGCGTCATTACGGATTTTTACGATTTTTCCGCCTTTAGCTAAGACGTGTAGTGTCCTTTGTTCGGACTTAGATAGGTTCATGTTGTATCCAGATATTAGTAATCATAAGCAAAGTTAAGCTTTTTAAAAGCCAATAAAATCGCGTCGATAACCCATTTCAATATGCTATTGAAATACGATTATCAGATTACTGCTATCTCCAACATAAAATCCTCGATGAGAAGTAGATTGATACGAAATGTACCGAATGGGAGCATTTTATAGAAGCTGATAATAGAAGTAAATATCTATGTGAATATACCCTATGGTTGAAAAACCCGTTTTCGATACAAGCTGGACTACTATTTTTTCGAATTTTTTTCTTTAAGTTGTAAGTAGATTGGAATAGGCTTCTTTGCTTGCTTTTTCAGCATGAGTTTGATGTATAACGCAATCGCAAAGCAGGCTGTTGCAACTGTAAGCATAAGGCTATTCATATAGCTCATAATTGAGCTTACATAACCAATCGTTGTCAGTCTTCGCTGCATACGCTCAACTTGGGTACTGGACTCAATGCCTGTGATTGCCCAAGTACAGAGGTGCTCGCAATTATTGATAATTAGATGATAGTTATTTTCATGCATACGAGAGCGCATGCGCTTTACGACCACTTTTGCTTTATATCGAGGTGAGGGGTAATGTCGAATGTAAATCGGCTTACCACGAGCAAAACGCTGAAGCGTAGTCATTTCAATCGGGTGCTTTTTAAAAATATGAGCAAAACCAGAGTAATGGATCACACGTCCACGACCTGCATAAATTCCATGATGGCTGTAGCCAAAATGTTTCACAATGAGATGCGCGCCGAGAGGAAAGCGTTGGTGTTTTTGCTGCATGCGGATACAAGGTCTTTGTATTTACAATTGTATTCTAATCAAAAATATAGAATCTATCGAGTACCTTTATGGTGTGATTGACTTGAATATGTTTGGAGATTGTATCAAGGCTTTTGCGTTATATTGAGTGTGGATCAAGAAAATTATATTTATTGAAGATAGAGACATGTATGAAAGCTGGTTTTCTGTTATTAATCGGTATATTGGCAATGCAAAATGTTTTTGCGATGCAACATCAAGTTTATCAATTTGAAGAAATTAATTATAGCGTAGTCGAGGTGCAAGATTTTAGCGCATTAAAGCTCTATTTAAAAAGTCCAAAAACCAATCGTTATTATCATAAGTTTTCTAATATTCGAGGTGAGCTACAAAAGTGTGAGCATTTAGACTTTGCCATGAATGCCGGCATGTATCATCCCGATTTTCAGCCAGTAGGCTTATATATCGAATCTGGAAAGGAAATAGTTGCATTAAATGAAAATAGCGGTTTTGGAAACTTCTTTATGCAGCCCAATGGGGTGTTGGCTTGGAACCAAAAACAAGCAATCATAAAAACAACATCTGAATATAAGCAGCAACGCTTTGATGCGATATATGCGACCCAGTCAGGTCCTATGCTGATTTACGATAGAAAAATAAATCCTAAGTTTTCACCCAACTCGAATTCTTTGAAAATTCGTAATGGTGTGGGAATCAAGGGCAATACATTGTATTTCGTCATATCACAACAAGGTGTGAGTTTTTATCAGTTTGCACAATTTTTCAAACAACAACTGTCCGTAGAGAATGCCTTATATCTTGATGGTTCTATTTCGAGCTTATATTCTACCGAGACACAACAACATGATTCTTTGATGAATCTAGGACCAATTGTGGCGGGTGTGAGGAGTGTTAAATGTAGATAGTACCGAATCCCTTTACAGGAAAGGAATTCGGTTTTTATTTTATTGAATTGGTGGCTTGATCATTTCTAGAAGTTCTTTACGGCTGTAGCCTCGAGAAATCAGAACCTTTTTGATGCCCTTAATCACGTCTTCATCTCTTGCTTTAACGAGAGCTTCTAACAATTGTTCGTTTGTTTTACATGAGCAATCATTTTCGACGCAAGCAATTTGATTTTTATGTTCATTGTGCTGTTGATCAGCAGAGAACAGTTTTTCCCAAAAACTCATAGAGCCTTTCATATTCGGTTTAACATAGATCGAAATATAATCAATCTAAAATAAAATACAAGCCAGAAACAGTGATAAAAGCAACAGTTGAACTCTAATTTTTCCGATGATAATCGATGAGATCAACGAAAATATGACAGTGTTATGACTTGATATTTAAAGAATAATATTTTTCATTTTTAAAAATGATTAGAAATTAAAGAGTTAAAATTCTCTTTAATTTCTAATGTTACATTGACATAATTTGTTTAAATCTTTTCGAGCAAAACACCTGACTCAATATGGTGCGTAAACGGGAATTGATCGAATAACGCAAACTTGCTGATGCGATGTGTTTGCGTCAAGGTTTTTAAATTATCATGCAGTGTGTCAGGGTTACATGATATATAGATAATCCGTTCAAATCCTTGCATAAGTGCCAAGGTCGCGTCATCAATACCTGCACGTGGTGGATCAACAAAAATCGTATCAAACTGGTAGCTTTGAATGTCTATATTTGCTTCTTTTAAGCGTCTGAATTCACGTTCACCTTGATAAGCTTGAGTAAATTCTTCTGCAGAAAGACGTGCGACTTGAATATTCTCAATCTGATTTTGTTCAATATTCCATTGTGCTGCATTGACTGAACTTTTTGCGAGTTCTGTTGCAAGAACACGATTAAATTTTAAGGATAGTGGTAGGGTGAAGTTACCATTACCACAATATAATTCTAATAAATCTTTTTGTGAGTTAGCTGCCGCGTCACATGCCCATTCAAGCATGTGTTGGCAAACTTGTGCATTTGGTTGGGTAAAGCTACTTTCGATTTGTTTGTATTTAAATATGCGTCCGTGAACATTAAGTTGTTCAACAACATAGTCATCACCGACAATGACTTTTTGACCACGGCTGCGACCCATAATTTTAATATTTAATTTCTCAGCCAGTGCCTTCGCTGCAGTTTCCCATTCTGCCTCTAATCGACGATGATAGATGAGTGTAACGAGCATTTCTCCGCTTAAGGTCGCGAGAAAGTCAGCTTCAAAGATACGTTCAGAAAGAATGGGTACTGCTTTTAATTCTTCTAATAAACGTGGCATCAACGCGTTAATACTGTGGTCAGCAATTGGAAAGTCATCGATACGGACAACTGTTTTTTGTTTACCATCTTCAGCGCGTTCAAACATGGCATAGAACAGATCATCCTCAGTATGCCAAAGACGAAATTCGGCGCGCATACGAAAATGTTGTTCAGGTGATTGAAATACTTCTAAGGCAGGGGGATTGAACGGTGCAAATTGTGCGGTAATTCGTTCAACTTTCTCTTGAAGTTGCTGTTGATAAGATACAGTCATATATAAAGAAAACTACAGGTGAAATCTAAACGGGAATGGTAACAAAAAAGCTGCACGGGGTGCAGGGAAATTGTGATTTTCATTTATTTAATATTATTATTCGTATCCAACACTCGTTGGATAAATTCTGCTTTTAATTTACGGTATTTAAGTCTAGAAAGTAATAAAACCCGAACCATGTAAACATGATTCGGGTGGGAGAGAAAGCCTATAAATTTACTGAAATTAATCTTCAGATAAAGTCATCAAGCTTGCGTTACCACCAGCTGCAGCAGTATTCACACTGATTGCACGCTCAATCACAAGGCGCTCTAAAGGAATTTGCTCATTGGCTTGCAGTTGAGTAATGCCAACAATCGCGCCTGAACGGGCAGCAACTTTAGTTTGCAAATCTTGCAATTGTTCAACAGAACCATGATGAAGCACGGCATCAAAGGCATCTTTTTCAACACTTGAGATCACAGTGATTGCATCTAAAACATCTTTCGGTAAAGACGCTTTATGTTTTACCAAGAATGCATTGTCTTTCAATACCGCCGCTGTACTGCTGACAGCGAAAATCGCAAGCAATTGTTGAAGCTGACTAGCATCGTCATTGGCAATCGAAAGCACACGATGACGCGGCAGGATAATGTACTGATTGCTTTCGCCAGTAGGGCCTTGCAACTCGTAGAATTTACCTACACCAAATGCTGGAGTCGTTGGTACTGCCTGAGCCATGTTTTGTTTAGCCCAAGTCAACAAGCTTTGATAAGCAACATTTGATACTGCATCAAACTGAGAGATTTCAGCTTTCACCGCAAATGGTGTAGCCAATACTTTCTCAGAACAATGCTCCATCAAACGGTACATATAAAGCGGACCGCCAGCTTTAGGACCTGTACCAGACAAGCCTTCACCACCAAATGGTTGTACGCCTACCACTGCACCGACGATATTACGGTTGATATATAAGTTACCTACCTCAGCACGTTGGATTACGGTGTTGATGGTTTCATCGATACGGGTATGTAGACCCATAGTTAGACCATAACCTTTGGCATTAATACGATCGATCAATTGCTCAAGTTCACCATACTTATAAGTGATGATGTGCAATACAGGACCAAATACTTCACGCTCAAGGTCATCGAGGTTTGGTAATTCAATCGCTGTCGGTGGAACAAAAGTCCCTTGAGCAAGTGCCTGTTGGCTTGCCGCATCGTTGAACATCAATTGATGAACAGGGTGGCCTTTAGATTTCATCTTTTGAATGTGATTATCAATGGTTTGTTTTGCTTCAGTATCGATTACAGGACCAATGTCAGTTTTTAAGATCGCAGGGTTGCCAACGATCAACTGTTGCATCGCACCTTTCAACATTTTGATGACTGTTGCAGCACTATCTTCTTGCACACACAAGATACGAAGAGCAGAGCAACGTTGACCAGCGCTGTCAAATGCAGAACTTACCACGTCTAATACGACTTGTTCCGTTAAAGCTGAAGAGTCCACGATCATCGCATTTTGACCACCAGTTTCCGCAATCAACGGAATCGGTTGACCATTTGGTGACAAACGTTTTGCGACAGTTTTTTGCAAAATTTTCGCAACTTCTGTCGAGCCTGTGAACATGATGCCTTGAATGCGATCATCTTGGCTGAGTTGAGCACCAACAGTTTCACCGCGACCTGGAACAAGTTGAACGGCACCGTGCGGTACACCTGCTTCCCAAAGTATTTGAACTGCTTGAGCTGCAATAAGAGGTGTTTGTTCAGCTGGTTTTGCAATCACACAGTTACCGCTTACTAATGCTGCTGCAATCTGACCAGAGAAAATTGCAAGAGGGAAGTTCCATGGGCTAATACAAAGTACAGTTCCCAAAGGTTTAACTTGTGCATTTACAGGTAAGTTCTCAATTTGAGTTGCGTAGTAACGTAAGAAATCTACTGCTTCACGTACTTCTGCAATCGCATTGGCATAAGTCTTACCACTTTCACGGCAAAGTAAAACCATAAGCTCTTGAATGCGTGCTTCCATCAAATCAGCAGCACGTTTTAAACAAGCAGCACGATCAACTTTATCTGTCGCAGCCCAGCTTTGCTCAGCTTGTATCGCTGCTTCTAAAGCAAGTTGTACATCAGCACTTGTTGCCTCATTTACATAGCCCACAATTTCGCTATTTTGTGCAGGGTTTGTAATTGCAATAGCATTACTTTGATCATGAACTGTTGATTCAAATCCAAGTAACGGTGCACTTTTCCATACATGATTGCGAAGTTGTTGTGCTGTTGCGTTTAGATCAGCAAGTGGCGTGTCATTATTGAGATCAAAACCATTTGAGTTTGGACGCAATGGATATAAATCATGTGGAAGAGGAATTGCAGGGTGTTTTAACCCGAGCTGACCTTCTTCTTTTGCAGCAGTTTGAATGTCTTTGATCGGTGACTGAATTAAATCATCAACTTTCAATGTTTTGTCTGCAATACGGTTCACAAATGAAGTGTTAGCTCCATTCTCAAGCAAACGGCGGACTAGATAAGCCAACAATGTTTCATGGTTACCTACAGGCGCGTAAACACGACAAGGGATACCGAGTTTGTTGTCTTCTTTAGAACCTACGACTTGCTCGTACAGAGGCTCACCCATACCGTGTAAGCATTGGAACTCATATTGACCAGGATAGTATTTGCTTGGATCAGCTAAATTGTAGATCGTCGCAAGTGACTGCGCATTGTGTGTTGCAAATTGCGGATACACTTGGTCTGGAGCAGCAAGTAGTTTTTTCGCACAAGCGATGTATGACAAATCGGTGTGTACTTTACGCGTAAACACAGGGTAATCAGTCATGCCATCAATTTGAGCCTTTTTGATTTCGCTATCCCAATACGCACCTTTTACCAAACGAATCATTAAGCGTTTCTTACTACGCTTAGCAAGATCAACGATGTAATCAACCACATAGAAACAACGTTTTTGGTAAGCCTGAATAACGAAACCAATTCCTTTCCAGTTGGCAAGTTTTGGTTCGAAGCATAAGCGTTCAAGTAATTCGAGTGAAATTTCTAAACGCTCAGATTCTTCAGCATCAATATTCAAACCAATGTCATACTGTTTTGCCAAGCAAGCAAGTTCAAATACTTTGTTGTAAAGTTCATGATGTACACGGTCGATTTGGGCACGTTGGTAACGCGGGTGCAAAGCGGAAAGCTTAATTGAGATACCTGGACCGTCATAGACGCCACGACCATTTGATGCCTTACCAATGGCATGAATTGCCTGAGTGTAGTCGTTATAGTAACGTTCAGCATCATGTTCGGTAAGCGCCGCTTCACCTAACATGTCATATGAATAACGGAAACCCTTGTGCTCAAGTGGTTTTGCATGTTCAAGTGCTTCTTCGATGGTTTCGCCAGTTACAAACTGTTCGCCCATCATACGCATTGCTACATCAACTGCTTTACGAATGATGCCGCGACCACTACGTGCCAAAAGACCTGTTAAAACGCTTGATAAACTCGTTTGCTTTGGTGTTTCCATCAGTTTGCCTGTGAGCATCAAGCCCCAAGCAGCAGCATTGACAAACATCAGGTTACTTTGACCGACATGGTCTTTCCAGTTACCTTGATTGATTTTGTCACGAATCAATAAATCACGTGTTGCTGTATCTGGAATACGAAGCAATGCTTCTGCCAAACACATCAGTGCAACACCTTCTTGTGATGAAAGTGAAAACTCTTGAAGTAGACCTTGAACGATACCCGCTTTACCAGCTGAGCTTTTACGCTCACGTAAATTGTTTGCTAGGTTAAAAGCGAGTTCATAAATTTTTTGATCAAGATCAGGGGAGATATTGGCAGCTTCAGTAAGTTCTGCCACTGATTCAGGTTCTGCACGTCGCCAAGCAGTATTAATGCGTTGCTCAAACTCACTTTTTTCTTTAAATTCGGTGATATAAGCACCGGTGTTTTGAGTCGTGTCCATGTCTAGGCGGGTATCCAAAGTATTCATGCTAAATTCCGATAACAATCTTGAAGTTCTATCGGTACTTGATGCCTTGCCTGATGCAATTGTAGCTTGCAACGCAGTTAACAAATAAAATACCAATAGACTCTATCTCTATTGAGTAGAGAGGTTTAGATAATTTATCATTACAGAATAAAACCCGTATAACTCACTATATTTCGACCATTTTTTAGAGGAAAATTCTGTTGGATAGCCCAATTTATACTTTAGATCGAACTGATTTGAAAATTCTGGATATTCTTCAAACAGATGGGAGAATATCAAACAGTAAGTTAGCTGAATTAGTGAACCTTTCTCCGACGGCGGTGATGGCGCGTGTGCAAAAGCTGACAAAGGATGAATTTATTCTCGGTTATGAAGCAAAGCTTAATCCGAATAAGCTGAATGCAAATTTTTTAGTGTTTGTCGAAGTACTTTTAGATAAAACCACACCCCATGTTTTGGATGATTTTATTGATGCTGTTACACAACATCCAGAAATTGTGGAATGCCATATGGTGAGTGGAGGATTTGATTTTCTAATTAAATTGCGTAGTGCAGGTATGGAAGAGTTTCGCCGAATAGCAGGGCAAATCCTATGGCAACTGCCGGGTGTGAAAGAAACGCGGAGCTATCCGGTAATGCAGGTTGTAAAAGATAGCTCTAAAATCAAGATTAAATCACGTGCAAAATACTAAACAAAAAAAGGGGCTCGAAAGCCCCTTAAATTTTATTGAAAGAATTATTTCATTTCACGTGCATAGATTTCATCAGCTTGTTCAAAGCGACTTGTAACATTCGCATTTGGCGCTTTACCAAGTAAGCTGACAACCACAATGCTGATGAATGCAAATACAAAACCAGGGATGATTTCATAAATGCCTGTATCGCCAAAGAAGTTTTTCCAAACGATAACAGTTACAGCACCAACGATCATGCCTGTCAATGCGCCGTTTAGCGTCATGCGTTTCCAGAACAATGAAAGAATAATCAATGGACCAAATGCAGCACCAAAACCTGCCCAAGCATAAGCAACTAAACCAAGAACTTTACTTTCTGGATTTTGAGCAAGGAATAACGCGAGCATTGCAACCACAAGTACCATGCCACGACCGATCCAAACTAACTCTTTTTGAGAGGCATTTTTACGGATAATGCCTTTGTACAAATCTTCGGTTAAGGCACTTGAACACACCAACAGTTGGCAACTCAAGGTACTCATGACCGCAGATAGAATTGCAGCGAGGATGATACCAACAACCCAAGGATTGAATAGAATTTTAGTCAATTCCATGAACACGGTTTCAGGGTTAGCAGTAACTGCAGCTGCAAGTTCTGGATGTTGCTGGAAATACGCGATACCAACAAAACCTGAACCAACAGCACCTGCTAAACATAAAATCATCCAGGTCATGCCGATACGACGAGCAGCAGGGATAGATTTCACTGAATCAGCCGCCATGAAGCGAACCAAAATATGAGGTTGACCAAAATAGCCTAAGCCCCATGCAGCTGCTGAAAGAATCGCAACCAGACTTAAATTTGAAGCAAAATCATAAGCATGTGGGCGAGCAGTTTCTACTAAAGCAGCAAATTCTGCAGCACCTGCATCCAACGAGAGGTAAGTGATGATTGGAAGGAGCAACAACGCAAAAATCATCAAGGCTGCTTGGAAAGTATCCGTCCAGCTGATTGCTAAAAATCCGCCAATACACACATAACCAATGGTTGCGAATGCGCCGAGCATCAATGCTGTGCCATAAGGGATTTCGAATAAGGTTTCAAACAAACGTGCACCAGCGACCATGCCAGAAGCACAATAAATCGCGAAGAAGACCAAAATAATCAAAGCGGATGTTACGCGTAAGATTTTTTTCTGATCATCGAAACGACCGGTGAAATAGTCAGGTAGGGTGAGGGCATTATTCTGCACTTCGGTATGTACACGTAACCGTCCTGCAACCAAATACCAGTTGAGCCATGCACCAATAATCAAGCCGATAGCGATCCATGATTCAGACAGTCCAGCTAAGTAAATCGCGCCAGGTAAACCCATGAGTAACCAACCACTCATGTCGGATGCACCAGCGGATAAAGCGGTGACAAAACTGCCTAAACTACGTCCTCCAAGAATATAATCATCAAGACTTTTGGTAGAAAAATAGGCGTACAGACCTATACCCAACATGGCGGTAATATACACCACGAACACAACAACAGTGGGATTAGAGAAATTCATAATGGATGCTTATCCTTATATATCCATAACGGTACAATCCCATCTGAATAGCCAAAAATTGATTTACTATTCTAATAAGACTGATAAGGTCACAGATTCAAGCATGAATGTTTTTTGAATTACTGTTATTTTTATGTATTTATATTGTGTGTTTTGTGTAACTTTAATTAAGTATATGAATATTAATTTTTTTATTTGAAAATCACTCATTATTTGAGCATTAAAAAGTCTAGAAATATCCTTTTTCGATATGAAATTGCTGCTCACAATGACAAGTGTTGGTTTTTCTGAAAGCAAAAATGAGTAATTTGTTTGAAAAATGATTAAAAATACAAATGTATACTAATTTTTTAAGTGCTCAATCGAGTGCTTTTGGTAAGTTAATGAGTCGATGAGGTAGGATTTATATGCTGATTAATTTTGCTTGAAAATTAAGAAAATTCGATTCTAGAGGAAATTTTAAGATAAGATGAATTCATGTTTTTGGACTTTTGTTTGAGTTCGCCATCTATAAATATAAAAAGCCCAACTCATATAAGTTGGGCTTAGCTCAGATTTATATAAAATTATAAACCCGATTCATATTCACTATTGGATAAAAGTTTTTCGACATCAGCCATATTGTCTGGTTTGATTTTATAAATCCAACCTTTGCCATAAGGTTCTTCATTGACGAAATCAGGATCATCTTCAAGATCTACATTCACTTCAACCACTGTACCTGAAACAGGTGCATGAATATCAGAAGCTGTTTTTACAGATTCAACAATACCTGCTTGTTCAGTTGCAGTAACTTTACTGCCAACCTCAGGGGTTTCAACATAGACTAAATCACCCAACTCATCTTGTGCATGGTCAGTAATTCCCGTTACAACCAAGTCACCTTCGACTCTTACCCATTCATGCGTACGCGCATATTTCAAATCCGCTGGATGATTCATGACAACTCCTTAACAATTCATCGTATCATTTTTTCTAGCTTTATACAGGTTTTTCAATAAAAACAAAAGCATCGATCAATGAAGCCATTTAGAAAATTATAAATATGGATCTTTACGCCAGTTACTTGGGCTACGACCACTCCAGCGCTTAAATGCACGGCTGAAATTGGCAACATCCGAATAACCTAACTCGTCAGCAATTTGTTCTAGACTATAATCTGTACGAGAAAGGAGCGATGTGGCATGACGATAACGGACTTCATCCACTAATGTTGAGAATGATGTGCCTTCAGCTGCCAATTGACGTTTTAGGGTTCGATCAGACATATGCAATCGTTCCGCTACATTTTCGATACTCAAGTAATGCTGTTCTGAGTTCGTCAAAATATCACGTACTCGCATCGCCAAACGACGTCTTTCACCCAGCGCTGATAATTCAGTTTCACACTGATTAATCGCGATTTGACTGGCGATCGGATCGGCATTCACCATTTTTAAGCCGAGATATTTTTTGTCAAAACTTGAAATAAGGTGAGGTTGATTAAAACGAATCGTACTATTTAATTTATCTTTATATTTTTCAAAACCTACAGGTTCAGGAAAATCCAGGTCAACTTCGCCTTTTAAATCTTCAATTCCTGTTAGGGCTTTTGCCATGGTCATGATACCAATCGTTAAGCCTAAAATGATCTCAGTGCGTAAAGGCTCAACCTCAATATCACATTGCAATTGTAGGGTGGCTTTTGGACCGAAGGTTGAGAAGTACAATTGTAAAAATGGTAAACGTAATTGAATGAACCGACTGGCGAGCGCAATTGCATCTGTAATATCATGCGCTGTCATAATGGCGTAGCCAATAAATCCGTGAATTGAAATACGCATTTGGGTTCCGAGATGGAAGCCCAAAGTACTTTCACCTGTCAGACGCAATGCATGTTTCACCAATTCATTCGCAATGGGTGTAGGGATTCGATAATTCGGATCAGCCAATTGTTCGCTCGTTAAATGAAATGGAGCGAATAAAGTTTCATCGTTATATCCCCAACGAGAAACAACATCTAATAGCAATAAGCCATAGACGCCTGGTATACCTTGATCTTGACGAGTTGAAGTTGTTTTCATCTGCTTTCCGTGGCGCTCATCAATTTTGCCAATATCTTTTAAACATTAAAGTCTTAATCATCTTTACATGAAATAAAATAATCAATCATAAAAATTGTTGGACAAACGGGTCATTGCTCATCCGAAACATTAAGTTGGTTTTCTAAATACCAGCACTTTCGTGGTAGATATTAATAACACATCGCCGTTTTGGTTCAAAGCTTGTGTGACGTAACTCACAATACCACGATCAAGTTTGGTTTTAGAGGGGACAATTGCAGTTATTTCAACTTCAACATGGATTTTATCACCTGCGCGAGTTGGTCGAGGCCAACGTAGACTTGATTCAGTCCCTAATAAACCGCCTGCAATTGGAAAACATTCAGTCCATAAGCGCATCGTAACGGCAGAGGTATGCCATCCACTTGCTGCTAGACCTTGAAAAATAGTGTGTTGTGCAGCGGCTTGTTCATCAAGATGAAAAGATTGTGGGTCGTATTGACTTGCAAATTGTTTAATTTCTTCGAGTGTCATTTCATATTCACGACTAATGAAACGATCACCAATATTCAAATCTTCTAAATACAACATTATTCCGTATCCTGAGCCACCACACGCTGTTCAACTAAAAAACCACCTGTTTGGCGTTTCCATAGCTGGGCGTATAAACCATCATTTGCAATGAGTTCTTCATGTGTGCCTTGTTCAGCAATTCGACCTTCATCTAACACAATCAAACGATCCATTTGAGCAATAGTAGATAATCGATGTGCAATTGCAATGACCGTTTTGCCAACCATTAAGTCATTTAAACTGCTTTGGATTGCCGCTTCGACCTCAGAGTCGAGTGCACTTGTTGCTTCATCTAAAATTAAGATGGGTGCATCTTTGAGAAAAACACGTGAAATCGCAATACGCTGGCGTTGACCGCCTGAAAGCTTAACACCTCGCTCACCAACGAAGGCATCAAAGCCAACGCGTCCCTTTTGATCGGTGAGTTGAGGGATAAACTCTTCTGCTTTGGCTTTTCTTACTGCTTGTTGAATTTCCTCTTCAGTTGCATTTGGGCGACCATATTTTATATTTTCAGCAACAGTGCGATGCAATAAAGAAGTATCTTGAGTAACTAACGCAATATTTGCGCGCAGACTGTCTTGGGTTACATCATTAATATCTTGGCCATCAATGAGGATGCGACCTTGATTTATCTTGTAAAAATGCAGAAGCAATTGGATTAAAGTTGATTTTCCAGCCCCAGAACGACCGACTATTCCAATTTTTTCACCAGGTTTTATGGTTAAACTCAAATGATCAATTACATTTTTCTGATTATAAGCAAAGCAGACATTTTCAAACTGAATTTCGCCATGCTCAACTTTTAATTCTGTTGCATCTTTTTTATCTTGAATTTGAATCGGTTTACCTAAAGTTTTCATGCCGTCCTGAATGGTACCGACATTCTCAAACAGCATGGTGACATGCCACATGATAAATTCAGCCAGACTATCCAGTTTAAGCACCATTGCCGTGGTTGCCGCAATAACACCTAATGCAGCTTGTCCTTGTGTCCATAACCAAACAGAGGTTCCAATCACGCCAATAAATAGAAATGCGCTAAGTAAACGAATACTAATCTGATATTTAACGCCAAGACGCATTTGTTTATAGACGGTGACCATAAACTCTTGCATTGATTCTTTGGCATACTGACTTTCACGTCCCGCATGAGCAAATAATTTTACTGTTTGTATATTGGTATAAGCATCAGTTACACGTCCAGTCATGATTGAACGTGCATCCGCTTGTTCTTGAGATACTTTTCCTAAACGTGGAATAAAATAACTGGCAATGATAATAAACAAAGCCAACCACACGATTAGAGGAATAATTAATACAGGCGAGATCGAACCGAGTACAAGACTGATGGTGATAAAATAGATGAAAACATAAACCACCATATCACCGAGAATCATCCAGAATTCTCGGACAGCCAATGCAGTTTGCATGACTTTAGCTGATAGACGACCTGCGAAATCTGTATGGAAGAAATCTAAGCTTTGTTGTAAAAGCAAATTATGAAATCGCCAACGCATACGCATTGGAAAATTACTGAATAGGACTTGGTGTTTAACGATTGCTTGTAAACTAACAAAGAAAATATTGGCAAATAATATGCTTATTAAAATCGTAAGATTTTGTTGATTGGTTGCGAAGAAGCTATCAGGCTGACTGTTACTCAGCCAATCGACAAGTTTGCCTATATAAGCAAAGAATAATGCCTCAAAGCATGCAGCGGCAGCTGTACAGGCAACCAATAAAAATAAATACGGTCGTATGCCTTGAGTGGCTTGCCAAACAAAAGCAAAAAAAGTGGTGGGTAATGGTTTGTTTAAGTCTTTGGTGGGATATGGATCGACTAATTTCTCAAACCACTTCAGCATTGTTTTTTCCTCAAGACGTAGCGCTTAGATTCAATGACTATAAATACTGTGCTGTTATCTAAATGTATGTATAAAGTTTTAGCTTTGGGTGTATAGGATAGCAGAAAAATAAAGTAATTAATGATAATCAAACAAACGCAATTCTATTATTCCTTAATATGAATAATTATCAATAATACTTGAGAAATAACATATGAAACTTCTTTCTGATCATTCACAAAGTCCTAAATTAAATATTGAAACAACACAAATTGATCGTTTTAATCCAGCTTATTGGCGGATTGATGGTCCGCAAATCATGTCTTTTGCAATTACAAATTACTTAAATGGCTTTGAAGCGGTATTTAGATCACGTACAACAACAGATCTTGCTGGAATTGTTTGGGACTCACATGATGCAAAAGATCATAAGTTTTTGGCTTATGAAACGAAATATGATTACTCAGGAATGATCTGGGATTTTGATCTTGAGCTATCAGCTTCTATGCCAGCATTAAATAACGAAACATTAACCCCAACATTGACTGTGCATTACCATGAGCAAGGTCAAGATAAAGTTGCTTATATCGTATTGTTTAATTATGCCGATCAACCTGCTTCACGAACTGCACATATTCAGATTAACTGGGATACGGTAAAGGCAGGTTTTTCGGCGACTGATTCTTTTCCAGTGACTGATATTAAACGCATCTCATTTTCTGCATTTACGTTGAGTTATAACGGTCACTCAACACGACCATTGTCACAAGCTGAGGATGGATATATCCGGGTAATTAATTCGATCACGACAGGAGTAAACTCAAAATTAGCTTTGCAACGAGTCATCGTGGCGCAACACCAGCATGGCATTTGCACCAGTTATGACGATCATTATGATTTAAACCCTCAGCGCTTGGTGGATAATATAAAAGCATTGGGCTACCACGGATTGATCAATCATTATTGTGGTATGTCCAAATATCCTGAGATGAAATGGCGCAATGATCTGAATACTTGGCAGATCCCTGACACACTTATGAGCAATGAAAACGTTGTGAATCCATGCGCGCTAAAGTGGCATGAGTATTTTGCTAACGCTTTACATCAAGCAAATATGCAACCTATCTTTGGGGTGAGTTTTGAAATGTATTCGCTTGCGGCAAATGAGTTCTGGGCGCAGCGGGACTGGCATAGTAATCTAGGTCGAACGGGTTATGAACCGCCTAGTTATTTTTTTAGCCCATGTGATCAAAATGCAATGGCTTATTTACATAAAGTTTTCATTGAGTTTTCGGACACTCTGGCAGCAGCGGGGTGTGAGGTCAACATGCAGATTGGAGAGCCGTGGTGGTGGTATAACCAAGGAACTGATTTGCCGTGTGTCTATGATTTCCCAACCAAGCTAGCTTTTAATGCGGATACAGGGTTATACGCACCTGATTTTGGAACCATCTATGAAGCTATGCATAAAACGGGGACACCCTATGATGAGTTCAAAGCATGGCTGAGAAATAAGTTGGGTCAAACATGCCAAAATATTCGCACTACGATTAAATTAAAACATCCAGATGCTAAAGTTAGCCCGTTAATTTTTTTCCCAACAATACGAACTCCTATAGAAACGCTGGTTACCGATATAAATTATCCAAGCCAACATTATGCTTATCCTCATTTTGATTATCTTACAACAGAATCATATGACTGGATTTTAGAAGCTAAATTAAGTTTGGCGCATCAGGTTATCTCTGAAATTCCGACCCAAGATTTAAACTATCCAGCAGACAAGGTTGCCTACCTAGCAGGTTTTGTACCAGATGCTTCCATTGCTCATCTGTATGGTTTTGATCGCACTAAACCGTATCAAGCACCAATTTGGCAACGTATTTTCGGTGATATGGAAAACAATCATGTACTGGGGTTGATGAAACAGTTTATTTGGGCATACCCGCAAATAATGTCAGATTCAATCACAATCGATATTGAACAAGCACCTGAAGGCTTTTTTATAGAGCAGGTTTATCATACGCCTATAAGTGACGATAGACCTTATCCGCCAGAAATTTACTTATAACCTCACTACTAAATCTCCTCGCAATTAGCTTGAAATCCAGAGGTATTTTCATCTGGGTTTTAGCTAATTGTTATGGGATTTGATGAGCAATATGAATTAATAATAACGAGAATAATAAAATAAAAAATTATCTTTTGATTTGATTTTGAGGAATTAACAGCTTTTTTTATTGATATTTATAATGATAGTTGGGATAAGTGGTTAAAATTGGGCGACAATCACACTGGAATTTTTTGCAAAAAACGTAGATAATTGTGACTTGGTATACATTTACATGGAAGTTGAAAGTTGAAAAGAGTAGGAAATTTGGGTGCTTGTTTATTGTTCATTGCGGGTGTTTTTTTCTTGGTCATGGGGGTGCCATCAACGGATTTCATTCTGATCGCAATTGCGTTTGCTTTGATGGTTGCAGCTTTCTTATTGGTGTCTGAGTTTAACTTAAATTTATTTAAGTGGACCAAATAACATCATTCAACATTAAAAGTCTCTTAAAATAAAATTAAGAAGACCTATGCATTTAGATTAGGTAAATTGAATTCGCTTATGGCTTGAGTATTTGCAGCATAGAATGATTGAAAATACCCAAGCCGTTTCAAGATTTAATTTAAGTCAGAATCTTAGTGTCTGTTTGAGGGTTAAAATTTTGAAAATCATGTCCAGAAGGTGCTTGATAAATTCTTAACCCAAATTCTGGAATAATTGCGATTAAATGATCAAAAATATCTGACTGAATTGCTTCATATGAAGCCCAAGCAATCGTATTGGTGAATGCATAAATTTCTAGGGGTAAGCCTTCACTTGTTGGTTGTAGTTGGCGCACCAAGATCGTTTGGTTTTGAGCAATACCACTATGCTGGCGCAAGTAAAATTCAACGTAAGCTCTAAAAGTCCCTAAATTTGTTAAGCGTCTCTGATTATATTGTGATTGATTGCTTAGATGATTATTAAACTCTTGTATTTCTGATTTCTTCGCATCCAAATATTGATCTAATAATAAGAAATCTCTAAGTTTTTGTTGCTCTTCATCGCTCATGAAATGAACACTACTTTGATCAATGAATAGTGAGCGTTTCATGCGACGACAACCTGAATTGCTCATGCCACGCCAATTTCGAAAGGTATCTGTAACTAACTTATTGGTAGGAATCGTGGTATAGGTTTTATCGAAGTTTTGTACAGTCACAGTGTGTAATGACATATCAATGACATCACCATCGGCATTTAAAGATGGCATTTCGATCCAGTCTCCGATACGAACCATATCATAAGAGGCAATCTGTACACTTGCGACCAGTGAAAGAATGGTGTTTTGAAATACCAACATGAGGACTGCTGCCATCGCACCAAAGCCAGCAAGGAGGGTGAATACATCTTTTTTAAGGAATGTACCTAGGATCATTAACCCGCAAACTACAAATAGGATGAGCTTAACAAGTTGTAAATACCCCTTGATTGGTTTATTTCTTGATTTTGGGTTGCGTTGATAAATCAGATTAAAAATATTAAGTGCTTCACTCACAGTGAGAGCAAGTGTTAAGAATATAAAAGCTTGAGCACCCATTTGCACAAAACTAGCCAATTTTTCAGGCAAATGAGGGACAGTGGTAATCCCATTCATGATGACAATTGCTGGAACAATATTAGCAAAACGACGGGTAACACTATGTTGCGCGAAAATAGATTGATTAGGTGATTTGAGTTTTGTAATTAAATGTCGTATTCCACGAACAATGATGCGTTTAGCAACAAAATTTGCGAGTGCTGCAAATAGAATTAAAATTGTTAAACCAATGAGCATTTCCAACCAAGGATATTGACTCAACTCAACTTTTATTTCACGTATAAAATCTAAATAATTCAAACCCAAACACCTTACAATTCTTTAAGAAAGGATTGTAAGGTGGAATGGGAAAGATATTATTTTAAATCACAGTTTATATACGATTTGTAAGGCGTTTTTACACAATATGTGTAGCATTTACCACATAAGATCATCAGGAATGACATAAGCTGCATACGGATCATCTTCATCAGTCGTGTCTTTGTTTTGTTCGCTGTTATTGTTGACCAAGATAAAACCTTGCATTTTTTGATTGATTTTCTCTGCTAAAGCTTTCGGAAGGTAAGCATAACTTTCTTGATCTTTTGCAATAACCAATGAGCCTGAGACAAGTGCGTTATAGACCTGTTGAGATAAATAAACTTTTTTAATTTTGTTGTCATCAATAAATTGATAGGCGATATCACCTTCAGTTTGAAGAACTTTGTGTTGTTTAATCATTTGAATGATAGATGCTTTTAATGCTTTTTCTTCTAAGATACGCTGTTTTTCTGAATTTAATGCTTGATCTTTGGCAAGTTTTTCTTGTTTGGCACGGTCAATATCAGCCTTTAAAGCGGCGTCATCATTTTGTCCAAGGCGTTGTTCATGTTGAACTTGCTTAGTGAGCTTTTTCGCTTTTTTGTTATCCACTAAGCCTGCTTTTAACAACTGAGCTTGTAGTGCATTTTTAACCATGATTTAGTCCGAATTTAAATTTGATGGAGAAAGAAAATAATAAATCCAATATGCCACACTCATCATTAAGCTTAAAGCCATCGGAATGAGGAAGGTTTGTAATTGTAGGTAAGGATAGAGCAGGCTGGCAATAATACCACCGACTAAAAAACCGATAAAAATAAGCAAGTGAAGAAAAATTCGGCGTCTTTCCACATTCAAGCCACGGGCTTTGTAACCTAACGCTAGGCCAATATCTGTGAGGACGCCTGAGAGATGGGTGGTACGAATAATTGCGCCTCTGTAATGGCTAACCATCGCATTTTGGACGCCCATGGCGACGCATGCCCAAAGTAAACCATAGCGTGGGAAATAGGGGATAAGTAACCATGTCAAAAATAGGAAAATCGCTACGAGGCTCAATGGAAATCCATAATGGCGGCCGAGAGCCACATTACCATTGCCTAAAATCAGACCACTATAAAAAGAACCAATCACAAAACACATTAAAACTAGGCTGAGATATAAAAGATGATCAGGCTGCCAATTTACTAAGCTCATTGCGAGCAAGCTTGCATTTCCTGTCATGTGAGATACAGATTGGTGAAGTAGGGTAAATAAACCAAGAACGTTTACCATCCCTGCATTCAATGCCAGTAAAAAAGCACCCAGTTGAATCCAGTTTGGTAAACGTTGAAAAGGCATACTGACCTATGAGTCTTGACGGTTTCTAAAATCTACAGCAGCAGTGAATAAAACGTCAGTGGATGAGTTGAGTGCAGTTTCAGTCGAATCCTGTAATACACTGATAATCATACCAATCGCGACAACCTGCATGGCAATTTCAGATGATATACCAAATAAGCTACAAGCAACAGGGATCAGGAGTAATGAACCCCCAGCAACCCCTGAAGCACCGCAAGCTGAAACTGCAGCAACGATCGATAAAATCACCATTGTACTAAAATCAACATGAATACC
This sequence comes from Acinetobacter haemolyticus, assembly GCF_900406815.1. Taxonomy (GTDB): domain Bacteria; phylum Pseudomonadota; class Gammaproteobacteria; order Pseudomonadales; family Moraxellaceae; genus Acinetobacter; species Acinetobacter haemolyticus_A. The sequence goes on from NZ_OVCN01000006.1 coordinate 155,040, forward strand.
GAGTGTGTTCACAGCTGCTAGTGTTAAAACAGTCACTGTGACAGCTGCACCAGCCATGTTGATCGTTGCACCGAGTGGAATAGATACACCAGCAGTTGCTTCATTCACCCCTAAGCGTTGCGCAAGATCTAAATTTACTGGAATATTGGCAGCGGAACTACGTGTAAAGAAAGCTGTGATTCCACTTTCTTTCAAACATTTGAATACCAACGGATATGGATTCGAGCGCATAGTAATACCCACTAAAATTGGGTTAATCACTAATGCAACAAAGATCATTGTACCGATGAGGACCATCAATAAATGTGCATAGCTTGCCAGCGTTGCAAACCCAGCATCTGCAAAAGTAACCGCAACTAAACCAAAAATACCTACTGGTGCAAAAGCAATAACGATATGAATAATTTTATTCACTGCATTGGAAACGTCGGTAAGTACATTCTTCGTAGCATCAGAACTATGACGTAATGCTAAGCCTAGACCAACTGCCCATGCCAAAATACCAATAAAATTAGCATCACTAATTGCTTGTACAGGGTTTGCGATAAAGCTGAGCATCAGGTTTTTTAGGATTTCTGCAAGGTTACCTGGTGCTTGTAATTCTGATTGCGCCGCTAAATGTAAAAATAGTTGGCTTGGGAATAAAATACTTGCCAACACTGCACTAAATGCAGCAAGTAGCATTCCTAAAAGATAGAGTGTCAGAACGGGTTTTAAATTAGAGTTTTGACCGACTTTGAAGTTTGCGATGGATGAAAGTACCAGCACAAAAACTAAAATTGGTGCGACAGATTTTAAAGCCTTGATGAATAACTCACCCAATAAACTTAGGTAAGGGGTAACATTCGGGAAGAGCAATGCCACGCCGACCCCTAAAAAAATAGCGATAATAATTTTGCTAACTAAACTCAAGCGAGACAATACATTAAACATATGAAGGCCTTATAAACCTATGCACGATTTAAGGTTAAACAAGCGCCGTATTCTATACCTAAGAACCGTGAATATTAAAATTTTTTTTGCAAGTGAATTGCGTTAAAAATAATTTAAAAAATAACACAATGTTTTTAAAAAGTATTTTTTAAAAATATGCCATATCTTTTTGAGTAAAAAAAGAGCTAAAAATTAATTTTTTGTCATACTAACATCTGAAAGTTGTTGTATCGCTTGGTAATGGGTTAGAAAAATTCGTCCAGACAATTCCTTGATCAAAGCTGATTTGACGAGCTTTTCCATCACAGGACTTTTTACTTCGGAGAGGTGTAATTGAATATTCAAAATTGATAATTCAATGTTGATCTCCTCTAACATTTCAAGTGCACTTAGATCGATATTGCTAATGCTTGAACAGTTAATGACAACATGTTGTATTTGTGGGTTTTGGCTTAAATTCGTAATGATATGGCCTTTTAATACGTGGGCATTGAGAAAGCTAAGATTCTCATCAACACGAAAAGAGACGATATGAGGTGAGGTGATCACTTTATAGCGAGATATATTTCTAAAATGTTGTGTGCCTTCTACCAACCCAATGACAGCGATATGTGGGCGGCTGACACGCCATAGTAACAGTACAAAAGTTAAAATAATTCCAATAATCAATCCAGTGGTGATATCAATACAGGTCACCCCTATAAAGGTTGCCCACATCGCTAAACCATCCGCTTTCGAATACCGCCATGTCTCAATAAATGGGCGAGGTGTTACGAGTTTCCAGATGGAAACAAAAATAGTCGCAGCTAACACTGCTAGAGGTAGATTTTGAAAAAAGCCAGTAAAATATAAGCTGACGACGATCATTAAAATAGAGGATAGGACACCAGCCATAGGGGTTTTTGCGCCCGCATCTGCATTGACCACAGTCCTTGAGAGACTTCCTGAAACTGCAAATCCAGAATTTATACCTGCAGCAATGTTGGCTAAACCAAGTGCGATCAGTTCTTGATTACTGTTCAAATCATCACGTTTTTTTAACGCAGTGGCTTGAGCAATAGCCAATGACTCTATAAAGCTAATCATGGCAATCATAAATGCACTTGGTAGCAGTTGTAGGACTAAGTTCCAGTTCCACGAGGGAAAATGAAAGCTGGGTAAAGCAGAGGGAATGACGCCTACCGTTTGAATAGAATAATCGTTCGTAGGGCTAATAAATGTCATCACGGAAATAGCGCAAAGTAAAATCAATAATGGAATAATTCTGTTTAAAAAATCTGAGCCAATTAATTTAGGCAATAAAAACAGTAAAACAATTGAAATGATTCCGATACTGAAGTTGCTTAAGCTAATCTGATGGAAATTTTGTTGAAAGCTGATAATAAACTCAGGAATATTGTTCGCTTGCAAAGTAACAGCGAATAAAAACTTGAATTGTCCCAATGCGATCAATAAAGCAGAAGCAATGATGAAACTTTTGATCACAGGATGGCTTATCAGTTGAATTAAAAATCCAAAACGAAAAATCCCAAGAACAAATGAAATTAAACCTACTAGAATGGCCAGTAGACAAGCAGCCTCAATATAGGCTTGAGATCCCACTACAAAAAGAGGGTTTAATGTTGCAAACACCATCATGGAAATAATGGCAACAGGACCAATCGAAAGAGTTGAGCTACTTCCTGTAAAGGCATAAATGATCATCGGTAAAATACTCGCGTATATACCCATAATCGGAGGTAATCCCGCTAACATTGCATAAGCCATGCCTTGAGGAACCAACATAGCTAAAACAATGAAGGCAGCAATTAGATCAGCCCTAAAATCTGCTTTTTGATAATGACGCAACCATTTTCGAGCTGGAAATAATTTGTCAAAATCAGGCATTAGCAATTTCATGCATAATATTCTAAATCATAAATTCATATATATTATGCAGAAAAAATGCTAAAGAAAGGAGGGGTAATTTAAACTTGTGTTTGAGGACAATAGTGTTTGTATAAAGTTTGAAGAAGAATGCTGAGTTTGGGGTCGAGTATAGAATAAAAAATTTGCTTGCCATCTCGTCGAGTAGAAACCACTTTACTTTTACGTAACATCATCAGTTGTTGAGAAAGTGTGGGTTGAACAATTTTTGTTACTTCAGCAATTTGAGAAACATTGAGCTCTTGTTGAGTTAGATGGCACAAAATGATTAATCGGTCAGTATTTGCAAGAGATTTAAGTACATTTACAACGATATCAGCAGATTCTCTCATTGCTTCAATTTCAAGATCCTTTTGCATACGCTCATCACTACCAGAAAACCGGGTCTAGTATAAGGTGAGAAATAGAAAAAAATGTAGTAAAACTGCATAATTGCAATGGATTTTAATGACATGATATATCAGTTAAACCAATAAGCATATATATTTTTGTGATTCATTTCTCATAAACAAACGTATTGTAGATTCAATTCACATGCATATACCTATTGTATAAAAAGCAAACAATATCTTGAGTTGAAGCTGTTATTGTTAATATTTATTAAATAATAAAATTAAGTAGTTAATATATCTAAAAAATATATAAAAATTTAAAAAAAAGATTGTGCTTTGTGTAAAAGTGTATACAATTGCTCATAAGACAGAATAATCTGTCTGCATAAAAAGGATCGGAAATGTGAAAACATAACCGCCAGAGGGTAATAATACTTATTATTCTTTTACACTCAGACGCAAGCGTGAGCCAGAAAAAAAATTATAAATCACGCTTTATTTTTTTATCGAATTCTTTTTATTAAGCTATCCCTTTATTAATAAAGGGATAGGGTTGTTTTATGTAAGTGCTTGCTCAAAACTGATCAAGTGGTTTACACGTTTCCAGTATTCATTGATATCGACTGAGCTTTTGTTGACATGTGCCTGTATTGTCATGCCATCAAGTATGCTTACAATGAGAGTCGCAAGATGAATCGGGTTTTGAATATCAAGATTTGCGAGCAAATTTTCAATGAGGGCAGTCAACCAAATTTTGTATTGGGTAGCAGGTTCCAAGGTTGAAGGATAAATTTTAATAACTTCTTCAAGTGCTTTTTGGAACATGCAGCCATTAAAATCGTCGCTGTGGAACCAAGCTGAATACCATTCAAAAATTGCTTTAAGCTGTCCCAAATGATCTGTTGGGTCGCATTCTGCAAGAGTTAAGTTTAATGAGGCTTGTAAATTTTGATTGCGTTGAATCAGACATTCTTGAATTAATTTTTCCTTAGAAGGGAAATATTTATAAAATGTCATCTTAGCAACGTTAGACTCGCTGATAATTCGATCAACCCCAACCGAATTGTAGCTATGCGAGTTAAATAGTCGTAGTGCAGTGGTAATAATATCTTCTTTTTTTGACATATAACGCCTCGAGTTTGCTCGTCATCAAGAGCATCTTTTTGCATTTCATCATGCAATTTTGGCGAATAGTCTACACCTTATCAAATAAATATCATAGCGAAAAATAACAATATTTATTTGTTTGATTTTAAATTTTACTATGAAACAGATGAGTTAAAAATAACAGCATGAATTTATAATATTAATATCTAAACTATATATATGAGTTAAGAGAGAAATATAAAAAATAAATTGTGATTAACTTTAGTTTATACAGATTATCGTTAAATAACTAAGTACATTATTTTAAATAATAATCATTTTCATTTTTGAATTAAAGATCAATTGTTGCGACACAATTGATCTTTAATGATGTATAAACAAGGAGGAATTAGCGAGGGAGTCCACTCAGGAGTTGTGCAAAGTTATGGTAAAGCATAGATTGTTGCGTTGAGGTATAAACTGAACGTTTAATTACTCCTTTATTGGTATCTATAGTAAGATCCACATTTTTGGCATTTCTCAACTCATACAAAAATGAACTCGGAATAATGAAAGTATTAGATGAACGTTTTGGAATCAAACGGTTTATATATTTTTGCTGGCTTGACCCTATAGGTGCATAGCTAAATGATTTGCCGTCGACGGTAAAAGTAATGTTGCCGATATCATAATAGTCATAACTACTTGTTAGTGCGACATCAAGCTTTAGTTGTTGTTTGTTTTGCTTGTCCCATTCAACCACCACACTCGGACAAAGTTCGTTCGCTTTACAGGTTAAAGAACCCGCTGTTGCTATAAGATCATTGCTGTTACTACTTGTTGATGTTACAGGTGTGGCACAAGCAGCAAGCGTGAAAGAAAGGCCAATTAAGGCAATGATTTTTCTCATATTTAAATTCTCTTGAATGAAATTTTTTAACGTGAATGGTGGAGCTGTGGACCAAGAAACTCAAATGGCTTGGCAATTTTAAATTGATTCGTGGCATCACCAGCAAAGCTATTCTGCTGATCTTTGCCAAGATCAAGTTTACGCGTTATTCCATCTTTAAAATTAATTTTCTTTAAATCTATCCAAAAAACATTTGGGGAAACTGCAGATTCGAAGAAATATAATTGCTGTTTATGATCTGCTACAGTTCTCCAGCGTGTTGAAGAGATATTCGGTTCTTCTGCTGTATTTAAACCATAGGGTACAGATGCATTGCGAATAACACTAAATACAGAGGCGATAGCATCTTTGGGATTATCATTTTTAGGAATTGCATTAATATAGAATGATGCGCGTGCAAATCGGTCCGCCGCGCGATTTGTACCAGGTAGCATAACGGTTCCACCTATTTGCTGCCAATAGCTATTTAATGCAAGTTGCTGGTCAAAGGTTGGTGAATTGGTCATAACTTGATATTTCTTATGATGATGAATAACTTGCTTACCACCAATATATTCAACAATTGCACTGTCGCCAGTTTTATCTGAAATCGACAAGTGTAATGTTGCTAGACGTTGCTCACCAGGAACGTTGTCTGTAATCAGATCAAATGGTTCTTTCTCTATGGTTTTAACAGCTTCAGCTACTGTTGAGAAATTATCAAGTACGTATTGTGCCCAAGCGGAGATACTTAATTGTGGTTTGCTTGATTTTTTAGTGTCAGGGTATTGAGATTCTACTAACCAAAGCACATTTGCCACTAAGCCTGCTTCATTCATTCCATCTGTTGTCGAAATATCATAGCCAGTTGCGATCACACTACCGTATTTGGATTTCCATTTCAGTGATTTTGGTCCAGCATTGCTATCACGTTCGATACCGCTTGGCATAATCCAAAGGTTTGTTCCGACATCAACTTTCCAATCCATTGAGCGTGCAGTAATAATATGATCATTGTTGCCTAAATACACCGCTCTAGTGCAAGCGTGAACCGTCTGAAGAAAGAGGGAGGAAGCAATAAATGAACAAACTAAAGTTTTTTTAAGCATAGTTGGCACCGTTGTAATCAAAAAATAATTAGCTTTAATGTATGTTTAATATTATTAATAAACAGTTTATAAATTTTTTATTGTTATTCAAATATTAATATGTAATTTTTATACCAACAATTGGATTACAACTTTCGAGTATAGTTAATGACCTGTAATAAAACGACATAATTGATGTGTTTTATATCCTTCTATAAATTTACTCGAAAGTCGTTTCTAAAAAGTTAATTTGGAGGCAAAAGCATCACGATTGCATTATTCAGTAATTGAGCAATATCTTCTAAAACTTCATTTTGATTGAATTGCTCATTAAACTCTAAGCTTTCACCATCTGCGATTTTCTTTAATTCATTTTCAAAATTTTTGGACACACAAACATTTTCACTGTTTGCCCAGAAATCTAAACCCTCACCTAATTTTCTGTAGAGCAGTCTTGATGCTGGTTCAAGAATTAACTGATAACCAGTACCAATCACCTCCAGTAAATCTTCTGCTGTAATTTCTTCTGGTTCAGGAATACTGTTTGGATAGTTTGATTCACTCATATAAGACATAATTGCTGCTTCAAACTCAGGTGCTTGAGTAAGGTATTCAAGCAATTGTGTTTTTAAATAAGAGAGCTCAGTACTGTTAATCTCGCCGATTGCAGCGGTGTGTTGACGTACAATATCAATCAGTGGTTTTTTGAGTGAATCATTTTCAGCGAATTTATCACTGACTTGATCAATCATTTCTGAAAGATTCGGCATACGGAAGCCAAAAGAAAATGTTAAGCAGTCATCTTCTGCAACACCATAATGTGCAAGCCCTGGTGGCACATAAAGTAAATCACCTGGTGCAAGTATTTCGTCAAACTCAACATGCATTTCAGCAAGAAGTTTGAGAGGCTGATCAGGAATAAGAGCAGTTGATTCATCACATTTTTGACCCAATTGCCAACGACGATGACCGTAACCTTGTACTAAGAAAACATCATAAAAGTCAAAATGTTTACCAACAGATCCTCCTTTAGGTGCATAAGACACCATGATGTCATCACGTCGCCACTGCGGAATAAAAGGAAATTTCTTCCACAACTCTGCAATATCAAAAGAATAATGGTCTACTGCTTGTACCAGAAGTGTCCAAAGGTTAGGTAGTTTTTGGAAATCACCTTTGGTAAGTGGTGACGATTTTACATGCCATTCATTTGGATTTTTATTTTTTTGACGGATTAAGCGAGCTGTAACATCTTCTTCCAAAGCAAGTTCTTGAACATCGGCTGACTCTAATAAACCAATAATTTCAGGCATCGCATTACGGACGAGTAAAGGTTTCTTTTGCCAATATTCGGCAAGAAATTGTTCTGCAGTAATACCGCCTAAAACCGTCAAAGATTGTTGAGACATAAGGAGAAAACCAAAACGTATAAATTTAAGGTGTATTGTCTATGGAGTTGAATGTTGGCGCAAGCATTGTTGTGATGTAATCATTTCAGAAATAAAATTATCGGAATGTACTTAATCTTGATCAATTAGCAGCGTATTCGTTCACAGCCTTTCAAAAAAACAGTATGCTTAAGATGCGAAAAGGGAGCATACATGTATCAAGTACTGGCAAGAAAATACCGTCCTCGTAATTTCAATGAGTTAGTGGGTCAAAATCACGTTTCTCGTGCTTTAACTAGCGCTTTGGAGCGTGGGCGTTTACACCATGCTTATTTATTTACTGGTACGCGTGGGGTAGGTAAAACCACAATCGCACGTATCTTAGCCAAGTGTTTGAATTGTGAGACTGGTGTAACTTCAACTCCTTGCGAAGTATGTACTACCTGTAAAGCGGTCAATGAAGGACGTTTTATAGATTTAATCGAAATTGATGCGGCATCACGTACCAAAGTCGAAGATACCCGTGAACTCCTCGATAATGTTCCTTACGCGCCGACTCAAGGTCGATTCAAAGTATATTTGATCGATGAAGTACACATGCTTTCCACGCACTCTTTCAATGCCTTACTTAAAACATTGGAAGAACCACCCGAACATGTAAAGTTTCTATTTGCAACGACAGATCCACAAAAGCTGCCAATCACCGTCATTTCGCGTTGTTTGCAATTTACTTTGCGACCTCTGGCTGTAGATGAAATTACTGAACATTTAACAGCGATCTTAACTAAGGAGCATATTGATGCAGATCGAGATGCAATTTGGCAAATTGCAGAGTCTGCACAAGGTTCTTTGCGTGATGCGTTATCTTTAACTGACCAAGCAATTGCCTATGGCCAAGGCGCAGTGCATCATCAAGATGTCAAAGATATGTTGGGCTTGATTGATCGTACGATTATTTATGATTTGATTTTAGCGATTCATCAAAATCAGCAGGCGCAAGTCAGTCAATTGCTGATGCAATTTAGACAACAAGCATTAGATGTTTCTTTGGTTCTTGATCAGTTGGTTTCGACATTGCATGAATTGGCGATGTTGCAGTATTTGCCTGATCTTGCCCTAAAATACAGCGAAGAAATTAATCAGAAAATATTACATCTCGCTCGTTTAGTCTCAGCACAAGATTTACAACTTTACTATCAGATCGCCTGTAAAGGTCGAGCTGAGCTGCAACTAGCAGTCACACAAGAACAAGGTTTTGAAATGTGTGTGCTGCGTATGCTTGCATTTCGACCGCTACATATAAATGAAATCACAGTTAATGATCATTCGAATGTAGCAGTTGATACAACAATATCTCAACAGTCGATTCAAAGTTCAGGTGTCGAACAACAGCTTGCAGTCGATTCTAAATTAGTTAATGTTGAACCTGAACCTGAACCTGAACCTGAACCTGAACCTGAACCTGAACCTGAACCTGAACCTGAACCTGAACCTGAACCTGAACCTGAACCTGAACCTGAACCTGAACCTGAACCTGAACCTGAACCTGAACC
>NZ_OVCN01000062.1 GCF_900406815.1 Acinetobacter haemolyticus
GGGTTATGGCTCTGTACTCAGTTATGAAGAGATGGAGACAAAAAATAAAACCGGTAAAGGGCTGTTAACGGTTTCAGATGAAACAGAATTGCTAGCGCCTTTCTTAGTCGATGCAGAAAAGAAAAACAATCAACATTGGTTAGTTATTATCACCGATAAAACACGTATTCTGGCGATATCTGCAGAACATCTAAATGAGATGAATAAGAAAGGTCGAGGCACTCGCTTAGTTGCATTAGGCAAAGAGCAAAGTGATGTTATCGAACAAATCGTGTTAATAGCAAAAAATGAAGCCCTCACATTTACTGTTGATGGTCAACAACAAACATTAAAAGCAGAAGAGATTAGCTATTTTAGTGGTGATGTTGGCGATGAGCCTATCC
>NZ_OVCN01000018.1 GCF_900406815.1 Acinetobacter haemolyticus
ACCTTGATCTCATATAAAAAATATTTTTAATTTTAAATACTTAAATTCATATATTTTTCAAATAAATTATCCATAATTTTATATTTCCAAAATGAATCATCACAAGATATAAGTTGATGCTATGCTTTTTCTGTTTAATTTTATGATGAACACCCTGATTTAAAGTTATCAAAATGTGATAAAGAGCACCCCAGATTCCAAAAGAATAATGCTCAATTTTACGCATGTAACTTTATTTAATTATGGCAAAGAAGCCAATATAAATATGCACTATTATTGTGCGTATAAATATAATCGTTTATGGAGAAACATTTAAGATGTTAAGAGGAATTATATTAACCAGCACTTTAGTGACCTTAGGATTCGGTTTAACAGCATGTGGAAAAAATAAAGGTGAAGTTGGAGAACCCAAACGCCCAGAATGTATCGCCCCAGCAAAACCAGGCGGTGGTTTCGATCTCACATGTAAACTGGCACAAAATGCTTTCAAAGAAACCAAACTCTTAAATTCTCCTATGCGTGTAACCTATATGCCCGGTGGTGTAGGCGCTGTAGCATACAATAAAATTGTTGCTAACGACCCTGCGAATGACAATGCAATTGTTGCATTCTCTACCGGCTCATTACTCAACCTTGCCCAAGGAAAATTTGGCCAATATACGGAAAAAGATGTTCGCTGGTTAGCGATTGTCGGGACAGATTATGGCGTGGTTGCGGTCAATGCAGAATCTCCATATAAAAATCTTAACGACTTAGTTGCTGCACTCAAGAAAAATCCGAAATCCGTGAGCTTCGGCGCAGGTGGTAGTGTGGGCGGTCAGGACTGGATGCAAACTGCGATGCTTGCAAAAGCTGCAGGTGTAAATCCTAAAGACATGACATACATTGCCCTAGAAGGCGGCGGTGAGGCGGTAACATCTGTTCTGGGTAATCACATCCAAGTGGTCAGCGCTGGAATTGCTGAAGTCATCCCTCATATTAAATCAGGAAAAGTACGTGCTCTAGCCGTGTTTGCTCCTGAACGTCTACCAAATGAATTAGCAAACATTCCGACTGCAAAAGAACAAGGTTATGACATTCAATGGCCAGTTGTACGTGGATATTACGTTGGTCCAAAAGTTAGTGACGAAGCTTATCAATGGTGGAAAACTTCATTTGAAAAAATGATGCAAGATCCAAAATTTGAGCAATCACGTCAACAGTTTGAGCTACTCCCGCTCTCCATGACAGGTGAAGAATTAGATCAGTTTGTAATCCAACAAACCAATCAATTAAGAGCGTTATCTAAAGAGTTCGACCTCGTTACAAAATAGCACTTAAAACCCAGAAAACATTTCAATCACTGATCTTTCATAGAATGAAACTCAGGGTTGAAGTGTTCCTGAATTTTAATGAAAAAGGAATGATCTATGTCCGCAGAAAGGATTTTTTCAGGGACCTTAGGACTCGTCAGTCTTGGCCTACTCTACTTGGCTTGGGGCTATGTCGCACCCATTGCATATGACCCGTTAGGACCACGTCCTTATCCTGTACTCCTGTTATTACTTTTAATTTCATGTTGTTTATATCTTACCTTTAGACCTCAAAAACTCGCTGAATTTATTGATCTGGGATACACCCCATCCGTCTTAAAAAAAATCGGTTTGTTGATGCTGTTTATGCTGATTTATGCCATTACTTTTGAGTTCTTAGGTTTCCCTATTGCAACAGCCATCATGTTTTTCCTTGTCGGCACCCTCTTCGGAGGAAGTTTAAAAGCATCACTAATCACAGGCATTGTTTTTGGCTGCCTCTTATATGGGTTATTTGACTACATATTAGATGTACCACTGCCATTAGGATTTTTTAGTTAATCAAGGAAGAATTAATGGACGTTTTTGAATATTTAATGTACGGCTTTCAAGTCGCATTAACCCCACAAAACCTATTCATTGCACTGATTGGTGCATTCATTGGTACGATTGTCGGCTTATTGCCTGGTCTCGGTCCAATTAACGGTGTTGCATTACTCCTTCCTTTTGCTTATGCCTTAGGACTCCCCCCTGAGAGTGCATTAATCTTACTGGCAGCCGTTTATCTCGGATGTGAATATGGTGGACGAATTTCCGCCATTCTAATCAATGTCCCTGGAGATGCAGCAGCAATTATGTCCACCATGGACGGTTACCCACTTGCTAAACAAGGAAAAGCAGGGATTGCGCTGTCACTCTCGGCGATGAGCTCATTTATTGGCAGTTTAATTGCAATTATCGGGATCGTATTATTTGCTCCCCTTTTAGCAAAATGGGCAATTGTTTTCGGACCAGCTGAATATTTCGTTTTAATGGTATTTGCTCTGACCTGTTTAAGTGGCCTCGTGGGTGATCAACCGATTAAAACAGCCGTAGCAGCCTTGATCGGATTACTGTTTGCTACCGTTGGTGTCGATGCAGTGACAGGTGTCTATCGCTTTACATTTGACTCAGTAAACCTCAGTGATGGCGTTCAGTTCACTACCATCGTGATCGGTTTTTTCAGTATCAGTGAAATTCTGATTATGTTAGAAAAAACAGCGATTGGACAGAAAGCACTTGGACAAGGTAAACGCAGTCTTTTCAACCTAAAAGAATTTTTGTTCACCCTAAAAACCACGATTCGTAGTTCGCTACTTGGCTTCATTGTCGGCATTTTACCGGGCGCAGGCGCAACAATTGCCAGCGCAATGTCTTATACCAGTGAACGAAAACTTGCGGGAAAAGATGGAAAATTTGGTGACGGCGATTTACGTGGTATTGCAGCACCTGAAGCAGCCAACAATGCTTCGGCATGTGGTTCATTTATTCCAATGTTAACTCTAGGTGTACCAGGTTCAGGTACCACAGCCGTGATGTTAGGTGCTTTAACGCTTTACAATATCACCCCAGGCCCACAGTTATTCACTGAACAACCAACGATTGTTTGGGGACTAATTGCATCATTATTCATTGCCAGTATTTTATTATTGATCATGAATATTTCGTTGGTACGTTTCTTTGCCAAGTTGTTGAGCGTTCCAAACTTTATTCTTCTTCCTGCAATCGCAGCAGTCAGCTTCGTTGGTGTGTATGCAATACATAGCACAGTATTCGACTTGGTTCTGATGGTTGGATTGGGTATTTTTGGTTATATTTTACGTAAACTCAACTTCCCATTATCCGCCCTGATCTTAGGCTTTGTATTAGGTGAGCTTATGGAATCAAGCTTACGTCGTGCACTATCTATTTCTCAAGGTGAATTGTCAATCTTGTTCGATGGCTACATCACCAAAGTATTATGGATTTTAGCAGGTATCATGATCGTACTTCCTTTGATCCGCTGGTTACGTAACCGTCACAGAGCGATTTAAATGATGTTGACCGATAGAGAATAAAATCTATCGGTCATTTACCTTTTATTTATGCGATTTGATTTATGCGATTGTATCTAAAGTATGCTTTGAGTCTAAGCCTTGCATTTTTAGGTGCACTTGTTGCACAGTGGCTACACTTACCTATTCCATGGCTGCTCGGGCCATTATTCATCACCGCTCTCCTTAAAATAAATCACGCCCCCATCGAATGTCATAATTCTGCACGCAGTATTGGATTATCCATCATTGGACTCACGCTCGGTTTATATTTCACACCAGAGATGATTCACCTAATCGCATCACATTGGCTGGTATTACTGATCGGCCTGTTGTTTGCATTATTACTCGGTGCAATCGGTGCCTTTATATTGCAACGCTGGGCAAAAGTCGACTTTAAAACCGCATGGTTTGCTTCTGCAATTGGTGGGGCAAATGAGATGTCTCATCTCGCAGAACACTATCAGGCACGCGTTGATCAAGTTGCATCAGCTCATACATTACGCGTATTAATGGTGGTGGTGATTGTGCCTTTCTTTTACCAATTTATGGGCTGGCATGGTTTTGATACGGATCAAATCGCAAAACATCTCGAAGTGAACTGGTTTGGTTTTTTCGGCTTGGTCTTGATCTCTTATATTGCCAGTCGTATTTTTATTCAGTTTAAACTCCCTAATCCATGGACCTTTGGTGCATTATTGGTTGCTATCTTCTTTACAGCACAAGATATTCATCTATCCGCAATTCCGACACCGATTATTCATCTAGGGCAAGTCTTACTCGGTTGGTCATTAGGTAATAAATTTAAACCTGGATTTTTTAAAACCGCCCCGCGTTATTTAAGCATTGTGGCACTTTGTAATCTAGGCGCATTACTCTTAACTGGGCTGCTAGCTTATACACTGATGCAATGGACGGATCTTCCTATCGCCACCCTTGGTTTAGGACTTGCGCCCGGTGGTGTCGCTGAAATGACGATCACAGCCAAGGTTCTGCAACTCGGTGTTCCAATCGTGACTGCATTTCATGTGGTTCGTATGGTTGGTGTCTTGGGAACAGTCGGATATTTATATCTTTTCTTCGATAAAATACTGCAAAAGAAAATTCAGACACAAAAAAACCGCAATTAAGCGGTTAATTTCATTAAGTTGGTGCGCTCAGAGAGATTCGAACTCCCGACCCCTTAGTTCGTAGCCAAGTGCTCTATCCAGCTGAGCTATGAGCGCATTACTTATGTGCCTATGCAGGCGTGTGTTACTTTTAAATCTTTACTTGGTGCGCTCAGAGAGATTCGAACTCCCGACCCCTTAGTTCGTAGCCAAGTGCTCTATCCAGCTGAGCTATGAGCGCCTTAAGTAAAGTGGCGGTGAGAGAGGGATTCGAACCCTCGATACAGTTACCCGTATGCATCCTTAGCAGGGATGTGGTTTCAGCCACTCACCCATCTCACCGTAACACGAGCGCAATAATACAAACTAAATCCCCATTACACAAGGGAAGAACCCTATTTTTTCTGTTTTTTTAAATCAATCAAATATTTTTTAAACAATTTTGGTATTTTTTCAGCATTTTTTTGCTTTTCACTTGTTAATATAGGCATCTCTTTTATACAGATCCATGACATAAACACAATCTTGCAATCTTTGACGTGCAGTCTAAGTTTGAATGTCTTATGCTAAAGTGATCTGCCAGATGTGAAATGAAACGATATGACTACAAATTGGGTTGATCCCGAAGCAAAAGCAGAAGCTGAACGTTACGATAATCCTATTCCGAGCCGAACTCTTATTCTTACTACATTAGAACAATTAAAAACTGCGCAATCTCACGCAGAACTCGTTGAGCATTTTAATATTCAAGACCAAAAAAGTATTGATGCCTTGAACCATCGTTTAAGTGCGATGGTTCGTGATGGTCAACTGATGAAGGATGGTTTTAAATATCAGCCCGCAACAGATGCGCCTAGCTACGAAGCAACGGTTTATATCAATAGTAAAGGTTTAGGTACTGCAAATATCACGGGACAAGATGATGTCCTCTTACCTGAACGTGAGTTGCGTCTCGTTTTTAATGGTGACCGCGTTAAAGTACGTCAGACTTCAGTTGATCGCAAAGGTAAAGCTTGGGGCTTCATTACTGAAGTGGTACAGCGCCGCGTGAAACAAATCATTGGTAAAGTTGCTGAACATCAAGGTGAATACTTTATTCAACCAAGTAATCCAAATCAGCATCAACCGATTACACTAGAAAAAGAACTGATTGAACATGCCAACGCCAAAGTGGGTGATATGTTGCGTGTTGCGATTGATGATTATCCAACTCGTGAGGAACTTGCAACTGGCCATGTGGTTCAATCCATGGCAGACAAAGCAGATACAGAGATTATCATTCCACAAACCATCTTAGAGTTTGGTTTGCCTTATGAGTTTCCAGAAGCAGTGATTAAAGAAGCTGAAAGCTTTAAGGAACCTTCTGCACAAGACATAAAAAATCGCGTTGATTTACGAGATCTACCACTGGTCACCATTGATGGTGAAGATGCCCGTGACTTTGATGATGCCGTGTATGCGGAGAAGCGCCCAGGAGGCGGTTACCGTGTTGTGGTGGCAATCGCAGATGTAAGCCATTATGTTCGTTTAGAGTCGCCTTTAAACGAAGAAGCCGAAGATCGTGGCACATCGGTTTATTTCCCGCACTTCGTCCTGCCAATGTTACCAGAAGCCTTGTCGAATGGATTATGTTCTCTAAATCCGCATGTAGACCGTTTATGTATGGTTTGTGATTTAAAACTATCACGTGCAGGTAAAGTGACAGGTTATGAGTTCTATCCTGCGGTGATGCATTCCAAAGCACGTTTGACCTACACCCAAGTTGGTCAATATTTTGAGGGAGTAACCGATGCGATTCCTGAAGATAAAACCATTCATAAATCACTAAACACACTATTCCAACTCTATCAAACGCTTAAAGGCCTACGAGCTGAACGTCATGCAATGGAATTTGAAACCATTGAAACCTACATGACCTTTGACGAGTTAGGTGGAATCAAGGAAATCTTGCCACGCACACGTAACGATGCACATAAACTCATTGAAGAATGTATGTTATTGGCTAACGTTGCAGCTGCAGAGTATTGCTTAGAACATGATATTCCGATGTTGTATCGTGTACATGAAGCACCAGAGTTTTCTCGTATTCAAAAAGTTCGTGATTTTGTGAAATTGCTTGGTTTACCGTTCCCTGAGCAACCAACACAAGCGGATTACCAAGCTGTCATTGAAGCAACAAAAGACCGTCTAGATGCGCCAAGTATCCATGCCGTTTTGTTACGATCAATGATGCAAGCCTATTATGGTGCGAAGAACTCAGGACACTACGGTCTTGCTTATGAGGCGTATACGCACTTCACTTCGCCAATTCGTCGTTATCCAGACTTATTATTACACCGTGCCATCAAGGCTTATCTCGATAAAAAAGTTTATCCACTATCAGGTGCGGCGCTTGATGATGCAGGCGAGCATTTCTCACAAACAGAACGTCGTGCTGACGAAGCTTCACGCAGTGTAACCACATGGCTGAAATGTCACTACATGCAACAACATCTAGGTGATGAATTCGTTGGGGTGATCAGTGCCGTGACTGAGTTTGGTCTATTCGTGACCCTGAAAGATCTGTATGTCGATGGCATGATTCATGTGAGTCAGCTCGGTGAAGACTTCTTCCTTTATGATCAGGCAAGCCAAAGCCTCATTGGTCAGAATCGTGGTCAATCCTTTAGCCTTGGTGATGAAGTCAAGATTCAGGTTGCAGGCGTGAATCTAGAGGAACGTAAGATCGACTTCCAATTGGTACAACAGTTGACTCATTTGGGTCGTGTAATTCGCCAAAAAGCACCACGTACAACCACCACGAATCGCGCCCAAACTACTGAAGAGGTATTCGGCAAAGCACCTTCATCGACGAAAGCTAAAGTCAGTGAAGACGGCGAAAAGCCTGTGCGTAAGAAAAAGGATAAGAACAAACCAAGTTCTTATAGTAAAAAACCAGCTAAGAAGGCTTCGGCTAAGCCTGAAAGTAAAGAAAAGGCAAAGAAGAAAGTGAAAAAGAAAAAGTCCAATGCGAAAGCAAAAAGTGAGTAATTTATAAAAATAAAGGGGAGCCTCGGCTCTCCTATTTTTTGTTATATAATGCATAAATAAACAATTTCAAAATACAAATAAATTCCTAATGCCTCATTACCAAATCACAAAATATTATTATCATTACTATGTACTCGCTTGTTTATTCTTTTTAAGTATTAGTACGGCTATTTATATATTTAAAGGGAACTTTTCACCTACATTAACAGTAAAGTTTGTCGGCTTGGTAATTGCTAGCTTTTTCTATGTATTGCTCATGCTTTACTTTCTCAATTTAAAAATGAATCAAGAGTGGATGATTCCACGACAATGGCGACGCGTGCAAAAGCAGCCTAAACTTCACGTGTTAGTTATTTTTCCTTTGTTTATTCTTCCTATATTTTGGTTCAACTTAGCAGGCACTTTTCCAATGATATGGACATATATGCTTGGACAGCCTCAAATCGTAGAAGCATCAGCGACTGCCGTAAAAAAACACTCCAGAAATACAGATTTTTATTCTTTCCAAACAGTTTATGCAGGAATTCCTATTTTCAGAATTACTTTGAAAGAATATGAAGCGTATAAAAATCATCAACTCAAATTAAAGCTAACTACTCGTCAAAGTCGTTTCGGCACATATATACTATCAATTGATGAAATTCAGATCACAACCCAAAACCTATCGAATAAATAATAAATCAACCTTGATTTCTCCACCTTTAAGCCCTACATCTATAACTATATTTAAAGATGATATGGCAAAAATACAATGACACTACAGCAAGCGACACTTCCCGTTCCCCAGTTTGATCAGATTCAACTTGCCGACTTAAAACAACAAATTGAAGATACCATTCAAAACGGTCAAAACTTCCTAAATCAACTCAATGAGGTTCCACAAGGAACCGAAGCACAACTGGCTACATTGACTGAAGTCGATCAACTTGAAAATAACATGAGTGAATCATGGGGCATTTTGTCGCATCTGAATGCCGTGATGAACAATGCCGAAACCCGTGAGGTGTATCAGGCACTTTTACCAAGTTTAAGCGAATACTACACTCAGCTTGGACAGCATACGGCGTTGTATCAAACTTACCAACAGATTCATGACAGCGCTACGTTTCAAAGCCTGAGTGAAGCTCAACAAAGTGCCATTAAACTCGCTTTACGTGATTTCAAACTTTCAGGCGTTGCACTTGAAGGCGAAGCCAAAAAACGTTATGCGGAAATCTCAGCACGTTTATCACAACTGTCTTCAGATTTCTCTAACCATGTACTCGATGCAACGCAAGCTTATTTCAAACCATTAACAGAAGAACAGCTCAAAGGCTTACCACAAAGTAGTGTTGAATTATTAAAGCAATACGGACAACAGCGTGAGCTTGATCAAGCAGTTGCCACACTCGACTTCCCCGCTTATTTTGCGATTATGACCTATGCTGATGATCGCAAACTTAGAGAGGAACTCTACAAAGCCTACGTAACTCGTGCTTCAGAGCAGTCTGAAAAGACTGAATTTGATAATACCCCTGTGATGGAAGAAATTCTGAGCTTACGTCAAGAAATGGCACAGCTACTTGGCTTCAATAATTTTGCTGAATATTCACTGGCTAGCAAAATGGCACCTGATGTTGATACCGTCGATAAGTTTTTGGTGGATCTGGCAGGGCATGCCCGCACTCCAGCACTTGCTGAAATTGCTGAACTGAAAGCAATTGCACAACAGGATGGTATCGAAGAACTCAAACCATGGGATGCAACTTATTACTCTGAGAAGTTAAAACAGCAGCAATTCAATCTTTCTCAAGAAGCACTTAAACCTTACTTCCCAGCTCCAAAAGTTGTGGACGGTTTATTCCAGATTGTGCAACGTCTTTATGGTATCCAGATCGTTGAACGTCAGGCACCTGTTTGGCAAAATGATGTGCGTTATTTTGAAATTGAAGATCAAGGTCAAGTGGTGGGCGGTTTCTACTTCGATCTTTATGCCCGTAATGGCAAACGCGGTGGTGCATGGATGAGTGGTTTCCGTTCTCGTGTGCAAACCGCAAATGGTCTACAAAAACCGATTTGCTATATGGTCTGTAACTTTACTCCGCCAATTGGCGATCAGCCTGCCCTACTCACGCATGATGAAGTCATTACCTTATTCCATGAATTTGGTCATGGCTTACACCACATGCTCACCGAAGTGGATAATATCTCGGTTGCAGGTACACACGGCGTTGCATGGGATGCAGTGGAGTTACCAAGTCAGTTCATGGAATTCTGGGCTTGGGACAATGAAAGTCTAGACGTGCTCAGCGAACATACTGAAACCAAGCAAACCTTACCGCAAGAATTGTTAACTGCATTGTTGAACGCACGTTTCTTCCAATCAGGTATGCAAACGCTACGTCAGATTGAATTTGCATTGTTTGATCTAAGCATCCATCGTCAGGCACCTGCATTAAACAGCCAGCAGATCCAAGCAACTTTGGATGATATCCGAGATAAATTCGCGGTTGTTCCTGCTGTTCCTTATAACCGTTTCCAACACAGTTTCAGCCATATTTTTGCAGGCGGTTATGCTGCGGGATATTACTCGTATAAATGGGCAGAAGTTTTAGCCAGTGATGCCTTTGATCGATTCGAAAATGAAGGCATTTTTAATACTGAGACTGGAAAAGAATTTAGAAAGTTTATTCTAGCAGTTGGCGGAAAAGATACAGCACTTGATGCGTTTCGCAATTTCAGAAAAAGAGAACCAAAAATAGATGCATTATTGCGTCATCAAGGTTGGACGAAGGCAGATAAAACCGCTTAAACTATGTCATTATTGTTCACAGGATGGTATTAACTGACATGAAAAGACAATTCATCGCGGGCGCGAAATGCCCAAAATGTGGGGCTTTGGATCGTGTCGTTAAAATCATCACTGTGGATGACGAGTGGATTGAATGTATCGAATGTGCTTATAGCGAAAACCGTCCGACCCATGTGGAAGAGTCGCAATCCGCTGAGCCAGATGAAATTGGGGTGATACAGTTCAAACCTCGTCATTTTGACTAGAAGGTTAAAAAAATGACGTCACCAGCCCGAACAAATAACTCCAAATTATTATGGATGATCATTGGTGGGATTAGCCTCGTTGTGCTTATATTTTTTACTGCACAATTGCTTTTATCTGACCATACAGCAGAAACTGAAATAACCGTGAATCAACCTGATCTCACCACAACTTCATCAGAAAATGTTGAAGCAGCCAGTGCTGCTATGACCAGTAATATAACTGAAGAAAGTGAACCAGCTCCGATTCAATTGGTTGAAGAAACGATACTCAAGGCGGCTGTGCCAGAAAATGAGAGTTTAGCAAAAGAAGAAATGGCTAAATTAGATGATATCCAACATCAACTCAAAGACCAGAAGCAAGAGTTACAAGCCCAACACAATGATGCTGATAGCTTAATTAAACTCAAAGAAGAACAAATCAAATTATTAGAAGCACAACTGCTCCAAACACAAGCATCTTAAAACAGCTTTTAATCCACTCGATTTGCTAGAATGTGATCATCCTTCTAGCATTTTTATTTTATGCCTATCGTCAGTCAGCGCCACCCTGTCTTTCTTGCAATTGCATGCCTGACATTCTCGGCATTTTTATTCTCACTTATGGGAATATGCATCCGCTTTGCATCCCATACTGTTGATAATTACACGATCGTCTTTTTCAGAAATTTGGTTGGATTGGTCCTGTTCCTGCCTTTCATTTGTAGACAGGGCATTAATTTTGTCAAAACAGATAAAATCTGGATGCATACTTGGCGAAGTATTATCGGCCTAGCAGCCATGTATGGATTCTTCTATGCAATTGCTCATCTTGAATTATCCAATGCGATGGTTTTTACCTACTCTTCTCCAATTTTTATTCCTTTTATTGCTTGGCTCTTTCTTAAAGAACGCATTAGCATACTGATGCTTTGTGCAGCAGCACTCGGTTTTATTGGAGTGTTTTTCGTAGCGAAACCCAATCAAGGACTCCTGAACTGGCTATCAATCATTGGGATCACCTCTAGTTTATGTGCAGCGATGGCATTTGTGACTGTCCGAGCGCTTACCCAGACCGAGCCCCCAGAGCGCATCGTATTTTATTTTTGCTTTATCGGTGCGTTACTTTCAGGGATCCCGATGTTTTGGGTTTGGCGCCCCTATCAACTTGAAGAGTTATTCTTTCTAATTGCGGCTGGTGTCCTCGCCAATGTCAGTCAACTATTTATGTCTCATGCGTATCGTCTAGCCCCTGCAGGACAGATCGCTCCAATCAACTATGTCGCGATTATTTTTGCGGGTATTTGGGGTTTTTTACTTTGGAACGAATTACCTGACTTGTACAGCTTGATTGGTTTTGGTTTTATTTTAATTGCCATCTTATTATGTAGCCCTGTCATGCAAAAAGCCAAGTAATCTTCTTTATACGATTGAAGACTACAATATAAAAAATTTTTTCAAATATCCTCAGCATTTATACATGCCATAAAAAAGCACCCGAAGGTGCTTTTTTATTCACTGCTTATTGATACCAACCAAACAACTTAAAGTAATAAGGCACGTACGCAACAATCAGGATCGCTGGAACCATTACCAATAACGGTAATATCCAACGCTCGAAACGATAGTAGAAAGACAGATGCTTCACTTCCTCATCCGCTGCTCGCACTTCATCATCACCAATTGCTTGTCGTGCCAATAAGTGGTTCAAGGCAACAGGTGGTGTGACATAGCCTAGCTCGAAGCCAATCAATGCAATCATCCAGAAGTGAACAGGATCTATACCATATTGATAAGCGACAGGTGCAACCGTTGCAGAAATCAAAATTACCGCACCGAATGGATCCATGATCATCCCTACGAGAACCATGAACACCACAACGAGGCTGATCACAATAAACATACTACTGATGTCACGCGGGAAGGCTTCCATCACTTCAATATGTTCTAAGAAACCACCTACGCTGACAGACAATGCCATCAGGATAATCAATGCACCGATATGCCCTACTGTTTCAATAGTAGAGGTATGCAATGCTTTTCCAAATGGAACATTACGCTCTGGATTACGTGGATCATCCGCAGGATTCACTTTTGGTGTTGGTTGTGAACCATCTGATGGTGCAGTATAGGTATTCAAAGTACTGTCCCAATGCCCAACAGGAGCAAGCGGAGCAGGTTCTTTACGCAACTTATCAAACAATACCATCATCAACAGAATCACTGGCATCATCACTGGTGCAGTAAACTCATTTAGCTCTGTTGATAACGCATGTTTGTAGAACAACCAGATTAAAACAAAAATTACGATATACGGTGCTACAGGAACAAACGCACGCAATGATTTAGGCAAAGCAACTTTCGGTGGTGAAATGCGGAATTTTTGCTCAGCAAAGAACAAAGAAATGATTAAGAACAAGGTTGAAGTCAATAAGAAGACATACATACCATGTGTATAAAGTAAATCCGTTGTCACTTCTTTATTCAAAGAGGCTACAACAACGATTAATAAACATGGACGTAAAACCACACCCAATGAACCTGAAAGTGCTGTTGCAGCCAATGCAAACTGACGGCGGCCACCGGCATTCCAGACTTCTTTATAAATAATCGCACCCGCTGCAATAACGAAGATACCAGATGCCCCTGTATAGGCGGTTGGTAACGCAGCTGCAATCAAGATTAACCATGTTAGGGTTTCTGGTGCTAAGTTCCACGGACGTAAAATATTTAAGAATAAGTCAACAATACGTGTTTGCTTAAGCAACATACCTGCCCAAATAAACAAGGCAAGATTTAAGAAGATATTCGAAAATTCAACCAACTGACCCAGATAGATCCCTTGCCCCATTGGATAATCCATGAAGAAGGTAAATGCTACCCCAGTAATAATCGCCATATAGGCATACAGTGGGATACTCAAGAAGGCTAAACCAACATTGCCACCTTCACGCGTTGGTGGTGGTGATTTAATTAAATGGAATAAACTAATTAAGGTTAATGATCCAAATAAAATCATCCATAACCAATAAATCACATTCATGCCAGAGGCAAAAGGCACCCCAGAATTAAGCACTGAGTTGTATTGGCTAATCACAGAAGAAGTGAGTAAACCATTACCTAATACCATTGCCGTATTATAAATACGGAAATCGATTCGGGTTGCTGGGCTACGTAATCCAATATGATGTGATTTAATCGTTGCGCTAATAGCAGCAAACACCACCATAATGACTAACAATAATGCACGGTTTTCAGAGCCGAATTTAAAGATGCCGAAAAAGGACGTCTCTATTGTACGGTAAGTACGAACACTCGGATTTGCTTCAATGTGGGCCATTGCTTTGTCATAGAAAACATATTTTTCTTCACACTGCTGTTGTGCAGCAAGTAATGAAGAACGAACATCGGATTCTGAAGCAACACCAAACATGCTTGCAAACTCATCTGCAGCATTGATCTTCATTTGCTCTTGAACTTGTGCATCGATATTTGGATTACGATCACAGGTTGGCTTGCTTGGCTCAGCCCTTAGAAACGAATATTGCATTCCAATATTCGGATCACCGTATAGACGTTCGCCCATACGTAATAACTGCCCATGAATCATCTCACCTGTACCAATCACAAGTGTTACTAAGAGTAAGATGAGAATAACAAAGGCTGATATCCACTCTGTCCAGATATAACTCAGCAGACCTAATCCAGACTTTTTCTCTTGATCATTTTGCATGTCTATTCCAATTTATTGTTATCAACATCCATCCAAAGATGTTGAATCATGCGATGTCTATGGTTGATAGATAAATGAATTTACCCTCTTAACACCAATCCCTTTTAAACCGCCTAAATTTGCAGCAATCTTTTATTAAAAAAAATGGCTACAATTATTTTTTTATGGATTTTTTTATCAATGTGTCTGTTCTTTATCTTTTCCAACTAAAAGTAAATAACCTGATCCACACAACACACCTCCAATGGCACCAATCAAATGTGCTTCAGTTAAAACTGGACTGCCAATTAACTGTGCTGTGCCTGTTTGTCCAAAAGTATTTTCCCAAATCAACTTTGCGGCGATTAACACTAACACCAACACCGCAAACTTACGCTCATTTTGATATTGCAGATAAACAATACTGACCGCCGTATAAAGCCCATGTAAAACACCAGATAATCCAGCATATGCTTCAATATACGGTAAATAATAATAAAAAATGAGACTAATAAATGGAGGGAGAAGCAATAATAAAGCAACCAGATGCCAATTACGCACATGAGGAAAAATGAAAGGTAAACATGAAAAAGCCAACATATTCAATAAGAAATGCATCCAACCCACATGCACCCAGTGTGCAGTCCACAACCGCCAAAACTCGGTTAATAAACTGGATTTCCAATAAATGAAATGATCAGCAAATACTTGCAAACATGCTGCCACTGACACACAGACAGCGATCAAAATGACTTTCCGTATCCATATTTGATCTTTCATTTATGTACCCCTCTAGAAAAAACAGACCTTTTACGATTTACAAAGCATAGATAATTTGCTTAACCAACATTGTAAAAGGTCGTTTAATTCAGGTTACTTCGCCATATTGCTTCTGTAGAACAGATGCTTATTCGCCACCATCAAATAAATCGTCTAACTCAGATGAACTTTCTTTGGTTTCATCCCAGAATGATGTCAAACCTTCATCACTCGCTCTTACACCCGTATTTTCAGTCCAATAACGATCCGCAATTCCTTTCACCATGGCACCCGCCATTTGATCAATCAACTTAAATTGTGGATTCGCTGGTTTATCTTCACCTGTTGCAGCAGCATACGAGCGTAGTGCATCGCGCATTTTTGTATCATCACCGCTCGCTTGAGCTGCCACAGCATATAGTGCATGGGCTAAACGAACACCTTTCTTTTCACCAATTTGCATAGACTGTTTCATGGTTGCATAAGGTTCAGGCTTGCCATCACCAGCACCTGGTAATAATGTCCAAATCACTGCACGGGTCGCCATTGGAGCACCCCAATACTTTTCATTGTCTAGACATGCCATTCCTCGTTCAACAATACCGGCAATATCTTTAGGCACATGAACTGCACCACCAGAGTTGATATCGTTAGTCATTGCTTGCAAGCCACTAACCATCCCCAGTAAGTAAACAGTTTGATCTAGATCATTACGCATCGTTGGGCATGATTCACCCAACTTATATTTATATTTGCTTTCCCAACGATTCGCGAATAATTGATAACCCGCATATTGACGCTCAGCCGCCAGTGCTGCCCAGCGTTTTTGTTCAATACGTGCATCTTGTGCTTCTGAGACTTGACCTGATTTTGCAGCACGTAAATAACGCAATTCAGCTTCTAATGCTTTATTTTCTGCACACAACCCCGCAGCAGAATACATCAGAACCGCCATACGCGTCGGATCTGCCCCCATATCTTTGGTAGACATAATTGCTGGAGTTAAAGCATTACCTGTATTACACACCATATCTGCATCATCCATTGCAAGAATTGGTGGTACGATATGGCGTTCACTAAAACCTAAAGCAACGTTTGCCCCAGTTTTAATGACATAAGAACATCCCGTTAACATTGATGTTGTAAATAATGCGACCGCTACACCTTGTCCAATTTTTTGGAATTTAGACATGCTTCCTGTCCTCTAATTGATTTGTTTTTCCTTTTAAATGTACCTTATCAGATGCAATACCCGAGTTAAAGAGTAATTGCTCTAATTTTGACACACTTATTTTGACACACTTCACAGATCAATGAATTGACAGATATTCGGGGATACAGAAATTTCAGGCAAAAAAAAGTAGCATTGCGACGGTTCAGCACATGCTACTTATTAACTGGTAAAATCGTGAAACTCTTATATTTTAGTTTTATTGAAAATAATCCTTGAGTAACGTTCCAGCTCTTCCTACTACAATCGCCATAACAATTGCAATTACTAGAAACATCCACATTGAAATCTCCATAGAGACCTCCTACACTTCATGTATCTACTTTTGATAGATACTCGATTGATGTTCATCATCAGTATTCATGGGAGAATGATATATTGATGACACTTTCAATCTCTTTCTCTTGTTCACTTCAACCTTAGATTGACGTGCTTCAAGAAGTTCCCTGAGTAAAGTTCCTGCTCTTCCTACTACAATTGCAAAAATGATTGCAATCACCAGAAACGACCATGTTGGAATTTCCATCATTTTGGACCTCCACCATACTTTACGTTGGTGTTTGTACTTTAACGAAAATAAATCAAACTGGATCGCCAGATTGTCTGACAATCCTCATTTTCAGGATTTTTTAGAGTATTTAATCTAACAATTTTAAATATTTTAGGCGATATATCTTATAAACTTTTGAATTATAATATTTTATTAATAATATACAGTCATACAATTGTCTAACAATTATACAAGTTTTACCCATGTTTTTAGGATTTTCCACTGCAACGGGGATAATTGATCCCACCAAATTACGCAAGATTGGTATTGCGAATCATAAAAATAGATCACGATGTAACATTGATGATCGATCATTTTTCGAATTTTTCTTTGCTGAATGTCCGTTATCTCATCACTAAAACAAAAGGAACAAAGCTGATCATCTAAATATTCAAAGCGTTTTAGCTGAGGCTGTTTTAAAAATAATAGCCAAGCAAACAGCATCAAAGGAAAACTAATAAGCCATAAAAACCAAGGAAGCAGGCTATACAATAAAAGGATAAGTACAATGAAAATTAAAAATTGAAACGCAAGTGCAAAACGACTGCGTTTCAACACAAAAACACGATTAGCCGTGGACATACTGTTTTAATTTTAAAATGAACGCTTTTAACTCTGCACGAGGCGGATCACCCACCTCCATAAACCAATCTAGTAAATCTGGATCTTCTTGATCGACGAGCTCTGCAAATAATGCTTTCTCAGCTGCATCGGCGGTGAGATAACAGTTTTTCACATAAGGATCAAAATACACATCGATTTCTTTCAAACCCCGACGCGCACGATAAATTACTTTACGTTCTTCTAGTGTCAATTCTTCAGACATTCTCTGTTCCACTATGCAACAATGTGTCCCATAGTGTACTCGATCCCTACTGAAGTTCGCAGCGATTTTTAAGAAGTGACCAAATACATCAATTAAATTGAGCATTGATCACATTGTCCAATATTTTCGATTTCTTGTATCGTGATGATGAATTTGTAACTTCAACGATTTAGGGAAAAAATAACAAATGCAATCAGGTGCAATTCGTCCAATTCCAAACATGCTAGCGCGAAAATTATTTACTTCAGATCATGAAGCATTTCGTGAGACTGTGCGTAAATTCTATGAAAAAGAAGTTGTTCCAAATATTGAAAAATATGAAAAACAACAACATGTAGACCGTGATCTATGGAATAAAGCTGGTGAGCTGGGTCTACTTTGTACCACCATGCCAGAAGAATACGGTGGTTCAGGTGTAGATCGCTTATACAGCATGATTCTGATTGAAGAACAAGCTTATGCGATGGATTCTAGTACTGGTTTTTCTTTGCACTCAGATATTGTTGCCAATTACATCAATAACTTCGGTAACGAAGAGCAAAAACAAAAATGGTTACCTAAAATGGCAACAGGTGAAACCGTCACTGCCATCGCTATGACTGAACCAGGTACGGGTTCAGATCTACAAGCAGTTCGCACAACAGCCGTACTTGATGGCGATGAATATGTCATCAATGGTTCTAAAATCTTTATTACCAATGGCTATCTCTGTGATATGGCAATTGTGGTATGTAAAACTGGCAACACAGAAAAAGGATCTGCCAATTTATCATTAATCATTGTTGAAGCAGACCGTGCTGGTTTTAGCAAAGGCAAGCCTTTGAATAAAATTGGGATGAAAGGTCAGGATACTTGTGAACTTTTCTTCGATAATGTTCGCGTACCAAAAGAAAACCTTCTTGGTATGGAAGGCATGGGCTTTATGATGCTAATGAAAGAGCTAGCTTGGGAACGTATGCTCGTTGCGATCATTTGCCAAGCAGGAGCTGAAGCTGCATTTGCTCACACTGTACAATACACCAAAGACCGTAAAGCTTTTGGTAAACCGATTGGAACATTCCAAAATACACGATTTAAATTGGCAGAATTACGCACAGAAATCGATTTTTGCCGTACTTATTTAGATCGTTGTATGGAATTACAACTCGAAGAAAGTTTAGGTGTAGATGCGGCTGCAGCGGCTAAATACAAAATTTCAGATATGTTCTCAAAAGTTGTAGATGAGTGCTTACAATTGCACGGGGGCTATGGTTATATGCTTGAGTATCCTATTGCACGTGCCTATATCGACAATCGAGCAAACCGTATTTATGCGGGTACCAATGAAATTATGAAAGAATTAATTTCACGTACCCTTTAATTACTTGATTAAAAAACTAGGGATAGCGTTTCATGCGCTATCCCTTTTTTATTTACTTTGATTGTGGCGTTTCAGATGATTGAGATGTTGGATTCATCCGAACCATCAACTGCTTAACCTTCGGATGCTCACTATGCTGTTGCATCGTTTCATTTAATGCAATACGAGCATGTT
Source organism: Acinetobacter haemolyticus (assembly GCF_900406815.1). Lineage (GTDB taxonomy): Bacteria > Pseudomonadota > Gammaproteobacteria > Pseudomonadales > Moraxellaceae > Acinetobacter > Acinetobacter haemolyticus_A. The sequence goes on from NZ_OVCN01000018.1 coordinate 19,128, forward strand.
GTGTCGTGAAATGTGCGACCTCGCTTCCAACTTCACTGGCTTTATTTGCCCATGCTTTGCCTTCAGGTAATTGATAAAAATTTAATGCCGCTTGCAATTCTTTTTGATTAAAAGTCTCGACATAACGTTGCACAATAAATTGCTTACGTTGCTCACTATTCAAATTCTTAGTCAAATCTACATAAAAGCTCTCTGGTAGATCTTTAGGTAAACGCATCCGAATCTGTTCTAGAATCATTTTATCAGTGCTCTGTAAACCTTGCTCAGTACCATCAATGGAAACCAATTGTTGAGCCAATTTCTGTTTTTGCTTTAGATCATCCGCAAATGTTGTATTACTAAAGAATAATATCCCCAAAAACCATAATTTTTTCATTGAATTGTCCTAAATACATGATTTTATAATCAGCTCAATATACGCGATATTTTAATAATAAGGATCCCTATTTAAAACAAAAGAACCCTGTGTCTACACAGGGTTCTTGCTCGGATCAAATATAAATTAAGACACTAATTTAGGTTTACGATCTGCTTGTTCATCACGTTTACGGAATTGTAAAACACCATCATTGAATTTGGCATCTTTCAATTCTTTACGATCAGAAAGGTAGTTGTTAGAAATTTTCCATGGTGCTTGCTTGCCTTGTTTTGGCATAATATCCGCCGCACGAGCGATATAACCCGAAGAGAGTTTGCCCATAATCGTATCTTGTTCAAACTGAGCAGGATCGGCATGCGCAATCACTTCATCAAAGCCATTCTTGTCCATATGATTGAGCAAGCGGCAGATATAATCAGCGGCAATATCAACTTTTAATGTCCAAGAAGCATTGATATAACCAATGATCATAGCCATATTCGGCACATCACTTACCATCACGCCTTGATACAACATATGATGTGAGGTATTCATCGGCTGACCATCAATCGAGCCTTTTACGCCACCCAAGATTTGAATTTCTAAGCCAGTCGCTGAAATTACAATATCAGCCTCCAAATGTTTTCCAGATTTTAACTGAATACCATTTGCAGTGAACTTCTCAATTTGATCAGTTTCAATACTTGCTTGACCTTGACGCAATGCTTTGAATAAATCACCATCAGGCACAACACACAAACGTTGATCCCAAGGATTATAGCTTGGTGTAAAGTGCTTCATATCCACCTTACCTTTCAACTGTAACTCGATGCCTTTTAGCAATAAACGACGCACAGTTTTTGGATGCTTTTGCGCTAATGCATAAATCGCACGTTGCATCCCGATATTACGAGCACGAGTAAATTTATATGCTGTTTCTTCTGACATAAATTTACGAGTTTTTTCATACACAAAGTCAATCGAAGGTACTGTCGCAATATAAGTAGGAGAACGCTGTAACATGGTTACATGCCCTGCACCACCTTTAACCATAGAAGGCACGAGGGTAATCGCAGTCGCGCCACTACCAATAATTACGACTTTCTTACCTGTATAATCTAGATTTTCAGGCCAGTGTTGTGGATGGATAAATTGACCTTTAAATTTATCTTGCTCTGGGAATTGTGGCGCATAACCTCGATCATAGTTATAGTAACCGGTACAACCCATTACAAAATTTGCTGACCAAGTTTGTTTTTTATTGTTGCTATCTTCGATTTCAACAAGCCACTTTTTCTTAGCAGAATCATAATTTGCAGAAAGAACACGATGACCAAAATGGATTTTTTCTTTTAGCTTAAACTCATCAATAACTTCAGAAAGATAGCCTTTGATTTCTGGACCACTTGCCAGGACTTTTTCTTTCGCCCAAGGTTTAAAGTTAAAGCCAAATGTAGACATATCTGAGTCAGAACGAATACCAGGATAACGGAACAAATCCCAAGTCCCACCAAAACTATCACGACGCTCTAAAATTTCAAATTGGCGTTGTGGACAGTTTTTAGAGAGATGCACGGCCAACCCTATTCCTGAGATACCTGCACCAATAATTAATACATCAACTTGCTTTTCCATTTTTTTTATACCCTGTATAAACCATGTCTTTATTAAAGCACAAATTTGACAATACACAATGTCAAGTTTAGTCATTCATCGGTTTTTTTATGTCAGTTCGGGACATTTTGAGAAAAAAAGTGGTTAAAAAATCCTGAGATTTTTGCTTGGGTTTCTTTTATCAGAGTCTCTTAGTTAAAAGAGAAGATAGCAGTGTTTAGGCATTTTATCTGCTCGAATTCATTAGAAAATAATATTTAAAATATTCATAAAAAATTAAAATCATTCTAATGTGCTAGACACTAGAATGATTTGACATACTAAGTAATATAAAAAAAACTCTAGGCGACACTCGGCATAAAACCTATTCTGTACGTTACAAAGAAGTTTTAACTAGAAAAAATTCTCAGGATATAAAAATGATGGAATATGACGTCTAATTAATTGAGCTTGACCTGAATAGCCTCTTTTTTCTAATTCTAATAAAAAAACTGGCCATGGTGGGATATTGCTACGATATACATTATTTGAAGAAGTTGACATACCACCACCATCCAATGTGGACAATCCACCATACTGTAACGTTGATAATCCACCATACTGTAATGTTGATAATCCACCATACTGTAACGTTGATAATCCGCCATACTGTAAAGTCGATAATCCGCCATATTGTAATGTGGACATTCCACCGTTCTGCAATGTGGACATTCCACCGTACTGTAATGTGGACATTCCGCCGTACTGCAATGTAGACATTCCACCATCTTGCATTGTAGATAGACCACCGCCTTGAGCCGTACTGAGATTACGGGGCCACGTTCTTAAGTTAGGTATTTCAGGTCGTGACATAATATAACTCCAAGTAATTCATAATAAAAACTAATTAGAGTACATTACTACTTTTCCTTTATTTTTTGTAATAGATTAAAAATCAAACGATAAGTTATGTCTCTTTTATGCGTTTATATTAACGCTGTTAAACATAGAAAGATCATGTGAACTAAAACTGCTAATTAAATTAATCTATAAGACTTTTTGTTAAACAATAAAAAAGGTCGGTTATTACACCGACCTTTTTTGAACAACTGAGCTGTTCTTGTACGTAGAAGTATTATTTTACTTCACGATCTACAAGTTCAACGTAAGCCATCGGTGCAGCATCACCTGCACGGAAGCCCGCTTTAAGAACACGTAGATAACCGCCGTTACGCTCTTTGTAACGAGGGCCAAGAACGGTAAATAACTTACCAACAGTTGCTGCAGAACGAGTACGAGCAAACGCTAAACGACGGTTTGCTACTGTATCGTTTTTTGCCAAAGTGATTAAAGGCTCAGCAACACGACGAAGTTCTTTCGCCTTAGGCAAAGTTGTTTTAATTAACTCATGCTCAACTAAAGCATTCGTTAAGTTTTGAAACAACGCCTTACGGTGGCTGCTTGTACGGCCTAATTTCACACCACTATTACGATGACGCATGGTGATAGTCCTACTTAATTAACGGCTACGATAGGCAAAACGGTCATCCATACGGAGACTAGCTGGTGGCCAGTTCTCTAAACGCATGCCGAGTTGTAAACCTTTCGATGCCAAAACATCTTTGATCTCTGTTAACGATTTTTTACCCAAGTTAGGAGTTTTTAACAACTCAACTTCAGTACGTTGAACAAGATCACCAATGTAGTAAATATTTTCTGCCTTCAAACAGTTAGCAGAACGAACAGTTAGCTCGAGATCATCTACTGGACGAAGCAAAATTGGGTCAACTTCTTCGCGAGGTTCTTGAGCAACAGGAGTTTGATCTTTCTGAAGATCAACAAAAATTGCAATTTGTTGTTGCAAGATTGTTGCCGCTTTGCGGATAGCTTCTTCTGGATCAACAGTTCCATTTGTTTCAAGATCGATCACTAGCTTATCAAGATCGGTACGTTGTTCTACACGCGCATTTTCAACGGTATAAGAAACACGTTTAATCGGGCTATAAGAAGCATCTAACTGTAAACGACCCACTGGGCGAGTTTCGCCTTCTGGGAAACGAGAGTCAGATGTTTCATAACCACGACCTTGAGCAACTTTAAGGCGCATTTTCAATGAACCACTAGCACTCAAAGTACCAATTAAATGATCAGGGTTAACCACTTCAACATTATGAGGTAAACGAAGGTCGGCTGCTGTTACGTCACCTGCACCTTGTTTCTCTAATGTTAAATATGCTTCATTTTGATCGAACAGCTTAATAGACAATCCTTTTAGGTTCAGCAAGAGCTCGACGATGTCCTGCTGCAAGCCTTCTAAAGTACTGTACTCGTGCTCGACGCCTTCTATCTCAACTTCAACCACAGCAGCGCCAGGCAAAGAAGACAATAGAATGCGACGTAAAGCATTACCTAGAGTATGACCAAAGCCACGCTCTAAAGGTTCCAGAATCACTTTTGCCGAGGTCCCGCTCACCGCTTCGACCTTGATCGCTTGCGGAGTTAGAAACTCGTTTGCAGTACGCGTCATTTATTGCTACCTCAAGGATTATTTAGAATACAATTCTACAATCAAGCTTTCGTTGATTTCAGCAGGTAAATCAGAACGATCAGGTGCAGTTTTGAACGTACCTTCTAGCTTAGAATGGTCAACTTCCATCCAAGCAGGGATACCACGTTGAGCAGCCAATTCAATTGCATTTTTAATACGCAATTGTTGTTTAGCGCCTTCGTGAACCGCAATTACATCGCCCGCTTTTACTTGAATAGACGCAATGTTGACACGACGACCATTTAAAGTAATAGAACGGTGAGAAACTAACTGACGAGCTTCTGAACGTGTAGAACCAAAACCCATGCGATAAACTACGTTATCAAGACGGCTTTCAAGCAATTTCAACAAGTTTTCACCTGTTGCGCCTTTCACACGAGCTGCTTCTTTATAGTAGTTACTAAATTGACGCTCTAACACACCGTACATACGACGGACTTTTTGTTTTTCACGTAATTGTAGTGAATACTCAGATTGCTTACCACCACGAGCCTGACCATGTTGACCAGGTGCTTTATTGTGTTTTTTGGTTTTTACATCAAACGGTTTAACGCCTGATTTAAGTTGCAGGTCTGTCCCTTCGCGACGAGAGAGTTTGCATTTTGGACCAATATAACGAGCCATGAATGTTTCTCCTTACACGCGACGTTTTTTAGGTGGACGGCAACCGTTGTGAGGAATTGGAGTCACATCGGTAATGCTGTTAATCTTATAACCCACTGCGCCTAATGCACGAACCGCAGACTCACGACCTGGACCAGGACCTTTTACAAGGACGTCTAGGTTTTTCAAACCGTAATCTAAAGCTGCTTTACCAGCAACTTCAGCAGCTACCTGAGCAGCAAACGGAGTTGATTTACGTGAACCACGGAAGCCTTGTCCACCTGAGGTGGCCCAAGCCAATGCATTACCTTGACGATCGGTAATCGTAACAATGGTGTTATTAAAAGACGCGTGAATGTGTGCAACACCTTCAGAGACGGTACGAGAGACCTTCTTGCGTGTGCGAGTATCTTTAGCCATCTTTTAGCTTCCAGAAATCTTACTTTTTAATCGGTTTGCGCGGACCTTTACGGGTACGTGCGTTAGTTTTGGTGCGTTGTCCGCGAACAGGCAAGCTGCGACGATGACGAAGACCGCGGTAGCAGCCTAAATCCATTAAACGTTTAATGTTCATGGAAATTTCGCGACGTAAATCACCTTCGGTCGGAACCTTAGCAACTTCTGCACGAATCGCATCAAGCTGAGCATCATCTAATTCACGAATTTTCGTAGTTCCAGCAATACCTACAGCAGCTAAGATATTCTTAGCAGTGTGGCGACCGATACCAAAAATATACGTGAGAGAGATAACAGCGTGCTTGTTATCCGGAATGTTTACACCGGCAATACGAGCCATTCAATTTTCTCCAAAAAGGCAGTCAAGATAATCAACCGCCCCACAAAAATCTTGAGGGGCGGATAATAACCTAATTAGCCTACTGAAATCAACAGGTCTTAATTAAATTAACCTTGACGCTGCTTATGACGAGGTTCTGCGCTACAAATTACGCGAATAACCCCATTACGACGGATAACTTTACAGCTACCACAAATTTTCTTTACAGAAGCTTGTACTTTCATGATGAAAACCTCTAAGTGCGCTTATCCCTGCGGATGAGCAGTCGTTTTTCTCATTAACGTTTGATTATCATATTGATGCGAGGTCAAGTGCGCTTGAAGTTGCGCCATAAAGTCCATCACAACTACAACTACAATCAGTAAAGATGTCCCACCCAAATGGAATGGAATACCAAACGAACTTTGTAGCACCATAGGCATTAAACACACTACGGTAATGTAGATAGCACCAATAAATGTCAAACGGTTAAGAATATGATCTAAATAACGAGCCGTTTGCTCACCTGGGCGGATACCAGGCACATATGCTCCGCTACGTTTCAAATTCTCTGAAACTTCTTTCGGGCTAAAAACAAGCGCCGTATAAAAATAACAGAAGAAGATAATTAACGCACCAAAGAGCATTAAATATAACGGCTGTCCAGGTGATAACACCAATGCCAGATCTTGCAGGCTACGCTTAACAAATCCTGCATTTGGATCAGCACTTCCTAACCATTGCCCCAAGCTCGCTGGAAATAATAACAGTGAGCTAGCGAAAATCGCTGGAATCACACCTGCCATATTAATTTTTAATGGCAAATGTGTTTGCTGTGCAGTAAATACACGACGGCCCTGTTGTTTTTGAGCATAATTTACTGGAATACGACGTTGTGCTTTTTCAATAAACACAATCGCGGCTAAGACAGCTAACGATAATAAACCGAATACCGCCAAACCAATTAAGCTACCTTGACCATTTTGTACAGACGTGAACGACTGAATTACAAGGTTTGGCAAGCCAGCTACAATACCAGCAAAAATAATCATTGAGATACCGTTACCAACACCACGTTCGGTAATCTGTTCACCCAACCACATCAAAAACATTGTTCCTGCAACAAGCGAAGTCACTGCTGGAACATAGAATGCCAAGCCTGAAGTCAAAGTAATACCCTGACTAATCAGACCAGCACACATCCCTATACCCTGCACGAGTGCAAGAAATAGAGTGCCGTAACGCGTATATTGATTCAGTTTACGTTTGCCTTGCTCGCCTTCTTTTTTCAAAGCTTCTAACGAAGGAACCACTGTTGACATCAACTGCACGATAATCGATGCAGAGATGTATGGCATGATCCCTAACGCTAGAATTGACATGCGTTCTAATGCACCACCAGAAAACATATTAAATAAGCCCAAGAAGGTACCTTCATTGGCCTTAAAAAAGCTTGCTAGTGCCACACTATCAATGCCCGGCAACGGAATATGCGCTCCTAGTCGAAAGACCAATAACGCGCCAATTAAAAACATTAATCGACGAATAATTTCACGGTATTTCACATGAAACGGTTGGCCTTTCATCATGTTTACATGACCAGAAGAACTAGGAGTCATAGACACTCGAGATTACTCCTCGACTTTACCGCCAGCAGCTTCAACAGCAGCTTTAGCACCTTTAGTCAACGCTACACCTTGTACAGTGAACGCGCGAGTGATTTCACCTGAAAGCACGATGCGAGCACGAACTTGGTCACGACGAACAACATTCGCAGCCTTCAAAGTTTCTAGTGAAACAACATCACCTTCAACTTTGTTTAGCTCAGACAAACGTACTTCAGCAGTTTTCAAAGCGATTTGGCTAGTGAAACCGAATTTTGGTAAACGACGATATAACGCAGTTTGACCGCCTTCAAAGCCTGGACGAGTACCACCACTTTTACGTGAATTTTGACCTTTGACACCACGGCCACCAGTCTTACCAACGCCAGAACCGATACCACGGCCTAAACGACGGTTTTCACGCTTTGCACCTTCAGCAGGTGCAAGCTCATTTAAACGCAGAGTCATGGCATTATTCCTCTACACTAACCATATAGTAAACTTTGTTGATCATGCCGCGGTTAGAAGGCGTATCTTGCACTTCTACAGTATGACCAATACGACGCAGACCTAAACCTTGTAAGCAAAGCTTGTGATTTTTCAAGCGATGTGAAGAAGACTTAGTCTGGGTAACTTTAATCGTTTTCATGATTGATTACCCTTGAATTTCTTCTACTGACTTACCACGTTTCGCAGCGACTTTCTCAGGAGAAGTCATATCACGCAAACCTTTAAAAGTCGCGTTTACTACGTTAGCAGCGTTAGTAGAACCATAACATTTAGCAAGTACGTTATGTACACCTGCAGCTTCAAGAACAGCACGCATCGCGCCACCAGCAATTACGCCAGTACCTTCTGAAGCAGGTTGCATGTATACACGGCTTGCGCCATGACGAGCATTCACAGGGTGTTGTAAAGTAGTCCCCGCAAGGTCTACAGTAATCATGTTGCGACGAGCAGCTTCAAGTGCTTTAGAAATAGCAGCTGGAACTTCACGTGCTTTACCACGACCAAAACCTACACGACCATTACCATCGCCCACAACAGTTAGTGCTGTGAAAGAGAAGATACGACCACCCTTTACTACCTTGGCTACACGATCAACGGCAACCAGCTTTTCAACGAGACCTTCGTTTTGTTCAACTTTCGCCATGATTAGAACTCCAAGCCGCCTTCACGAGCAGCATCAGCCAAGGCTTTGATACGACCATGATATTTAAAACCAGAACGGTCAAATGCAACTTTAGTAACGCCAGCTGCTTTAGCACGTTCTGCGATCAAAGCACCAACTTTCGTAGCCGCTTCAACATTACCAGTAGTACCACTACGTAAAGATGCATCTAAAGTTGAAGCTTGCGCTAAAACTTTGCCACCATCCGCTGAAATAACTTGCGCATAGATGTGACGCGGAGTGCGGTTTACACACAAACGAGTCGCACCCAATGCACGAATGTGCAAGCGTGTGCTTTTCGCACGACGCAAACGGGTTTGTTTCTTTTCGTTCATAAGAACCTCGCGCCTTATTTCTTCTTAGCTTCTTTACGAAGAATAACTTCATCCGAATAACGAACACCTTTACCTTTATATGGTTCAGGAGCACGGTATGCACGGATTTCCGCTGCCACTTGACCTAACAACTGCTTGTTTGCTGATTTCAAAATGATTTCAGTTGCAGTTGGAGTTTCCGCTGTTACACCTTCCGGTAAAGCGTAGTCAATCGGGTGTGAGTAACCAAGGTTAAGGTTTACAACAGTACCCTTAACCGCAGCTTTATAACCAACACCAACAAGCTGTAACTTACGTTCGAAGCCTTCGCTAACACCTTTTACAAGGTTGTTCAATACAGCGCGAGCAGTACCAGCCTGCATCCAAGCGTCTTTCGACTCTTTAGCCGGAGCAAGTTGAAGTTTACCTTCTTCCTGTTTTAGCTCGACCAGCGCATGCAGGTTGAAAGACAATGTACCTTTGCTGCCTTTCACTTCGACCTGCCGGCCGTTCTGAGTAACTGTTACACCATTCGGTACAGTTACTGGGGCTTTAGCCACACGAGACATGAGGAATCACCTATTAAGAAACAAAAGCAATAACTTCACCACCGATGCCCGCAGCACGTGCAGCGCGATCAGTCATGATGCCTTTGCTTGTAGAAACAATTGCAATACCTAAACCTTGCTTAACGCTAGGAATTTTATCTTTACCGCGGTATTGGCGAAGACCTGGACGGCTTACACGCTTAACGGTTTCGATAACTGGTTTGCCTTCGAAATATTTTAACGTAATAGTCAAAGTAGATTTGATCTCTTCTTGAGCCACTTCTACATTTGAAATATAACCTTCTTGTTGAAGTACATTTGCAATTGCAACTTTCAACTTAGAAGACGGCATAGAAACAGTTTGTTTCTTCGCCATTTGTGCGTTACGAACACGTGTTAACATGTCGGCAACGGTATCTTGCATACTCATTTAGTCGCTCCTTACCAGCTTGCCTTAACAACGCCCGGCACATCACCTTGCATTACTGTATCGCGTAATTTGTTACGGCTTAAACCGAACTTACGGAAGTAACCATGAGGACGACCAGTTAAACCACAACGGTTACGAAGACGTACTGGAGATGCGTTACGTGGCAATGCCTGTAACTTTAATGTCGCTTCGAAACGTTCTTCGTCACTCGCATTTACATTTGCAATCGTTGCTTTTAATTCAGCACGTTTTGCAGCGTATTTAGCAACTGTCTTTTCGCGTTTCAATTCGCGATTAATCATACCTTTCTTAGCCATATCGACCTCTTATTTGAACGGGAAGCCGAATGCACGCATAAGCGCACGGCCTTCGTCATCGCTACGAGCAGTGGTCGTAATCGTGATATCTAAACCACGGATACGATCAATTTTGTCAAAATCGATTTCAGGGAAAACGATTTGCTCTTTTAAACCCATAGAGTAGTTGCCGCGACCATCAAATGATTTCGCAGAGAAACCACGGAAGTCACGAATACGAGGGATTGCGATAGAGATCAAACGATCCAAGAATTCGTACATTTGGTCGCCGCGTAAAGTAACTTTACAACCGATCGGCCAACCGTCACGGATTTTGAAACCAGCGATTGATTTACGCGCAAGGGTCACAACTGGTTTTTGACCAGCAATGAGTTGCATATCAGCAACAGCACCATCTAATAATTTCTTATCAGTTGCAGCTGCGCCTACACCCATGTTAAGAGTGATTTTCGTGATGCGAGGAATATCCATCACGTTCTTAACGCCAAGTTCTTCTTGTAACTTCGCTTTAAGTTCGTCGTTGTAACGTGCTTTAAGTCTGGCCATTGCCTTTTCAACCTATTACTTCGCTACCGCCACTGATTCACCATTTGATTTGTAAACACGAGTTTTCGCGCCATCAATCACTTGGTAACCAATACGGTCAGCCTTTTGGGTTGTAGCATTAAAAATTGCCACGTTTGAAATATGAAGCGTTGCCTCTTGAGTAACGATACCGCCTTCAGCGCCAGTTACACGGTTTGGCTTTTGATGCTTCTTCACTAAGTTAAGACCTTCGACCTTAACTCGATCTTCAGAAACAGACAAAACAACACCTTGTTTGCCTTTTTCTTTACCTGCGATCACAATTACTTGATCGCCTTTTTTAATCTTAGCCATGATTGCCTCTTATAGAACTTCAGGAGCCAATGAAATGATTTTCATGAACTGTTCAGTACGAAGTTCACGAGTCACTGGTCCGAAGATACGAGTAGCAATCGGAGCTTTGTTGTTATTCAAAATAACAGCTGCGTTATCGTCGAAACGAATAACTGAACCATCTGGACGACGGATGCCGAATTTTGTACGAACAACTACAGCATTCATCACGTCACCTTTTTTAACACGTGCGCGTGGGATTGCTTCTTTTACAGTAACTTTAATAATGTCGCCAACTGAAGCATAACGACGGTGTGAACCACCAAGTACTTTAATACATTGTACGCGGCGTGCACCACTGTTGTCTGCTACGTCGAGCATACTTTCGGTTTGAATCATTGCCCTACTCCAAAACCGAGCATCACCGGTCACAATTTCGAAAGGCTCAAAGAGTACTCGAAATTGTCCGATGATGCAACAAGAACGTCTAATTACTCAGCAGCTGCTTCAACGACTTCCACTAAAGTCCAAGCTTTAGTTTTAGAAATTGGGCGGCTTTCTTTGATGGTTACCAAGTCGCCAGTTTTAGCAACATTGTTCTCATCATGAGCGTGTAGTTTAGTTGAACGGCGGATTGATTTGCCATACAACGGGTGTTGAACACGGCGTTCAATAAGTACAACAATAGACTTGTCCATTTTGTCACTTACGACTTTGCCGGTTAACGTGCGGACTGTTTTTTCACTCATTGTCCGTTCCCCTGTTTTTCGGTAAGGAGTGTCTTGATACGAGCAATTGTCTTACGAGCAATTTGCACTTCATGCGATTTGCCTAATTGACCAGTTGCTTTCGCCATACGAAGACGGAATTGGTTAAGCTGTTGCTCATCAAGCAAAGCTTTCAACTCTTCTACCGATTTTTCACGTAGATCTTTAGTTTTCATTACATTACCGTCCGAGTCACGATAGTGGTTTTAAACGGAAGTTTAGCAGCAGCTAAAGCAAAAGCTTCACGCGCTAACTCATCGTTAACACCTTCAATTTCGTACAGGATCTTACCTGGTTGGATCTGACAAACCCAATATTCCACGCTACCTTTACCTTTACCCATACGAACTTCTAATGGTTTTTCGGTAATTGGCTTGTCCGGGAATACGCGGATGAAGATTTTACCACCACGCTTAATACGACGGCTGATGGTACGACGGCAAGCTTCAATCTGACGCGCAGTCATACGACCACGTTCAGTTGCTTTAATTGCAATCGAACCAAATGATACTGTACTACCACGATGCGCTAGACCAGTGTTACGGCCTTTGTGCACTTTACGGAATTTGGTACGTTTAGGTTGCAACATGGATTATTCTCCCTTGTCAGCAGCACGGTCACCGCGACGACCACGACGCTCTTGACCTTCACCACGTCCACGACCACGTTTAGCTGGACGCTCTTCAGCAGGAGCAGGGTTCATGACTTGTTTCATGCCACCTAAAATCTCGCCACGGAAAATCCAAACTTTAACACCGATCGTACCGTAAGTTGTTTCTGCACGCATAGTTGCATAGTCGATGTCAGCACGAAGTGTATGCAAAGGTACACGACCTTCACGATACCATTCAGTACGAGCAATCTCTGCACCACCTAAACGGCCAGAAACTTCAACTTTGATACCTTTTGCGCCAGCACGCATGGTGTTTTGAACCGCGCGCTTCATAGCACGACGGAACATTACACGCTTTTCTAATTGAGAAGCGATTGCTTCAGCAACTAAACGAGCGTCTAAGTCTGGGCGATCGATTTCGTTGATGCTAACTTGCGCTGGAACACCCATAATATTGGTGAGTTCGCGCTGTAATTTTTCAATGTCTTCGCCTTTCTTACCGATTACGATACCAGGACGAGCAGTGCTAATTGTTACTTTAGCAGCGCCTGTAGGACGTTCGATAAGAATGTTGCTGATCATCGCGTTTTTAAGTTTCTTAGTTAGAAACTCACGAACTTGAAGATCTTTAAGCAAGTATTCAGCGTATTGTTTCGGACTCGCATACCAGTTAGCGTTATGGCGTTTCACAACACCCAGGCGGATACCGATTGGATGAACCTTCTGACCCATATCAAACCCCTACCTTAACGGTGATGTGACAAGTACGCTTAGTAATACGATCTGCACGGCCTTTAGCACGCGGCATGATACGTTTAAGGCTCATGCCTTCATCAACGTAAATCGTAGTTACTTTAAGATCGTCAACATCTAAGCTGTTATTGTGTTCAGCATTCGCGATCGCAGATTCAAGTGCTTTTTTAACGAGCACAGCTGCTTTCTTGTTGCTGAAGTTTAAAATGTCTAGCGCGCGTGCAACCGATTTACCACGAATCAAATCAGCAACTAAACGTGCCTTCTGTGCCGAGATAGCGGCACCGCGTAATTTAGCAGTTACTTCCATCATAGCACCTATTAACGTTTAGACTTCTTATCAACACCGTGACCACGATAGGTACGAGTTGGCGCGAATTCACCTAGTTTATGACCAACCATGTGCTCAGTAACAATTACTGGAACGTGGTTACGACCATTGTGAACAGAAATTGTTAAACCAACAAAGTCTGGAAGGATCATTGAACGACGAGACCAAGTCTTGATCGGCTTACGGTTGTTTGCTGCAATAGCCGCTTCAACCTTAGCGAACAAGTGCGCGTCGACGAATGGACCTTTTTTTAATGAACGAGGCATTAGTCAGATTCCTTTACTTGACGCGACGGTCGCGAATAATCATCTTAGTCGTACGCTTATTGGTACGTGTCTTGTACCCTTTAGCTTTTTGACCCCATGGACTTACAGGTTGAATACCTTTACTACGTCCTTCACCACCACCGTGTGGATGGTCAACTGGGTTCATCGCCATACCACGAACGGTAGGACGAACACCGCGCCAGCGCGAAGCACCAGCTTTACCCAATGAACGAAGGTTGCTTTCTTGGTTAGAAACTTCACCAATTACAGCACGACATTCAACATGGACTTTACGCATTTCACCAGAACGTAAACGAACGATAGCGTAAGAACCATCACGACCTAACAACTGAACTGAAGTACCAGCAGAACGCGCTAATTGAGCACCTTTACCGATTTTGAGTTCAAGGTTATGAAGTGTAGAACCAATAGGCATGTTACGAAGTGGTAAGCAGTTACCTGGACGAATTGGAGCATCGTTACCAGATTGAACTTTATCACCCGCACGTAAACCTTTAGGAGCAATGATATAACGACGTTCACCGTCAGCATATTTCAATAAAGCAATATGAGCTGTACGGTTAGGATCGTACTCAATGCGCTCTACAGTCGCTGGAATACCATCTTTATTACGTTTAAAGTCAACAATACGATAGTGTTGTTTATGACCACCACCTACATGACGTGTAGTGATGTGACCATTGTTATTACGACCACCAGTACGTTTTTTTGCTTCTACCAACGGTGCATAAGGTGCGCCTTTGTGAAGATGGCTATGAACCACTTTCTCTACAAAGCGACGTCCTGGAGACGTTGGCTTACATTTTTGAATTGGCATAATTTTCGTCCTTATTCCGCTGCGTTTTCAGCGGTATCGCCCAAGTCAGCCATTTCTACATCTTGGCCAGCTTTCAGGGTGACGTATGCTTTTTTCACATCAGAACGACGTCCTAATGTTTTACCAAAGCGTTTTGTTTTACCTTTAGTGATCGTTGTATTAATTTTTACAACTTCAACACCGAAGAGCTGTTCAACTGCTTTTTTGATTTCAAGTTTGTTTGCATTTAATGCAACTTTGAACACTTGAACACCAGCAGTATCACCTAAAACTTGTGCTTTTTCTGAGAATACTGGTCCTAATAGGACTTGATAGATACGTTCGTTGTTCATCCGAGTTCTACCTCAATTTTCTTAGCAGCAGCTACAGACATTACAACTTTATCAAATGCGATCAAGCTAACAGGATCAATAGCAGTAGCATCAACCACATCAACGTGTGGAAGGTTGCGAGCTGCGAGATACAAGTTCTCATCTACAGCATCTGTAATGATCAATGCGCGAGTTGCATTCAAGTCGGTAAGTTTTGCAAGCAATTCTTTAGTTTTTGGAGCCGCAACAGCAAACTCTTCAACTAATACAAGGCGATCTTGGCGAACAAGTTCAGCTAAGATACATTGCATTGCACCGCGATACATCTTACGGTTTACTTTTTGAGACCAATCTTGTGGACGAGCAGCAAAAGTTTTACCACCACCAACCCAGATCGGGCTACGAATAGAACCCGCACGAGCGCGACCAGTACCTTTTTGACGGAATGGTTTTTTACCACCGCCAGAAACATCTGCACGTGATTTGTGAGCACGAGTACCTTGACGACCACCAGCTAAATAAGCTGTAACAACTTGGTGTACAAGAGCTTCGTTAAATTCACGTCCGAAAGCAACTTCAGACAATTCAACAGCAGAGCCGGAAACAGTTTTTAAATTCACAGTATTTCCCCTCAGGCCTTGATGGTAGGACGCACGATAACGTCGCCGCCAGTTGAACCAGGAATAGCACCTTTAACAACTAAAACAGAACGTTCAGCGTCAATAGATACAATTTCAAGACCTTGAACTGTTACGCGTTCATCACCTAAGTGACCAGCCATTTTCTTGCCTTTGAACACGCGACCAGGTGTTTGGTTTTGACCTGTAGAACCTAATACACGGTGAGATACAGAGTTACCATGAGTAGCATCTTGCGTACGGAAATTCCAACGCTTAACACCACCTTGGAAGCCCTTACCTTTTGATTGCCCAGTTACGTCAACAATTTGACCAACTGTGAACAAATCAACACCGATAGAACCACCAACTTCACGACCTTCAAGCTCAGCTTCAGTAACACGGAACTCTTTAACTAAACGACCAGCAGCAACACCCGCTTTAGCGAAGTGACCTTTCTGAGCGTTCGTTACGCGCGATTCGCGACGTTCACCAGTAGTTACTTGAATTGCTTGATAACCATCAGTTTCAAGTGTTTTGATTTGCGTAATGCGGTTTGGATCGACTTCGATAACTGTAACAGGTACAGATACACCAGCATCTGTAAAGACGCGAGTCATACCACATTTGCGACCGACTAAACCAATAGCCATGTGCATAAACCTCTAAAAAAGCGGCCTAATTAACTTAGAGTTAATTAACCGAAAGCCTTAACCCAAAGCGATCTGAACATCAACACCAGCAGCAAGATCTAACTTCATCAATGCATCAACAGTTTTATCTGTTGGTTGAACGATATCGATCAAACGTTTATAAGTGCGGATTTCATACTGATCACGAGCGTCTTTGTTGACGTGTGGTGAAGTAAGAACGTTGAAGCGTTCGATGCGAGTAGGCATCGGGATTGGACCACACACTTGTGCGCCAGTACGCTTAGCGGTTTCTACGATCTCTTGAGCAGATTGATCAATCAGACGATGATCAAAAGACTTCAAACGGATACGAATTCTCTGGTTAGACATACCAGTAAACTCCAAGCCAAATATATAAAGAATCACCCATGACGCACCTCACCTTTTTTTGGTAAGTGTCAAGGGCAGTGAAAATCACTATGGTCGTGATCGATGCCACGACTGTAATGCGTTAACTACTTTCTTCGTAGAAAACGCCCTCCTTTTGAGGGTCGCCCATTATAGCGATTGTTTAAGTCTTATGCAATTCCTGTTTTTTATTTTTTATAATTTTATCCTCTTTAAACACCTACAACATATTCTATCGCTCGATTCAACAACTGATTACCTTGTTCGAATCTACTTTTTAGTGTCCTTTTTAGCTCCGATATGGGTTGAACGTACTCGCCATCAAAAATTGCCATTTCTTCTTCATTTTCAATCAACAACTCCAATGCATGTGGTGTCATTTCTGGATGAAATTGAAAACCAAGCACATTGCGTCCAATTTGATACATTTGGTTTCGACAAACTTTATTTTCTGCCAAATGTACTGCCCCCTTCGGGATTTCAAAAGTTTCACTATGCCACTGTAAGATATTGATCCGCTCAGGAAATTGGAAGCATGTTTCTGGAATATGTGAAGCACGCCCAACATCCATCCAACCTAGCTCCTGATGAGGATTGCGGCTTACAGCAGCACCTAAAGCATTTGCAATCAACTGCCCACCTAAGCATAGACCAATGGCGGGTTTTCCTGCTGCCAAATAGCGGCGTAACCAGCGTTTTTCCAGCCTCAACCAAGGATAGTTCGCTTCATCATTTACACTCATGGTTCCCCCCATGATAATGAGCAAGTCCACCTCATCCACACGCGGCAACGCCTCTAGCTCAAGCGGCAAATCTACAGGCAAAGCAAAAAATTCAGTGGCTGTGATTTTTGCTTTATGTGCCTTTAGAAATTCATAACAACTTCCAAAACCCTCACCGGCGATGTGCTGAAAATAATGCACTCTTAAATGCGACTTCATGCGCTAAAACCTATTATCGTTAGAATGATAATAATTCTTAGCAAAAATAACGCCAGTTTTATTCCAAAGCATGATGCCCGTACCGATTCTGTACAAAAGCTGCAAATTACTGGCAGATAGATCACTTTTATCTTAACCTAGATCATCATATCGTTTTGATTTTGCCCCATGACTACACATAAAAATAGACAAACGCTTCTTATTCATGCACCACGCCAAGCCCCTCAATACATTGAAACCATACAACCTCCCCTATTTCGTGCATCCACCATCATTTTCCAGTCGACAGCGCACCTTTTTGATCGTCACTGGACCGATGCCTATGACTATAGTTATGGCACACATGGCACCCCCACAACATTCACTCTAGCCGATAATATTGCTCAGATTGAAGGGGGGCGATATTGCTTACTTGCACCGAGTGGTCTATCCGCGATTAATCTCGTGAATAGTGCAATATTAAGCAAGGGAGATGAAGTCTGGGTCGCTGATAATATTTATGGCCCTAATTTAGAACATTTAAGAAATCTGCAAGAACGCTACGGCATCATTGTTAGCATTTACAATCCAATTGATGCTGACAGTTTCCAACCGACAGAGAAAACCAAGCTAATTTGGCTAGAAGCAGCAGGTTCAGTTACCTTAGAATTTCCCGATCTAAAAAATTTAGTTAAAAAAGCCCAACAAGCCAACGTGCTGACTGCACTGGATAATACTTGGGGGGCGGGCCTTGCATTTAATGCTTTTGATTTTTCAGATGAACACCTTTCAATTGATATCACTGTTCATGCTTTAACCAAATATCCAAGTGGTGGTGGCGACATATTAATGGGTTCAGTGGTGACACGTGATCAAGCTTTACATCACAAATTGTTCCGTATGCATGCCATTCAAGGCATTTCTGTTTCAGGTGATGACACTGCTCAAATTCAACGTAGTTTGGCACACATGTCCTTTAGATATGACCAACAAGCACAAAATGCGCTTACTTTAATGAACTGGTTAAAGCAACAACCTCAATTCGCCCAAGTACTCCATCCAAGCCTTCCAGACTCTGCTGGCCATGCATTTTGGAAACAAATTTGCACCACAGGAAAAAGTGCAGGTCTTGTCAGTGTCATCTTTAAGCCTGAATATGACCTGACCGCCGTTCGAAAATTTTGCGATAGCTTAGACCTCTTCAAACTAGGTTTTAGTTGGGGTGGGCCTATCAGCTTAGTCATGCTGTACGACTTAAAACAGATGCGCACACTTGAAAATACACATTTACAACAAGGATTATTGGTTCGCTTCTGTATTGGACTAGAACATGCTGAAGATTTAATCCAAGATATTCAAAATGCATTAAAACAACTGGAATGAAATCAAGAATAGGTGAAGAATGAATACACCCATCGTTATTGCTAAAAAAACCACAGATACCACACAAGATATTGTTCTACATTCTAAATTTGCCAACCGACATGGTTTGATTGCAGGTGCAACAGGAACAGGTAAAACCGTTACCTTAAAAGTATTGGCAGAAAGTTTTTCTCGCCTTGGTGTGCCTGTATTTCTTGCTGATGCTAAAGGTGATGTCTCGAGTCTCGCCAAGGCAGGTTCGAGCAATCCCAAATTTGAAGAACGCCTTAGTCTACTCAAAATCAGCGATATCCCTTTTGCAGCATCACCTGTCATTTTTTGGGATTTATTTGGTGAGCAAGGTCATCCTATTCGTACCACCATTTCTGAGATTGGACCCTTATTATTAGCCAGAATGCTCAATCTCAATGACACACAAGAAGGTGTGCTTTCAGCAGTTTTCCGAATCGCAGATGATCAAGGTTTATTATTAATTGATTTTAAAGATTTAAAATCGATGTTGAGCTATGTCAGTGAAAATGCTTCGGCACTTAAAGCTGAATATGGCAACCTCTCTCCCGCAAGTCTTGGTGCCATTCAACGCAATTTACTAGCACTAGGTGATCAAGGTGGCGAACAATTCTTTGGTGAACCGAGTCTCAACATTTTAGACTTTATTCAGACCGATACCAACGGTCACGGCTATATCAACATTTTAGCTGCGGATAAGCTTATGAATACACCAAAGTTATATGCCACTTTCTTACTTTGGATGTTATCCGAGTTATTTGAACAGCTTCCAGAAGTGGGTGACATGGACAAACCTAAATTGGTTTTCTTCTTTGATGAAGCACACTTACTTTTTGATAATGCCAGCACAGCTTTGCAACAAAAGATTGAACAAGTAGTTCGTTTGATCCGCTCTAAAGGTGTCGGAATTTATTTCATTACTCAGAATCCACTGGATCTACCAGAGAGTGTACTTGGGCAATTAGGTAATCGCGTACAACATGCTTTACGTGCATTCACGCCAAAAGATCAAAAAGCGGTCAAAACAGCAGCAGATACATTCCGTGCCAATCCAGAGTTTAAAGTTGATCAAGCGATTACCGAGCTTGCTGTAGGTGAAGCACTCGTGAGTTGCCTCGACGAGCAAGGAACACCACAAATTGTTGAGCGCGGCTGGGTGATGCCACCTTACTCATCCTTTAGCCCAATTACACCGGAAGAACGTCAAGTTATCATTGCACAGAGTATTGTTGCAGGTATTTACGATCAAGCCGTTGACCGAGACAGCGCGTATGAAATGCTACAAAAGAAAGTCTTGCAACTATCTCAACAAAAAGAAGCCGATGCCTTGGCAAAACAACAGGAAAAAGAACAAGACGCTTTAGCCAAACAACAAGCCAGAGAACAAGAACGTTTTGCACGTGAGCAACAACGAGCCGCTGAAAAAGCACAACGCGATCGAGAAAAACTCACACAAGACATTGTAGGGACTTTTGCGAAAAGTGCTGCACGTAGTCTAGGGGGAAGCTCAGGACAAAAGATTGTCAGAGGTTTACTTGGATCTTTATTTGGTAAATAACAACCACATCTGCTTATAAATTAAGGGATAATAAATTATCCCTTAATTTTTTTATGGCTTTTATCATAAGATGTATTGCAAATACATTTTATAAGATGTATTTTAAATATATCTTATAAAATGATAGCCAAGAGAGATCAAACATGACTCCGCAGCAAATTGAACTCGTAAAAGCAACCGTCCCTGTTCTTCGTGAAAATGGCGTGGCACTCACTGGTTATTTTTATAACCGCATGTTAGGGAACAATCCTGACTTAAAAGAAACCTTCAATATGGGTCATCAACGTAGTGGTGCTCAAGCTCAAGCACTTGCAGGTGCCGTTCTCGCTTATGCAGAAAATATTGAAGATCCATCAGTATTGCTGCCAGTAGTTGAATTGATTGCGCATAAACATGTCAGCCTCAATATCCAAGCACCTGATTACAGCATTGTGGGCGAAAACCTGCTGCACTCGATCAGTGAGGTCTTGAGTATCTCTATGGATGATCCACTCATTGATGCATGGGCTGCGGCATACGGGCAATTGGCTGATTTATTTATCAGCACAGAAAAAGCGATTTATGATCAACACCAGCAAACAAAGGGGAGCTGGCTAGGTTGGCGTAATTTTAAAATCGCTCAAAAAGTGATTGAAAGCGATGAAATTACTTCGTTCTATTTAGCTCCTGTCGATGGTGGTGATTTACCCAAATATGAAGCAGGTCAATACATCTCTGTGCGGGTATTTGTACCTGAGCTAGGGTTAAGACAACCACGTCAATATACGCTATCAACCTCACCTCAAGCTGACTATTTAAGAATTTCAGTCAAACGTGAAGATGAAAAAGAAAATTTAGCTGCGGGCTGGGTGTCCAATACACTACACAGCTTAGCCGAAGGCTCACAAATTGAAGTGTCAGCACCTACAGGCAACTTCTATCTGATTGATCATACAAAACGTAATGTATTTATTAGTGGGGGTGTCGGCTTAACTCCAATGATTGCGATGTTAAATCAACTTGTTACCTTAGATATGCCACAGCCTGTGAGCTTTATTCACGCATGTCGTAGTAGCCAAGTACATGCTATGAAAAAACATATTCATGATCTTAAAGATAAGTATCCCCGTCTTAGTACGTTTACAGCTTATGAATTTCCACATGACGGCGATATATTAGGTATTGATTATGATATTGCTGGGCGTTTAGACCTCAGCAATGTAGATGCGGCTTTATTACCTATTAATGCAGATTATTACTTATGCGGCCCTATGCCATTTATGGCGGAACAACATAAAGCTTTAATCGCGCGCGGTGTTCCTGCCCAGAACATTCACAGTGAAGCTTTTGGTACAGGTGGGGTCAAACTCAGCTAATCGACACTGCATTTTGCACAGGGCTAGTCTATGATAGACTAGCCCTTTGTATTTAAAGCAATAGATTGAGTGAAATCCAATGCAACTCAATAAGTTTACTGATTATGCGCTGAGAATTTTAATGTATGTCGCTCGTCCGAGTGATGTGCCTTATACAATCGCAGATATTGCAAAAGACTTACATGTCTCCCAAAACCATTTGGTTAAAGTGGTTCATTTTATGGGAAAGCAACAGTGGATTGTCACGATTCGTGGTAAAGGAGGCGGTCTTCGCCTCAATCCTGAAGCAAAAAGTCTTAAACTCGGTGAGATCGTACGCACTCTGCAAGGTCATCAACACATTGTTGAATGCAATACCCCACCCTGTGTTTTACGCTCACATTGCGGGCTCAAAGGAATTTTAGACCAAGCTTTAGAAAGTTTTTATCAAAGTCTAAATCAATATACGCTTGGTGAGGTCATACAGCACGGCATTCTTCCATCTTCGAAGCATTCAAATATTGAGTTTCTAGAACTCATTCAAAAAGCATAACCACCAGATTCGCACGATTGACTGACATCCTTTATAATAGCTTTGCTATTTCAATTCAAAAGTAAGCTTCTATGCGTCAGCGTCAACAATCAAAAGACACCAAAGCCAAACTCGCACCCAAACAAAAAATCAGTTATGAAAAAAAGACTGATCCTGCATTGACTGAATATGCGGTACAGTCTTTGAATTGGCTACGTCAAGCTGAGTTTTTAATGAGTGCGCCAAAACTGGCTTTGTGCGTAGAAGATACGGGATATGAAATTGCATTCGCAGGACGCTCAAATGCAGGTAAATCTAGCGCGATCAACGCACTGACCAATAAAAAGCAATTAGCACGCGCCTCTAAAAAACCGGGTCGTACACAAATGATCAACTTTTTTAGTTTAGGCAACCCAGATCAACGCCTTGTGGATTTACCGGGTTATGGTTATGCGGCCGTGCCTGAATCGATGAAAATTGTGTGGCAAAAAGAACTCGAAAACTATTTAATCCATCGCAAAAGCCTACAAGGTCTAGTCTTATTGATGGATATTCGCCATCCTCTACAGCACTTTGATTTGATGATGCTGGAATGGGCTCACTCTCGCCATTTATTTGTGCATATTCTTTTAACCAAAGCGGACAAACTGAATCGTGGTCCAGCCAATAAAACCCTACTTGATGTAAAACAACAATTGAAGAAAATGAAATTAGATTTCTCGATTCAACTGTTTTCATCTCTGAATCGTATTGGTTTAGAAGAGCTCGCCAGTGTTATGGCAGGACGCTTAAATTACACCCTCGATCAACCCACTGAATTTGACCTTGATCAGATTCCTGAAGCCTCAGAAACAGACGCTGAAGAGTAAATTGCGCTTTTCATGCAACTTGATGCATAAAATAATTTTTAATTGTCCTGTATTGCTAAACACAAACACTAGGGAGTTTTCATATACTGCTTAGTGTTGGTTCATTGCACTATCGATTAGGACTAAACGATGAAATTACTATCATTTGTGAAGAACAAAGTTCTTGGTTCTTCGATTGACTATAAAATTCTCCCACGCAAAGTAAAATTTGACTGGGAAAAAACACCAGTAGACTGGATTCCAAACCAACCTTTTGCAAGTTATTTTATTAATGAAATTAATAACATATTACCTGCTGGTGAATTTTGGTTTTGCCGATTGTACAACAAAGTACTCCCGCAAATTACCGATGAAAAATTAAAGCAAGATGTCCAAGCTTTTATTCGTCAAGAAGCGATGCACGCTGTGGCACACACTTCTGCAAACAAGGAATATCTAAGCCAGCGCAATATAGATATTCAACGTAACTTAGATATTATGGACTTCCTTTTCACTAAAGCGCTTGCAGACAAGCCTTTTGATAAAGAAGTGCCACAGTTTCTAGAGCATCAATGGGATTTATTCCGTTTAGGTGTCATTGCAACTGTCGAACATATGACTTGTGTACTGGGTAAATATGCACTTTACAATAAACGTTGGGAAGAATTAGGCGCAGACCCTGAGATGATCGATCTCATCAAATGGCATGGCTCTGAAGAGATCGAACACCGTACTGTTGCATTTGATCTTTATCGCCATTTAGGCGGTGGCTATATTGCTCGTTATTATCTCAGTGTTGCGGTGATTATCGGCGTACTAGGTTTATGGGTAGATGGCGCAGCGCATATCATGAGCCAAGATCCTCGCTTTGCGGATAAAAAACCAAGTTTATTTAAACCTTGGATCTGGATTGAATGGTATAAACAAGGCCGCAAAGATGACCAAATCCTCCCAAATCCAATTTGGCTCGTTGCACAACAAATTGATTACCTCATGCCGTGGTATGATCCTGTCAAAGAAGGAAATACCCAAGATGCGGTCAACTATTTAAACAGCTCACCTGCTGCAAAGCGCGCTTTACAACAAGCAGCTTAAAACAAATTATTGTTTCCTTATACAAAAAACCCCTCATCCTAGGATGAGGGGTTTTTCACAATCAGCAAATACAATTAGAAACGATAGCGAACACCAGCTTCAAACGAACGTTCAGGACCTACGTAGATACCTTGGCGTAAGCTCGCAATATAGCGCTTATCTTCTAAATTCTTTACTGCACCATAGAACTCAACTTGATCATTCAAAGTATAACGAGAGGTTAAATCAACAGTCGTATAACCATTGATTTTACCCGTAAAGAAACCTGACGTGTTTTCTGTAATTGGCTTAGTATTCAAATCATCAGTAAATTGAGAGCCCGTGTAATTTGCACTCAGTTGTGTACGCAAACCAGCATAAGTATAACCAAAACCAAGATTTGCAATCCATTCTGGTGTGTATGGTACACGATCACCATCTTTTGATTTAAGCGTGCCATTTTTATTAAAACGGTCACCTTTAAACTTAGCATCTGCAACCCAAGTCACATTAGCAAACATATCAAAACCGTTTTCTAACTCAACATTAATCGCACCCTCAAGACCTTGGTTAAAAGTCTTACCACCATTAGTTGTTTGGAAATCAGAATTACTGTTCGCAGGGATGATTTGATTGTCAAAATCCATTCGGAAGGCAGTCAACTCATATTTAAAGATATCTTGCTGCCCTCTTAAACCGAACTCCCAACTAACTGCAGTTTCTGCATCCAGTTTTTGATCTTTCATACCACTGAGGGAATCGCCATTCAAAGCAGGAGAAAATGCTTTGTATACACTACCATAGAGCTGTACTGCAGGAACTAATTGGAAAGTAAGTCCCAGACCAGGCATCACTTCAGTATTTGAAGTTTTGACTGTTTCATTCTTTTTCTTATCTAAACGCTCTTGTTCATAACGTTCAATACGCAAACCAGGTGTTACTGATAGTTGATCCGTTATATCCAAACGATTCTGTGCATATAATGCAACACTTTTTGCTGAATCTTTAGTGTCTTTACTAACACTACCTGTACGTGGCATTGCGCGTGTTGCATCAATAGTAATGTCATCCATTTTTTCATTCATCAAGCGTAGACCAACTTCAGCCTCACTTGGAATATTAAATAGCGCATGTTTTGCCACCAAGCGAGTTTCAGCACCAATACGTTCAAAAGCACGGTTATTGCCACGCAAATCCCAATTATCTTGACCACCTTTTTCATTACCACGTGTTCCTGGTCCATTACGGTAATTCCATCGCCCATCATCAGTAATTGGGTTAATTTTATCAACCTCATAACGCCAGTAGTCACGGTTCATTTCACTCCAATACACTAGAGTCTGAAGTTCTGTATCCGCATTGATATTCCAACGGTGGTTAATATCGAATGAATTACGTTCTGTCAAATACCAGTCATCTGGTGCTGGGTTATTCTTTTTCTTAGCATCATATTCACCCAAGAACTGTCCACGATATGAAATATTGGCATCATTCTCATAATGAGTAAATTTAACACCTAACCATTGGTTATCACCAATCGCCGTGCCTGCTTTGATCACAGCGTCTTTCATTTCATAGCCTTTGTCCATGAAACCATCACTTTTCGCCCAACTTAAAATTGCGCCAAAATTGCTGTCTTTATTTGGAGAACTACCACCGAGCTCAACCGTTGTTTTATAGGTTTCCCAAGATCCAATCGATACATCCACCAAAGCACCATCTTTTGGTTGCTTGGTACGATAGTTAATTACACCACCGATATTCGATGGTCCATAACGTAATGCCGAAGAACCTTTTAGTACTTCAATACTATCCATGCGCTGTACACGTGGATTGTAATAACGGCCATTTCCAACAAACAAACCCGGTGCAACAGGTACACCATCTTCTAAAATTAAGGTTTTATAATCAGCTGAACTAATACCGCGCATACCAATATTTGCGACAACAGCCGATTCTTCCTCAGGTTTCACATATACGCCAGAAACACGCTTTAAGATATCTTCTGTCGATGTTGGAACAAACTGCTGAATCTGCTCTTGATCCACAATCACAGCCGCGCCAGGAATTTTTGAGACTGCATCATCTTGTGAGCCGATTACCTGAATAGTTGGTAGTACTACAGTTTTTCGATCTTGCTCAGTTGCAGCATGCAACATAGGCGCGAAACCACCAAACAATAAGCCACTCATCACGATTGGATTTTTTAGAAAAGAACGGTTTTTCATAGCTTCCCCCGAAGCAGCAAAATATGGATTATCTCTTCCAACCCCTTACTTCAATCAACGGCTAAAAAAGACACCAAACGAAAACTGACAAATGATAGTGCAAACAAGAATGATTATCCATAAAATATTAAGAATTTCGAAATAAATTACTTTATTTTCATAACTTTAATTTTAATAAACCTATTTTATTAAATTAATATTCACACACTTTATTGTTTTAAATCTGCCTATTAGAAAATTTAATCATTATTTTTTAATTCACTTTTCAACCATTTCACATAAATGTATCTACTATATTGATGTGCCAATTTTTTAGTTAAGAAATAAAACTGATGCAAATTTTGCATCAGCTTACCCTTGATCTGTTGTGGACTCCGATGCGTGTCGATCCACAACAACACTAATCATCATATCCCCCTGAACATTGACCACAGTACGTACCGTATCTAATAAACGATCAATTGGTAATAATATGGCAATCGCTTCCGCAGGTAAGCCAACAGACTGAAGCACCATAATCATGGTGACCATCCCCGCGCTCGGAATTCCTGGCGCACCTAAAGATGCAATGATTGCCACTAAACACACAATAATTTGTTGTGTAATGGATAACTCCAATCCCATTAAATTTGCAATAAATAAAGCTGCAGCTGCCTCATAGAGTGCAGTTCCATCCATATTCAGCTGCGTCCCCAAAGGGATTACAAAGCCTGCAGTTTGTGGCCGAACACCTAGATTTTCTTGCGCGCATTTTAGGCTTAATGGCATCGTCGCCGAACTAGAACTCGTGGCAAAAGCAGTTACTAAAGCCGTTCTGGCCCCACGAAAGAATGTGATCGGATCCATGCGTCCAAAAATCCATAGCAAAAGTGGTAGTACCACAAGACCATGAAAAATCGTCGTCCCTGTCACCACCGCAGCAAACTCAGCTAAGCGGCTCAAGACAGAAAGATCCTCTGTCACGATCAGTTTCGCCAACAGAGCAAAAATACCAATCGGAGCAAGTTTCATCACCCACCCAACCAGCATCATCATTATTTCAAAAAACTGCTGAAAACTATTCCGTACCAGTGCGAAACGTTCTCCCCCTTGTACCAAGGCCACACCTAAAAATAAGGCAAATACTACAACAGCCAATACATTCCCTTCACTAAATGCTTTGAATGGATTGATTAAGGTGTTTTGGACAAAATTGCTTAGAAAACTCGAAGGAGTCAAAGTATCAGGGCTTTGATGACTCTGCATATCCGCTTGAAAAAGCTGAATATCAACACCTTTACCCACATCAAAGAGATGAGCACATCCTATACCTAAAATGAGCGCTAGTGTGGTCGTTGTAATGGAACATAATGCCGCGATCTTCCAAACACGACCAAATTGTCCACCTGCTTGTAGATTAGATACGCCCACAACAATTGAACTAAAAATCAATGGAATCAATAACATTTTCAAAAGACCAATGAAAATGCTGCTTAAAATTCCTAAGCCATAAAGACTATGCTCTACAAATGCTGTTTCAGGGAAGGCGTTTAACAGGAAGCCAAACACTACGCCTAAAATGGCTGCAAATAAGATCTGGGTATTTAAATTCATTATCGGTATGAAAGCATTTTAACTTTTCAGTACTATCGCATGCTCAAACATAACAATCGAGCAATTTTTTGTCACATTTGCATCTTAAAAAAAGCCATCATAATAATGGCTTTAATCTAATTTAATCGTTACTGCGTTTCAATTTCTCTGAGCCGAATCAAACCTTCTTGAACCGTGCTACAAACCAGCTGACCATTTTGCCACATACGACCAAAATTCAGTCCACGTGAACTTGCACTCACGGTTGCTTCCATTTCGTAGAGCATCCATTCATCTGCACGCAAAGGACGATGAAAATAAATCGTGTGGTCAATACTTGCACACTGAAGATTTGGAGAAATCCAAGATAAACCATGTGGACGTAATGCTGTGGTCATTAACGTAAAATCAGAATAAAATGCGACAATCGCCTGATGTAACGATATCTCATCAAGATTTTTTGCAATATCACCATGTGTACGAATGTAATGCGCATAAAATGGCGCTTCAGGCTGTGGCTGAAAAGGATTGACAGGCTGAACTGGACGAATCTCAACATGACGTTCACGCATGAAACTTGCTCGAACATTCTCTGGCACGAAGTTGAGCATACTTTCTTTTAATTCATTTTCAGATTTTAAATTTTCTGGTGCAGGATATTCAGGCTCTTTGTGTTGGTAATTCAATCCTTCTTCTGGATTGGCAAAAGATACCATTGCCGAAAAGATAATACGTCCATGCTGAATAGCACGCACTTGACGACTGGCAAAACTTTTTCCATCTCGAAGAGAATCAACTTCATAAATAATCGGTGCGTCTACATCTCCACCATAGAGAAAATATGCATGAAGCGAATGCGCTGGACGATTGGTCGTATAGGATGCTGCTCTTAATGCTTGCCCCAAGACCTGTCCACCAAACACACGTTTGCCAACCAAATTACGACTATTACCCCGAAAGATATTGGCTTCCAGCCTTTCTAGCGTCAAAAGCTCGACGAGTTCTTGCGTTAACGCATTCATTTAATCACCTTTTTAACAACAATTAGGGAGAGATAATTCAAGCAAAAGCAAGGTCCTAGTGAGAATAAGGACTAGCACGAAACAAGAACAATTATATTAATCGAGATTTATCGATTAATACAGTTAGCACTCAATATAAATGTTTTTCTCAGTATAACTTTATATTTATAACCGCTAAAAATACGTTTTTTAACGATAAAATCTACCAAATACGCTATATTTTGTCAGAAAACAACATACCGTTTTATGTAAGAATACCGCAGAATGTCGTGTTCATGTTTGTGTATTGGACATGGCCTTGTGCTGTTTAGATTGCAGCGCTATGCATTTGCTTAGGGTTATCATTTAGGAGTTTGTAATGTCCAAGACTGGATTTGGTCAAATGTATCGCCAACTTTCGAGTAAGTTACTTGACCTTGTGGTTACACCACATATTCTTGGTGAAGTTCCTGTAGAGTCCACCACAGAACAAAGCACAAACGATGCAAAAAAAGTCGTGTGTTATGTATTACAAAACCACTCTCATAGTAATGCACTGGTGGTTGATGGTGAAACCCGTCGTCTACAACTCAAACCCGCTTTGGATCCTTTGAGTTTTGGCGATTATCAAGAAAAAAATTCTGTTCTTTTTTTACATCAAAATGACAATATTCTTTTTAATACACAAACCTTCCCACCTCGTCTTTTACAACTCATTGAAGCACTCGAAAAAAATCCAGAAATCGAAGTACAACTCATCCCTGTTACTGTGCTATGGGGACGCTCCCCTGATAAAGAAGACTCTTGGTTTAAGCTTTTATTTTCAGACACTTGGGCAACCCCAAGCACTGTAAAACAATTGGTAAATATAGGCTTACATGGTCGCCAATCGTATTTAGAGTTCCATGAACCACAATCCTTACGAGAATTGGTTGAGTACGCCAAAACCAATCATCCAAATGTTTCGCCAGCTACTTATATTGCAAGCTCACTGGATAGCTACCTCGACCAACAGCGTGAAGTGGTACTTGGCCCAGATTTATCAGATCGTCGTAATGTAATGCAGTCTGTAGTGAAAGCACCTGACGTACAAGATGCGATTCGCCGTGAAAGTATTCAACATAAAATTAGTATGCTCGAAGCAGAGCGACGTGCGATTGGTTATGTAAATGAAATTGTATCAGACTATTCAGCCTCGGCAGTTCGCTTTGCTGATATGGCCTTAACACGATTATGGACACAGCTTTACGATGGTGTAGACGTACATAACTTTAGTACTGTTCGTGAACTTGCCAAAGATTACGAAATTATTTATACCCCATGTCATCGCAGCCATATTGACTATTTATTACTGTCCTACGTGATTTTTAAACGTGGTCTGATGATTCCTTATATTGCAGCCGGTGATAACCTCAATTTACCTTTTGTTGGTCAGCTATTACGTGGTGGTGGTGCTTTCTTTATTCGCCGTTCATTCCGCGGAAACGCGCTCTACACCTCTGTGTTTAAAGAATATTTATACAACATCTTATCTCGCAACACCCCGATCGAGTACTTTATTGAAGGTGGACGTTCACGTACAGGTCGCTTATTACCACCAAAAACAGGCATGTTGGCAATGACCGTACACGGACATTTACGTGGTCGCGCCAAACCGATTGCCTTTGTTCCGACCTATATTGGTTATGAACGTTTAATGGAAGGTTCAACCTATGTTGGTGAAATGCAAGGTAAACCTAAAGAAGCTGAATCCATTTTTGGTATTCTCAAGTCATTGCGAAAAATTGAACGTATCTTTGGTAAAGTACATGTGAACTTCGGTGAGCCTGTATTCTTAGATGATGTATTAAAACAGCACAATGCTGACAAGATTCAAATTGAAAAGAATGATGCACCAGCACCAATTGAAATTTCTCGCGTTGTCTCTGATTCAGCAAACCGTATCTTAGAAAACATTAACCGCGCAGTAGTGATCAACCCTGTATCGCTATTGTCTTTAATTTTATTAGCGACACCAAAACATACTTTAGATGAAGAAATTTGCGCAAAGCAACTAGATATCTACCGTGACCTTGCCGCTAAACAGCCTTATGATCAACGTACCCAAGTGACGTCGTTATCAGGTAAAGAGATTATCGAATACGGTTTAAAACTTAAACTCATCAAACGCGTTCAACATGTCTTAGGCGATATTATTGCGATCGAAGACAATCAAGCCGTATTACTAACGTATTTCCGCAATAACATTTTACATGCCTTTGTCCTACCTTCATTGGTTGCATCTTTGGTTGAACATAATGGCAAGATTCACAAAACAGATTTAAGTAATGTCATTCGCACCTTATATCCATTCTTAAAAGCTGAATTGTTTATGAAATGGCAGTCATCTGAGTTACAACAACAGATCGGTGCCTATATCGATGCCTTGTCAGAAATCGGGTTAATTTTCCAAGATCATGATGGCAATCTATTCAGCCCAACACCAAATAGCGAAGAGCATCAAAAACTTCTCACTTTGGCGATGCCAGTAAAACAAAGTTTAGAGCGTTATTACATGACCCTTGCGCTCATTACACAACGTGGCTCTGGCAATATCTCGACCAAACAAGTTGAAGAACTGAGTCATTTATTGGGTCAACGACTCTCTGTACTTTATGAGTTCAACTCACCTGAATTCTTCGATAAATCATTGTTCCAAAGTTTTATCAAGGTACTGACTCAGCAAAACTATATTCGCAACAATGAACAAGGCTTCATTGAATACGATGATAACTTTAGTGAAATGGCGGCAGGTGCTCAACTGGTACTGGATGAGACTACTTTGCAAATGCTGCAACATATCACCACATTTAGTGATGAAGAGCTTGCCGCTGCTTTAGAAGCGATGGCATCACAACAAGCAAAACGACGTTTAAAACGTAAAAAAGCATAGGTGCAGTAAAAATAAAACGGCAACTTTGAGTTGCCGTTTTTATTCATCCCTACTTTCTACATTCTATATATTTGGGGTCATCCAGACATCGTAATCGCCGAATCAGTTCAACCAAATAAGCATCATAATATCCCGATGCAACATAGCGATTGCGAATTCTGGTGACTAATGCATCATAGCCCTGCTTTTCGTAACTCGAAATATCTGCCCAATAATAGGCAGGCAAATGGTTTTCCCACTGCATCGCTTGTGCAGCCAATACATGGCTATTTTTTGCAAACCATGCGCGAATCGTATGACCAAATCCTGTAGGGTAAGCTTGTGGTCTGATTACAATATTGACTGCGAAATATGCAATAGGAAAATTGACCACTTGAGTCGATTCTCCAAATTCTTGTTTCAGGTTATACGGCAAAATACCATAGGCTGGCGAAGCTAAAATATCCATTTTCTTTTGTTTAAATAAATCAATCGCATTTGAGAAGTCCACATACGTAGGTTTTGCCCCAACACTTTGCGCTAGTGCCAACTGCGGAGGGTTATCTACCAAAATGCCGATACTCTTATTCCTAAGCTGTGAAACTTTATTAATCCTTTGGGTATTCATAATCATATAAACCGTACCCACAGGAATCATTCCAACCGCTTCATACTCAGCTTCTCGCATGCGCTTTTCAACATTCGGATTGGTAAATAACTGTAAAAATACACGTGCGGTTCGATTATTGGGAATTAAACCAATGGCGGCAGTACTACCCATAAATCGATTATAACGATAGGTATTAAAATTTGAGGCAACCAAACCTGAACATTCTTTTTGATCAAATGCTTTAATCGCCTCTTGTTCATTTTTAAACGTTTTAAATTTCAACTGTACTTGGCTTTGCATTGCATGCACATGTACATCTTGCAAACGACGGCTTATATCACCTTGAGTACTTAAAGGATCAAATACACACCATGTCTGCTCTCCAGCCCAACTGATTGTTGCCATCAGACCAAGTAACATCGAACACATTATTTTTTTCATCATTGACCTTCAATGCCTCGCTGCAAACCCTGTGCACAATTCAGGCAGTTCCTTTACGGAATCTATTGGTATTTAAAATCCAAAATCCATACCAAGTATTATGGGCGCTTAAATATCAAAAACACCTTAATATTGTTTTTAGTTTAATCTAATTTTTCAGCATTACTATGTGCCGATAAGGCTGCTGCGTAGTCATTAAAGCAAATCAAATGGTCAAATTTAAAACCTGTCTGCATTAATCTGGTTGCATAAATTCGTTTGCCTGTTTGCTGCTCAGTGAGAAGTTTTAAAAGAGGTAAATCTAACTGCTGTTGAAACCACTGCAAAATTTCATGCATTGGCAATGGCTGATTATTAGACACAATATAACTGGCTTCTACATGGGGCAGATCGACCAACAATGCTAAAAATTTCGCTAAATCATCGATATGAATACGATTGCTAAAATGCAGGTTTGGATAGCTTAAAGTCTGCTCAGCCAAACGCTTCAATCGTGCAATCGAGATGCCATAGATCCCCGTCGGTCTAACAATAATACTCTGCAGTGGATAATAGGACTGCCAAAGTAATTCCATCTTCCGTAATAAGTGTCCTTGCTCATCAACTGGTTGGATTTCAGAATCATCATCAACTCGCTCCCCTGCATTCTGACCATAGACACGTGTTGAAGATACAATCACGATACGTTTTACAGGATGCGAGGCTAGCGCTTGTACAATCGGTTTAATGCTATCCACATAAGTGTGTTGGTACGCATCTATACCACTTTGAGACGGGGCTAAGATCACATAAACCACATCAATCGGTGCTAGGTCAGTCACATCCAAGCAATGAACATCTTGAGTATAATGCGTCGCGTAACAATCTGTTTTCGGTGTACGACTAATTGTGCTAATGTGGTGACCACGCTCAAATAAGTGTTTAGCAACACGCTGAGATGTTTTACCATAACCAATAAATAAAATATGCATATATATCCTTGATCAAGAATGACTTCAGTCCAGCAGTTACAAGGCGTTGGTGCTGCCGCAGCGACCTTATTAGAAAAGCTTCATATTTTTAGCACGGATGATTTGTTGTTTCATCTACCGCGTGACTATGAGGATCGTAGCACTATTATTCCGATGAATCAGCTCATGGTCGGACGTAGTTACCTGCTAGAAGGCGAAGTTCGTTCTATCGACTTTCCACCTGGAAAAAAGAAATCTCTTGCAGCATTGCTACAAGATGATTTTGGCAAAGTCACTTTGCGTTTCTATCATATCTACAAAGGCTTAACTGATCGTATTCAAGTAGGAAATCGATTACGCATATTTGGTGAAGTTAGAGTAGGTGCACGGGGGCTTGAACTTTATCATCCTGAGATACAAGTGATTCTACAGCACACACCTTTGCCTAAAACACAACTGACAGCGATCTATCCGAGCACTGAAGGGCTCACGCAGCCCAAATTACGCGAATATGTGCGGCAGGCTTTGGCACATCATAGTGATGATTTAGCAGAGCTATTACCCAGTAAATACAGCAATGGTTATGAATTAAAACAAGCGCTGCATTATATCCATGAGCCACCGATTGATGCCAATATGGTTCAACTCAATCAAGGTTCTCATCCCGCACAACAACGTTTGATTTTTGAAGAATTGGTTGCGCATCAGATTAGCCTATTAACCCGTCGTGCCTATATTCGCCAAATTGCAGCCCCCCAATTTACCAGCAGTAAAGTTTTAGCCAAACAGCTCTTAGAAGCGTTGCCGTTTCAGATGACCAATGCCCAAAAGCGCGTATCCAAAGAAATCTTGCAAGATCTAAAACAACAGCAACCCATGTTACGGTTGGTTCAAGGTGATGTTGGTGCAGGTAAAACACTTGTGGCAGCTATCGCAGCGTGTCATGCACTTGAAGCAGAGTGGCAAGTCGCACTCATGGCACCGACTGAAATTTTAGCAGAACAACATTATTTGAATTTTAAACGCTGGTTTGAACCCTTAGGCATCGATGTCGCATGGTTGTCTGGTAAACAAAAAGGCAAAGCTCGAACCCAAGCAGAACAGCACATTAGAGAAGGCCATTCGCAACTGATCGTCGGTACACATGCTTTATTCCAAGACAATGTTGCATTTTCTAAGCTTGGTTTGGTGATTATTGATGAACAACATCGTTTTGGTGTTGACCAACGCCTTGCCTTACGCAATAAAGGTGCGGATCAATTTACACCACACCAACTCGTCATGACGGCGACACCCATTCCCCGCACCTTAGCTATGAGTGCGTACGGTGATTTAGATACCTCAGTGATTGATGAACTCCCACCAGGACGTACACCCATTCAAACCGTAACCATTCCGCTAGATCGTCGTGAAGAAGTACTACAGCGAATTGCCCAAAATTGTCGTGAAGGTAAACAAGCCTATTGGGTCTGTACCTTGGTTGAACAATCTGAAACACTTGATGCTCAAGCTGCAGAAGCCACCAATCAAGAAATTAAAGAACGTTTCCCTGATCTAAATGTCGGACTTGTACATGGCAAAATGAAAGCCGATGAGAAACAAGCTGTTATGCAAGCCTTTAAAGATAATCAATTACAACTGTTGATTGCCACCACAGTCATTGAAGTAGGAGTGGATGTTCCTAATGCTTCGATTATGGTGATTGAAAATGCAGAACGTTTAGGCCTTTCCCAATTACATCAACTTCGAGGCCGTGTGGGACGAGGCGCGACTGCGAGTTTCTGTGCCCTTCTTTATAAAACACCATTATCGCAAAATGGTCAGGAACGACTCTCCATATTACGAGAAAGTAATGATGGCTTTGTGATTGCAGAAAAAGATCTCGAAATTCGTGGACCTGGTGAATTACTCGGAACCAAACAAACGGGAGACATGGGTTTCCGTGTTGCGCGCTTAGAACGCGATGATCATTTGCTCACACAAGCACATTACGTTGCAGAACAGATTCTGAAAGACTATCCACAACATGCAGATGGTTTATTAAAACGCTGGCTACCTGAAGCACCAAGATATGCCTATGTTTAAGTTACTCAACCATCAAACCCAACGAATTCTGGATCACTTCACTGCTTGTGATTTATGCGAAATAGGAACTAAACAATACTTTGGGGTGTGCAAAAATTGTTGGGAACAGATGCCTTGGCTACAACAAAAAATTGAACGCAATCAGCAACAGGTTTTTGTTGCCTGCCATTATCAGTATCCCATCAACCGCATTATTCAACAATTTAAATATGAGCAGAAGCTACATCACCAGAGATTGCTCAGTGGTATATTACAACAAGTTAAACTTCCTAAAGTTCAAGCCATTGTTCCGATGCCGATTTCTACAGATCGCTTAGTCGAACGTGGCTTTAATCAATCTTTATTATTGGCTCAAGCCTTAGCCCAAACATTAAATATACCCGTCTGGCAGCCTGTGCAACGTTTGGCTCAGCATTCACAAAAAGGCTTATCACGCTTAGAACGTTTGGAAAATATTGAACATCAATTTGTTGCGCATCCACCCAATAAAATCCGTTATCGAACAGTCTTGATCGTAGATGATGTGATTACGACAGGCAGCTCAATTGATGCATTATCCCAGAGATTACACCAATTGGGCTGCCAAAAGATTTATGCTGTTTGTCTAGCTGCTGGTGGGGTTAAACACTCGCCTCTGACAGCTGTTTTTTAGACATCCACGGGATCACCACCTCTTTGGTTAAAGGAGCGAGTAACGTAGACTGATCATCCAAATCTATCCATTTCATTTCTGCAATTTCAGCCGCAATTTGAGGTTGCTGTTTTAACTCAACCGTATAGAGATAACTCACCAATTTATGATCAGGTTCGTTGGCAGCAGCTGTTTCAAATTTTCCAACAAATTGCTGGATCTCACACTCACAACCAATCTCTTCTAAAATTTCACGTTGAATCGTGATTTCAGGGGCTTCATTGGTTTCCAATTTACCCCCTACCTGCATAAACGCTTGTGTATTTTGTTTCCGCACTAACAAGAGTTGATTGTATTGATTGACGATGATTGCTGCCGCAACAGTTATAATTTTCAATGGAATTTCCTCATACTTGAATTTCAGCAACAGCAACTATTAAATCAAAATGATTAGCATCATAAAATAGTGTTTTGGTCTGCTCCACAATTGTCTGCTCGGTTATTGGTACCATTTGTTGATATATCAGGCTATTTCCAAGAGAGGAATCATAGAAAACACAAAATGATTTCATATAATTAAAATCGCTTTATACAAATGTCATGCTGTTAAAGTAAGCTAAGAAAAAAGATTTTTTAGAAAATAACGATTAGGCAAGTGTTTTTCATTGCATCCTTGTCTAAAATACACGCTGACTTTCTGCAAAGTGCAAAAGTCCTAATATTCACTGCGCGAGGAAAAAAGACATGCTTGAAGCCTTTTATGCCACAGAGCGCGGTAGTCTAGAAGACGCAACCATTAATGGTGGTTTTGACCTCTATCCTGAATTGGTTTGGATCGATTTAATCGCACCTTCCCAAGAAGAGCAGCAATGGGTACTTGATGCCTATGAACGAAACTTACCTACCCTAAAATCACTAGAAGATATTTCCTCCTCGGCACGATTTTATCGTGATGATGACGGAATCTTGCATATCAGCACTTACTTTTTAACAAAGAATAAAAACTTTCAATCTGATCGAGAACAAGAAGACTTAGAAAATACATTAGCGGCGACAGTTCATACGGTTGCATTCTTACTTGAAAAAAATCGACTCATTACTTTACGTGGTGAAAAATTAGTTGCCTTTCGTGCCTTTCGTGCGCGTGCTCGACGTAATGATTATGAAATGGATTATAAAGATCCTGTTCTGATTTTATTAGGTTTATTAGAAGCAAAACTGGATGAACTTTCAGATATTCTTGAGGATACCCATCGATACCTTGAGGAATATTCTGCTGAGGTTCTCAATGATCATCATCGTGAACAAATCTTAGACCTTGATGACATGATCACCCGTTTAGCGCATCAAGAAGATATGCTGGGAAAAGCACAACTCTGTCTTACCGACTTACGCCGCGTATTGACTTTCCTATCACGTCCACGTGCATTAGGCAGTCATATATATGATGCGGATATTCGAGAAATGAGTGAAGATGTACGATCCTTACTTGAGCACAATGCATTCCTATTCCAGAAATTAAAATTCTTGCTTGATATCACCACAGGCTTTGCCAACACTGAAATGAATGAAACTTTTAAACGTTTCTCTATTTTACCCAGTATGTTAGCTCCACCCATGTTGATTGCCAGTATCTACGGTATGAATACTGATGTATTACCTTTTGCTCAAGGGGATACAAGCTTCTGGATCGTGATTACTTTTGTGATTACGCTATTGATCGGACCAACACTTTATTTCCGTTGGAAAAAATGGATTTAACATTGTTAACTTTACCAACTTAAATTTTAAAACAGGGCCTCCAATGGAGGCCTTAAATTCAAAGTTTTTCTACTTATTCAGACAAAGCGGCCTTAAACATTGGAGTGAGTAGTTTATTGCCATATTCACTTAAATGGTCGCCATCTCGATAAATTGGCTGCCCTTGATATTCGGCAATACACTTTCCAGTTTCACATAAAATCGCAGCTGGGTTTAAAATATGTGCTCCGCATTTAGCAGCAACACGATCTAAAATAGCATTAACTTTCTCGGTTCTAGCTTGATAGGCTTTAAAAGTAATTGAAGGGTCTTGGAGTTTAGAGGAAAATAAGGCTTGTTTTGCTATTGTCTTAGGTACATCAAAACCCATTTCGGGAATTTGTAAAACCATATATACAGGATTAGTTTTGGTTAATGTACAAATGCTTGAGTGTAGATTCTGCTCGAAACCTTGATAGGTTTCTTCTCGAGGCTCATTTTTTTGATTAAAATAAATTTTAGGCGGATTTTTGGTATCGATTTTTTGGGGATCATTTTCCCCTTCCAATTGTAATACATATCGATTCACTAAGAAGATCGGGACACCTTTTTGTTTTTCCAACATTGTTGAACGTTCTAGATTAATTGCTTCACAATTTTTATTGCTAAATTTTGCACCCAGAATATAAGGGCAACCAGATTTTGTCATAGTCAGTACGCCCTCTTTTTTTAAGTCAAATACAGCTGCAACTGAGGTAGCTACAGCATTGGCATGACTATCTCCTAACACGATTGCTTGAATGGGATTCGCTTGCCCAATATGACAAGGTATGATTCGAGGATCATGAAAACCAGGATCACATTTATATGGATTTGTATTATTTACTTCGTCAAGGATTTTTAAGATATGAGCTGAATAATGCAACTCAACACCCTCGGTTTTTTTAATCCCATAACTACAAAAAAATAAAACCAATACCATATATAATGGCTTTACTTTATAAATTTCTTTCCATGCTGTGTACTTTTTAAATTTAATCTGTTCAACAAATGTATAGCTTAAAAACCCAAGTATTATTGAAAATAACACGCCATATATTGCCCACTGAGTCCAAGAAAAATATAAGCTCGCAACAACTAAGGGCCAATGCCAAACATAGATTGAATATGACCACTTTCCGATTGCATTAGAAATAAAATTATTTAAAAGAATATTATTTTGATAACCACTTAGAATGATTAGGTATGTCCCAACAACAGGTAATAACGTCCATTGACTGGGCCAAGGAGTTTGTTCTGAAAAGATGAAATAAGATGCTATAACACTTATAACTCCTACCGATTGTATAAAAAATCGGTACTTCATATTCTTGATTGACATGGGATATAAGAATGCTAATCCACCGAGCAACATCTCCCAAGCGCGAGTCGTTAATAAAAAATACGAATCTTGACTATTTTTTTCTGTTAAATGGACTGCATAAAAGAAACTTATTAGGCATAAAATCAGAATAATAAACTTGGTTTTTTGATGAGAAAAAGTTTTCCTTAACATAAGTAAAATGATTGGGAAAAATATATAAAATTGCCATTCGACTGAAAGTGACCAAGTATGTAATAGCCATTTACTTTTTTCATTCGTATCAAAATAGCCATCACCTTGTGTAAATAAAATATTTGAGGTGAACAACAAACTCTTTTCAACTTGTCTCCCTAAATCTTTATAATCTGTCGGGAGCAGATAGAACCACCCAAAAACTAAAAGAACAGCACCCATAACGGCTAATACAGGAATAATTCGATTCGCTCTAGCGGTATAAAATTTAAATAGATTAAAAGTATTTTTTTCGATTTCATTAAAAATGATGGATGTCATTAAGAAACCAGAAATAACAAAGAAAACATCAACCCCTGCAAAACCACCTGACAACCATTGAGGATTAAAGTGAAAAAGAACAACAGCCAGTACTGCTACTGCCCTTAATCCATTAATATCTTTTCGAAAAATCATACTTATTAAAACTTGAGAACATACAGATTTGAGGTTGAATATTGTATTTATATTAACAACTTAATGATAGTTCTTTCTTATATGAGCCTTGTTATAAAGTTTTAATTGAGTATAACTATCTATTCACACCAATATGAAATTATTTAGACGAAAAAAATTACTACTAAATCAGATTTAATTATTTATGGACTTAAAAAAAGAGCTTTATTAAAAGCTCTCTTTCTTATTTCCAGATCAGATCAATTTCAGATCATCTTGTAGATGACTAGCTTGGATGATTTTCAACATTTTCTCAGAAACATTTTTGAAATGCAGTCCTTTACAATCTGGCGTTTTTCGCAACCATTGCACCAAAACCGCCAAAGATAAAGTATTACCATTTTCAAGCTGAGCAAGATCAACAATCAAAGGAAAATTCTGATGTTGCTGAATATACTTTAAGCCAGCCTGATAAACCTGCTCTGCATTTTCAAAGTTAATCGTTTTCGAAACGATCAATTGCTGATCAATATACTGAATCACCCGTCACCTACTTATTTTTTAGATACTGCAGCATCTGCATCTGGTTTAAAGGTTGCGATTGCTTTGTTAATGTCACCGCCATTACGCTGAACTGTCGCAGCAAACTGGTTACGGAACTGTAAACCTAAGTCAATACCAGCCACATTCACATTACGGATGCGCCATTGATCCCCTTTATCAACCAATTGGAATGACACTGGAATCTTCTCACCATTGTTCAGAAAATCTAAGGTCACCACAGGATTTTTCGAGTTTGACGCACGATATGGGCGCATGGTGTAACTTTGATTTGTATATTTTGCAAAAGCACTACCATAGTTTTCAATAATCACTTCACGGAAGTTCTTTTCAAACTGTGCGCGTTGCGCCGCAGTTGTATGCTGATTATTTGCGTAAGTGCCTAATACGATACGAGTAAAAGCTTGTGAATCTACATACGGATCGAGATTTTGGCGAATAATTGTTCTAACCAATTCAGGATTGTTTTGTAGTTTCGCATGATCAGCTTTTAAACGTGTCACCAAACCATCCGCCACACGCTTTACAAAGTCTGGTGGGGTTTCTGTTGGTGCTGCAAATGCTGCACTTGCGAGCATAGTTGATAATACACTTGCCGTTAAAGTCTGTTTCAATAATGTGTTCACTTTAAACTCCTAAATACGATTACTCAGCAAAAGATGGTTCAGCATCTGCTTGTGATACTGAACTTCCAGTATCAGATGCAACTTTGCCAGCACCGCCACCAGTAATAAACTTACTGATTAAATCTTCTAGATCCATTGTACCTTGGGTATTTGAAATTACGTCACCGCGTTTGAGGTAGTTGACACCACCACCTGGGATAACTTTCAAATACTTCTCACCCAATAAGCCATTGGTCGCTACCATTATATAAGCATCTTCATCAATACTGGTGATGGAGGTCATGTTACTGATAAGTTGCTGTTCCATTGCTTTTTGTTGCGCAGCATCAGCCTGCTCATAGTCAGCACTGTAACGTAATTCTTCCAGAGCATCGTTTTGAACTGCTTTAAGCTGCTCTGGATTAAAACTGGTCAGTTTTCCATCTAGATCAAACTTAACTGTCGCTAAACGTGTCACTGGATCAAGTGTGATCGAGTCAACACGACCAATCGTGACACCACTCATCGTGACCTTAGCGCGTGTTTTCAACCCATTAATATTGTCGAACTGAGCTGTCATGCTATAACTGTCACGGAGATTGGTACCCACCAAACCACTCACCTTCATTGCAAGAAAAAATAGAGCAATACCGAAGATAATGACAAAAATACCTACGGCCAGCTCACTAGTACGTGATTTCATTAAATCCCTCCGAACATGACCGCAGTCAACACGAAATCAAAACCTAATACACAAAGCGAAGAATATACGACCGTTCTCGTCATCGAAGTCGCAATACCTTCTGGGGTTGGGTCACAAGCATAACCTTGATATACCGCCACCCATGTACAAATCAGAGCAAAGACAATGCTTTTAATGATGCCGTTGACCACATCATGTCCAAATTGAACACTACTTTGCATTCCACCCCAGAATGAACCTTCATCCACACCAAGGAAATCCACACCCACCAGCTTACCGCCAACGATACCAATTGCAGCGAAAATTACTGTTAACATCGGCAAGCTCACAATACCGGCCCATAAACGTGGTGATACGATTTGTTTAAGCGGATCGACCCCAATCATTTCCATACTAGCAAGCTGTTCACTTTGCTTCATGGAACCAATTTCGGCAGTCAATGCAGACCCTGCGCGCCCTGCAAATAATAATGCAGCAACAACGGGTGCCAATTCACGTAACAATGTTAAAGACACCATGGTACCGAGCATGGCTTCACTGCCCACATTGACCAAAATTGAGTAGCCCTGCAAACCCAACACTAGACCAATAAATAATCCCGATACGGAGATAATCAATAAAGACATCACACCGACACGGTACATTTGATAAATAAAGCGCTGGAAACCACCTTTTGATGGCATCGAAAATAAAATTTGTAGGAGCATCAGTGATGCAGCACCAATCCCCTTTATTCGCTCAATAACGAGTCTACCTAACCAGGCAATCGTATTCATGGACGAACCTCGTTATCTAAATATGCTTGATGCGTAAATTGGTATTCAACTGGCCCTTCAATTGAACCTGTTAAAAACTGACGAACAAATGGTGAGGCATGATTTTTTAATTGTTCAGGTGAACCTTCTCCCTGAATCTTTCCTTCTGCAACCACATAAATATAGTCAGCAATTGACAATGTTTCTGCAACATCATGCGAAACAATAATTGTGGTTAAATCAAGCGCTTCTCGCAAAGACCGAATTAGTCGAGTCAATACACCCATCACGATCGGGTCCTGTCCAGCAAAAGGCTCATCATACATAATGAGTTCTGGATCTAATGCAATCGCACGTGCCAAAGCAACTCGACGATTCATCCCGCCTGAAAGCTCAGAAGGCATTAACTGCTCGGCACCACGTAACCCAACTGATTCAAGCTTTAAACCAACCAACTCA
Source organism: Acinetobacter haemolyticus (assembly GCF_900406815.1). Taxonomy (GTDB): domain Bacteria; phylum Pseudomonadota; class Gammaproteobacteria; order Pseudomonadales; family Moraxellaceae; genus Acinetobacter; species Acinetobacter haemolyticus_A. Next base: position 62,683 of record NZ_OVCN01000018.1, read on the forward strand.
GCAATCAGGTGTTCAGGTAATTTGGTATGTGCTCGGATCGGGAAGGCAACATTTTCATACACAGACATATCTGTGAATAAAGCACCACTTTGGAATAACATTCCCATACGCGCGCGAGCCGCAAAAAGCTCTGGACGTGACATCGTGGCGATATCTTGACCATCCAGCAATACTTCACCTTGGTCGGGAACCAATTGCCCACCAATCAAACGAAGCAAAGTCGTCTTACCCGTACCAGAAGGTCCCATAATTGCAGTAATTTGACCACGTCGAATTTTAAGACTGATATCGTCATAAATGACGCGTTCTCCTCGATTAAAGCTTAAGTTTCTGACTTCAATTAAGGCTTCAGCATCGAGAGGAGAGTTATTATTCATAATGGCATTCATTCCTGCACTTTTTATGCACGCATACTATACACTGAAAGATTAAATGGTTGTTTTTATTTTGATAAGTGATGTATCAAGATTATTTAATTTATGTAGCCCTGCTTGGAATCAATAAGTTCAGGGGTTTGCTGGGTATTCACTTTAAACGCATTGGCATTATTTTGATCAAATACCGCATAAGCAAAAAATAAACCATTGCATAACATTAAGATGACGAATAAGCAGGGTAGCCCTTCATTGCAAATGAACGACCAGATTTGATGGCTAAAACCGTTACTTTGATTAATCCTATTCATTTTCTTTTATAAAATTTGAATTAGTACTCGTTTTTACAATTTTACCTGACTAATCACAAATAAAAAAGCCAGTTTTTCAACTGGCTTTTTCTTTTCATCGGTTTTTATCGATTAAAAATCGTTTTTGCGACGACGGTCACCACCGAAAGTTTCTTCACGTGTACCACGTACTGGGCGATCATCGTTACCAAACTTACGCTTTGGACGGTCATCACCACCGAAGCTGCGTTTTGGACGGTCATCACCGAAGCTACGCTTACGGTCGCCAAAGCCACCTTCACGTTGTGGACGATCACCAAAATCACGTTTTGGACGGTCGCCGAAGCTGCCTTCACGACGTGGTTTGTAGTCTACGCGGTTACCACGGTTGTCATCATTTGAGTCAAAACGCGGCTTATCGTTGAAACCACCTTCACGACGAGGACGGTCAGAATTGAACTCGCGACGCGGACGGTCTTCACCACCAAAACTACGCTTTGGACGATCATCAAAACCGCCTTCACGACGTGGGCGATCAGAATTGAACTCGCGACGTGGACGGTCTTCAAAACCACCTTCACGGCGTGGACGATCTGAATTGAACTCGCGACGTGGACGGTCTTCAAAACCACCTTCACGACGTGGACGATCTGAATTAAACTCACGACGTGGACGATCTTCACCACCAAATGATGGACGTTCACCACGTGGTTTATCATCGAAGCTACGACGAGGACGATCATCACCGCCTTCACGACGTTTGAAGTTACCTTCACCTTCGAAACGACGACCACCGCCAAAACCGCCACGACCACGGCCACCGCCATCACGACCGCCGCGACCACGACCACCACCATCACGACCTGAACGTGCAGGAGGTGGAGATGGCTCTAAGCCTTCGATTTCAGATACATTTAAACGAGCATCTAAATAATCTTCTAAAGCACGGATTTTGCCACGCTCACGGTAAGTAGCTAAAGTCACAGCTTGACCTGTACGACCCGCACGACCTGTACGACCGATACGGTGTACATAGTCTTCATTTTTCATCGGTAAACCGAAGTTAATCACGTGTGAAATGGTTGGTACGTCTAAACCACGTGCTGCAACGTCAGTCGCAACCAAGATTTTTGCACGACCTTCACGAATGCTACGTAAACGACGGTTACGAACGGTTTGTGGCATCGCACCATGTAATGCAACTACAGAATGACCTGCTTCAGCTAATTCTTCAGCAAGCATGTCTGTATCTTCTTGTGTGCTCGCGAATACAACAGCTTGATCTACTGACTCGTCAGATAACCAATGAGTCAATAATTTTTTCTTGTGTTCGAAACCATCCGTCCAATGCAATGTTTGAGTTACATCAGTGTTGGTGCTGTGACCAGTTTCAATCGCAATACGCTGTGGATCATTCATCATACGTTCAGCAAGACGAATAATACGATCTGCAAAAGTTGCAGAGAACATTAATGTTTGATTACGGTTCGCAGCTAATTCACCAATTGCTTCTAAATCTTCAGCAAAGCCAAGATCAAGCATACGGTCTGCTTCATCAACAATTAATGATTCAACTTTATCAAGTTTTAATTGACGACGATTTACAAGGTCAAGTAAACGACCCGGGGTCGCAACAACAACTTGCGCACCTTTAAGCTGTTGAATTTGCTTACCGAAAGGCATACCACCCATAATTGCAGCAATACGAACACCTTTCATGTGACGTACAAATGCAATCGCATCTTGGCTAACCTGTTGAGCCAATTCACGCGTAGGAGAAATAACTAAAATCGTTGGCTGAGTCACCGCTTTCATGCGCTCTTTGAATGGCACAAAAGTTTCCTGACCCGCTAAAGCGTTTAATGTAGGAAGTAAGAATGCTGCTGTTTTACCAGAACCAGTTTGGCTTGAAACCAATAAATCTTTTCCTTCTAACGCAGCTGGAATCGCTTGTTCTTGCACAGGAGTTGGCGTAGTAAAACCTAAACCTTCTAAAGCTTGTTGTAAGGTTTCGTGCAAAGAAAATTCGGCAAAAGTTTTGCTCATAGAGAGTTTCACCCTAATGGGTGCTCCATTTTAATAAATACAAAAAATAGACATCGGCAACAAGCGGCAAAGCGACTCAAGCTGAAAATAGATAAAATTCAGCGGCAATCCGAATAACGACGATGTGGACTAACGCACGCTTGATTACTGCCTCAACCTGAAGAATCGCTAAGCGATTTGGGCGCAAGATGTGGTCCTCTCTATGGACAGCGTGCGCATAATATGAATAGAACTGAATGTTCAGGTAATGAACTGGAATTTAAGTGCGTGCGCGGATTATAGCAGAATAATTTAAAAAGTCACCCTTTTTAATCAACTTTTCCACTTGATCACTTTTTTGAAATGTATTCAAATCAAATCTCAAATAAATAATTTAAGAATAATTAGCAATTTGAGTAAATATTCATCGGCCTAGTGCAATCTGTTTGAGCCTATATTCTGCTTCATTTCTAAGTACAGGATTATCTGATTGGGCACACTCTTTAATTACAGCAATTGCTTCTTCCGTTCCTATTGTACGTAATGCCCAAAAGCACTTTTTATAATATGAACCATAATCATCATAGCTCAAGTATTCTAATCGGGGCTTCAATAGAATTGCTTCTTTTATATAAGGGATAGCATATGAATCTTCACGCATTTGTAAATCCCAAATAATATTTTCGTGGTCATAATGATCCAACTCCAATAGTCTTTCACATTGCTGTTGGACTGTTATTGACTCATCAATGTAACGATAAGGATTATCATAATTATAGGATTTATGATCTTCTTTCTGCTTTAGTCCCAAAAAACTTTTTAATTTCGTAGCGAATCTTAAAATCCAATCCATTACATTTTCTCTTTTTTTATTTTATCTAAGTATAACTATAATTTTCAAAGGCCTTTCAATATAAAAGACCTTTGATAAATTTTAAATTATTTCGCAGCTTCACTCCAAGCTGGAACAACAGTTTGCATCAATGGTTTCAACATTTTAAGTGAAGACGCAAGCACCTGACCATTATCAAATGAATCATTACCACCACGTGCGTCAACCACGACACCACCCGCCTCTTTGACAATCAACTCGCCTGCAGCGATATCCCAGGGTTTTAAACCTAGTTCGAAGAAACCATCGAAACGACCCGCAGCAACATAAGCCAAGTCCAATGCCGCCGAACCACCACGACGAATGTGAGCGCCTGATTTAGTTACAGCCAATAGTGAAGCGAAGTGTTGCTCTGCATAAGAAACGATTTCACCATTACGTTTTGCACGGTACGGATGTCCAACTGCTAGGAAAGTATTTTCAAGACTCTCTTTGACATTGACACGAATACGACGTTGGTTCATCACTGCACCGCGACCACGACTTGCAGAAAATAATTCATCACGCACTGGATCATAGATCACACCGTGCTGAGTCACACCTTTGTGTTGTACAGCGATTGAAATACAGAAATGTGGGAAGCCGTTGATAAAGTTCTGTGTACCATCTAAAGGATCGATCACCCAACACCAATCAGCATCGTGACCTTTACCTTCTTGCATACCAAACTCTTCACCAAGGAAGCTGTGGTTTTTATAACTTTTGCGGAGGGTATCAATTGTAAGCTGTTCCAAGTAACGATCTACACGTGTTACTGGACCATTAATGTCTTTTTCTTCAACTTGTAAATCGAGTTTATGACGATTTTGATGAGCCTTTAAAAGCTCTTGACCAACTGTTTGAGCCGCGCGCGCAGCCATAACCACCATAGGTTCCATTGAACACCCACTACAAATTTGAAGATTTTGACAAAGAATAATGCATAAAAGCCCCTATATTCTATCAAATATAAGGGCTTTTAGGTAAAAATTTTTAAGAAAAATTATTTACGCATTTACAGAAACTTATGCGTCACAGCCAAGCTTTTTCAATAGAAAGTAAAATGCCTTTGGCATCCAAACCACAGTCTGCGAGCATTTGTTGATGTGTTGCTTGATGAAGAAACTCATCTGGCAAACCTAGGTTCAACATAGGTTTTACAATCTTCGCGTGTGCCAAGAATTCATTTACTGCACTACCTGCACCCGCCATCACAGCATGCTCTTCCACGGTTACAAAGAGTTGCGTACGTGGCGCTAAATCACGCAGTATCTGTTCATCTAACGGTTTCACAAAGCGCATATTCACCACACGAACACCAACAGCATGTTGATTGGCAAATTGTTCAGCTGCATCAACTGAAACGGCAACACAGCTACCAAATGCAAGGATGCTGATCTGCTGATCTGCATTTGGATTAAACTCAGCAACAATCTCTGCTTTACCAATTTCTAAAGCAGTCATTTGCTGTTGTATTTCTACACCCAAACCGACACCGCGCGGATATCTTACAGCTGTTGGTCCATTGTAATGATAAGCCGTATGTAGCATTTGACGGCATTCGTTTTCATCTTTTGGTGCCATGATGACCATATTCGGGACAGTCCGCATAAAGGCATAATCATACGCCCCAGCATGGGTTGGACCATCTTCTCCAACGAGACCTGCACGATCAATACCAAAGGTCACATCTAAATTTTGTAATGCAACATCATGGATCAATTGATCATAACCACGTTGCAAGAAAGTTGAATAAATCGCAACAACAGGTTTCAATCCTTCACATGCCATACCTGCCGCTAAAGTCACAGCATGTTGTTCGGCAATTGCAACATCAAAAAAACGTTCAGGATAATGCTGGGCAAATTTGACCATACCCGAACCTTCACACATGGCTGGAGTAATGGCTAATAAGCGTTGGTCTTGAGCCGCCTCATCACATAGCCATTGTCCAAAGACATCCGAATATTTTGGTGGTGCTTTTTTAACAACCGTAGAGGCGACTGGTGCAATTTTAGTAATAGCATGATAGGTAATTGGATCAGCCTCAGCAGGCGCAAAACCTTTACCTTTTTTGGTATAAACGTGAACCAGACGAGGGCCTTTGCGTTTTTTCAAGGCCTGAAAAACTTGTGTCAGCTGTTCAACATCATGACCATCGAATGGACCAAAATAATCAAAGCCAATCGCTTTAAATAAATTATCAGCTGCGTCTGTTGCCGATTGATGCAACCGCGAATTATAAGTCCACTTTGGATGGGGTTGAACATAGGCTTCGCCATGTTCATTGACATTCACAAGATGGCCTGTTTCCCAAATAGCAGCCAAATGCTTGGCAAAACCACCTGTACTGCACGAAATCGACATATCATTGTCATTTAGCACAACAATTAAATCGGCATCATGAGCTACTGCGTCATTCATGGCTTCAAATGCCATCCCCGCAGTCATTGCACCATCCCCGACGATCGCCACAACATCACACGGATCTTTTTGATAACGACGAGCAAGTGCCATGCCCAAACCTGCTGAAATTGCAGTTGACGAATGTCCAACACCAAAGGTATCGAACTCAGACTCATCACGGGCTGGAAATGCAGCTAAACCATTTTTTGTACGAATCGTCGTGATTTGCTCACGGCGACCTGTGAGTACTTTATGAGGGTAAGCTTGATGGCCTACATCCCAAACCAAACGATCTTGGGGTGTATTAAAGCAATAATGCAAAGCAACGGTAAGCTCAATCACACCTAGATTTGCACCAAAGTGACCACCGCTTTGCCCTGCTGCATACAAAATATATTGACGTAACTCATCCGCCACTTGTACGAGTTGGCTTTGCTCGAGCTGACGTAATTGTTGCGGATGATCAATTCCATCTAACAATGGCGTAACAGGGCGTTGAGTTGGAATTTCGGTATACAACATAATGTGGCAAAGCCTTTTTAAGCCTGGCAAATCCGAAGCTGGGTTAAATGAGGGCAATCATACAATTAAATACGATCTACCTTCAATCAGCCACATGTGCGAATGATGCAGTGCTGAACGTTCTTTTACCAATCATTGATGACTGGCTTGGTGATTATCCTGAATTATGTCACTGTTTATCAACTGTTATTCTATGAATATTGTGTTCTTTATATGAAAAAGAAAATCTCAATATAAAAAATCAGAAATTCCAATTCACTCAATCTTCACACATTACGCTATACTTTGACTGTTTTAATCATAATAGTGAGCTCTCTGTGCCAATTGAATTTATTGCTACATCAAAGCTACCAACTGCTTTTGGTGACTTCAATATTTCCGTGTTCCAAGACCCAGAAACAGGCGAAGAGCATGTGGCGCTTTCTAAAGGTTTAGAAGCTGCTCCAAATCAACCAGTACTGGTACGTATTCATTCTGAGTGTTTAACAGGTGACGCATTTGCTTCATTAAAATGTGATTGTGGACCTCAACTCCAAGCTACGCAACGTCTGATTAATGAGGCTGGTCAAGGCGTGATTTTATATTTACGCCAAGAAGGTCGTGGAATTGGTTTAACCAATAAGATCCGTGCCTATGCTTTGCAAGATCAAGGCCATGATACGGTTGATGCAAATTTATTGTTAAATTTACCTGCTGATGCGCGTCGTTATGATATGTGCAGCATCATGCTCGACCATCTTCAAGTAAAAGAAGTAAAATTGTTGACTAATAATCCGCTAAAGCTAAAAGCGCTCACGGATCTTGGGATTAATGTGGTCGAGCGCGTTCCGCTCACCGTAGGTCGTAATCCCTTCAACGAACATTATTTAAAAACCAAACGTGAGCGTATGGATCATCTTTATAAAAAAGATGACTTCTAATTCACACTTTTAAACTTATAGAAATAAATGAATTATGGGATTTTTAATCATGCATTTAAAAATCCCTTACTTTTTTTATGGATTTATGTTTTGATGTAACTAATTCCCAGATCACCTCAAGAGGATCATCATGCAGCATCCAACTTCAGCTGATATTCAACGTGTTCGCGAGTTTTTACTCGATCTACAAGCACGTATTTGTGCAGGACTAGAGCAACAGGAACGTGCAGGCGGCGGTACCGCTGAGTTTATCATTGATGATTGGCAGCGAACCGAAGGTGGCGGTGGTCGCTCTCGTGTATTGCAAAATGGTGAAGTCATTGAAAAAGGTGGGGTCATGTTCTCCCACATCAATATCAGCAAACTCCCCGCCTCTGCAACAGAACGTCATCCGCAAATCGCAGGTGCAAAAGCACAAGCGTTGGGTGTATCACTTGTGATTCATCCTAAAAACCCAAATATTCCAACCTCTCATGCCAATGTGCGCCTATTCGTCGCTGAGCCTGAAGGCCAAGCTCCAGTATGGTGGTTTGGTGGTGGTTTTGATTTAACCCCATTTTATCCAGATGATGAGGATGTTCAGAACTGGCATCAAACAGCCTATGACCTATGTCAGCCTTTTGGCGAAAATGTCTATGCTGAACATAAACAATGGTGTGATGATTATTTCTATTTAAAGCATCGTGATGAACAGCGTGGCGTTGGTGGTTTATTCTTTGATGATTTGAATCAGTGGGATTTCGAAACTTGCTTCAAATATATGCAAGCTGTGGGTAATGGTTATTTAGAAGCCATCTTACCGATTTTTGAAAAACATCGAGAACAACCTTATACCGAAGCGCAGCGTGAGTTCCAACTGTATCGTCGTGGTCGTTATGTTGAATATAATTTAGTTTATGACCGTGGCACTTTATTCGGCCTACAAACAGGTGGACGGATTGAATCGATTCTCGTAAGTTTACCGAATTTGGCGGGCTGGTCATATCGTCCTGAATGGGATGAGAACTCAGCTGAAAAACGTCTCACTGACTATTATTTAAAGCCTCGAGATTGGTTAAATCTGCAAAAATAACAAGTTACAATCCCTAATCTTATATTAGGGATTTTTTTGAATATTAAAAATAGACACCCCTCCCCAATAAAATGTACAATAAAATGTACAATAAAAAGAGGGTTTAAAATGTCACATATCTCATTTACACATGCCCGAGCCAATCTGGCTAAATTAATTCAGCAAAGCCAACAAGGCCAAAGAACCTTTATTGCCCAACATGGTCGCACATCAGCGGTTCTTCTTTCTTATTCTGAATATCAAAAATTACTAAGCGAGCCAGAAAACTTTATGCAGGCTTGGGAAAACTGGCATCAACAAGCACTTCAAGAATTAAATACTGAAAATACTGAATTTAATCCTGAGCGAGACTCAAGCCAAGGACGTGAATTTTCATGGTAAGCCAGATCAGCTATTTACTTGATACCAATATCGTTTCTGAATTAGCCAAATCTCAACCAGACTCAGCCGTGTTACAACAGTTTTATCATGCTCACCATGAGATTGCGATTTCGAGCATTGTCTGGCATGAATTACGGTTTGGCTGGCTCAAAATGCCTGATGGACAACGCAAGCAACTCATCACAAAATTTTTACATGATGTGGTAAGTTTAATTCCGATTCTGGATTATGATGCACAAGCCGCTAAAATTCATGCAGAAATTAGAATACAAACTCAAAAAAATGGAAATAATATTCCTTTTGTTGATGAACAGATTGCAGCCATCGCAATGGCTAAAGGCTTGACACTGGTCACTCGAAATACGAAAGACTTTCAAGCCATAGAGGGGTTACGACAGATCAATTGGTTTGCCGATTCCTTATGACCCAGAAACATTAGCACTTGATCCTCTTCCTGATATTGGTGAATCACTCATGACCAAACAATTTGCTGTAATTGGAAATCCAATCGAACAATCTCGCTCACCAGAATTGCATCATGCTTTTGCAGCAAAAACAGATGTTGATTTAAATTATAAAAAAATTCTTGCTCCACTAGATGGTTTCGAATCAGCAGTCAAAGCGTTCTTTAATCAAAAGGGTGTAGGCATGAATGTCACTGTGCCATTTAAAGAGCAAGCTTTTGCGCTATGCGATCAATTGACTGAACGCGCCAAGATTGCCAAAGCAGTCAATACTTTATGGATGCAAGATGGCAAACTATATGGCGATAATACGGATGGACAAGGCTTGGTTGCAGCGATTGAAGCCTTAGATTGGACTCTTGAGAATAGCCGTATTTTGATTTTGGGCGCGGGCGGTGCAACCCGTGGGGTGATTTATCCACTGGTTCAAGCTGGCGCAAAACACATCGTGATCGCCAACCGTACTTTGACCCGTGCGAAACAATTGGTTGAGGATTTAAAAGATGCTGTACCAAATGCAGCGCTTCAAGCTATCAGCCTAGAACAACTTACTGGCGAATTTGATGTGGTAATTAATGCAACTTCAGCAAGTTTAACAGGGGAAAGTTTACAACTCCCTGAAAGTTTAATATTTCACCATGCTTATGAAATGGCCTATGGCAAAACTTCAAGCTTTCTAGATCAAGCCCAAGCTCGCCAAGTTCCCGCGACTGATGGTTTTGGTATGTTGGTTGGTCAAGCGATAGAAGCTTTTTATATTTGGAATAAGGTTAAACCGGAGTTAAAGGATTTCTTATAAATCTATCTATAAAAAAACCTGCATGATGCAGGTTTTTTTATACGTTAAATTATTTAACTATTAACATCTTTTGATAAACATCTTTAAAGATTTCATAATCAATAAACTCTTCATGTTCAACCTTTAAGTTCTGAATCGTCTTCAAGCTCAACTTGTTATGACGTGCTGCGACATAAACTTGGCCTAAAATATTTGCGGTCTGCTCTAGTAAGACTTTTTCCTCACTTGAAGCACCATTTTCACGTTCAAATTGAGCTTGGTATTGTTTAGCAAATAACTGTTGCGGCTGTTTATATTGAGCTTGCAACTTTTTCCATGCTTGGCGATCTTGATCGCTATGCATTGCCTCACTCACAATACGATTCACAGATTCACCCAAACGATAATCGAACTGCTCGTCATCTTCTAAATGGTGTTTCTTCTGCAAGGCTTCTATTGTTTTAAGTGCTGCACCTTTTGGATTGTAGACTTCTTCACTAGAATACCAATACGCATACACACCTGCTATTTCTTGCAACTCTTGGGTTGAGTAGCGCTGTACAACTTGTGGCGAACTTTCAGTTAATTTAGCAATAAATACAGCTTTATATGTTTGCTCATAAGAACGCGTCGCATCATAGCGTTGTGCCGCAATCACTTTGAGTTGATCATCCAAAGACAGGGTATATGGTTGGGCTGCACGCTCTACAATCCCCGACTGCCCCATTTTTTCAGAGAAACGCCCTATCGCTTGCTCAAACATCGATCCTTTACTTACTTCTGACCATGACTTTGCGCGTTTTAATTGTGCTCGATCAATCGGCGTGCCTTTCCCATAATTTAAAACTTGCATATCCGCTTTAATGTTCACACGCGATCGCAATTCTGGGGAAGTGTAATTTAAATCATAGTCATAGTTAATCGCACGCCCTTTTTCATCCAAACTAATATCCATGATCAATGGATTGCGTTTATTAGTCGCTGGCAAGGCTTGATTGATTTCAGTCTGATGCTTCATCCAAAGTGCTTTGAACGCATGATCGTCAATAAACTGAGCTTGGTTATAGACAGAGAATAACTCTTCTAACGCACTTAATTTCGCGATATAAGAAATTAAACTTGAGGTATTAGACTGTGTTGGATTGAACACATCAATACCATACATACTTTGGCAATATTGTGCATTGCCATAGGTGATTTTAGCGTTTGAAGATAAAGAGTCGCACTGCTCACGACTTAAACCACTTTCATCAGCAGCCTTCATACCAGATTCGGAACTAGAGCCACTTTCTGCTGCTCGATCTTCATCATCACTTTCCCATGCTGCTGCTTGGCTAGCTTCCGCTGCTGCCATAGCTTCTAAAGCGGCAATAGTTGCGTCATCAGAAGCAGAGCCATAGACATCACCATCATCCTCAACACCGAAATGTTGATTAACTAATTGATAGAGTTGCTGACTCACCACACTGGCATCATTCGATGAATTTTTGGTGTTTTTAGAAGGCCCCGTTTTACTCTTATTTTGAGCATCAACCTCATCTGCAATCAGTTTTTCCAGGCTCTGCTCATTGATATTTAAAATGCCCTGCATTAAATATTTTTCATTGACCTTGCCATATAAAGTTGATTGAAGGATTGCTTCTTCAATAGTGGTTTTTAGGCGAATTTTTTCAACTACGCCTGCCGCACGCTCAGTAGAAGATACGGATAAGGTATGAATATTTTGCGGATCAGCTAAACGATAAAACACGCCACTTGATGCTTTGAGATACTCAACAAACTTTTTATAATCAACTTCTTTAATCAAACCTTGATATTTAGAAAAATCGAAATACGCTAAATTATTCTGATTTTCTTTATTCACCAAATATGGCATCAAACCAAAGTAATTGACATAAAACTTATGGTCATTTAAGTCCAGTACCATAGGCAATTTGGCTTGTACCAATAGCGTCGGTTTCTCATAACGCGCTGTTAGATTAAATGAACCCATTTTTTGACGATAATGCACTGAACCATCATATTCAAATTGCATATCATTCAAAATCGTTGCCATCCCTTGGATCACTTTATCCACTTTGGCTTGACCATACGAATTATTGTCTTGTGCCAATGCATCATATAAGGCCTGTTTTTGCTGTTGATTCAATTTGACTTTTTGCTCACGCAAATACTGATCAACTTTTTGCTTCACCCCTGTATCTAATGTGGCTTTGGTTTTTGAATTTGTTGATTGATCACGATCTTGCTCAACATGGATATTGAACTTTCCACGGTAATCATAACTCGGATATTCATAGAGCGCGTTCATGCTGTTAATCGCTTTTTGATCTAACCCCAGCTGAGCAGTATTGGTTTTAATGACATGTTGAGAACAGGCTGAAAGACTAAGCCCCAACAAACATAAAGTTAAATATTTTAAACGCATAGTTTTACCAACCACCCTTATATCATTATATTTTCAATAAAAAAATCGAACTATTCTCATTGTAAACTTACGTTTAAAAATCAAATAAAAAGAGGACTAACTCACGAATCAAAGCCTTACAAAATTCGCTTTTCTGACATTTTTTTCTACTGGGCTTATCAATGTATTTTGATTACCATTGTGAATAATCTAAATTATCGAAACAGATAATCCAAAATGATTCAAATACAGGATTAAGATTATGCCAGCATATAAAGCCCCGCTCCGTGATGTTCGTTTCTTAATGAACGAAATGTTAGATTATCCAGCACATTACCAAACTTTGACAAGTGGTCAAAATGCGGATGCTGAAACTGTAGATATGATTTTGGAAGGTGCAGCAGATTATTGCGAAAATGTACTTTCTCCACTAAACCAATCTGGTGACGAAGAAGGTTGCACATTCAACAACGGTGAAGTGACTACGCCTAAAGGCTTTAAAGAAGCGTATGACCAGTTTGTAATGGGTGGATGGCAAGGTCTTTCTTATCCTGAAGAGTTTGGTGGTCAAGGCTTACCAATGTCTCTAAACCTCATCAAATCTGAAATGATGGGTACTGCTAACTGGTCATTCACCATGTATCCTGGTTTAAGTACAGGTTGTATGAACACGATCATGCAGTTCGGTACTGATGAGCAAAAAAATACATATATGCCTAAACTCGTTGAAGGCACTTGGTCTGGCACAATGTGCTTAACTGAGCCTCAATGTGGTACTGACTTAGGTCAAGTAAAAACTAAAGCAGAACCTGCTGCTGACGGTACTTATAAAATCTCTGGTACAAAAATCTTCATCTCTGCAGGTGAGCATGATTTAACAGAGAACATCATCCATATCGTACTTGCTCGCCTTCCAGATGCACCTGCTGGTACTCGTGGTATCTCTTTATTCATCGTACCTAAGTTCATCCCGACTGCTGATGGCGGTGTGGGTGAACGTAACACGGTTTCTTGTGGTTCGATCGAACACAAAATGGGTATCCGTGCTTCTGCAACTGCAGTGTTGAACTTTGACAATGCAACAGGTTACTTAATCGGTGAAGTTAACAAAGGCTTACATGCAATGTTTACCTTCATGAACACTGCACGTATCGGTACAGCTGTTCAAGGTATCGCACATGCTGAATTGTCTTTCCAAGGTGCTTTGCCTTATGCAAAAGATCGTATGTCAATGCGTGCACTTTCTGGTAAGAAAGAGCCAGAGCGTGTAGCAGATGCGATCATTCACCATGCAGACGTTCGCCGCATGCTTTTAACTCAAAAAGCAGTCGCTGAAGGCGGCCGTGCCATGATTTATCACGCTGCAAAACTTGCTGACAAAATGACTGATGCGCTTGTAAACGGCGACCAAGCAGCTTACGAAGCATACGATGACAAATTAGGTTTCTATACACCAATTCTTAAAGGTTTCTTGACTGAATTAGGTCTAGAAGCAGCGAATCACGGTATGCAAGTTTACGGTGGGCATGGCTTCATCAAAGAATGGGGTATGGAACAAATTGCACGTGATGCACGTATCTCAACTTTGTACGAAGGTACAACAGGTATCCAAGCACTTGACTTAATTGGTCGTAAAGTTCTTTTAAGCTCAAAAGGCAAAGTAGTTCGTGACTACACAGCTGAAATCTTGAAGTTCTGTGCAACTCATGCGCGTAATAAGTACTTACGTCGTTTTGCTTGGGATTTAACGAAGCTTTGTGCTCAATGGAACACATTGACCGTTCGCATCATGCTTGCTGCACGTAAAGACCGTGACATCGTATCTTCTGCTTCAGTTGATTTCTTGATGTTCTCTGGTTATGTCATGATGGCTTACTTCTGGGCTCAACAAGCTGTGATCGCTTCTGAAAAATTAGAAGCAGGTAACGGTATTGAAACACCTGAATTCTATAAAGCGAAGATCAAAGTTGCAGATTTCTACTTCGACCGTTTATTGCCACGTGCTCAAGGTCATGCAGAATCGATGGTTACTCCATCTCGCACTTTAACTTCTCTAGCACCAGAACACTTCAGCTTCGATTACTAATCGAAACTGTTAAAAAAAGAGCGCAAAATGCGCTCTTTTTTATTTTAGCTGACTCGTTTAAAAACATAAGCTTTTTTAGGAAATGGGTACTCGCTAAAGAATATTTGGTTCTCTCCATTATTCCCATGCCACAACTTATCTAAATCCAGCACCAAATTCCCGTCTTGGTTGACCTGATAGTAAAAACTGATATTGGCCGCATCACAACGCACTATAATTTCATTTTGGGCTTCATGTGCATACCATTGGACCTGATTACACAACTGCTCTATTTTCGTAACATTACGCGAAGCATCTATTCCTAAACGACCAAAACTCGTATTGGTCCAATAAACAGAGCCATCTTCGAGCAGGTTAAGAATGTACTCCGCCTCATTCTCTAAATTGACACAACCTGCAAAAGGGTCAGTACATGGAATACGAGCATGGTAACGCCCCACATAGCCCAGACTTGCTTCAGAGGGTTGAGTTAGATTACGCACCTGAGTCTCTGAATAAGGCAACGATGCTTGTCCTGCAACTTTAGTTAAGGACATTCCTTCATCTACCGCTGGCTGCTCATCCGCTTCATAGCTGGGTGGCGTCTGGGCTTGCTGTGTCGATTCTGGGTGCTGACTATCACAAGCACTTAAACCCAAAATCAAAAGGATTCCTACACTAAAATGCGGGAAGGACAACTGGAAATGCATATCCACAAATCTCTAACATCAACAACATGGCTATCGCACATTCCACCTATACCTTTGAAATATATAAATGTATTAATTACAACAGAATACTGATTTATGAGATTCTTGAACAACCAGCATGGTGGAAAAACGATAGGACTGTAGCACAAGGTGACAAAGCGACCTGCTTTAAGTCGGTGCATTTTAGGCGATATTGTTGTTTTTTCCAGCAGCAAATTACACATCGTAACCAATTTCTCATCTATTTAAACTTTAAATTGCTCAGATTATCCCTATCTCATTATTATCAGTAATTCGCAAAACAATTGCTTATTTTTACTGAGGTTTCATTCAGTTTAGGAGAAGAATTAGATGACCACTTCTGGTTTATATCGCTCAAACCAAAAAAGCATGATCGCAGGTGTAATGGGCGGTATTGCTGAACGATTTGGTTGGAATGTAAATTTACTACGCCTGATCTTTGTTGTGATCTCGATTATGAGTGCGGCATTTCCTGGGATTTTGGTCTACCTTATTTTGTGGTTGGTTATTCCTAAAAAGCAGGATACACAGACCGCACAGGTGCAAGGTTATCAACAACCTGTAAAAACGATTTATGACGAGAAGAATATAAACCGCTAAGCTCTTCTTACCTTTTGGTCGCTACGGTTGATTTTACCCCTAATACAACCGTAGCTTTTTTGAGCTAAAAAAGATTATTGGCTTAATTGCTGCTGCAACGCCGCAATCATATCCGCGCGACTAATCATTCCCACCAAACGTTGCTGTTCAACCACGGGAATATAGTTAAATGATTTCTCCACAAAGTAAGGCACCAAGTCTTGAATCGGTTGTAATGGATCTACCGTAACTACACGGCGACTCATAATTTGTTTGACGTAATGCTGCCATGAATTTCGTGGATCTGTGGCATTTTTAAACCATTCCACCACCTCATATAAGGCGAGTGTCCCAACTAAGTTATCCTGACTATTGACGACTGGCAAGCTCATCAAATTGACCGCCTTAAATTTATCCAAGGCTTGATGAATATCATCATCCTCATGTAGTTTGATCACATCTTTACTCATAATATCCTGACAGACAAAATCAAGATGTAATCGCCCTTGTGCACGTTCTTGTGCATCCAAAATAATTTTTTCTAAATCATACTGACTAATATCAAGTAATTCCGTATGTTGCTCTAACGCATACTCAATATCTTTCGGCTGAATAGAAACCTTTTGAGTGGGCGTTGGATCTTTAGAGCGTACATTGACGTGAGCAGTCATGGGGTAATGTCGCCCAATTAAACGATTAAATAAAACCGCAAATAGCAACAATATAATGGTGTTCAGCAATACGGGATAAAGAATGAAATAAAAACCTAGACCATGAACCGCGTCCCCTCCCAATACCGCGGTAATTGCCACAGCACCACTCGGCGGATGTAAGGAGTCAGTCGTCATCATCACAAAAATTGCCAATCCCACAGCGACACTAAACGCCGTGGTTAAATCAGGCAATAACTCGACACATGCCACCCCAATAAAAGCCGCCAGCGTGTTACCAATAATAACGTTCCACGGCTGAGCCAGAGGACTACTCGGTAAAGCAAATAATAAAACGGATGACGCTCCCATAGGTGCGATATACCATGCATTCATGCCATCTAAGACATACCAGCTCAACAGGGAGGAAATTGCCAAACCACACAAGGCCCCGATTGCTGAAAGTAAACGCTCTTTTACAGGAAGAACTTTGTAATTCGGTTTAAGAAAATTTAGCCAGTCGGATTGGGTAAAGCTCACAATGCACCTTGCTGGAATTCTATCATTATCATCAATCACGCAATTATATGCCTAATTGGCATAAAGATGCATTTAGGTTGCACCTTAAAAACATACGCAATTTAATCGGCTACAGCCTAATATTCCAACATCCAATCGATTATTAGACTAAAGTCTAATTCACCAATAATTTAAATTTATCATTTAAAAACAAATAATTATAAATAACAT
>NZ_OVCN01000042.1 GCF_900406815.1 Acinetobacter haemolyticus
CAGTAAATCTAAAACATGAGTAACGCATAAATTATATAATAATCAATTGCTTAAAACTAAAAGTGCTGCGCAGCACGAGGAGAAGTGTCTTTTAAAGCGAGCGAAGCGAAATTTAAAAGACACGGAAACGAGATATAAAAAATCTTTTTTGCATTCGCAAAAAAGATTTTTTATCTGCCCCACCATTAACAGCCATAAATTAACAGTTAAAACTAACAGAAGAGTAGTTTTTTTTGAAAACCTCAACTTATGACGATTTTTTTTTAGACTCTGTGATATACCAACATTTTCTTAAATGCAGATGGTTTAAAAATGGCTAGAACTAGATTAACAGTAGATGAAATGATTTTAAGTGTTGAAAAGCACTTAAAACAGATAGCAAGACGCACTCATTCAGATGAGTTAATACTACAATTGATTCGATCAAAAACTGCAAATCAATTTACAGAAGAAGACATTAAAAATTTGAGGAATAAATATCATAAAGTTTTAGAATTAAATAGATTAGAAGAAGTAATGGACACTATCTGCTCAATCAAAAAAAGTGATCGCTCTGATATTGAAAAAGACATTGTTGATTTTAGTGGATATGAAGACCCTTTCTCTCAGACTGATGAAAGATTAAAAATAGCCTTAAGGATGCTAAAAAACTACAATCGAAGAGTTCCTGATTTAATAAAACAAAAAGCACATGATGAAATCAAAAATTCATTTCATAGTTCTTATAGACAAGTAAAACAAAAGATAAAAGATCGAAAGCAAGAGAATCATGAGAAATTTTTTCTTGGAAGTGTGCTTATATCATTTTTTAAATCACAAAATATTGAAATGAATTATCTTGAGAATACACTTAAAATGATAGAGCTTTATCAAATAAAAAATTATTTTAGAAAAGAGCTGTTTTTAGAATCAGAAATCAAAGAATTTAAATTTTCAGAGCAAGGTAGAAGCTTTAACGACAAGAAAAACGCGATTTTATCTGATCCTAAAAATCCTTTTAAAAAATAAACAATAAAATTAAAAGATAAAGCAGTATACGTTAACTCATTTATTTTAGATGAGCTAAGCAGTCGACGTTGTTATTACCAACAACGAACAAAAGATTATTTACTGATATAATAAAAAAAATAAGTCTTTTTTTTGATTTTTTAAACATATCTCATCTTTTTTTTAATTAATTTGTTAAATTATAT
>NZ_OVCN01000022.1 GCF_900406815.1 Acinetobacter haemolyticus
AACAGGTAATTTAGATATTTTTAAAACTTATCAATCAAACCAAAAATCCAACCACTAAAGCCAAATCCTTGTTTATCAACAAGTTTTTATCTGCATCACCGCCGATGGATGTGCATTCTACAGCATTTCATATCCAACACAACCCCATTTCTTATTATTTCCTTTCGCATGGTTCTTTTTTCTACAAAACTGATGTTTTCGTTGTTTTTATCATCTATTTACGTATAAAAAGCAGGCTCTGGGCCTGCTTTTTATTATTTTTATTTTTGATTTAGTCAGTGAAAGTCACTCGTGCAATCGCTTTTTTGCCTGACTGAATGATTAAAGTGACATTTTCTTTGACAGAGTAGCTCATATCGACCACATTCCAATCAACTTTAACCGCACCACGACCTACCGCATCTTTTGCAGCAGCTGCATTCGGGTTTAAGCCCGCAACACGTAAAATAGTTGCAATAAATAATTCGCCACCAAATTCAGCACGAGAAATGGTCACTTCAGGGGTATCTTCTGGCACTTCACCTTCAGTTACACGGTTTCCTGCACTCTTATGTGCATTCTCTGCTGCTTCTGCGTCATGGAAACGCTCAACTAGCTCAAGCGCTAAGATACGTTTGATTTCTTGTGGATTGCGGCCCGCAGCCATCTCATCAAGTAGAACTTTGATTTCGTCTAATGACTTAAAGCTAAGTAAGTCAAAATAACGCTCAATCAGACTATCTGGCATCGACAGGATTTTTTGATACATCGCACCTGGGGTGTCGAACACGCCAATATAGTTGCCTAAAGATTTAGACATTTTATTGACGCCATCTAAACCTTCAAGAATTGGCACCGTGATGCACACTTGTGATTCTTGCCCATAACGACTTTGTAAAGTACGACCCATTAACAAGTTAAAAGTCTGGTCCGTACCCCCTAACTCAACATCTGCCTCAAGCGCAATTGAGTCATAACCTTGAACCAATGGATAGAGGAATTCGTGAATCGCAATCGGCTGATGGTTGTTATAGCGCTTGGTAAAGTCATCACGCTCCAACATACGCGATACGGTTTGTTGACTCGCCAATTGAATCAAATCAGCAGCTGTTCTTTGATTAAACCATTCTGAGTTAAAACGGACTTTGGTTTTATTTGGATCAAGGATTTTAAAAACTTGTTCCTGATAGGTCTTCGCATTGGCAATTACTTGCTCTTGTGACAACGGCGGACGCGTTGCGCTTTTACCTGTTGGGTCACCAATCATTGCAGTATAGTCACCAATCAAGAACGTGACTTCATGCCCTAAATCTTGGAAGGTTTTTAATTTATTAATCAGAACCGTATGTCCTAAGTGTAAATCAGGGGCCGTTGGGTCAAAGCCAGCTTTTACACGGAGTGGACGATTCTCTTTGAGTTTTTTCAATAAATCTTCTTCAGAAATAATCTCATGCGTGCCTCGTTGGATGAGAGCAAGCTGTTCTTCGGCGGGCAAGAAATTTGACATCACAAAACCTAAACACATCAGTTATTCAATTTGTGCGATATACTAACATTTTTTCAGCATCTTGCAGGGGAAGTTGTTTATGAGCGCAATCTATATTGGTGTAATGACTGGCACGAGCATGGATGGTGTTGATATTGTTGCAACTTCATTCGAACCTTTAACTTTGCACGCGACACTCACAGTCCCATTTGATCCAGAATTACGTGATGAGTTAATGGCTTTAACGCTACCAGACGATAATGAAATTGATCGGATGGGCAAAGCTGATGTCGCTTTGGCACAAATGATTGGGCATGGTATCAATCAGCTGATTGAAAAGAACAATTTAGACCGATCACAAATCAAAGCGATCGGTTCACATGGGCAAACTATTCGCCATCGCCCTGAATATGGTTTTACCTTACAAATTGGCGATCCGAACATTATTACTGAAATTACTCAACTTCCTGTCATTTCAGATTTCCGTCGTCGTGATATGGCGGCTGGTGGGCAAGGTGCACCTTTGGTTCCGGCCTTCCACCAAGCATTGTTCCAACATGACAGCATTCACCGTGTAATTCTCAATCTAGGTGGGATTGCCAATGTGAGTATGTTGCCTGCTGACAATCCACAAGCCGTTTATGGTTTCGATACTGGCCCAGCCAATATTCTTATGGATGCTTGGTGCCAACGTCATACTGGAAATCCTTACGATGAGAACGGTGATTGGGCAGCGTATGGTCAACCTATTCGTTCACTTTTAGATCGCTTACAAAACCATGAGTTTTTTGCTAAAGAACCGCCTAAAAGCACGGGGCGCGAAGACTTTAATCTAGAGTGGCTCGATGATCAAATCAGTGATTGGCGTAATGATCTGGACTATGAGGAACTGGAAGATACTCCAGAGAATGTGCAAGCCACTCTCATGAAGCTCACCACACGTGCCATTAAAAAGGCTATTTATCGAAGTAAGGATTTAATGCCAACTGGTGAAGTGTATGTCTGTGGTGGTGGCGCTTATAATTCTCATTTGTTAGAACAATTGCGCTGGCGTTTACGTAAACATAACTGGTCAGTCCAAACTACGGATGTTTTGGGTTTAGCACCAACATGGGTAGAAGCAACAGCATTTGCTTGGTTGGCGATGCGTTTTACTCAGCAACTAAGTGGTAATTTACCTACCGTTACAGGCGCATCTGGTGATCGTATTTTAGGAACAATTACGGCGGTCTAAACATAAAAAAAGCCTCTCAGACTTTTTCATCGAGAGGCTTTTTAACACATCTATTTTAGATTGAAAACGATGAACCACAACCGCAAGTAGTTGTGGCATTCGGGTTTTGCACCACAAAACGTGAACCTTCCAGTCCTTCAAGATAATCAACCACTGAACCCACCAAGTATTGATAGCTTAGAGAGTCAACCAAAACTTTGACATCACCATTGCTAAATTCTGCATCATCTTCATTGACTGTTTCAGCAAAATTAAAACCGTAAGAAAATCCTGAACAACCTCCCCCCGTGACATAAACACGTAGCATTAGGTCATTATTACCTTCACTTTCGCGCAGTTGGCGAACTTTTTTAGCAGCATTATCTGACAATTCGAGAGCTTGGGCGGTCATGGATGTTCCTCAGACTTCAATACGTCTTTCATAAATAAAAAGACCCGATATTTAGTATAGCATACCTAATATCGGGTCGGTCTTTGAACTTTTAAAGTGTCGTTACAGACTTTTTCAAAAGATTATTTGTAATTTTCGTCCTGTAAAGCGCACTCGAAATTCTTGGCATCCTCACGGCAACGGAATTGCCATAATAACTTCATCATACGTTTATCGTAGATGCCACGTTTGGTTAAATCAATACGTGCCTCACGCATTAATTTTTGATAACCAGGCTTGTCAGAAGCAGGGATTTCCATCCAATACTTTTGTGGAATATCTGCTTTCATTTTGCCTAAAATATCAAAGGCCCGTGGTAATTGCGAACTTACCCATTGTCTGGATTTTTGCCCGTAACCTGCTGGGAATTTATCAGAACGGATAATAATATTTCCTGTTACTTGCAAAATTGGATAATTTACAATCGCGCCCTTGGTTCCCAAACCTTTATGTAATTCTAGCGGTTTGAATGCAGCAGCTGGCGCACCGATAATATCAACTTGGCCATTGTTAAATTTTGCCCCAAAGTTAGTCACATCTGAGCTTACCGCTTGTGCGCCTACTTGAGCTGCCATAATTTTCTGAGCATCATCGTAATCCAGTACGGCGATTTTCTTGCCTGCAGCTTTCGCTACCGTATTAATATTACGATCATTGACCATCAAGTAAGCATCACCCACTGGAATAACACCTACCACTTCATATTGACCATTCACCATTGCTTTAGCAAAAGTTGGACTAGCTAAGCCTTGCATGACTTTGACTGCAAATTTTAGGTCGGTAATCGCACCGATCGCGTCGAGTGATCCTGTAAACTGGTTAAACTGACGACCACGCATCCCTGTGATACTGACAGCATCACATTTGCCAGCTTTAAAATCTTCTGCAAGTACGGCTTCATTTTGTCCCACACGTAACTCAATGTCCGCACCCCATGATTTAGCAGCAATCTGATAGTCCTTCATTAAAGCATAGACATCACCATTTCGACCTACTAAGTCAAACACACAAAGAGTTTGCTTTGCTTGTGTAGCGGCAGAAACAGTGGCGATGCTTGACGCAAGTAAAATTGTTTTAAACCATTGCATGTTATTTTTTCCTTTGCATCTAGTTTGAGTGTTGTTGCATAACTTTAAGTTTTAGAAGAACAAATGAAGTTCATCTGATAAAAGCTTTCAAATGAATATATGTTTAAATTCGGTCTTGTTTTCATCATCCTGATCAAACATATTTTTAAATCATCACGATTTCATCTGATTTTTATAGCTCTATGATTACGTGATTATGTCATTAAGACAATGACCTTAATGACATAATCAAAAAAACAAAAAGCCTAGATAAATCTAGGCTTTAAGTATACTTTTTTGCAATTCCGGATTATTCACCAGGTAATGCACATTCAAAGTTTGCTTTATCAACTGAACAGCGTGCTTTTTTCAGAACTGACATCATGCTTGCATCATAGATACCACGCTTGGTCAAATCCATACGACCTTCACGTAATAATTTTTGATATTTAAGTTTGTCTTCAGCACTTAAATCCATTCTGTATTTTGCAGGAATTTCAGCTTCTAAACGCTTGATCATTGCAAATGCTTTTGGCAATTGTTTCACATGCCAATCACGTGACTTTTGACCAAAACCTGCTGGGAATTTTTCAGGGCGGATCACTAAGTCTGCAGTTACGTGCAATACAGGGAAATTAAACATCGCACCATTTGTACCTAAACCTTTGCTTAATTCTAATGGCTTATAAGCATAAGCAGGCGCGCCCACCATATCTACCTGACCATTATTGAACTTAGCAGCAAAGTTAGAAATATCTGAAAGTACTGCTTGTGCGCCTACACGTTGAACCATGATTTTTTGTGCATCATCATAGCCAAGTACAGCAAATTTCTTACCTGCAGCTTTTTCAATTGAATTAATATTCTTGTCACGTACAAAAATATACGCAGAACCTAAAGGTGCAATACCAGCAATTTCGTATTTGTTATTTCCTAAGTTGGTGGTCATTTTAGCAGCATTACGACCATCTAAAACAAAGGTAATCGCACGTTGCGCAATTTCATTACTCGTTACACCACCTAACGAATCAATCGAACCCGCAAACTTATTGTATGGACGAGCGCGCATCGAAGTCATCGCAACAGCATCACACTTACCAGCTTTGAAGTTATTATCTGCAACAGCTTCATCAGTCAATGCAACCAAGTTTACATCAGCGCCCCAACCCTTAGCAGCCAATGCCCAATCCTGCATCATTTTGAATGACTCACCAGATTTACCTAATAAGTCAAATACACATACGTCTACTTTGTTTGCTTGAGCTGACGCAGAAAAACCAACGATAGATGCGGTGATCGCAGCGAATGCAATTTTTTTCATTTTTTCTTCCTTCTACAAACTTATGTCTGTCTCCTTGTACAAGGCAAATATTAATCATGTTTTGTGGAAAAAAATAGAGCTAGTACTCTATTTTTTGTGTCAATATTGCTACATTTTGTCAATTTTTAACCAATATATTGCTTATTCACCGCTTAAAGAACACTCAAAATTGGTTCGTTCAACCGTACAGCGCGCACGTTTGAGTACGTTCATCATGGTCGCATCATAAACGCCATCTTTGGTTAAATTCATCCGTCCTTCACGTAACATTTTTTGATAACGAACTTTGTCTTCATTCGATAAATTGATACGCGCTGCATCCATACCTGCTTCTAAGCGTTGTACCATCGCAAAGTTACTTGGGAGTTTTCCAATGAACCACTGACGCGATTGAGCACCAAAAGAGGTAGGAAACTTTTCTGGGCGAATAATCAAATCTCCTGTGATGTTCACGACTGGAAAATTAAACAAAGCTCCATTTGCTAAACCTTTGTTAATTTCTAAAGGTTTATAGGCATAGGCAGGCGCAGCAATAGCGTCTACTTGTCCACGGTTAAATTTTTGCACGAAATCTGAAATATTGGATGGCACTGCCACTAGATCAATACTTTCTACAATTGCTTTTTGCGCTTGATCATAATGTAAATATGCGAATTTTTTGCCTTTGGCCTTTTCAATGGTATTAAGGTTTTTATCACGTACGAAAATATAGGCCAAACCGACTTGAATAATCCCTGCAACTTCAAATTTCTCACCATTGAAATTTGCTATTAAACGATGTTGATTACGTTTATCGAGCACAAATGAAATCGCTTTTTGTGCAATTGCGTTACTGGTCACTGCGCCTACAGCATCAATTGAACCTGCAAATTTATTATATTTTCGCGCACGCATAGAGGTCATATATACTGCATCACAGCGCCCTTGGTCAAAATCGCGTTCTGCTTTTTCTTCATCCTGATAAGGAATCAATTCAACATTTGCTTTCCAGGTTTGCGCAGAAAGGCGCCATTCTTCAAGAAGCTTATAAGACTCACCCGCTCTCCCCAATAAATCAAATACACAAACTTTTTGTTTTGCTTGTACTTGTGAGCTCATCGCAAATAAAGCCGCAGCCCCCAATAACCAAAGTCCTTTTTTCATCTTGTTTTCCCTTCTGTACTGTTCT
The DNA here is from genome assembly GCF_900406815.1 of Acinetobacter haemolyticus. GTDB lineage: Bacteria > Pseudomonadota > Gammaproteobacteria > Pseudomonadales > Moraxellaceae > Acinetobacter > Acinetobacter haemolyticus_A. Next base: position 6,686 of record NZ_OVCN01000022.1, read on the forward strand.
GCATGTTTTTCCTTCACTGCAAAATCAATATAGTCAAATTTTGATCAAATTAACAGTATTTTTATATACATACATCGGATTATTATCAGTTTTAATCATATTCGTCACACTTTTTAAAAGCTGTTTTTTGATTGCTGTAGAAAAATTTGCATTCACAAGTAGAGCCCTTAAAATGCTGCTATCTATTCGCTATGCTGCATACCCATGATCCAGTTTGACCAAGTTTCATTACGCCGTGGTGGCCGAGTTCTATTTCAAAAAGCCTCTATGCAACTTCATCCAGGTTGGAAAATCGGTTTAACGGGCGTAAATGGCGCTGGTAAATCGACCTTATTTGCAGCGTTTTTAGGCGATTTAATGGCAGACGAAGGTAATTTAGTTCGTCCTGCGGTTTGGACAGTTGCTCACATGGCACAAGAAATTAAGGCGTTGGAAATGCCAGCACTTGATTTTGTCTTGTCAGGCGATGAGGAATACTGGTCTATCAAAGATAGTTTGGCTCATCCTGATCAATTGAGTAATGATGATTTAGCCAAACTACATGGCCGTTTTGATGAAATTCATGGCTATGTTGCTCCTGCAAAAGCTGCTCAGTTAATGGCAGGTTTAGGCTTTTTAGATCATCAATTAAGCTTGAATGTCGCTAGCTTCTCTGGGGGTTGGCGTATGCGTTTAAACTTGGCGCGTACGTTGATGAGTCGCTCAGATCTGTTGCTATTAGACGAACCCACCAACCATTTGGACTTAGATGCCATCTTGTGGTTAGAAGATTGGTTAAAAGCTTATGAAGGAACATTGGTTCTTATTTCCCATGACCGTGACTTCCTTGATGCAATTACCGATCATATTCTTCACATCGAGAACCAAGAGCTAACACTTTATACCGGTAATTATTCAACTTTTGAAACCACCCGTAGTGAACGTTTAGCTCAGCAGCAGCAAGCTTTTGAGAAACAGCAAGAAACACGTGCACATTTACAAAAATTTATTGATCGATTTAAAGCCAAAGCCACTAAAGCACGTCAAGCACAAAGCCGAATTAAACAACTTGAGCGAATGCAGCAACTCGCTCCAGCACATGTTGATACACCCTTTACATTTAGCTTCCGAGAACCTACCAAAATGAGTTCTCCGCTGTTGAGCTTGGATGCAGCAAGTATTGGCTACAACGATAAAATCATTGCTGAAAAAATTCGTTTGCAAATCACACCTAGCTCACGTATTGGGTTATTGGGGATGAATGGGGCTGGTAAATCAACGCTCATCAAAACCTTAGTGGGTGATTTAGCGTTATTGTCTGGTGAACGTAAAGCATCAGAGTTACTCAATATCGGATACTTTGCACAGCATCAAATGGATGCCTTGGATGCCAATGCCAGTCCAATGTTACAACTCGCTCGTATCGCGGATAAACAAATCAGTGAAGCCTCATTGCGTGCTTTTCTGGGCGGTTTTGGCTTTAGTGGCGAACGTATGGATACACCATGTGAAAGCTTCTCTGGGGGCGAACGTGCGCGCTTAGCTTTAGCCCTCATCGTTTGGCAACGTCCAAATGTTCTAATTCTGGATGAACCAACCAACCATTTAGATTTAGATATGCGTCATGCACTCAGTATGGCATTACAAGATTTTGAAGGCGCGGTGGTATTGGTTTCACATGAACGCCAACTTATTGCCAGCGTTTGTGATGAGTTGCTATTAGTACATGCAGGTCGTTGTACTGAATTTGATGGTGATCTCCAAGACTATGCCAAATGGTTGCGTGAAGCACGTCAGCAACAAATTAATGCACAAAATGCATTACAACAACAAACGATCAACAATCAAGTAAGCGCAGTAAAAGTTGATAAGGAAGCACAACGTAAAGAGGCTGCACGACGTCGTGAAGTCACTCGTCCACTCCGTAAAAATATTGAAAAAGTTGAAGGGCAAATCGAGAAGGTTCAACCTCGCTTAGTTGAGATTGAACATTCATTGGCAGATAGTGCTTTGTATGAAGCCCATCGCAAAGATGATTTAATCAAGCTTATGAATGAACAAAATGAGTTGAAAAATAAACTAGAGCAATATGAAGAACAATTGCTCACCTTAATGATGGAGCTAGAAGAATTAGAGGCATCATTTTCTGATTAACCCGGAAAAAGATCCATATATTTACCATCTGGCGATATATGGATCTTTTATAGGTATAGATGGTAAAACCTGCTTTTATACTGCTCTCCGGCTCTAAGTCACTTCCTCGTAACATAAAGCTGTATTGAATAATGTTATTCTTTTATCTCGCTTTTTAATCAAAATTGAAATTTGAATTTACTCAAAAAATTGAGCTTTGGCTTCAGGCTAGATATACTCAAGCCCCATTATTGTAATGTTATTACCTACGAATGAATCTTGAGGGTTAGATTCATTTAATATTTTTTGTACTGCAATTTGCTGCGTACGTTATTTGGGACACTACAAACTGAATGAACTCTTTAGACTTTATTTTTAATTTCGAGCATTTCCTTCCAATCCTAGTTCAAGAATATGGTTTATGGATTTACGCTATTCTTTTTTTGATTATTTTTTCTGAAACTGCTTTTGTTTTCATGTTCTTCTTACCAGGTGATAGTCTATTACTTGCTGTTGGTGCATTGTGTTCAGTCGTTGAGATTATGCATCTGGGTTATATGATTATTCTGCTTTTTTTCGCTGCAGCATTGGGCTACATGGTGAATTTCCATATTGGTCGCCATTTTGGTGATCGAATATTTAACACAGAATCTCGCTTCATCAAACAAGAATACCTACAAAAAACCAATGTATTCTTCTTAAAGCATGGTGGAAAAACCATCCTCCTTGCCCGTTTTATCCCTTTTGCACGCTCATTTGCACCGCTAGCAGCGGGTTCAAGCAATATGAATTATACTCACTTTGTGCTTTACAACATTCTAGGCGCGCTCTTGTGGATCAGTGTTTTAGTCACTGCCGGTTATTTATTTGGTCATGCCATTATTCAAGTCAGTGATTTGGTAGACAGTTAATCTTTTAGTGTTCCACGTGAAACCTTATCCACAATAAAAAAGACGATGCACCAAGGCATCGTCTTTTTTTTCACATCAAATATTTATGCATCAATATCTGCATTAAGGGCATTTTCTTCAATAAATGCACGGCGAGGTTCAACATCATCGCCCATGAGACATGAGAACATACGATCTGCTTCAATCGCATCATCAATCGTCACTTGCAACATATTACGGTTTTCAGGATCCATCGTGGTTTCCCAAAGTTGCTCAGCATTCATCTCACCCAAACCTTTATAGCGTTGGATCATCATGCCACGGCGTGAATCTTGCAAAATATGTTGCCAAACCTGATGGAAACTACCCACTTGAATACGACGTTCACCTTTTTGCAGATAAGCCCCTTCTTCAAGTAATTTAAACCAGCTCTTCGAGTTTTTAAGCAATCGTGCATATTCCGCAGAGTTTAACAAACCCGCATCCAATAGATACGAATGCGGCAAGTTGTGCACATACACGGTCACGCGTGGCCAGTAATGCGCTGATTTCTCACCTTGCGCATTTTCACGCTCGAATGCTTCTAAACTGATTTCAGGGCGGAGGCTTGGTTGCAATGTTTCAATCGCTGAACGCAATTGCTCTGACCATGCTTCTACATAATCACGTTCGTGATTGTGATCCGCTTTAAAAGCATCCAACTCAAGTAGACCATCGAGCAAACTTGCTGGATAACGTTGTGTTAAGCGTTGTAAGCTTTTTTGTGAGACTTGATAATCTGAGATCACACTCGCCAATGCCTCCCCACTGATTGCAGGTGCATCTGCGCTAATATGTAAAGCCAACTCATCAATTGCATTTGAAATCAGGAAAGTTTCAAGCGCTTCATTATCTTGGAGATACTGCTCTTGCTTGCCTTTTTTCAATTTATACAACGGAGGTTGAGCAATATAGATATAACCGCGCTCAACCAACTCAGGCATTTGACGGAAGAAGAAGGTCAATAACAAAGTACGAATATGTGAACCATCCACGTCCGCATCGGTCATGATAATGATTTTGTGATAACGTAATTTGTCTGGATTGTATTCTTCACGCCCGATACCACAGCCCAAAGCGGTAATTAAAGTTCCCACTTCTTGACTGGAAATCATCTTGTCAAAGCGCGCACGCTCAACGTTCAGGATCTTACCTTTCAGCGGTAAAATCGCCTGCATTTTACGGTTACGACCTTGCTTGGCACTTCCACCCGCCGAGTCACCCTCGACCAAGTACAGTTCAGATAAAGCAGGATCTTTTTCCTGACAGTCTGCCAACTTACCTGGTAAACCTGCGATATCCAGAGCACTCTTACGACGTGTCATTTCGCGGGCTTTACGTGCGGCATCACGCGCACGGGCCGCATCAATAATTTTACCAGCGATCGATTTAGCCGCTTGTGGGTTTTCTAACAAATAGGCAGAAAACTCTTTGTTCATGGCCTGCTCAACTGCAGGTTTCACTTCACTCGACACCAACTTTTCTTTGGTTTGTGAAGAGAATTTAGGATCAGGCACTTTAACAGAGATAATCGCAGTCAAGCCTTCACGGGCATCATCACCAGACACCGCGACTTTTTCTTTTTTGAGTAGGTTCTCATTTTCCATGTAGCTATTTAAGCCACGGGTCAATGCTGCACGGAAACCCGCTAAATGCGTACCACCATCTTTTTGTGGAATGTTGTTGGTAAAACAACGAACATTTTCTTGATAGCTATCATTCCATTGCAATGCCACTTCCACACTAATGCCATTATCCGCATCGGTAGTGAAATGAAAGATTTCGTTGAGATGTGTTTTACCTTCGTTGATGTACTTAACGAACTCGGATAAACCACCTTCATAATCATAGACATTTTCAAGATTGACACGTTCATCACGTAATACAATACGGACGCCTGCATTCAAGAAAGATAACTCACGTAATCGACGTGCTAAAATATCAACATTGAAAATGGTTTGGCTAAAGGTTTCAGCACTTGGCCAAAAACGCACAATCGTACCCGTACGATCAGTTTCACCAATTACACGTAATGGGTATTGCGGATCACCATGATGATATTCTTGCTGGTGTTCTTGACCTGCACGATGGATCGTAAGTTGCAATTTACTTGATAAAGCATTTACAACTGAAACACCTACACCATGCAAGCCACCTGAGACTTTATAACTATTGTCATCAAACTTACCGCCTGCGTGCAGAATCGTAAGAATTACCTCTGCGGCAGAAACCCCTTCTTCAGGGTGAATATCGGTTGGAATACCACGACCATTATCCGAAACACTCACAGATTCATCTTCATGAATCGTGACTAAAATTTCATCACAGTGGCCTGCTAATGCTTCATCGATGGCGTTGTCCACCACCTCAAACACCATGTGATGTAAACCTGTACCGTCATCAGTATCCCCGATGTACATGCCAGGACGTTTACGAACCGCGTCTAATCCACGTAATACTTTAATACTAGAGGAATCATAAGCCTTTTCATTTGTTTGTTCTGTTTGAGAGACTGATTGAGACTCTGAACTCATGGTTACTCCCTAGTAAATATCTAATCTATCCAAAGATGAGGAAATAAAATTATGGCGCAGCAGGACTGACTTGACCGTGAACAACGTGGAACAATTGAAAAGAAATCGACAAATCATGTAAGTGTTTTAATACCGACGTATGGTCTAAGGTGGTCATAAAAACCTGACTTCCTAATTGACTCAATCGCTCCATTAAACGTTGTTGTGCAGCTACATCTAACTCTGCTGTCAGATCATCTAATAATACCACAGTTTCCTTATTACTCGCATGTAGCATTGCAATTTGTGACAGTTTTAATGCCATGATTAACAACTTTTTTTGTCCACGTGATAACACATGTGCCGCATCGCTACGTAAGCCATCTCCCCTCACTTTTAAACGCAAATCTGCACGATGAGGTCCATACTCGGTATAGCGCCGATCCAAATCTTTTTGATGCTGTTGCTCTAAATCTTGCAATAGCCCTTGTTCGGTATGGAAACCCGCATGGTAGTCCAGTTCAATTTCAATATCAGGCAAAAGTTGCTTTAAATCATCCTGAAAAAACACATTCCATTGCTCTAAAATACTGACCCGCTGAGAATGTAAAATTTCACCATAATCGCTGAGCATTTTGTTCCATGGCTCTAAATCAGACAATGCCAAATTACGCCGTGTTTTCAGCAAACTATTACGTTGTTTAAGTGCACGAGAATAATATTGCCAAGCAAAGTAGAACTCAGGTTCCACGTGGAACATTAACCAATCTAATAACTGTCGCCTTGGCTTGGCACCTTGATCAATAATATCAGTACTTTGTGGATCAATATGCTGCAATGGCAGTCGCTTGGCTAACTGCCCCTGTGTTGCGATGGTATCACCATTGATTTTAATCAATTGCTCACCAGAAGCTAGTTTTCGCATCCCCATCCGTTCATGACCTGATTGGGCAAAGACAATCGCGTCTTCAGCCTCATACTGAATGTAATGCTTTGGAATATGAGTGCGAAATGAACGACCAGTGGCCAATAAATGGATGGATTCCAGAATTGAAGTTTTTCCAGAACCATTGGCTCCGTAAAAAATATTAAACGGTTGCAACTCAGTGAGTGCAACCGCTTTTAAATTTCGTACACGCTCGATATTTAAACGCGTAATTTGCATGCTTTAAACTCAAATGATCAATGCTGGTTAAACACGCATTGGCATCACAACATAAGTTTGATCAGGATGGGCAGGATCTTGCACAAGCACCGATTGATTGGCTTCAGTCATGCTCATTCTTACATCATCCCCATCAAGAACACTCAATACATCCAAAATATATTGAGCATTAAAAGACATCTCTAAAGGCGCATCTTGATATTGGATTGCTAAATCTTCAACGGCTTCATCTTGTTCTGGGTTATTGGCGCGTAATTGCAATGAATCTTGATTGAAGTTTAAGAAAACACCACGCAATTTTTCATTACTCAAAATCGCCACACGTTGTAAGGATTGTTTAAACACGTCGTGCGCGATGAGAACGTGCTTATCGCCACCTTTTGGAATCACACGACGATAGTCTGGGAACTTGCCATCGATCAGTTTCGTGGTAAAACGCACCGTGATGTCGCTCTGTTCTTTGTCTCGGCTCGGCGTGTTGATGGTCACATTTAACAATTCACGGCCAATCAACAAAGTCAATTGTTCATCTTCGATACTCAGCAAACGTTGTAATTCACCAACGGCTTTGCGTGGCACAATTGCTTGCATTGGCGCGGAGGCGGTCGAAGAAGCGAGAACTTCACACAATGCCAAACGGTGCCCGTCAGTTGTTACGGTACGTAATTGATTTTGATCAATTTCCAACAAAGTACCCGTGAGATAAAAACGCACATCCTGAACCGCCATGGCAAACGCTGTTTTTTCAAATAAGCGTTTTAGCTCACGTTGGGTCACTTGAACTTGTGTCCCCTGACTATTTTCAGTGGTGAGCAAAGGATAATCTTCAGCAGGCAATGTACCTAAGACAAAACGACTATTTCCTGATTTTAAAATACAGCGCTGATCTTCCGTAATTTGAAGATCAATCAAGGCTGCTGTAGGTAAAGATTTACAAATTTCGACCAATTTACGTGCTGGAACAGTTGTTTCACCCGGCTCTAAACACGCACCTTCGGCTAAATTTGTACTTGCCACCAACTCAACTTCCAAATCAGACCCCGTAATGGTTAACGCATGCGGAGTAGTTTGAATTTTGACATTGGAAAGAATATTCAATGTATGACGGCGTTCTACAGCCCCCACAACATGAGATAAAACATTGACTAAACTTTCTTTAGCGATTTTCAAACGCACGGTTTATTCCTCTTACAACGGAAGCTGATTATGAATCTTAGCAGTGTACTATGCTGCACTTAAAAGTAGTTTGCAACTACGAAAATAAAGTCAGTTGTATTAACAACCAAAACTAACTTTGTAACAAGCGCAGTAGATTTTTATAGTCTTCATTAAAAATTGGATCTTCTTCGCGCAAACTTACAACTTTTTCGCATGCATGCATGACGGTACTGTGATCGCGACCGCCAAAAGCCATCCCAATCTCAGGGAAACTATCCCCTGTCAGCTCACGCGCCAATCCCATCGCCAATTGACGTGGTCGTGCATAAATACGCGTACGCTTAGGTCCAATCAATTCTTTTAATGGAATACGGAAATATTCACTGACCACTCGCTGGATATTTTCCACACTAATGGTCCGCGCACGAATCGCCAAAACATCTTTTAAGGATTCTCGCACTACATCTAAATCGATTGCAGTCCCTTTAAAACGAGAGATCGCTACGACTTTATTTAATGCACCTTCAAGTTCACGTACATTGGCAACCACTTGTTGAGCAATGAATAATGCACAGTTCCGAGGTAAATCCACACCGCTATTTTCGGCTTTTTTAAGTAAAATTTCGATACGAGTTTCAATATCAGGGGGTTCAACACCGACCGATAGTCCCCAAGAAAAACGAGAAACAAGACGAGGGTCAAGTTCAGTTAACTCTTTTGGATAACGATCTGAAGTTAAAATAATTTGCTTGGATTCATCTAACAGAGCGTTAAACGTATAGAAGAACTCGACCAGACTTGCTTCTTTACCTGCCAATAAATGAATATCATCGACCAATAATAAATCTAAAGAGCGACAATTCTTTTTAAATTCTTCAACTTTTCCTTTTTGCAATGAACTCACAAAGTCTTGGACAAAACTTTCAGAAGTCATATACATCACACGAGCATTCGGTTTGGCTTGTAATAAAGCATTCCCCACAGCTTGCATGAGATGTGTTTTACCCAAACCAGTGGGTCCATATAAAAATAATGGATTATGTTGAGAAGCACCCAATTGCGTTAAAACTTTACGGCAGGTTTCTGCTGCCATTTGGTTAGAGCGACCTTCAACAAATAGTGAAAAGGTAAATAATGGATTTAACTGTTTTTTCTTAGGAATCTTGTTGGCATTTTGACTTGGCTGTACCAAATCAGCCTCTTTCTTGATTTTTGTCGGAATCGGGGTGTTGGTATTCAAAGCAGCGGTTGTTGTCGCAGGTTGTTCACTACTCGATAAAATGGTACCAGGACGCGAATCGACCAAAATCTCGACTTGGCGCACGCGGCCTTCCGATAATTGCTCAGCCAAAATAGAAATCAACTCAAGATGATTATCTTGGATATAACGCGTCCAATAGGGATTAGGTGCGTATAAACGCATCACATCATCAACTTCTTCAGCAACCAAAGGACGAATCCACATCGCAAAGACGTTATCAGATAGCTCTTGTCGCAAGCGAGTTAAGCAGTCTGTCCAGAGCATGTGCATCCCCTATTTATCCATTTTTAAATTTAAAAAACAAAAAATCTCTACCCTTCCATTTCGAAGGGGTCGCCATTCTAACCAAGTTATCCACATCTGTCAGGAAAATTTCAGTCACTTTCGATGAAAAAGAAAGCATCCGTGAATTAAATTTAAATTCAAAGCACTTGTGAATAACTTTTAGCACATCCTGTGGATAGTTTTAACCACTAAGTTATCCACAATCTGTAAAATCAATAAAAACAGAGTTACCCACAAGATAACTACATGTTTAATTATAAAAATATGTGGTTCTCCACAGAAAATATCCACCCTAATAGTAATAAATTTAAATTTTAAAATTTGAATTTATTTATAAATCGCAACCCTAGTGTGGATAACTGAGCATATCGAAATTTAAATTCAAAATCCAAAGAATAAATTTAAAACATTTGCTTTGTTGTGGGTAACTCTATGGATAGGCTGTGAATATATCTTATTCCTGATATAATTTAAATAGATAGCTTGTGTATGTTTTTTGTTTTCAATAATGGAATAGAAAGATGCATTTCCTTCATAGGCAAGAAAAAGCACAAGATAATATGTAAAGTTTTTGATTTTTGATTGACAGCGTAAACATTGCACAATAAAATCGCGGACCTTTATAGAAAGATCATTTTGGGAGTTTCGATATGAAACGTACTTTCCAACCATCTGAATTAAAGCGTAAACGCGTTCATGGTTTCCGTGCTCGTATGGCAACTAAAGCTGGTCGTCAAGTTTTAGCTCGTCGTCGTGCGAAAGGTCGTCATAGCTTAACTGTTTAATACTGTTAAGCTGACCAGATTTGGGTGATGGCACTTTACAGTTTTGGCACTGAATTTCGTATTCGTTGTGCTGCAGATTACAAAAGTGTATTTGATGGTGCGCTTTTTAAAGTGCATCAGCCCCATTTCCTTTTTTTAGCAAAATTAACCGAACAGCCAAATAGCCGTTTGGGTATTGTCGTTGCTAAAAAAAAGGTGCGTCGTGCGCATGAACGAAATCGGGTAAAACGTCTTGCTCGTGAGAGCTTTCGTTTACATCAAGCACAATTTAATGCTGATATTGATATTGTGGTAATGCCTAAAGTTGGTATTGACGCAATTTCAAATCAAGAATTACATCAACAATTAGATTTTGCTTGGCAAAAATTACAACGTTTAGCAAAAAAGCATTCCAAAGTCGTTGCCACTTCCCTCCAAAATTAGAGATCTCCAATGGTACGTATTCTGCATTGGTTGATAAGATGCTACCAAATCGCAATAAGTCCATTATTGGGGCCTCGTTGCCGCTATATTCCAACTTGTTCTCAATATGCTATAGAAGCTTTACAGACGCATGGAGCAGTTAAAGGAGTTTGGCTATCAACTAAACGCGTTTGTCGATGTCATCCTTGGGGAGGATCTGGTTACGATCCAGTGCCACCTAAAGCAGTTCGTTTTATTTCGTTTCATCAAATAGATTCTCAAATGCATCACGTTGCTGTACCCTTTCGTGATCGTTTATGTAAGCAAAATTTCTCTAATCATTTGGGATATTAGTTATGCAACAATGGGCCAGATTTGCAATTCTTGGAGCCATGTTTGTTACCGCATATTTGCTTATTTTGGCTTGGCAAAAAGATTATGGTCATGCTGCACCCGCTCCGCAACAACAAGCGGCAGTGGTAAGTGCACATGATGTATCTGCAGATTTGCCAAATGCTCAAAATGCAACAGCGGCTTCAGACTTGCCACAAGCAAATGTGACTGCATCACAACAAGCCACAGAAACTACCTCTGTGAATCAGCAACTGATTTCAGTACAAACCGACCTTTATCATCTTTGGATCAATCCAAAAGGTGGTGACATTGTTCGTATTGAGTTATTGAGCCATGATAAAAGCAAAAATGGTGATCAACCATTTGTTATGCTGGAAAATGATGCGAACCGTACTTACGTCGCTCAGTCAGGTTTAATCGGATTAAATGGACCAGATAGCAGCCGTAACGGTCGTCCTACGTATGATGTTGAAAAAACAACATATACCATGGAAGATGCCAAAAAAATGGCGACTACAGATGGCGCAACCAGTCAAGTTTTGACCGTTCCATTGGTCTTTAAAACACCTGAAGGTGTGGAAGTGATTAAAACTTTCACTTTCACTCAAGGTGAATATCCAATTACGGTAAAACACCAAGTCGTTAACCGCAGTCAGCAAAACTGGCAAGGTCAGATGTTTGGTCAGTTAAAACGTGATAATTCTGATGATCCAGGTAAATCTGACCAAGGTATCTTTACCCTAGGGACCTTCTTGGGTGGCGCATGGGGTACGCCTGATGCACATTACAATAAACTCAAGTTTTCTAATTTCTCTGATGAGAAGTTAAATCTTGATGCGAAAAATGCTTGGGTTGCGATGGTTCAGCACTATTTTGTCAGTGCATGGATTCCAGGTAACTTAAAACTGACGCAGGCGGATGGTCAACCATATACCGCTAAATTAGAATCACGTCAGTCTGCAGACAAGATGAATATCATTGGCTTTACCTCTCCGACGATTAATGTCCCTGCGGGTACGTCGATGGAAGTTGATGCGAAATTCTATTCAGGTCCAAAAATTCAGTCTGAACTGAAAGATTTAGCTGTAGGCTTAAACCAAACTGTAGATTATGGTTGGTTATGGCCGATTGCAAAACTATTATTCCTTGGCTTGCAATTTTTCCATAACATCGTAGGGAACTGGGGTTGGTCAATTATTCTTTTGACAATCTTAGTGAAGCTGATTTTGTGGCCACTTTCTTCGAAAAGCTATCGCTCGATGGCAAAAATGCGTGTGATTGCACCTGAAATGCAACGCATGAAAGAAGAGTTTGGCGATGACCGTATGCGTTTCTCTCAAGAAATGATGGCATTGTATAAGCGTGAACAAGTGAATCCATTGTCAGGTTGTTTACCGTTGTTATTGCAAATGCCGATTTTCCTTGCCCTGTATTGGGTATTGATGGAAAGTGTGGAATTACGTCATGCACCTTGGTTGCTGTGGATTCAAGATTTATCGGCGATGGATCCTTGGTTTATTTTGCCGTTACTCATGGGTGTCACCATGTATGTGCAGCAAATGCTAAATCCACAACCGACTGATCCAATGCAGGCAAAAGTTTTCCGTTTGATGCCAATCATCTTTACGGTATTTATGTTGTTCTTCCCAGCAGGTTTAGTCCTTTACTGGATCGTCAACAACGCCATTACGATTCTGCAACAGTCATTTATCAATAAGAGTGTAGAGAAAGATCGTCTCAACAAGGTTGAGTCAGCGTCTTAATTCTCCAACTTTTACTGAATAAATCCGCTTAAGATGGTAATCTTAAGCGGATTTTTATTTGGCTGAATTTTAGGGCTGTGAAGTGAATAATATGCAACATCAAACCACAATTGCTGCGATTGCTACACCGTTGGGTCGTGGAGGTGTGGGAGTCATTCGTCTCTCTGGACCGAAGGCTTATATGATTGCCGAAGAACTTACACAAAAACAACTACCTACTGCAAGAATGGCGGCTTTTCGCCAGTTTTATGATGCGGATAATTCAGTGATGGATGAAGGCATTATCTTATGTTTTCCAAATCCCCACTCGTTCACGGGTGAGGATGTGGTGGAAATCCAAGGACATGGTGGTCCAGTCATTCAAAATGCATTGTTGGCCCGTTTACTTGATTTAGGCGCGACAGCTGCAAAGGCGGGTGAGTTCTCCATGCGCGCTTTTGAAAATGGCAAAATGGATTTGGTTCAAGCGGAAGCGATTGCTGATTTGATTGATGCCACTTCACAGGCAGCAGCCCGTTCGGCAGTGCGTTCTTTACAAGGCGCTTTTTCAACCAAAATTAATACCGTTTTAGAAAAACTGATCCACTTGCGTTTGCATGTGGAAGCAGCGATTGATTTTCCAGAAGAAGAAATTGATTTTTTGGCGGATGGTAAAATTCTGGCGTTGTTGGATGATGTACAAGATTCAGTTAAAGCGGTACAACAATCAGCACGTCAGGGGCAATTGTTACGTGAAGGTTTGCAAGTGGTGATCGCAGGTAAACCGAATGCTGGCAAATCAAGCTTATTAAACGCATTGGCAGGACATGAACGTGCCATTGTGACTGATATTGCAGGTACCACACGTGATGTTTTGCATGAAAAAATCAGTTTAAATGGCTTGCCGATTACATTAACGGATACAGCGGGTTTACGTGAAACGGGTGATGTTGTTGAACGTGAAGGTATTCGCCGAGCGATCAAAGAGATTGAGCAAGCGGATTTATTACTGTTGGTCTATGACTTAAATCAAGGTGATGAACCGTTGCAATTGGCCCATGAATATTTTGCAGATCATCTAGAACCGAAACGGTTATTGTTGATCGGCAATAAATGTGATTTAACAGGTCAACATGCAGAAATGACAGATTATCAGGGCTTCCGCCATATTCGTGTTTCAGCTAAACAGGACATGGGGGTTCAGGCGCTTATAGATGCGATTATAGCGCATGCAGGCTTCCAGCCCGAAGAAGATACCTTTATTGCCCGTACACGTCATTTAGACGCAATGAAGCGCACTCAGCGCTATTTAGCAGAGGCACGTGAGCAACTGGTGGTGTTTAATGCAGGTGAACTGGTTGCTGAGTCATTGCGATTGGCACAAAATGCCCTTGGTGAAATCACCGGTGATTTTAGTGCGGATGATCTGCTTGGAAAAATTTTTGGTTCGTTCTGTATTGGGAAGTGATCAAGAATTTTAGCTATTCTTATAATCATAAAATAATACTAAGGTACTAATTTATAGTAAGTTAGTACTTTTTGTTCTGAATTATATCGATAATATAAGTTAGTATAACTATTATATTTTTATTGTGTGGCTATTTTCTTATTACAAAACTTCTGATGAGTTAAAAATGATTGCTTATAAAGTGATTTTTGGGTCAATTACAAAAACAAATCGAGAACAAGCCGAATGGTTGGTTGAGGATTATCTTTCTGTTTTATTACATAATGGTCAAGTTTGTGGTGAGTATTATTTAATCGTACATAATGGGCTACTTTGTACGTATATTAATTTGCAAGGAATTAATGCAAATTTAAAAGAATATCACTGCAAATATGGCATAGAGCGACTGAAAAGCGTTATTGAGTTATTTGGTTGTGAACCATTATGGGAATGCATTGATGATGATGTTCCTGAACAAAATACCCATTGGAAAAACGCTGGTTTTCTTTATCTCTATACTCAAATGGATGATTGGCAGTCTCCCGTGTGTCGAGGGGATAGTGGTCACCCAATTCCCATTTTTCTTCTTTCAGGAGAGCATCAGCAACGAGAAGAAATATATTTTTGGCAACAAGAATATAAAAACTGTGATCAAGCTTGGATGCGTAGTGGTGCTTTGGAAAAAGTAGCTTATAAACAATTAGCAACTCCAGATAGTGAGTTGGCAAAAGCTGGTCAAAAAATATGTAAATATGTAGAAAAAGTTACAGGTATACCTACCTATTATTACCTGATGCGTTATTGGGGGCGTAGGAAAAATGAATATGCTCGGCTTTGTCCATCATGTGGTCAAAATTGGAGTGCAGGATTAAATTCTAGGGATTTTCAACATTTTACCTTCAAATGTGATCCATGCCGTTTAGTCTCTCATCTTGCTGTCTCTTATGAAGATGAGCGGCATGCGATCATTGGTGAATGGCATGGTTCAAACAAGTAATTAAGAATGTTCCACGTGAAACATCGGGTGTATTGGTTTGAATTTGGTTACCACTCCGTAAGTCGAGCTGTATCGGTTGGTGAGACGGATTACAATAGCGACTGATTTTTGATTCGAGTGTCAGTCATGTTAAAAAAAATTGGGATATTCTCATTGTTGAGCTGTGTTTCTATGATGAGTTTAGCCAATATAGAAACCTTAAAAAGTAATCTAAATAAAAACTATCCTAATATCCAAGTGACCAATATCCAAACCACTGAAATGACGGGTTTATATAGTGCAAGTCTAGATAATCAAATCATCTACCTCGATGAAAATGCCGAGCATATGTTTATCGGTTCAATGGTGCGTTTAAAAGATCAAAAAAATCTCACGAAAGATTTAGTACTCAAGCAGAACTCAGTTGATTGGCAACAACTTCCTTTACAAGATGCGATCAAAACGGTCAAAGGGAATGGTAAACGTCAGCTCGCTATTTTTTCAGATCCAAATTGTCCGTACTGTAAGCAATTAGAAGCAGAACTCGACAAACTCAATGATGTAACGATATATACTTTTATTTATCCTTTAAAACCGCAATCAATCGCTGTATCTAAGCAAGTTTGGTGTGAGGCGAATCCATCATATGCATGGAAAAATTTGCTGCAAAAAAATGTTCAGCCGAAAGCAAAAACATGTGCCAATCCGATTGATCGAAACCTAACTTTAGGTCGTAAATTAGGTGTAAATGGCACTCCCACTTTGATTTTTTCAAATGGTTTGAAAATGGTTGGGGGACGTAGTGCCGAAGATATTCAAATGATTTGGAAAGAATTGGGTCTATAAATATTATCCTCCCAATTCATGCAAAATAATGAATTGGGAGTGATTTTAAGAGATTAACTTTTCTTGGTAACAAGGTTATAGATAAATAAAATAATCACGGCACCGATCACGGAAGCAATAAATCCTGCCGCCGAATTTTCACCATATAAGCCGAGCAAACGACCACCATAGGTTGCCAATAATGAACCTGCGATACCCAATAAGGTGGTTATGATGAAACCTGCTTTGTCATCACCCGGATGAAGTGCTCGCGCAATTAAACCTGCAAAGAAACCAACGATAATTGCTACAATTAGAGACCACATTGTTATTTCTCCTTGTTTTAAAAAAAGTATTTATTGTTATCCTGCTTGATCGTATAAGCTTTTGTCTGTAGTGGATTGCTTAGTTATGTCGTATTTTTGTGCAGAGTTTAAATGTTTTTAATTCAGATACTGAAATAAAAAAGCGACGAAATCGCCGCTAAATAGGTGCCTGAACTACTTTGCGTGACAGTTCAAGCACCATTGATACAGAGGGGTTTATTGATTAAAGCCCAATTTCACCAATGTATGGAAGATGACGATATTTTTGATCAAAATCGAGACCATAGCCCACAATAAATCGATCTTCGACTTCAAAACCTAAAAATTTGACTTCTAAATCAATCTCACGGCGGGATGGTTTACTGACCAGCGTACACAGTTCAATTGAGTTTGGTTTACGCGTTTGCAGCATTTGTATCACTTTGTTGAGTGTATTGCCTGAGTCAATAATATCCTCAACCACCAATACATCTTTATCGTGAATTTCACCATCCAAGTCCTTTAGGATTTTTACATCACGGCTAGAAGTGGTACCGCCGCCATAGCTTGAAACGGTCATAAAATCGAGTTCATGTGGTTTTTCTATGGCACGGCATAAATCTGCCATGAAGATGACTGAGCCACGCAGTAAACCAATCAATACCAGTTCTTTATCACTTTGAGCATAGTGTGCATTGATTTTTTCACCCAGCTCTTTCACTTTGGCTTGAATCTCTTCACTGGAAATCATAATGCGCATTGCAACGGTCATTGGCAGATTCCTAAAACGTTAAAAAATGGGAAAATAAAAAAGGTGTTGACCTGCAACACCTCGAAATCTTGAGTTAATGTGGGAATTTTAAAACAAAATCAGCATTCATGCACCTTTTGATGATGAAGAATATGTATCATTTTGCCGAGAAGCGCTGTCTCGTTTCAACAAAAATGCGCAGCTCATGGCAAATATGATTATTCCAATCCTACGTGTATTGAATACTTTAGTTGGCGCTATAGGCTTTTTGTCCATAGATATAGGTTGCCTCAATATTACGGTCATCGCCCATGGTAAACAGCGCAAATAAGCTGTCATCAATTGATTTGGAACGTGACTGACGCAGTTGTTGTAAAGCAGTTGGTTGAAGGTTAAGTACGACAAAATCAGCTTCTTTACCAACACTGAAATTACCGAGCTTATCATCGAGATCGAGTGCTTTTGCCCCACCTAGAGTGGCATGATACAGCGATTCGAAGGCTGATAATTTATCACCTTGTAACTGCTGGACTTTGTAAGCTTCATTGACAGTTTGCAATAAGCTAAATGAGGTCCCTGCCCCAATATCTGTACCCAAGCCGACTTTGACTTGTTGTTCCCACGTTTTCTTCAGTGGAAATAAGCCGCTGCCTAAGAATAAGTTTGAAGTCGGGCAGAATGCGATGGCTGAATTTGTCTCATGCATACATTTCCATTCGGTATCTTCTAAGTGAACACAATGCGCAAATACCGAACGTTGACCCGTTAAGCCATAGTGATGATAAACATCAAGATAGCCTTTTTGTTCAGGGAATAAATCTTTGACCCATGCGATTTCATCTTTATTTTCACTTAAATGGGTATGTACATAAACATCAGGGTATTCTGCTTTAAGCTGCCCTGCTTTCTCCAGTTGTTCTGGTGTAGACGTTGGCGCAAAACGTGGCGTAATTGCGTATAAAGCACGTCCCTGTCCATGCCACTTCTCAATTAAGGCCTTAGAATCTTCATAAGCGCTTTCTGCAGTATCACAAAGGGCTTCAGGTGCATGACGATCCATCATCACCTTACCTGCGATTAAGCGCATCTGATGCTGTGCTGCAGCTTCAAATAAAGCATTCACGGATGCGGGGTGTACAGTACAGAATACCAGTGCTGTCGTGGTTCCATTTTTAAGCAGTTCATTAACAAAGAACGCTGCAATTTCTTGCGCATACGTTTGGTCTTTAAACTGAATTTCAGTCGGAAAAGTATAAGTATTGAGCCAACTGAGTAATTGTTCACCGTAGGCACCGACCATTTCTGTTTGTGGAAAGTGGATGTGGGTGTCAATCATTCCTGGAATGATCAATTGATCTGGATAATGTTGAATCTCAACATCTGTAGGCAAGTGATTTTGTGCTTCATCCCAAGTCCCAAACCAGCGGATTTTTCCATGTTCAGTAATGAGAACACCATCTTCGATATAACGCACTTGGTCTGCGATTTCATTCGCTTGGGAAACAGTTTTTTGAATATCTAAGAAGCGACCACGGACAACCGTGATCGGAGTAGCCAACGTCATAACAACCTACAGTTTTACTTTTTTCGGTTGATTGTACCTGATTTTGCCAAATTTACTGGATTATTCGGCTAATTAACGTGCTAAAAAAGTATATAAATGTGAGTGATTTTTTTGAGTCAATTTTCTTTAATTTTGTGAAATAGGAATGCGGTTTGGCTAATTTAAGGATTTAAATAACAATGACGCTGTATCAAACAGACTATCAAAAACTTCTTTTGAATGTGATCCTAAATCGCCCTGAACTTTATGCAATATTAAAACAACTTGTTCTGATTGAACCGCGTGCATATTTAAGTGCAGGTGTACTTCGCAATACGGTCTGGGCATTTTTGCATGGTCAGACTTTTGACTTAACAAATAGCGAAATTGATGTGATTTATTACGATGAGCAGGAGAGCAATCACCATCTACAGCAGCGATTAAGACAAAAACTAGAAGGCTTTTTCCCTCAACAGCAATGGGATGTGGTAAATCAGGCTTTGGTACATACCTGGTATCGTAAGGAAAATGGTGAACCAATTCAGCCCATATCATCGATTGAACATGCTTTATCGTTATGGCCAGAGACGGCGACTGCTATAGCGGTTCGATTGAATTCATCTGGAGAATTAGAGCTGATTGCTCCCTTTGGATTACAAGATTTATTTGAATTAAAACTGCTTTGGAACTCTGCACTAGTGAATTATGGAACTTTCAAGCAGCGTGTAAATTCTAAAAAATGGTTGCAACGATGGTCAAAATTGCAATGGGTTGATCCAACGACAAAAGATGGGATACTAGAATAAAAAAAAGGGACTTCATGGAAATCCCTTTATGGTGTTCAACGTGTGATTACGCTTGAATCTTATTATGTCGGAACGACAAATACGCCGTAATACTCAAGACCAAGATGATAAAGCCGAGAGAGATCCAAATCGGCATATGGAACACATCCAACAACAACATTTTCGTACCGATAAACAATAAAATAATACCTAAGCCATAAGGTAAATAATGCATTTTAGTTGCTGCGCCAGCGAGTAAAAAGAACATCGCACGTAAGCCCAAAATCGCCATTAAGTTTGCAGTTAAAACGATAAATGGGTCAGTGGTTACAGCAAAAATCGCAGGAATTGAGTCTACAGCAAAAATGACATCAGAAGCTTCAACCAATACTAATACCAAAAATAGCGGTGTTGCCCATAGAAGTCCATTTTGGCGGACAAAGAACTTATTGCCTTCAAGTTGAGGTGTGATGCGAAGGTGTTTACGTAACCATTTAAGTAAAGCATTGTCTTCGATATCACGCTCTTCCTCCTGCCCTTTTAGAAATTTAAAGCCGGTATAGACAAGGAAAGCACCAAAGATATAAAGAATCCATGAAAACTCTTGAATGAACCAAGCACCAATAAAAATGAAGATGGTTCTAAGTACAATGGCACCGAGAACACCATAGAGCAAAATTTTGCGTTGCAATGCAGGAGGAATCGCAAAAGCAGCAAAGATCATCAGCCAAACAAAGACATTATCAATCGCCAATGATTTTTCGAGCAGATAGCCCGCGAAGTACTCCATGGTTTTTTGATTGGCAATGGTTGCACCTACTGTTTGCTGTAGATAAAACCATAATCCGCCACCAAATATGATTGCCGCAGTAACCCACGCTACACTCCAATAGGCCGCTTGCCGAATTGGCACGTCTTGGTTTTGTTTCTGTTTAAAGCCTAAAAAATCGATTAATAGCATCACGGTGACGATGCCAAAGAATGCAAGATACAACCCTAGGTTGCCAATAGATTCCATTACCACTCCCAATCTGGCAAATGGAAGCGGCATAAAAAAACCTTGACCAGTTGCCAGATGAATTAAAAAAACATCTGTTTCAACATGATCAAGGTCTTGCCTACATCACCACGAGGGATGATGCTCAGAGTCCGACTTTTTGCAAAGTGTAATGACGGAGCTCTGACACCTGAGCTTTAATTACAGCATTCAGGTTTGGAGGAGGCTACTCCCCTTGTCAAACGAATTTCGTATGGATGAAGTCATCCAAATCTGCGCGTAGCATTACATAGTTTGAGCAAATCTGCAAACTTATGCTTCAGGATTCAGCATTAAAAATGTTCAGAATTTCATGCCGTAAAAATTGATGGCGAGGATTTTGTTTAACATGATCGTGCCAATATATCCCCATGGTGATTTTAGGCAATTCGATGGGTAAGGCATGAATTTGTAATGTTTCCGCATAATACAGATGATTCAGGATGCTTTGTGGAATGGTTAATATCGCATCGGGGTATTGTGCCAAAACTTGCAGTGCGGTTGAGTAATGCTGACAACGCAGAAAAACTTGGCGAGATAATTGTTGGCGATTCAAATAAATATCTTCAAGTAAAACCCCAGTGCGACGAGAAGATACCCCAATATGTGGAGAAGATAGATAGGTTGCTAAATCCATTTTGCTTTGCTGGGTACACACCACAAAATGATCTTGAATGAGATGTTCAAATTGCAAATGTGCTTGATAAGGCTGTACCAGATCAATCACAAAATCGATCTGCTGAGCTGAAAGATCTGCCAGCATATTTTTACGATCGAGTTTGGAGCTAAGAAATTGAATATCGAGGTTAAGCCGTAAAAAGTGTTGGATTAATCGAGGAAAAATAATCGGTTCAATTTCATCATGAATGGCGATCTTAATACTTTGCAACATGCTGGGAACAAAGTCTTGTGGTGGGATGGCAATCCGTTGAATCGTCAATAACGCCTCTTGGATGGGATGATAAATTTGCTCTGCATAAGGTGTTGGAAGCATCTTTTGTCCACTTCGCACAAACAATTCATCATTTAATTGTGTCCGTAATCGTTGCAAGGCATGACTGACGGCAGATTGGCTAATACAAAGTAATTGCGCAGCTTTAGAAATGCTGTTTTGTTCAAAAATCGCAATGAAAAGTGGGTATAAATTAATATCGATTCGATTGAATTGTCCGACTTCAAGTGGATTGCTATTATGAATCTGATTCATAGTTTTGAATAAAATAAAATCATTTCATTCATAATAAATTTTCGCTTATGGTGATGTAAAGCAGTGAATTGATATTCGCCAAATTTTACCGTGAGGGAAATGATGATGTTTGCATTATCTGAACGTGCACAGGATTTTATTGCACGAACGCAAGCCTTTATACAACAAGAAATAGAACCGATTGAAAAAGCCTTTTGGGATGAAGTGCATCGTCTCAATGTCGATGGAGATTGGACCCAATGGCAATGGCCTGCTCAACTTGAACACTTAAAAAGTAAAGCCAAAGCGGCTGGCTTATGGAATATGTTCTTGCCAGATGCTGAACTCGGCGCAGGTTTATCGGTTCAAGAATATGCGCATATTGCTGAACTCACAGGTCGTAGCCTTCTCGCCCCGACGGTATTTAACTGTAATGCGCCTGATAGTGGCAATATGGAAGTGTTATGGCGTTATGGTAGCGATGCACAAAAACAACAATGGTTGCAACCTCTACTGAATGGTGAGATTCGCTCCGTATTTTGTATGACTGAACCTGCGGTTGCGTCGAGTGATGCCACCAATATGCAAGCTACGGCGGTGATTGATGGCGATGAAATTGTCCTGAATGGACGTAAATGGTGGTCATCTGGTCTGGGTGATCCGAATGCTAAAGTGATCATTTTTATGGCCTATACACCAGATCCAAGTAAAGACCGTCATCATCAACATTCGATGGTTTTAGTACCGATTGAGACCCAAGGTGTGACCATTGAGCGTATGTTGCCAGTATTTGGTGATTATGATGCACCGCATGGCCATGGTCAGGTCAGTTTTGACAATGTGCGGGTCCCTGTCAGCAACTTCATTGGTGGTGCTGGACAAGGCTTTGAGATTGCTCAAGGACGTTTAGGGCCAGGGCGAATTCATCATTGTATGCGTTGTATTGGGGCTGCTGAAAAAGCCCTAGAGTTGATGATTGATCGTGGGATGTCCCGCAAAGCCTTTGGTAAAGAAATTCTTAAACTTGGGGGCAATTTAGAACGTGTTGCTGAAGCGCGTGTACAAATCGATCAAGCCCGTTTATTAACGCTATATGCCGCTTATAAGATGGATACCTTAGGTAATATGGCAGCGCTCACCGAAATTTCTGCAATCAAAGTGGTTGCCCCTACTGTATTGCAAAACGTCGTTGATATGGCGATCCAGATTCACGGCGGGGAAGGTGTTTCCCGTGATACGCCGTTAACTGCATTTTTCAATCAGGCACGAAGTTTACGTTTAGCCGATGGACCTGATGAAGTCCATAAGGGCATGATTGCCAAATTAGAACTGAAAAAACGTGGCTATGGTCGTGGATAAGGATATAAGAAAATGACAATGATTGATGTGGGTGGTCAGGTTCGTTCTGGCGAAGAACTGGATATTTCTGCTGTTGAAACATGGTTAAAAGATCAAGGTGTAGATTTGCAAGGTCAAGCACGAGTCACTCAATATTCAGGAGGTGCATCGAATTGGACTTATCGTATTCAATATGAAAATACCGATTTAATTTTACGTCGTCCGCCAAAGGGAACCAAAGCTAAGTCAGCACATGATATGGCGCGTGAATACAATGTGCAGAAGCATCTTGCGCCGTTCTACCCTGTCCTGCCTGAAATGGTTGCGTTATGTCAGGATGAAAATGTGATTGGTTGTGATTTCTATGTAATGCAGCGAATTGAAGGGATCATTCCCCGTGCCAATTTACCTAAAGAATTACAACTCGATGAGCAACAAGTTCAACAACTTTGCATAAATGTTTTGGATAAATTAATCGAACTGCATCAAGTTCCTTATCAAGGCACAGAACTTGAAAAACTGGGCAAGGGCGAAGGCTATTGTCGTCGTCAAGTTGAAGGTTGGGATGCACGTTATAGCAAAGTCCTTACACCCAATGTACCGGATTTTGCCTTTGTGCGGGAATGGCTACAGCAACATATTCCAGCCGATACAAAAACTTGTGTGATTCATAATGATTGGCGTTTTGACAATGTGATTTTAGACCCACAACAGCCAACTCAAGTGATTGGTGTACTTGACTGGGAAATGGCGACATTGGGTGATCCACTGATGGATTTGGGTAGCGCCCTCGCCTATTGGATTCAAGAAGATGACGATGCTTTGATGAAATCTAGCCGCCGTCAACCAACCAATCTAAAAGGCATGCTGACACGTCAACAAGTCGTGGACTACTACTTAGAGAAAACTGGGCTGAAACCTGACAATTGGGCATTTTATGAAGTGTTCGGTTTGTTTCGTTTAGCCGTGATTGCTCAGCAGATTTATTATCGTTATTACCATCAACAAACTGATAATCCAGCCTTTAAAGATTTTTGGATCATGATTCATGCCTTACATATTCGGGCACTCAAATTAATTGCAGAAAATAATGCCGAAGCTCAGCAATTAATTCCTGAATATGGCGCAAAGCTAAAGGAAATTTTAAAAGGATGAGCACAATTTATTTGGTGCGACATGGACAGGCGTCTTTTGGGGCAGCCAGTTATGACCTGCTCTCTACAAAAGGAGAGCAACAGGCACAAGCGGCGGGTGAATTTCTCAATAAAACTTTGAAAGCTTCACCTTTAGTAGTGGCTGGGTCAATGCAACGCCATCAACAAACAGCGCAACTGGCTTTAGCGCAAGGTTTTACCGATGTATCGGTTCAAACTGAATCTACTTGGAATGAGTTTGATCATCAGTATGTGTTTGCACAATACGAACCACGGTTTAATCAGCCTGAATTATTGAAGCAGGATATTGCTCAAGTGGCAAATCCACGTGCTTATCTGGCCCACATCTTTGATAGTGCGATAGATCGTTGGATTGGAGAACAATATGACCACGAATATCATGAAACGTGGTTAGGCTTTCAATCACGTGTAGAAAATGCGCTATATACCTTATGTCAGCAGCTTGACGCCACACTACACCGTCAAGCGGTGGTGTTTAGTTCTGGTGGAGTGATTTCTGTGGCGGTGGGTAAGGTTTTGGGACTGAATGCGAAACAAATTTTTGCACTGAATTGGTCAATTGCCAATGCCAGTATTACCACGTTACGCTGGACCGATGGACGTTTGCAATTACTCAGTTTTAATGAGCATCATTATTTAAAAGCACGTGATGCAGAACTCTTAACATGGATCTAAATAAAAATAGGTGGCGGAAATGACAAAGACGATTTTAATAACAGGTGCAAGTTCAGGTTTAGGTGCAGGTATGGCGCGTGAATTTGCAGCCAAAGGCTATAATCTTGCATTGTGTGCACGCCGTTTAGAACGTTTGGAAGCATTACAACAAGAATTGCAAAGCCAGTTTGCCATTCAGGTCAAAATTAAGACGCTTGATGTGACCCATTATGATGAGGTCTTTAAGGTATTTAAGGCTTTTCAACAAGAGTTCGGTACGATTGACCGGATTATCGTTAATGCGGGCGTAGGCGAAGGTCGCCGTATTGGTAAAGGGCATTTTGAAGTGAATCGTGCCACGGCTGAAACCAATTTTATTTCGGCATTGGCGCAATGTGAAGCTGCTGTAGAGATCTTTAGAGCACAAAACAATGGGCATTTGGTGATGATTTCTTCCATGAGTGCGATGCGTGGTTTGCCAAAACATTTATCGACTTATGCCGCCAGTAAAGCCGCAGTGGCGCATTTGGCAGAAGGGATCCGTGCGGAGTTGTTGGGTACACCAATTAAGGTCTCAACCATTTTCCCTGGTTATATTCGCACTGAATTGAATGAAGGCGCCAAGAAGCTGCCGTTCGAAGTGGATGAGAAAACGGGTAGTCAGGCGTTGGTGAAAGCGATTGAGAAAGAACCTGTGAAGGCGTATGTACCGCAGTGGCCGTGGTTGCCAATGGGCATAGCAATGAAGATTTTGCCGTTAAAATTGGTAAATAAACTGAGTTAATTGCTATTCAAAATAGATCGGAGATATCTCTATTTGGAAAGTTTGACAGCCTCATATAGGCTGAATCATTGACCTGTTTGGATATAGGCGTTTCCTTACTTTTCAGGGATGAAAAGTAACAAAAATCCTTTGTTGGACTGATGGTATATCCCTATACCACAGTCCAACGGGCGACATCCATGCCGCCGTCACAATAGTAAATATCAGCAAGAAATTAATTTAATCTGAGTTCGACAAGAAAGATGATACGCGTAAACGTCATCCACAACCTGCGTAATATCAGCAAAATGCTGTTTCTGCGAAGCATTAATTAAATACAAGAAGTGACCAGGTTTTGTGGATGACAATGGTTTTGCCTACTTTTCCAGAAAGAAAAGTAGGGCGAGCCGCAGGCTGATCCAGAAATTAGATAAGAACTTGCAAGACTCCGTTAAGACAATATTTTTTTCAATTTGTTAGAGACAGTGTTGACTTTAATTACGACAAAGCCGTAATCAACTTTTGGTGTAAACCACCAAAACCACCATTAGACATGATCACCACAGCATCACCCTCACCTGCTTCATTGACCACACGAGCAATGATCTCATCCAGAGAACGACTCACTTCAGCTTTGTTTGATGAAGCTGCAATCACAGGTTGTAAATCCCAATCCAAACCTTCTGGTTGATACCAAATCACCTCATCCGCCAAACGTGCCGAATGCGCCAAACCATCTTTGTGGCTGCCCATACGCATGGTGTTAGAGCGTGGTTCAATGATTGCCCAAAGTTTACGTTCGCCCAAACGTTTACGTGCACCGTCGAGTGTGGTTTCAATCGCAGTTGGATGATGAGCAAAGTCATCATAGACTTCAATACCGCGTACTGTACCTAACAGCTCCATACGACGCTTCACCCCACCGAAGTTAGATAAGGCATCACAGGCCTGTTCAAGACTGACACCGACATGCTGTGCGGCAGCAATGGTTGCTAAGGCATTAGCAACGCTATGTTGTCCAGTCATAGACCATTTCACTTCCCCGATCACTTTGCCATTTTCAAGGACTTTAAAATGACTACCATCCGCACTGATCAGTTCAGCAGACAAAGCAGCTTGGTCATTTGGCTCAAGACTGGTACGAACCACAGGTGTCCAGCAGCCTTGTTCCAAGACTTCATCAATATTGGTTTCGGTGATCGGTGCAATAATACGACCTTCACTTGGAATGGTACGTACTAGATGGTGGAATTGTTTTTGAATCGCAGCAAGGTCATCAAAAATATCGGCATGGTCAAATTCAAGATTATTTAAAATCGCGGTTTTTGGATGATAGTGGACGAACTTAGAACGTTTGTCGAAGAAGGCTGAATCATATTCATCAGCTTCAACACAGAAGTATTTACCGCCACCTAAGCGTGCGCTTTCGCTAAAACCGAGTGGTACTCCACCGATCAAGAAACCAGGATTTAAACCCGCTTGATCCAAGACCCAAGCCAACATTGTCGTGGTGGTGGTTTTACCATGTGTACCTGCAACACCCAATACATGTTTGCCTTGCAGCACATGATCTGCCAAAAATTGTGGACCAGAAATATAAGGTAGACCTTCATTCAGCATATATTCGATCGCATCAATGCCACGTTTCATGGCATTGCCGACGATGACAAGATCAGGATGCGGTTGCAAATGGCTACGGTCATAGCCTTGCATCAACTCAATACCTGCATTTTCGAGTTGAGTAGACATCGGGGGATAAACATTGGCATCTGAACCTGTGACTTTATGTCCTAAATCTCGTGCTAATAGAGCCAAAGACCCCATAAATGTGCCACAAATACCCAAAATATGCAGATGCATCGTGCTTCTCTCTTTATTCAGTCACGCAATAAACGTGTGTAATGCAATTAAAAATTTGCTTGAAAAGATAGCAAGGCTGTTATGGAAAAGATAGTCAAAATTCGTTGTTGTTCTTTACTTAAAATTAAAGTCATAAATGTTAAAATTTCAGCGCTGTAGTTGCAAAAAAATATAAGCTATCCTCTTCACCATTTTTTAGAAATTTAACAACTTTATTCAATGGAAAGATGAAACGTTCACCATCTGTTAGTATTGCAGCAAGTTCAATTGAGTGATCCAAATTATTAAAAAGTTCAGGATTTAATTGCTTAGCTGTTTCATAATCAACCCAATACCAATTTCTATTTTTATCATTTTTTCTGATCGTTTCTCCTACATATGCACCTGTACGGAGAATGGTTTTAAATCTTTGGTCATCAGAGACCTGATCTAAATTAATTTTCTTTAAATCTGACAAATATTTATCGATAAATTTCAAACTTTCTACAGAATAATCTAGTTTTTGAGGATCTAAGGCTTCAAAACGATATACAGGGTCATTTTTTTCACTATAGAACATGTTGGCTAAATCAGATAGGGCTTCATTTTGGTTATCTAAATCTAATTCTATCGCGTGGTTTGTGCTCATCGAAAACAGTAAAATAGTCAGTAGAAATAACTTTTTCATAATCCTTATGTTTCTCAAATCTTATTCAAAAACGGATTTTACTATAAAATTATTACAAAATTTTTAGAGTAAATACAATTGAGCCCTACTCTTTTAGCGCTGTGTTTATTGGTTATTTCCAATTGTTTTATGACTTTGGCATGGTATGGTCATTTAAAATACTTACATGATGCACCGATTTGGCAAGCGATTTTACTGAGTTGGTGTATTGCTTTATTGGAATACAGTTTTATGATTCCTGCGACCAAATTGTTCAGTCAACATGGCTGGAGTTTGGGTGAAATGAAAATTACCCAGGAAGTTGTGACCCTATTGGTGTTCGTGCCGTTTATGCTGTTTATGTTTAAACAACCATTTAAGTTGGATTATGTCTGGGCAATGCTCTGTTTATTGGGCTGCGTCTATTTTGTTTTTCGTAATCAGAGCTAATTTTTCTGCGATCAGTTCAAGCGTTCTGTAGTTGGGGATGCTTGAAAAAACCGCTATAATATCTGCCAATTTATTCCTTTGTGTTTGGCGTAAGTCGAGACACTGCCCTCTTTTTTTTATCAAGTTTTGGAAAAGCCAATGAATGCGGTCGCAACAGATAGCCAACCTTTAGTCGGGATTATCATGGGTTCTCAATCAGATTGGGCAACGCTAGAACACACCGCTAACATGCTCAAACAATTGGGTGTGCCTTTTGAAGCTGAAGTGGTTTCTGCGCATCGTACACCAGACCGTTTATTTGAATATGCTGAAACAGCACGTGATCGCGGAATCCAAGTGATTATTGCAGGTGCTGGCGGTGCGGCGCATTTACCAGGAATGTGTGCAGCAAAAACCGATTTGCCTGTGCTGGGTGTACCGGTTAAATCGTCGATTCTCAATGGTGTAGATTCATTGCTTTCGATTGTGCAAATGCCTGCGGGTATCGCGGTAGGCACATTGGCAATTGGTCAGGCGGGTGCGACCAATGCAGCGATCATGGCAGCGCAAATTCTTGGTTTAACACGTCCTGAGATTGCCAAAAATGTTGCGGATTTCCGTACTGCACAAACGGAGAAAGTGTCGAGCAAAAATATTCCTGGTCAAGTGTAACGAGGCCAATCATGAATAAAACCATCGGTATTTTTGGTGGCGGACAACTTGGACGCATGATGGCGCAAGCAGCTTTGCCACTTAATATTCAATGTAGCTTTTTTGAAGCAGAAACAGATTGTCCAGCAGCGATTCTAGGTCCAGTCTTTTCAAATAAAAATGAGCATGCCTTGCAAGACTTTATTGCCAGTGCGGATGTCTTCAGCCTTGAATTTGAAAACACACCAGTTGCAGATGTGGATGTTTTAACTCAAAGCAAGACCTTGCATCCCCCTCGCCTCGCACTGGCTACGGCTCAAAACCGTTTGGCCGAAAAAGGCTTGTTTGATGAATTGGGAATTCCTGTTGCGCCGTATCGTGCAGTAGATAGCCTAGACAGTTTAAAACAAGCGGTTGCTGAACTTGGTTTGCCTATCGTCTTAAAAACTGTGACAGGTGGCTATGATGGTAAAGGACAGTTTGTTCTAAGATCAGAAGACCAAATTGATATGGCTTGGGCTGAGCTTGGTCCTGCAAAAAGCTTGATTGCTGAAAGCTTTGTGAAATTCAGCCGTGAAGTCTCGATTATCGCGGTACGTGGTCAAGATGGTGATGTTAAAACTTGGGCATTGGCAGAAAACCACCACCACAATGGTATTTTGTCACACTCAATTGTTCCTGCGCCAAATAGCGTGGATTTACAACCTGTTGCGCAAGATTATATTACCCGCTTATTAAATCATTTGAACTATGTCGGTGTATTGACGCTTGAATTGTTTGTGACAGAACAAGGTTTATATGCCAATGAAATGGCATGTCGTGTCCATAACTCGGGTCACTGGTCGATTGAAGGTGCGATGTGCTCGCAATTTGAAAACCACATTCGTGCGGTTGCGGGTTTACCACTTGGAGCAACGGATGTAGTACGTCCGACAGTCATGGTGAATATCATTGGTCAACACCCTAAGTCTGAGGATGTTTTAGCACTCAAAGGTGTACATTTGCATCTTTATAATAAGTCTGAACGTGAAGGTCGCAAGCTAGGCCATATTACCTTGATGCCGAATAATAGCGATGAATTAACGTCATTGTGTCGTCAGTTAGCCAAAATTCTACCTGTACCATTGGCATTAACAGATGAGATGACCATCTAACTTATCCACAGCACATGAAAAGCGATCTTCTGATCGCTTTTTTTTATCACTTTTATTTTCTGAATTCAGAAAATAAAAAGACGTGGCGGAATGTGGGTGTGGATAACTTTATTTTTAGACTTTGAATTTAAATGGTGGGTATTTATTTTGAATTTAAAACTTAGGTTTGGACGAGCGTGCTGTTTTAAATTCAAAAACGCCAAGGATTTTTTAAATTTAAAAGTTCGCATGTTGGTGCTGTTTTGAATTTAAAGTCATGGTTTGCTGATAGTAATTAGGATTAAAACGATAAAATTTAGGAATTTTTACTTATTTTTATGTAGATGTATGATGTGAAATGAATTCAAAAGCAGGTGTTGTTTTTGAATTTAAATGAGGATGAGTGCTGTGCATCTACTTTTGAATTCAAAAATATAGTCGCAATCTGTTTTAAATTTAAAAAGAACGGATACTTTTGAATTTAAATCGTATGTTTTAAATTTAAAAACTCGATTATGAATTCAAAAATTACGATTTCAAACGTTGTAACATCAATGATCGTGTTATGTTAACCCTGAAATTTAAATTCAAAAATATGGTTTAGACATCATGTACCGTTTTCCTCTTTTTCTAGGCACTGCCTTATTGACCTTATCTTATAATGCTCATGCTGAGTTGATTATCAATGGCGCAAAAGTTTCAACCACGACAACGACGCCAGCGGTAAGCAATACCAGTACATTTAATCCGACACGTGATTTCCAAAGTTGTCTAGCAGGTTTACGATCTCAAGCGATTACTTCTGGTGTTTCTGGTGCAACTTATGATCGTTATACCCAAAATCTCAGCGCGGATTATTCAGTGATTGATCGTTTAAATTATCAGCCAGAATTTTCTACACCGATTTGGGATTATTTATCTGGTTTAGTTGATAATGAGCGAGTACAGGCAGGACAACAAAAACTTGCGCAACATCGTGATGTGCTGCGACGTGTAGAACAAGCCTATGGGGTACCTGCCGACATGGTGGTTGCAGTTTGGGGTGTAGAAAGTAATTATGGCGATATTTCTGGTCGTTATCCTTTACTACAAGCCTTAGGCACTTTGAGTTGTGAAGGTCGTCGACAAAGTTATTTCCGTGGCGAGTTTTTCGCGACCATGCGTATTTTGCAACGAGGTGATGTAACCCAAGATCAACTCTATGGTTCTTGGGCAGGAGCGTTTGGTCATACCCAATTTATGCCATCTACTTATGAGCGTTTAGCCGTAGATTTTGATGGTGATGGTCGTCGTGATCTTGTATCTAGTATTCCAGATGCTTTGGCATCAACAGCAAACTTTTTAAAACGTGCTGGATGGCAAACCGGGATGCCTTGGGGCTTTGAAGTGAAAATCCCACAAGGTATGTCGATTTCTGAGGAAAGTCGCCGTAATAAAAAGTCGCTCAATCACTGGATTGCACAGGGTGTAACACGTGCAGATGGAACGGCGTTAATTCAAGGAAATTTAACTGGAAGTATTCAAGCAGGTTTGATTTCGCCAGCAGGTGCGAATGGTCCATTATTTTTAGTATTTAGAAACTTTGATGCGATTTATAGCTATAACGCTGCTGAAAGTTATGGTTTAGCAATTGCGCATTTATCTGACCGACTGCGCGGTGGTACACCATTTTTAACAGCATGGCCAACAAATGATGCGGGGACATCAAGAGCGGAACGCCGTGAAATTCAACAATTTTTGATTCAACGCGGTTATGACATTGGCGCAGTCGATGGTTTAATCGGCGATAAAAGTCGTCAAGCAATTCGTCAAGAGCAAACTCGCTTGGGTTTAAATCCAACAGGACGTGCAGGACAGCAAATTTTAGGTGCTTTCCGTCAGGAACAAGCACGCAAAATGATGCAATAAAATAATAATGTGGAAAGGTCTGCCAAGTGCAGACCTTTTTTATTTATGGAGCAGGGTCTAATTTAACGGCTTCTAAAATATCAAAAATAACCGCAGTGACATCTTGGCTCAGATCACGATCATTAAATATTTCATAAGCAGTAATCGTGACATCAGTATCACTTGGAAGTTGTTTTTGTTCTTCTTCGATTAAATGCTCAATCGGCAGTAAAGTTTGTTTTACTTCCAAATGTAAAATCTCGTCATAAGGGACATTTTCATCTTCTAATTCAACAATTTGTTCGTTGAAATAAGGAATCAAAATCGAATGAAGAAAAGGGCTAATATCTTCAATATTTAGGATTTCGATATCACGAGTCTGCTCAATCGTACTGATGTGGTCGTTCACTTCAATGAGGATATGATAATAACTCATGCTGATCTCCATTTAGATTAAGATGATGTTTTCACACCACAATAACATGAATAAATCAAAACAATCGACCCATTCTTGTTATGTCACAAAAACATCAGCTTAATCGATCTATCCTCAGTGAGACAAGCCTAATAACGCCAAATCCGTATCGGTTAATTTAAAGTTTTTCGCATCTTGTAGTTTGATTCTTGGATACATTAAAGATTGCGGATCTTGAGTATGTTTCAGACCCAAAGCGTGGCCGAATTCATGTGCCAAGGTGAGACGTAAGTCATCAATTGAAGAAAACTCATAAATAAAGATTTGTTTTCCTTGAAATTGTCCTTTGTGTAAGACTTGCGGAGCAAAAGTTTGATTAAATTGCTCAATGGCCTGTGTCAGCTTTTGATAGAGTTGTTTAGATTTTTGAGTTTGCAAATCCAGTTGTTGGGTGAGTTGCTGATGCTGTTCTAGATGTTGTTGATAGATCAGTGTTTCCATTGAGTTTTCATGTTGCATGGACTCCAGATGGGCTGCTGAAAAAGCGAACTGTCTTTTAAGCTCTTGTAGTTGTTTGTTTTTATTCAACCAAATCTGTTGTTGCTGTTCAAGTTGTTGTAAATTTTCTGAACGTTTTAAACTCCGGATTTGGCGCTGATCCATCACCAAGTGAATCGAAAATTCAGCATTCGGATCATAAACGAAATAGTTCTGACCTGTATCTTTTTCCCAAATCGCTGCTGCTTGCTTACTTATTTCAATCATTTGCTGATGAGTGATATTTAAGCGAGGATCAAAATCAGCAATACGATAATGTAAGGGGTGACCAGTACCATATTTTATAGGTGTGAGGTTTTGCACAGTGGAAATCTGAGCAAAGGCGGCTACATGGCCAAATATGTAAGCACAAATTGCCAAAAAAAGAGGAAATAAACGCATAATAGGGGGAGATAAAACAAGAAAAAGGGCGTATTTTAATCAGCTTTTATGATTAGTCAATTTGAAAAAAAAGCATTTAGATATATGAAGTTAATAAAAATTATTGAAAATAAATAAAGATACAAGTGTATAAAAATTCAGCTCATAAATATAAATTAGACGTACTGGGAATAATGATTCGATTAAAAATAACACGAGAACAGAGATTTATTTTTATAATTTGAAATGTGAGAAAGCGATTAGCAGTTAAAAATTAGATCATGCGATTACTTACTCAAGTTCTAAAATTATTTTCCATTTCATTTAATATAAAAAACTGTTTGTTTGAAAAATAATCAAAATGCATTGGAGCATTGCAGTGCTATCAATGATTAATACATGGCTTTAACTAAGGCTTTATCGCTATGAGTAAGTGCAAATCGCTGTAGGTTTTGTTGTTGAATCACAGGATACATGAGTGAAGTTGGATCATCGGTATGTGGCAAGCCTAAAGCATGCCCAAATTCATGTGCCAATGTTAAACGAAGATCTTCTGCTGAACTAAACTCATAAATCGTGATTTGTTTGCCATTAAAATTTCCTTTGTGGAATAGGCGAGGTTTGAATACCTGATTAAATCGTTGCGCTGTCGAGACAAGCTGCTGATTATTTTCATTTAATTTATTAATTTCTTGGTTCAGCTGTTGGGTTTTTAGATTGTGTCGATTCATTTCTTGCTGTAAAGCATTGGATTGTTGATGTAATGCTTGTTGACGTTGCGCAAGCTGATCAGCTAAGGATTTTGATGATGAACGTTGTTGGTTGAAGCGTTGTACATCTGCATTATATTGTTGAAATTGGGTGGTGAGTTGATTTTGTTTGATGGCAAGCAACGCATTATTTTTTTCAAGTTCTGCTCTAGCTTGTTGCAACTGTTGATTTTGGTGTTCCCATCGTTGCTGTTGTTGATGAATTTCATCGAGACTTTGAAGACGATGACTGCTTTGTTTTTGACGTTCATCATAAATCAAATGGATGCTAAAACTCGCTTCCGGATCATAAATAAAATGTTGTTTTCCCGTTTCTTGATGCCAAATGTCCGCAGCTTGTTGGGTGAGCTGAATCACTTGCTGCATACTTAAATTGAAGCGGGGATCAATCTCTGCTACACGATAAAATATAGGTGTTTGAGTGGTTTTATGATGATGTGTATGAGCGTTATGTGAAGTATTTTGGGCATGACTAGCGTGCGATATACCGAGGCATACACATGTAACAATACGGAGTGCTACAGCTAAATTTCGCATGAACTTTTCCCCAAAATAAAACTTATTTTTGGGTAATTTTTTAGGCGGGTCAAAAAGCTATCTAATTAATAAATAAAATAAAAAATGTGATTTTATTTGGATAAATAAAATAATAGATCGAATAATAGGCAAAATATAAAATCAATCATTCGACTTGTTCTACGTCATTAAATTTATAAATATCAGTCTATTAATGTAAAAGAGGAGAGGGTTAAGAAAAAAATGCCAAAAAAACAGCCATTTGTTAACTTTTGTAAAAAAATTCAGAAACTGAAAAGCTTTATACATTTAGATGAAAAATTGTTTATTTGTGACATTAAAGGTCGCTCGTTTTTTTAGCTATAAAGTCTATTTTGCTTAAATTTCCGCAAAAAAGCGCAGCTAAAATTTCTCATATCTGCTCTAAAAAAACGATCTATGATTTTATTGTGTCTATCGTGCCATGAGTAAATCAAGATCTGTCTGAGTCAGGCGAAAATCAGTGAAATTTTGTTCCTTCAAAATAGGATGCATCAAGGCTTTCGGATCATCAGTATGTTGTAATCCTAAAGCGTGACCAAATTCGTGGGCCAGCGTTAAACGCAAATCATCTTTGGACTCAAACTCATAGATCATAATTTGCTTACCATTAAATAAACCTTTATGAAATAAATGAGGTTGAAAGCGTTGCTTATATTCTTTCACCGCATCGTGTAATTGCTGGTCAAGCGCATTCAGCTCATCAACCTTTTGATTTAAGTTACTGATTTTTTGATTAAAACTCGTAATTTCTTGTTTTAATACTTCCATGTTGTATTGTAAATTTTGTTGTTTTTGCTGTAGATGTTGTTGATATGCACCTGTTACTGGGTTGAGGTGTGCGATTCTTTTCTCTTGATTATATTGTTGAATTTGCTGATCTAATTGTTGTCGTTTTAAGTTTAAATCTTGTTTAGTCTCAACAAGCGCTTGTTCGATATGATCAAGTTGCTGTTTTTTATCACGCCATTGTTGTTGGTTGAACTCTAATTGGCTCAAATGAGCACGTCGTTGTTCACTTTCAATTTGACGTTGATCGTAAACCAAATGAATGGCTAGTTGAGCATTCGGGTCAAATACTAAGTAATCTCTACCCGTTCCATCTTTCCAAATTTGAGCCGCTTGTTGGCTAATTTCTTGTACTTGCTCTAGGCTAAGTTTAAAGCGAGGGTCAACTTCGGCGATACGATAACGAAGACGTGTATCCAAAGGATGCGTAATGCGATCGAGTAGGGAATTAAATTTAAGCTGAGGGTGCTGATGGCTTTGATAACCTGACCATAAGATAAGGAAGAGTAATCCTGAAAAAACCAACAGACGAATCATTTTACTTTCTTCTAAAATACGGCGCTCAATGTATATGAATAATCGTGCTTGCAGGACTGACTATAACAAAAAATAGCGGGTATCGGGAAATGATATCATCAGACAACTGATTTTGTTTTAATGCCTTATATGAAAGGGATAAATAAAAAGACCAAGGAATAAAAATGCTCAAATATTTACTCAAAACACCTGATCCGACCTGGACAGTTTGCTCTCCAGCCGAAGCGAAAAACGAAAACTTAAAAATCAAATATTTAGGCACGGCGGGGTTTATAATTTCGGATCAGCACCGTACGGTGGTACTGGATCCTTTTATCAGTCGTCCCACTCTATGGCATACACTGACTCAAGCTTTACCCAGTGATCCAGAATTAGTCAGACAACATATACCAAACGCAGATGATGTGTTAATTGGACATGCGCATTATGATCATATTCTGGATGCGCCTGAAGTATGTAAACAAACTGGCGCACGGTTAATTGGTTCGAAGGCTACCTTAATGTATGGACGATCAGCAGGTTTGTCTGAATCGCAAATGTTTGAAACAAAGGGGCGAGAAGTCATTGATTGTGGTAAATGGCACGTTGTTGGTCTGCCTTCAATTCATGGCAAAGCCCTTTTTGGTCGTGTGCCTCTACCAGGTGATATGACCACACCACCACCATATCCACCGAAATTTCATCATCTAAGACATGGGCAAGTGTTTAACTGGTGGATTGATACAGGCAAACTCACAGTAGTTCATATTGATTCTGCTGACTTTATTGAACAAGAATTGCAGGGTAGACAGGCAGATATCGTTTGCTTATGTGCAATTGGTCGTAAATATCGACCCAACTATGTTAAGGATGTCGTAAGACTCCTAAAACCAAAATATATTATTCCGTGTCATTGGGATACGATGGTGACACCGATTGATCAACCACCACAATTATTACCTGGTGTGAATATCCCTGAGTTTCTAGACGAAATTAAAGCTTGTGGAGTAGAGCCATTATTTATGCCGATCTTGGGTGAACTTTATTTCGATCAATCTAAATCTACCTAATAGTTACTTTCTATCAATAAGATTTAATTCATTTATGAAAGTCACAGCCTCAAATTTTATGTAAAGTTTAAATGTTTTGCGCAGGTAAGATCCTACTTTGTTTTTAGACAAAGTAGGCAAAACCATTTGTTGGGCTGACAGTACATCCATGTTACCGCAGCCCAACAGGGCGGCTTCCATGCCGCCTCTACTGTAGCTAAAACTAATTTGAATTTAAGTATGGATATAAAAATTTAATGCAAAAAAAAACCGCGCTTTCGCGCGGTCTTTTTTAAAGAGACAAATTATTTTTTGTCATCTTTAACTTCTGTGAACTCAGCATCTACAACGCCATCGTCCGCTTTTTGTTGTTGACCAGCATCACCACCTTGGAATGCATTTGGATCAAAACCTTCTGCGCCGCCAGCACCTTGTGCTTGTTCATAAGCACGTTGAGTGATTGGCATTAAGATGTTTTGTAAAGCTTCAGTTTTCGCTTTGATGTCTTCAACATCATTTTCTTTAGTTGCTGCTTCAAGCTCAGAAACCGCAGTAGCGATTGCAGTTTTTTCATCTTCAGTCACTTTGTCACCTAGATCTTTAACTGCTTTGTTAGAGCTAGACACTAAAGCATCCGCTTCGTTACGCGCTTTCGCTAACTCTTCAAACTTACGATCTTCTTCAGCATTCGCTTCAGCATCTTTAATCATTGCTTCGATTTCAGCATCAGACAAACCTGAGTTTGCTTTAATCTGGATTGATTGCTCTTTACCAGTGCTCTTATCTTTAGCAGATACTTTCAAGATACCATCCGCGTTGATGTCGAACGATACTTCAATTTGCGGTACACCACGTGGAGCAGGTGGGATATCGCCTAATTGGAAGTTACCCAACAATTTATTTTGTTGAGCCATTTTACGTTCACCTTGGTAAACCGAAATGTCTACTGCAGGCTGGTTGTCAGCAGCAGTAGAGAACACTTGTGATTTCTTCGCAGGAATCGTGGTGTTTTTCTCAATGATTGGTGTTAATACACCACCCATTGTTTCGATACCTAAAGTTAATGGTGTTACGTCTAATAAAAGAACGTCAGTTTTGTCACCAGACAATACCGCACCTTGAATCGCAGCACCGATTGCAACTGCTTCGTCAGGGTTTACGTCTTTACGTGGCTCTTTACCGAAGAATTCTTGTACTTTTTGTTGAACCATTGGCATACGAGACTGACCACCAACCAAGATCACGTCAGAGATGTCTGAAGTCGAAAGACCAGCATCTTTAAGTGCGATTTTACAAGGCTCGATTGTACGCGCAACTAAATCAGCAACTAAACCTTCAAGTTTCGCACGTGTTACATTGATCACTAAGTGTTTAGGACCAGTTGCATCAGCAGTGATGTATGGAAGGTTGATTTCAGTTGCATTTGATGAAGAAAGCTCGATTTTTGCTTTTTCAGCAGCTTCTTTCAAACGTTGTAACGCAAGTGGATCATTTTTCAAGTTCACACTTTGTTCTTTCTTAAATTCTTCAACCAAGAATTCAATTAACGCGTTATCAAAGTCTTCACCACCAAGGAAAGTATCACCATTGGTTGATAACACTTCGATTTGTTGGTCGCCATCAAGGTCTGCGATTTCAATGATTGATACGTCGAATGTACCACCACCTAAGTCGTAAACTGCAACTTTACGGTCGCCTTCTTTTTTGTCCATACCGAACGCAAGTGCCGCAGCAGTTGGTTCGTTAATGATACGTTTAACGTCTAAGCCAGCGATTTTACCTGCATCTTTAGTTGCTTGACGTTGCGCATCGTTAAAGTAAGCAGGAACAGTAATAACAGCTTCAGTCACTGTTTCACCTAAATAGTCTTCTGCAGTTTTCTTCATCTTTTTCAAGATTTCAGCAGAGATCTGTTGAGGTGCAAGTTTTTTATCGTTTACTTCAACCCAAGCATCACCATTGTCTGCTTTGATGATTTTGTAAGGGACAAGACCGATATCTTTTTGTACGGCTTGATCTTCATAACGACGACCGATCAAACGCTTGATCGCGAATAATGTATTTTTCGGGTTGGTTACAGCCTGACGTTTTGCGCTTTGGCCAACAAGGATCTCGCCATCTTTATATGCAATGATCGATGGAGTTGTGCGTGCGCCTTCAGCGTTTTCGATTACTTTTACTTTATCGCCTTCGAGTACAGCAACACATGAGTTGGTAGTACCTAAGTCAATACCAATAATTTTTGCCATTTGGGATGTTCCTCTAAAATTTTGTGAATCCCCTAATTTCCTCTTTAGTAGGGAGGAGTAAAAGGGAATTTTCTTGTTATTCGATATGAGAGTTAATCGGTTTTTTTCAAGCATTTTTATGAAAAAAAACTGAAAAAACTCTCAAATTCTTACCTTTCTGAGCAAATAAATACTTTGCTGCTACAAATTATTGACCGACCATGACCATTGCGGGGCGAAGGAGGCGACCATTTAAGGTATAACCTTTCTGTAACACTGTACCGATTTCATTGGCTTTGGCATTTGGATCGATACCCACGGCTTGGTGCAGATCAGCATTGAAACCATTTTGTGTATCTGCTTCGACTACCCCAAATTTCTCAAGTGTAGTGAGAAGTGATTTCAACGTCAGTTTGACGCCTTCAAGTACAGGTGTTTGTTCTTCGCCAGCAGCTTGAATCGCACGTTCAAGATTGTCGACAGAATCCAATAATTCTTTGGCAAATTTTTCTAGCACAGTATCTTTGTGCTTTTCAGACTCACGTTGAATACGTTCTACACTTTTTTGTGCTTCGTACACTGCATTGGCTGTACGTGCTTTTTCGAGTTTCAAGCTTTCTTCAAGTTGGGTGATGTGCGCTTGTAAATCTTCAACGCTAAGCTCGTTAGCTTGCTCTACACCTTCAGCTTGAGTTTGTTCAGCTTGTTGCTCATTTTGAATGTCTTGAGCTTGCTCGTTGTGCTCATTAGCCATTGATGATCTCCGTTTAAAAAAGTTCTCAAACATGTACAGTCCTTTTGGCGTGAATGCTCATCGGGTTAAACCTGAACTGCCACATCTTGGTCATTCATTGATACGGATGAGGTATGGGCAAGGCGACAAAATTCAAGCGTTCAGGTGAATTTAAATCTTTTAATTTTGCTGATTTAAGTAAAAATTTAAGTTTTCGATCACAAATGCAATAAATTCTTGGGTGATTTTGGGTAAATGTTGTCTTGATGCATAGACTAACGACAAGGTCAGGTCAGGCGCTGAAAAATCGGTAAATACCTGTTGCAAGCGTTGTTGAGCAATATCTTGGCGCACCAGCAAGGTCGGAAGCATGGCAATCCCTTCAGCCTTGAGGCACATTTGATACAGTGCAATCACATCATTGCTTTTAAACGTAACATTTAAAGGATAGTTCTGTGGTTGCTGATCTGTATCAAATAAGGTCCAGTACTGATTATGGGTATGGTGGGCAATGCAGTCATGTTGAATCAACTGGCTCGGATGTGACAGGGGAGGGTGATCTTGTAAATAATGTGGATGCGCACAAAAGATCGATTCGATTTGACAGACAGGACGTGCGATTAAACCATCAGCGACTTTCTGGGTAATACGCAAAGCCAGATCAACATGTGCATCGATTAAATCAACAGTATCCTCTGTTAAATACACATCAAAATGAATGCGCGGATAATGTTTTTTGAACTGTTTGATGCATTCATTGACACCAAGCTGAAATAAAAACAAACCACAGGTAAAGCGAATCGTGCCACTATGCTGTTCAGGCGCGGCTAAACCTTCTAGAAGCTGTTGTTGTTGCAAAATATTTTCACAATACACCAAGGCTTTTTCACCTGCAGGGGTAAGTGAAACTTTGCGGGTATTACGTTGAAACAGTCGCGTTGAAAATGTGGCTTCAAGATGCTCTAAATAGCGCGAAACCATCGCTTTTGAATAGTCTAAATGTTCTGCTGCTTTACTTAAATTGCCTTGTTGAGCAATACAGACAAACACTTGGATGGCTTTTAAGGTATCCATGTTTATTATCATTGTTGCAAGATATGCAACATTTTATCTTAATTTAGGGTGTTTATTCAGCAATAATTGCAATTTAAAGTGTTTCCTATCAGATTGGAGACGATAAGATGAATACCAAACCTTATATCCTTGCTTTATCAGCTTTAGCAGCAACATCGACTGCCTTTGCCCAAGAACTGAAAATCCAGAACTATCTAGCTCAGCCTGAACATTTTGGCGTGACTTCAACCTTGATTGAAGGCGATAAAGAAGTGTTATTGGTCAATGCTCAATTTTCTAAATCAGAAGCTTTGCGCATTGCTGCTGATATCCTAGACAGCGGTAAAACTTTAAAAACAATTTTTGTCAGTTACGGTGATCCTGACTTTTATTTTGGCTTAGATGTATTTAAACAATATTTCCCAAACGTACAAATCATTGCAACGCCTGAAACAGTAAAGCACATTCAAGATACTCAGGCGCTAAAAGTGGCGTATTGGGGTCCGAAAATGGGGGCTAATGCACCGAGTAAAATTATTGTTCCGCAAGTATATACGGCTAAAAACTTAAAATTCGAAAATGAAAATATCGAAATTAAAGGTAAGAAAGAACTCACTTACTTATGGATTCCGAGTGCTCAAGCGGTCGTTGGCGGAATTCCAGTTTCATCAGGTATCCATCTGTGGACCGCCGATACTCCAACAGCCAAAGATCGTGCCGAGGTGGTACAGTCTTTAGAAAGTATAAAGGCCTTAAATCCAAAAATGGTGGTGCCTGCACATATGAAAGCAGGGGCGGCAGAAGGACTGGATGCGGTGAATTTCTCGATTGATTATTTGAAGCAATATGAGAAAGCTGTGAAAAGCACAAACAACTCGGCTGAGCTGGTGAAAATGATGCAAAAACAGTATCCAACTTTAGGTGAGTCAAGTAGCCTTGAGCTAGGTGCTAAAGTGGTTAAAGGTGAAATGCAGTGGCCTTAATCTAGCAGTGGAGATTAGAAAAAAGCCGTGGTTTTCCACGGTTTTTTATTTGTTCTACATTTATTTTTAACCAAAATTACGTAATTGTAATGTTATGAGA
The DNA here is from genome assembly GCF_900406815.1 of Acinetobacter haemolyticus. Lineage (GTDB taxonomy): Bacteria > Pseudomonadota > Gammaproteobacteria > Pseudomonadales > Moraxellaceae > Acinetobacter > Acinetobacter haemolyticus_A. The sequence goes on from NZ_OVCN01000022.1 coordinate 48,891, forward strand.
GGATTGTGCGGTGTTTCTATGAATTATAAAAACATAAGCTGATGGCCTTATTGTGTCATTCAGAATTAAGCTACATTCATTAAGTAACTAAATTATTGGTGATTTATGACAATCAGGTAAATACCCTAGAGCGTGAATAATAAAGTGAACTGATTTAATAAAAATTGCAAAAACATCCTGCATAAATAACAAACTGCAACTAATCCTCATCACGTCCTAGAAAAAAATTGTGAATCATAGGCAACGCAAAGACAACTTTGCTTTTAGTCATAATGAAAGGAAATACGTAATGAAAAAGTTAGCATTGATTTCTATGGTTGTATCTGGTGTTGCGTTAACAGCAGTAGGTTGCTCAACTCAAGGTGGTTTAGAAGCATCAGGCTCAGCGCAAACAAGTGCAAGTCCAACAGGAGTTCAAGGTGGTGTTGGTATTCAAGCGGATACATCTATGGGAGTTGATCATAGCGGCGCATCAGCAGATGTATCTGGCGCAGTTGATGCAGAAGCTTCAGCACAGTAATGCATAGTGACCTTCAAACACAATAGATCATCATATTGATGCCAATAGATCGATCGAATCATATACTGCTATATATGCTGTGTTCGGGATGTCGAATGAATTGAAAAAACTAGAATCATTGGTTTGATTCTAGTTTTTTTGTTCTCATCTAGCGCCTTATTTAGTGAGAAAATTTGCCAAACTGACAATAAAAAAATCCAATCCTGTCTATACATTAATTCTTAAAATCGTAATGATGAGGATGCACAACAAAAGTGTATATAGAAATAGTCAAGGAAAATATATGAAGCAATTTGCTTTAGTCTCTGTATTAAGTCTCATCATCACTAGCATGATTGGCTGTGTTTCTGTTGAAGCAACAGGTTCGACCAATGTTGGCGTTGGCTCTCATGGCGTTCAAACAGGAGGAGTCAAGGCACAGGTTCAACCTGGACAAGTTGGTGTCAATATCTCAGGTTCAGCCGCCGCGGGTCGCAAATAAATTTGCATATCCACTCTGGCAAGAACTCAAAAGTGCTGAATGATGACTTTGGGGTTCTTTAAATAGGCCTTAACTGAGTTAATTGACTTAAATAATAGTCATTGATAAGCATAATGGTTAATGACTTTTGAAAACCAACGCTATAGCGTACAAAATATTTTGAAATTCTTGATCTATCGCTTTGGATAGGCATATAGTCGAGAGGAAAAGAACGATGGATAGCGTAAATAGGGGACAAAAAGTGACAGCAATACCTCAAAAAATACAAACCATTTTAGATCATGGACAAGGTCCTGCTGCACGAGCGCTCGATAAGTTACCTACATTTGTGCAAGAGTCTTTAGCCAAGATTCTCGGATATTCACATCAATATCCGGATTTGGATGCATTTACCAAATGTTTGATGGCGGTTCAGATTAAACAAGGACGCATTGGCTTCATTGGTGATGATCCAATCGAGTCTCGACGTCAATTTGATGCACAGATGCTTGCCATCCTCAATAAATCGACATTTATCGAATCTGTGGAAGATATTCGTTTACCTTTGCAAAGTGGTACTGTTTTCGCAAGACATTATCATCCTGCACCCAGTAAAAAACTGCCGATGATCGTGTTCTATCATGGTGGCGGTTTTGTGGTAGGTGGTTTAGGTACACATGATGAAGCATGTCGTCTAATTGCCAAGTATGCAAAAGTTCAAGTCATGAGTATTGACTATCCATTGGCACCAGAAGCCTCACCTAAACAGCTGATTCAATCCTGTGAAGATGCGTTGGCATGGGTATATCAAAATCGCCGTCAGTTAAAGATTTATAAAAATCGTATCGCAGTTGCGGGTGATAGTGCTGGCGGAAACATTAGTACTGTGGTTGCACAGCATTCGGTGGGTAAGGCCTATGCGCCTCAAGCACAACTACTTTTCTATCCTGTAGTCGATTTTAAAAGCAGACATCCATCATTTTATGCATATGGTGAAGGCTTGGTGCTGACCAGTAAAGATGTGGACTATGTGACAGATTATTATGCGACTCAACACAATGTTGCTTTGGATGATCCATTAATTTCTCCAACCTATGGTGGTCTAAGAAAACTTGCACCTGCTTATGTAATTACTGCAGGGCATGATTTACTCCATGATGAAGGTGAAATTTATAGCCATAAACTTAGACAAAATGGCGTTAAAGTGAAGTATATGGACTATCCAGATCAAACCCATGGCTTTATCAATCTAACGCCTATTTCCTCCAAGGCAAGACGCAACACTATCGAAATTGCACGGAACTTCAGAAAGTTCTGGGATAAGCATAGTTAATCAGATGACAGGAGTGCTATGTTTCACGTGGAACATAGCACTTAACAAATAAAAATAGTAAAGATGAGTGTGCAAAACTAGAATTACACTTCACGGTTAAATCTATTTTTAGACTGAGAATATAAAGATGAAAAAGTTATTTATTACGGCTAGTTTATTACTCGCAAGCAGCCCTTTATTTGCAAATACAATGGTTGAAATGAAAACCAGTATGGGGAATATCGAAATTGAACTTTTTGATGATAAAGCGCCAGTTTCAGCAAAAAACTTTGAAAGTTATGTGAAAAGCAACTTTTACGCAGGTACTATTTTCCATCGCGTGATTCCTGGCTTTATGGTGCAAGGGGGTGGATTAGATGCCAATATGGTGGAAAAGACAACCAAAGCACCAATCGTAAATGAAGCAAGTAATGGCTTGAAAAACACGCGTGGTACTTTAGCAATGGCGCGTACACGTGATCCTAATTCTGCAACGAGTCAATTTTTTATTAATGTCGCAGATAATCACTTTTTAAACCGGTCAGCAATGGATGCAGGTTACGCCGTCTTTGGTAAAGTGACGAAAGGCATGGAGGTCGTTGATAAAATCGTAAATGTACCTACAGCGAATCAGGGATTGCATCAAAATGTGCCTAAACAACCGATTAAAATCATTAGTGTTCAAATAAAAAACAAAAAATAGAAAAACGAAGCAGAAATGCAAATAAAAAATTTCTGCTTCTATTTCATATGGTTGTTGTGTTTTTTGTATGAATAAAATCATTTTTATGCACAAAAAAAGAACATTTGAGAATACAGTGATTTAAAAAAGCTTGCACGCTTTTAAAAAACTCCTATAATGCACCTCATCCCGACGCGATACACGAAAATATCTTAGCTCACAGGGTTAAGGTTGTAGGTAGTGTTTTGCGTTAATTTCTTGCTGACGAGGTAAGAAATTAATCATTAAGAGAATAGAAGAACAACTTGTGTGGATTTTTACTGGTTGATCGATCGAAAATATTTCATTGATTAATTGGTTTAAATTTCTCGAAGTTTATTTGAGCGAATATATAAGTCAGTAATTGA